>JAJFGW010000046.1 GCA_021775915.1 Alphaproteobacteria bacterium | reverse complement strand
AGAATTTTAGAGAGAAGAAAGGACGAAAGTCATGAGTAAGGAAAAGTTTGAACGTAATAAGCCGCATGCGAACATTGGAACTATTGGTCACGTTGACCATGGTAAGACGACGCTGACCGCGGCTCTGGCGAAGACGTTTGGTGCCGGCGAGTCTGTTGATGCGATTGACAAGGCGCCAGAAGAAAAAGCGCGCGGTATTACGATTGCGACAGCGCACGTTGAATATGAGACAGACAAGCGCCACTACGCGCATGTGGATTGTCCTGGCCACGCCGATTACGTGAAGAACATGATCACCGGTGCTGCGCAGATGGACGGCGCTATTCTGGTTGTGAATGCGGCTGACGGCCCTATGCCTCAAACCCGCGAGCATATCTTGCTTGCGCGTCAGGTTGGTGTTCCGTCACTTGTTGTTTACCTGAACAAAGTTGATCAGGTTGATGATGATGAGCTTTTGGAGCTTGTTGAGATGGAAGTGCGTGAGCTTTTGTCTTCTTACGATTTCCCTGGCGATGATATTCCTATTATTAAGGGTAGCGCGCTGGCTGCTGTTGAAGGCCGCGATCCTGAGATTGGTGAGAACTCAATCAAGGAACTTATGGCTGCTGTTGATGATTACATTCCTCAGCCATCGCGCGATATCGACAAGCCTTTCTTGATGCCTGTTGAAGATGTGTTCTCCATTTCCGGTCGTGGCACTGTTGCTACGGGCCGTGTGGAGCAAGGCGTGATTAATGTTGGTGACGAAATTGAGATCATCGGTATTCGCGAAACACAAAAAACGACGATCACCGGCGTTGAAATGTTCCGCAAATTGCTGGATCACGGTGAGGCTGGCGATAATATCGGCGCGCTTTTACGTGGTACAAAACGCGAAGAGATTGAGCGTGGTCAGGTTCTTTGTAAACCGGGCAGCATTAACCCGCACACCAAGTTCGAAGCCGAGGCTTATATCCTCAGCAAGGACGAAGGTGGCCGTCATACGCCGTTCTTCACGAATTACCGTCCGCAGTTTTACTTCCGTACAACGGACGTGACCGGTGATGTGCAATTGCCCGAAGGCACTGAAATGATTATGCCTGGTGATAATTGTAAAATGAATGTCACGCTGATCTGTCCGATTGCGATGGAAGAAGGCCTCCGCTTCGCTATCCGCGAAGGCGGCCGCACGGTCGGCGCCGGCGTTGTTTCGAAGATTATTGAGTAGGAAAGACTGAAATGGATACGCAAAGCATAAGAATTCGGTTAAAAGCTTTTGATCACAGGATTTTGGATCAGTCGAGCCAGGAAATTGTGAACACGGCAAAGCGCACGGGGGCGTCTGTGCGCGGGCCGGTGCCGCTACCAACAAGAACCGAGAGATTTACGGTTTTGCGTAGTCCGCATGTTAATAAAAAATCTATGGAACATTTTGAAATGCGGACTCATAAGCGTCTTTTAGATGTTGTTCAGCCAACACCGGATACGATTGATGCATTGATGAAGCTTGATCTTCCGGCCGGTGTTGACGTGGAAATTAAAATTATGGAACAAGCGGTAGCCGCTTAAAAGGAACCTGAATAATGAGAACGGGCGTTATTGCAAGAAAAGAAGGTATGACCCGCATCTTTGATGAAGATGGGAAGCATGTACCTGTGACTGTTCTGAAGCTTGATAATTGTCAGGTTGTTTCGATACGTGAACAGGACAAGCATGGCTATACGGCAGTGCAGCTTGGTGCTGGTACGGCAAAGGTAAAGCGTACATCCAAGGCTAATCGCGGTCATTTTGCCAAATCCAAAGTTGAGCCAAAGAAAAAAATGGCTGAGTTCCGGGTTGATCCGGAAAACCTGCCTAAAGTTGGCGATGAGCTGGGTGCTAATCATTTTGTCCCAGGTCAGTTTGTTGATGTGACGGGCACTTCAAAGGGTAAGGGTTTTCAGGGCGCCATGAAGCGCTGGAACTTTGGCGGCATGCGGGCCACCCACGGTGTTTCAATTTCTCACCGTGCCCATGGTTCCACTGGTCAGTGTCAGGATCCGGGTAAGGTCTTTAAAGGCAAAAAAATGGCCGGCCATATGGGTGACGAAACTGTTACGACACAGAATTTGAAAGTTGTCGCTGTTGATCTGGAAGAAAATTTGGTTCTGATCAAAGGCGCTGTTCCTGGTTCTACAAGCGGTTGGGTTTTCATCGCTGATGCAGTGAAACGGGCTCTGCCGAAAGATGTGCCAAGTCCTGCCGGTTTGAGAAGTGACGCTATTAAGGAAGAAGATAATTCTGCTGAAAAAGAAGCGGCGACTGAAGAAGCTGTTGCGCCTGCAGAAGAGGTCAAAGAAAAAAAACCTAAAGAAGCCGAAGCCGTTAAAGAAGACGTTAAGGAAGAGGCCAAGTCTGCTGAAGCTGAAAAGCCAGCTGAAGAAGAAAAAAAGGATAAATAACGATGAAAGTCGCAGTCAAGAACATAGAGAACAAGGCCGCCGGTGATATAGCGCTGGATGATGCTGTGTTCGGCGTTGAGGTGCAGGACAATATCTTGCATCGCATGGTTAAATACCAGCTCAATAAGCGTCGTGCTGGTACACATAAAGTTAAAGGCCGCGGTGAAATCACCGGTACTGGTAAGAAGCCATGGGCACAAAAAGGTACGGGGCGTGCTCGTGCTGGTGATCTGAAAAGATCGCAGGACCGTGGTGGGGGCGTTGTTTTTGGCCCGCATCCGCGTGACCATTCCACAGGTCTGCCGAAGAAAATTCGTCAACTTGCGATGAAAATGGCGCTGTCCAGCAAAGCCAAAGAGGGTAAGTTAATTATTCTTGACGAGGCAAAAGCCAAGGACCATAAAACGAAGCCTATGGCTGAAGCCATAGGTAAGTTTGGTTTTAATTCAGCGCTGATTGTTGGCGGTAAAGAAATTGATGTAAATTTTGCACGAGCAACGGCGAACTTGCCGCGCATTGATGTGCTGCCTTCGCAAGGGGCAAATGTCTATGACATTTTGCGCCGCGATACTTTGATACTGACGAAGGATGCCGTGAGTGATTTGACGGAAAGATTGAAAGGTTAAGAACGATGGCTGCCAAGGCAAAGAAAACAGAAGCGGCGGAATGGATGTATGACATTATTTCCAGTCCTATCGTGACAGAAAAATCGACCATGGGCTCGCAATATGGTCAGGTGACGTTTCGCGTGCCTAAAACAGCGACCAAGCCGCAAATTAAAACGGCTGTGGAGGTGCTGTTCGGTGTGAAAGTTAAAGGCGTAAATACGCTGATACAAAAAGGTAAGAACAAACGTTTCAAAGGCATTATTGGCCGCCGTAGTGACATAAAGAAAGCGGTTGTAACGTTGGAAGAAGGCCAGACAATTGATGTTGGCACAGGAATATAAGACCGGAATTTAAGGAAAAAGGCTAAAAAAATGGGACTGAAAAAGTTTAGACCAATGACCCCCGGCACACGGCGGCTGATTATCACAGACCGTAGTGAGTTGTGGAAAGGCCAGCCGGAAAAAGGGCTGACTGAAGGGCTGACAAAATCTGGCGGCCGGAACAATCATGGTCGCATGACAGCGCGCCATCGTGGCGGCGGACATAAGCGCCGTTACCGTATGATCGACTGGAAGCGCGATAAATTTGATATGGTTGGTACGGTTGAGCGGATTGAATATGATCCTAACCGCACGGCTTTTATTGCGCTCGTTAAATATGAAGATGGCGAGAAGCGTTATATTGTCGCGCCACAGCGTCTTTCTGCAGGCGATAAAATTGTTGCCGGTGAGAAAACCGATGTGAAGCCGGGTAACGCGATGCGTATGAAAAATATGCCCGTTGGTACGATCATTCATAATATTGAAATGAAGCCAGGTAAGGGCGCGCAGATTTGCCGGTCTGCCGGTACTTATGCGCAACTTGTAGGGCGTGATCAGGGTTATGCGCAGATTAAACTGCCATCCGGTGAGCTCAGAGTTGTTCGTCAGGAATGTATGGCCACGATTGGTGCGGTCTCCAATCCGGACAATATGAATACGAACAAGGGTAAGGCGGGTCGGTCTCGCTGGCTCGGAAAACGTCCGCATACACGCGGTGTGGCGATGAACCCGGTCGATCACCCTCTTGGTGGTGGTGAAGGTAAATCTGCGGGTGGTCGTCATCCGGTGACCCCTTGGGGTAAGCCGACGATGGGTTACAAGACCCGTAAAAAAGGTAAAACAACGGATAAATACATTATTCGTCGCAGGAAGAGTAAGAAATAGGAGTGATTTGAGTTATGACACGTAGTGTTTGGAAAGGTCCGTTTGTTGAAAGAAGCCTGCTGAAAAAAGTTGAAGCAGTGCGCGGCAGCGGCAGAAATGAAGTGATTAAAACATGGTCACGCCGGTCAACGATATTACCGCAATTTGTTGGTATGACGTTCGGTGTTTATAACGGTAGAAAATTCCTTCCGGTTTTGGTGACAGACCAAATGATTGGTCACAAATTGGGCGAATTTTCTCCAACTCGTACTTATCATGGCCACGGTTCTGATAAGAAAGCGAAAAGGGCGTAAATTATGGGACAGGTAGCAAATAAAAGAAGGCAAGCTGATAACGAGGCACGTTCGATGGCCAAGTATCTGCGTACCAGCCCGTACAAGCTTAATCTTGTAGCGGAGATGATCCGTGGCAAGAAAGCGGGAACGGCGTTAACTGACCTTGAGTTTTCTAACAAACGCATTGCTGCGGATGTGAAAAAAGTTCTGCAGGCCGCTGTTGCCAATGCGGAAAACAACCACGGTATGGATGTGGACCGCCTTATTGTGGCTGAAGCCACCGTAGGAAAAAGCGTTATGATGAAACGGTTTCGTGCCCGCGCTCGTGGCCGGTCTGCAAGCATCGTAAAACAGTTTAGCCGTCTGACCGTTATTGTCAGAGAACAAGAGGAAGCTTAAGTATGGGACAGAAAGTCAACCCAATTGGAATGCGCGTAGGCATTAACCGGACATGGGATTCTCGCTGGTTTTCGGACAAGGATTATGCCGAGAAGCTGGTACAGGATTTGAAGTTGCGCGAATACGTGAAAGACAGCTTGAAAATGGCTGGGATTAGTAAGGTTATTATTGAGCGCGCTGCGCAAAACACGACGGTGACTGTTTATACAGCGCGTCCGGGTGTGGTTATTGGTAAAAAAGGTGCTGATATTGAGAAGATGCGTCGCAAGTTATCAGGGCTTGCCGGTAGTGATGTGTCATTAAATATTGTTGAAATTCGTAAGCCGGAAATGGATGCGCAACTGGTTGCTGAAGGTGTAGCGATGCAGCTTGAGCGTCGGGTATCTTTCCGTCGTGCTATGAAGCGGGCCGTGCAGTCCACACTGCGTCTTGGCGCATTGGGAATTCGGATTGCTGTGGCGGGTCGTTTGGGCGGGGCTGATATTGCCCGGACTGAATGGTACCGCGAAGGCCGTGTGCCGTTGCACACATTGCGGGCTGATCTGGATTATGGTGTTGCTGAAGGTTTGACGACTTACGGTATTATTGGCGTAAAAGTCTGGATCTATAAAGGCGATATCATGGAGCATGACCCTATGGCACGTGACAAAAGAGTACAGGATTCACAAGGCGGCATGCCAAGGAATTAGTAGCGAGTTATTAAGAGAGAAAAATAATGTTAAGTCCAAAGAAACCGAAATACAGGAAGCAACATAAAGGCCGCATTCATGGCGATGCCAAGGGTGGGTCGAGTTTAAGTTTTGGCGCTTTTGGCCTGAAAGCTTTGCAGCCTGATCGTATTACAGCGCGTCAGATTGAAGCGGCACGCCGGGCGATTACCCGTCACATGAAAAGACAGGGTAAAGTGTTTATCCGTATTTTCCCTGATGTTCCGGTATCGAAAAAGCCGCTGGAAGTACGGCAGGGTAAAGGTAAGGGCTCTGTTGAATTTTGGGCTTGCCGCGTAAAACCAGGCCGGATTATGTTTGAGCTTGATGGTGTAAGCGAGCCTGTAGCGCGTGAGGCGTTGGCGTTGGCTGCAGCAAAATTGCCAATTAAAACGAAATTTATTGCTCGCGTAGGCGGGTAAGGAGTAGGTCATGAAAGCAGAAGAGTTACAAGGAAAGACAGTTGATGAGTTGAGCAAGACTTTGCTCGACCTGAAGAAGCAGCAATTTAATTTGCGGATTCAGCTCTCTCAGGGACAGCTTGAGAATACGTCAACAGTTCGAGTTGTGCGTCGGGATATTGCCCGCGTGAAAACATTTATAAGTCAACAGGCTGGTGGCGTTGTTAAAGCGCCCGTAAAAGCCGCAGCGAAGAAGGCTCCTGCAAAGAAAGCAGTAGCGAAGAAAGCTCCGGCAAAAAAATCTGATGGCAAGGCCGCTTGAAAGTAGGAGTTAGAGAGAATGCCTAAACGTATTTTGGAAGGTGATGTCGTTAGCGACAAAATGGACAAGACAATTACTGTTCTTGTTGAGCGTCGTTATAAACATCCAGTTTATAAAAAATATATCAAGCGCACAGATAAGTATGCGGCGCATGATGAGGGAAATGCTTTTAAAATTGGTGATCGTGTCCAGATTGAGGAATGTCGCCCGATTTCAAAGCGTAAGACATGGAAAGTGATTACGGCTGGTGCTGTGGTGGCGAAGTCCCCTAAAAAAGCACCTGCGAAGGCTAAGGTGGATTCCGTTAAGGAAGAAAAGCCTGCCGCTAAAAAAGAAACAAAAAAGAAAGCCGCATCCAAAAAGAAGGGTGAAGACAAATGATACAAGCTGAGTCAAGAATGGAAGTCGCTGATAATAGCGGCGCACGGCAGGTCCAATGTATTAAGGTTTTGGGCGGTTCACACCGTCGTTATGCCCGCATTGGTGATGTTGTGAAAGTCTCCGTGAAGGAAGCAATTCCGCGCGGTAAGGTTAAAAAAGGTCAGGTTCTGGATGCTGTGGTTGTTCGTACAGCCAAGCCTCTGATCCGTGACGATGGCACGTCCATTCGTTTTGATACCAATGCCTGTGTTTTGATTAGTGCGAATAAAGAGCCAATCGGAACCCGGATTTTTGGCCCTGTAACCCGTGAATTGCGCCGCAAGAGCTTTATGAAGATTATCTCTCTGGCGCCGGAGGTGCTGTAATGGCTAAAACGAAAATGAAAATCAAAAAAGGCGATCAGGTTGTTGTCGTGACTGGCAAGGACAAGGGCGCAAAAGGTGAAGTGCTGGAGATTTTGACAGCGGTGCGTCGTGTGGTTGTGCAGGGTGTTAACGTTGTGAAAAAACACCGCAAACCTTCACAATTAAACCCAAAGGGTGGCATTGAGAGTATTGAAAAATCAGTTCACGTTTCAAATATAGCGCTGGTGGATCCGAAAGAAGACAAGCCAACCCGCGTGGGATACAAGACGTTGAAAGATGGTAAAAAAGTTCGCGTGGCGAAACGCTCGGGCGAGACAGTTGAGTAAAAGGAAGTAAGAAAATGCAATCGCGTTTTAGAGAGAGATACGAAAAAGAGCTGAAAAAGCGCATGATCGAAAAGTTCGGTTATAAGAACGAGCATGCTATTCCGCGTCTTGAAAAAATTTCGATCAACATGGGTGTTGGCGAAGCGTCTCAGAACCGTGGCCTGATTGACGGTGCGGCGAATGATATGGCGCTGATTACCGGTCAAAAGCCGGTGATTACAAAATCCAAGGCTGCTAACGCTGCTTTCAAGCTGCGTGAGAATATGCCGGTTGGCGTTAAAGTGACGTTGCGTCGTGAGCGCATGTATGAATTTCTTGACCGGCTTGTAACAGTTGCACTTCCCAGGGTTCGCGATTTTCGCGGTACGAACGGAAAGTCTTTTGATGGTCGTGGAAATTACGCCATGGGTATTGAGGAGCATATAGTGTTCCCGGAAATTGATTACGATAAGGTCGATAAAATTCGTGGGATGGATATTGTTATTTGTACAACCGCCAATACAGATGAAGAAGCAAAGGAGCTTCTGCGCGGTTTTGATGTTCCATTCAAGGATTAAAGAGAGAGAAAAGGAAAAAAAATGGCAAAAGCTAGTGCTGTAGAACGAGACCTGAAACGTCGCCGCCTGATTAAGAAGAACGCAGGCAAGCGCGCACGTCTGAAGGCTATTATCTATGATAAGGAAGCGCCTATGGAAGAGCGTTTTCAGGCTACGCTGAAATTGGCAAAATTGCCGCGTAATTCTTCGAAAACGCGGGAGCGTAATCGTTGTGCATTAACTGGTCGCCCGCGCGCTCATCACCGGAAGTTCCGGTTGTCGCGTTTGGCATTGAGACAACTGGCTTTGCGCGGGGAATTGCCCGGCGTAACAAAGTCAAGCTGGTAGAAAGTTTTAGGAGGATATCGCAAGATGACTATGAGTGATCCCCTTGGTGATATGTTGACCCGTCTTCGGAACGGCATGCATGCGGGAAAAGAAAAAATAAGAGTGCCTGCTTCTAACCATAAAGCATCCGTATTGGATGTGATGGTACGGAGCGGCTATATTCGTGGCTATAATATTGTCGATCTCGGCGATAATAAGAAAGAGATCGAGATTGAGCCAAAATATGATAGCGGCGAACCGGTTATTCGCGAAATCAAACGTGTGTCCAAACCTGGACGCCGGGTGTATTTCGGTGTGAATGAAGTGCCACGTTATTATAACGGCCTTGGTATTACGGTTATTTCAACACCGAAAGGTGTTTTGGCTGACCATGAGGCACGTGAGCAAAATGTAGGTGGTGAAATACTCTGTCAGGTTTATTAGGCCCTGATATTTAGAAACCAGAGATTTTAAAAGCCAGAGATTTTAAAAGGACAAAAAGATGTCTCGATTAGCGAAAAACCCTATAGCCATTCCCGATGGCGTTACCGTCGAAGTGAACGGTCAGGACGTGAAGGTCAAAGGCCCAAAGGGTGAGCTTGGTCTGCGTGTTCATGATGAGATTGCTGTGAGGCTTGAAGACGGAGAAAAGGGCAAGCAGGTCAAAGTTGATCCAAAGTCAAAAAGCCGTGAGGCGCGTGCTCTTTGGGGTACAATGTGGGCTTTGCTTCGTAATAAGGTTGTTGGTGTCAATGAAGGCTATACCAAAAACCTTGAAATTCAAGGCGTTGGTTACCGGGCAAATATGCAGGGCAAAACGTTGGTGCTGCAGCTTGGTTTTAGTCACGATGTACAATACCCGGTTCCGGAAGGTGTCGAGGTCGTGGTTGATAAAAAGCAGACAAAAATTGCAGTGACCGGGATTGATAAAGAATTAGTAGGGTCCGTGGCGGCAAAAATAAAATCTTACCGTCCGCCAGAGCCTTATAAAGGTAAAGGTATTCGCTACGAAGGTCAGTTTGTCCTGCGTAAAGAAGGCAAGAAGAAATAAGGAAGCAAGGTAATGACACAGAAATTAAATTCAAAACAGCGCCGGGGATATCGCACACGTAATAAGTTGCGTCAGGTGAATATTGAGCGCAATGCCGTACGTGAAGTGCGTTTGCGTTTGTCTATTTTTCGTTCCGGCAGGCAGATTTATGCGCAGGTGATTGATGATATCAAGGGCACAACGATTGCTGCCGCTTCATCGCTGGATAAAGAGCTGAAGTTGAAAAAAGGTTCGGATAAGGACGCTGCAGGCAAAGTTGGTAAACTGATTGCTGAGCGTGCGAAAAAGGCCGGTGTTAACAAAGTACAGTTTGATCGCGGAAGTTTCTTATATCATGGCCGAGTGAAGGCTTTGGCAGATGGTGCCCGTGATGGCGGTCTTGAGTTTTAAGGAAGGACAAGAATAATATGGCTAGAAGAGGATCAGAACAACAAAAGCGCGGTGAAGACTCGGAGTTCATGGAACGCCTTGTCGGTATTAACCGTGTGGCTAAAGTTGTTAAAGGGGGGCGCCGGTTTAGTTTTGCTGCCCTGATGGTTGTTGGTGACGGTAAAGGCCGTGTTGGTTTTGGTATGGGCAAGGCCAGGGAAGTGCCTGAAGCTGTACGGAAAGCAACGGAGCAGGCGCGACGTCAGATGATTCGCGTGCCATTGCGTGAGGCCCGTACATTGCACCATGATACAAAAGGGCGGGACGGTGCTGGTAAAGTGTTTTTGCGTACGGCACCGCAAGGTACCGGGATTATTGCCGGTGGCCCTATGCGTGCTGTTTTTGAAGCGTTGGGTGTGCAGGATGTTGTTGCCAAGGCCATTGGGTCTAGCAATCCTCATTCCATGGTAAATGCAACGTTTGATGCGTTAAAAAATCTGCAAAGCCCGCGTCAGGTTGCGGCCCGTCGTGGCAAGAAGGTTAGCGAAATTGTAGCAAATCGTGAAGCTGGCGCTTCGCGGGAAGAGCAAGCTGCGGCTAAAGGCGAAGAGGAATAAGGGCTATGGCTGAAGAAAAAGAAATAAAAAAGAAAACACCACCAAAGAAGGCAGTAGAGAAAACAGCGGCGAAAAAGCCTGCTGCGAAGAAGGCCCCTGCGAAAAAGAAACCGTCTGGTAAAACCGTGACGGTAACGCAGATTGGCAGTCCTATTGGCCGTCCGAAAGATCAGCGCGCAACGTTGATTGGTTTGGGGTTGAATAAAATGCATCGTACGTGCGAACTGGAAGATACGCCGTCCGTACGCGGTATGATTGAAAAGGTTAAACATCTGGTCCGTATCGTAGATGCGGCCTAGAGAATTAAAGGGTTAAAGGCAATGAAACTCAACGAATTAAAACCGAAGGACGGATCTATCACCGGACGCATGCGTGTTGGGCGCGGTATCGGTTCAGGTAAAGGTAAGACTTCCGGTAAGGGCCAGAAGGGGCAGAAATCCCGTTCAGGTGTGTCGATTAAGGGCTTTGAAGGCGGGCAAACGCCGCTGTATAAACGTCTTCCCAAGCGCGGGTTTAACAACCCGTTTGGCAAAAAACTGGCAACGATTAGCCTGGGCCGTTTGCAGGAAGCCATTGATAATAAGGTCATTGACCCGAAAAAAACCATTGATGAAGAAGTTCTGGTTAAGGCAAAAGTTATTCGCCGGAAAAAAGACGGTGTACGTTTGCTTGGTAATGGTGAACTGAAAGCCAAAATTGAGCTTAAAATTGCCGGCGGAGCGACTAAATCTGCCATTGCTGCTGTTGAAAAAGCGGGTGGTAAGGTCGAAATTATTGAGGCCAAAATCAAAGGCCCAAGCAAAGGCAAAACGGCCAAAGTCCAGGCAAAAGACGAAAAGCCTGCGGCAAAAACCAAGAAATAATCTAGAAAATTAAGGAATAGTTTTAAAAGGGGGCTTGCGAGTCCCCTTTGTTTTCTCTATTTATTCTAGAGTTTATAACTTATTGTGGTCATTCTTGAGTGAAATGAAGAATCTTCATGAAGCTGCTTCATCTCTACGAAGTTTAGGATGATGGCGTAAATAACGAGGGTATCACTATGGTTTCTGCTGTTGAACAATTAGCCAAAAACGCCAATTTCGGGGCGCTTGCCAAAGCCACGGAGCTTAAGCAGCGCTTGATGTTTGTGCTGGGCGCATTGCTGGTTTACCGCCTTGGTACTTATATTCCGGTGCCGGGAATTGACCCGGAGGTCTGGGGCGAGATTTTCTCGCAAAAGGGCGGTGGTATCCTTGATATGTTCAATATGTTTTCCGGTGGCGCGCTGCAGCGTATGACCATCTTCGCGCTGAATATCATGCCCTATATCTCGGCATCGATTATTATGCAGCTTGCGACCTCGATGTCGCCCAAGCTTGAGGCCTTGAAAAAAGAAGGCGAAACCGGGCGCATGAAAATCAATCAATATACCCGTTATTTTACAGTTCTGCTGGCGGCGATACAGGCTTACGGGCTGGCGGTAGGGCTTGAAAATTTGCAGGGCTCTAGCGGCTCTGCTGTGATTGATCCGGGATTTTTCTTCCGTATTTCAACTGTGGTTACAATTGTTGGGGGTACGGTATTCCTGATGTGGCTGGGTGAGCAGATTACCCAGCGCGGGGTTGGTAACGGTATATCGCTGATTATTTTCTCTGGTATTGTTGCTGAACTGCCGCGTGCCATAGCCAGCACATTGGAGCTGGGACGCCAGGGGCAGTTTAACCCTCTGGAATTGCTGCTTATGGCGGCGATGGTTGCCGGTGTTATTGTTCTGATCGTGTTCATGGAAAGAGCGCAGCGGCGCGTTGTGGTGCAATATCCCAAGCGACAGGTGGGTAACCGCATGTTTATGGGTGACCAGAATTTCTTGCCGCTAAAAATGAATACGGCCGGGGTTATTCCGCCGATTTTTGCATCTTCTCTGCTTTTGCTGCCTTTGACGATTGTCGGCTTTAGTGGCGCGCAGGGCGGTGATTTAACGGCGGGCATAGCGCGTTTTCTGCAACATGGTGAGCCGACTTATATGATGCTTTATGGGGGGTTGATCGTTTTCTTTGCCTTCTTCTATACGGCGGTCGTGTTTAATCCGCAGGAAAATTCTGACATGCTTAAAAAGCATGGCGGGTTTATACCGGGTATTCGGCCGGGGGCGCCGACAGCACAATATCTCGATCACGTTCTGACGCGTATTACGACAGTGGGTGCGCTTTATTTGGTGTTTATCTGTCTGTTGCCGGAATTTTTGCTGGCCCGTTACAGCATGCCCTTTTACTTTGGTGGTACCAGTTTGCTGATTGTGGTGACGGTGACGCTGGATACGGTGGGGCAAATCCACTCTCATCTGATTGCTCATCAATATGAGGGGCTTGTCAAAAAATCCAAACTAAGAGGGAATAAAAGGCGATGAATGTTATTTTCTTCGGTCCGCCTGCTGCCGGAAAAGGCACACAGGCCAAAATTATTCAGGATAAATACGGTCTGCAGCAGCTCTCCACCGGTGATATGTTGCGCGCTGAAATTGAGGCGGGGACAGATCTGGGTAAAAAGGCGAAGAAAATCATGGATAGCGGCGCGCTTGTTTCTGATGAGATTGTCATTGATATGATCGCAGCGCGTATTGATTCACCGGAATGTGCGGGCGGCGTGATATTTGACGGTTTCCCCCGTACTGTGGCGCAGGCGGAGGCCTTGGACAAGATGCTGGCCGCGCGTGGCAAAAAAATTGATATTGTCATGGAACTTGATGTTGATCAGGGCAAAATCATTGAGCGTGTAGAAAAGCGCGCTGCCGAAGAGGGGCGCAGTGATGATAATATCGGTGCCCTGAAAACCCGTTTGCAGCAATATAATGACTACTCGGCCAAGGTTTTGCCTTATTATGAAGCGCAGGGCGCTGTTCCTAAAATAGACGGTAATCAGTCGATCGAAGCTGTTACTAGCCAGATTGAGGCGATTTTGACGGGAAAGGACTCCGCCCCGTCAGCAGTCAGCGGCGGGGCATAGATCCGGCCCCTTAGGGCGCAGGATGACATTTTTTCTTTACTAGTACGCTTCTGGTCTTAAATGCGGCATTTTTTTGTTGACGTAAGGCATAGAATTCCTATAATGCGGCATCTTCTTTAATGGAGAGGTATCTTTGTCGTGCTGTGTCCTTTGGTTTTAAAGGGGTTGTAGCTAGATAAAGGTAAGTGTTTAACGGTATACAAACCGGACCAGAGAAAGCTTAACGCGCGGATCTGTTTACGGTTTGGCCCTAGGTTTTGCGGTGAGAGCCGTCAAAGCTGAAAGAAAAACTGGAGAAAAATTATGGCTCGTATTGCAGGTGTAAATATACCTGATAATAAGCGCGCAATTATTGCGCTTACTTATATTCATGGTGTTGGACGCACGACCGCCCGTCAGATTTGTGACGCTATTGGTATAGATCATGCCCGGCGGATGAATCAGCTCACAGAAGATGAGCTTAATCAAATTCGTAAGGAAATAGAATCCGGCAACTTCCTGATTGAAGGGGAATTGCGCCGGGAGCATTCCATGAACATAAAGCGCCTGATGGATATGAAATCCTATCGTGGTCTGCGTCACCGTGCACATTTGCCGGTACGTGGTCAGCGCACAAGTACAAATGCGCGCACTCGCAAGGGCCCGGCCAAGCCGATCGCCGGTAAAAAGAAAACAGCGTAAGGCGAAAGGGATAGAAAATGGCTAAACCAGCAGTAAAGAAAAAGGTCAAAAAGAATATCACATCGGGGATTGTCCATGTGAACGCGACCTTTAATAACACACTCGTAACAATTTCCGATGCGCAGGGTAACGTCGTTTCCTGGTCGTCTGCCGGGACGATGGGCTTTAAAGGCTCACGTAAATCAACGCCTTATGCTGCCGGTGTGGCAGCAGAAGATGCGGGCCGCAAGGCGCAGGAGCACGGCATGAAAGACCTTGAGGTTCGTGTTAAGGGGCCAGGCTCAGGTCGTGAATCTGCACTGCGTGCGCTGCAGGCTATCGGTTTTGTTATTAAATCGATACAGGATATTACACCGGTTCCGCATAATGGCTGTCGCCCACGGAAACGTAGAAGAGTGTAAAAATAATTAGTGAGTAGTGATTAGAAAAATAATCACTGAAAACTTGAAGGAGAAAGACATTGATACAGAAAAACTGGCAGGAACTTATTAAGCCGTCAAAAATTGAAATCAACCATGGCGCTGACCCGAAAATGATTGGCAAAATTGTAGCAGAACCGTTGGAGCGGGGCTTTGGTCTGACGCTTGGTAATGCGCTGCGCCGTATTTTGCTCTCTTCATTGCAGGGCGCGGCTGTTACGGCGGTTCAAATTGATGGTGTGTTGCACGAGTTTTCCTCAATTGAAGGTGTGCGCGAAGATGTTACTGACATCGTTCTGAACATTAAAGCCATTGCTGTGCGTATGCATGTCATGGGGCCGAAGAAAATGCGCTTGAATGCTGCAGGACCTTGTGAGGTAACGGCAGGGATGATTGAAGCCGGTGCTGATATCGAAATCATGAACCCGGATCTGGTTATTTGTACTCTGGATAAGGGCGCAAAATTATCAATGGAAATGACTGTGAATACAGGTAAGGGCTACCGCCCGGCCGCACACAACCGCCCGGAAGAATCCCCGGTTGGTCTTATTCCTGTTGATAGTGTGTTTTCACCGGTACGTAAGGTGACTTATAACGTGGAAGATACCCGCGTTGGTCAGATTACCGACTATGATAAACTGACATTCCAGGTGGAAACAAATGGTGTTATTACGCCGGAAGATGCGGTTGCCTTTGCCTCTCGCATTTTACAAGACCAACTTCAGGTCTTCGTTAACTTTGATGAGCCTCAGGAAACTGTAGAGAAGAAGGAAGAAGAAGACCTTCCCTTTAACAAAAATCTGTTGCGTAAGGTTGATGAGCTGGAACTGTCAGTACGGAGTGCGAACTGTCTCAAAAACGACAATATTATTTATATTGGTGATTTGGTACAGAAGAGCGAGAGCGACATGCTTCGTACGCCAAACTTTGGCCGGAAATCTTTGAACGAGATCAAAGAGGTCCTGACTGTGATGGGCTTGCATCTGGGTATGCAGGTCGAAGGCTGGCCGCCGGAAAATATCGAAGATCTGGCGAAAAAGATCGAAGATCCATACTAAACCTTAAAAAGGGCGTGGTGCCCGCATCCTTCTGTGATGATGTACATGCAGAAGGAAAATAAAATAGCTCTCACCCTGTGAGGCTGCAGCGACGATAGAAAAAGGAAACTGCTGATGAAACACCGCATTAAACAGCGCAAGCTGAACCGTACTTCACCGCACCGTAAGGCCATGCTGGCTAATATGGCTGCATCATTGATCAAGCATGAGCAGATCGTGACGACTTTGCCTAAGGCAAAGGAATTGCGCCCGTTTGTGGAAAAGCTTATTACTCTTGGAAAACAGGGTAAAGTGGCTCCTGAAAAATCCCTTGCCAAGCGTCGTCAGGCCATGTCCACCATGCGTGATGAAACGCAGGTTAAGAAGCTGTTTGATGTTTTGGCGGAACGCTACAAAGATCGCTCTGGCGGTTATTGCCGTGTTTTGAAAGCCGGTTTCCGCTATGGCGATTCAGCGCCGATGGCTGTGATCGAGCTGGTTGACCGCGATCCGGAAGCCAAAGGTAAAGATAGTGGCCCAACGCAAGAAGGTGATGACACGCCATTTGATCCGGCCTCTGTAGATTTATCTGACGTTAAAGTGGCACAAGCCTAGTAGAATTTATTCTTATTAAAAAGGTAGTTTCTCTGGTTACGGGGAGGCTGCCTTTTTTACGCACTCTAAGTAACTATTTTACGAAAAAACTTGCATTCTGTGTAGTTATGTATTCTATTGCCATGTCTTAGTATAAAAAATAAAGGAGGTCCTCATGGGAAATATTATGCCCCGTTCTTTTCAAGTGGCTTTTGCCGCTGTCGCTATAATTGGGGTTCTTTCTGGCTGTAGCAGTACAAAAGGAAATCGTTCTTACTTGCTGGCTGAGATGGCTGAGAAAAATGACCAAAGCAGGATAGATCTCTTAAAGGCTTTACCTTCTAACACACCGGTCAGATCAATACGCTATCTTGTGAGCAGGAAAGGCGTTGATACCAGTGATGTCATAAGAGTTTCAAATAAAGCGGAGGTTGTCAGGAAAGTAAGGCTCGGTAATGCGGAGATAACAGGTACGCCGGCTGAATTGGAAGCAGACAGGAAAAAATGGCAAGGGGTTGAGGCGTGGTTTATAACGGCCACGCAAATTAATTCAAAGTGGAGTCTGGGCTGGAGTACTTTTGATACAAAAGAAACAGGCCTTGTATGTGAGCTGACGTTCCTTGTCAAAAATGGAAGAACAATAGGAGAACCATATTTTGATATAAGAGAAGTGGATGAAAATAATAGAAAGGCGGCACTGCCTGCTATGCTTGAGGGGGTCATTAAAACGGCGCCCGGCGTTGCCATCGGGGCGGCAGGCTTAAGGTAATCCTTCTATAGTTTACAGAGTTTTGAGAAAGCGGCCTTTATATATGTGCCGCTTTTTTTATTTAGTGTCTATTCGTGTTCATTCGTGGTTAAAAAAGATATGGCTGATTTATTCATAGCAGAAAAACAGGAAGCACAGACCCCGCGCCCTTTGGCTGATCGGCTCCGGCCGCGCTCGCTCGAAGACATTGCCGGACAGGATCACCTTGTCGGTACGGGCGGCACAATCCGCCGGATGGTCGATAACGGGCATTTATCCTCAATGTTGCTCTGGGGGCCGCCGGGTTGTGGCAAGACAACGCTGGCGCGTATTTTGGCTGATCACACGGATATGCAGTTCGTGCAAATATCGGCCATTTTCTCCGGCGTAGCAGACCTTAAGAAGGTTTTTGAAGCGGCGCGATTGCGGCGCGGTAATGGTAAGGGGACGCTGCTTTTCGTTGATGAAATTCATCGCTTTAATAAATCGCAGCAGGACGCGTTTTTGCCTGTGGTTGAGGACGGCACGATTACGCTCATCGGCGCGACAACTGAAAATCCATCTTTTGAGCTGAATGCGGCGCTGCTTTCGCGGTGCCAGGTTTTTGTGCTTAAACGCCTTGATGATGAGGCGCTGGAAATTTTGCTTGGCCGCGCTGAAAAGGAAGCCGGTAAGGAGCTGCCTCTGGATGATGATGCGCGCCGTTCTTTAAAGGCGATGGCCGATGGTGACGGGCGCTATGCCTTGACCATGGCAGAGCAAATATTGGCACAGAATGAGGTGCTTGATACGCAAGGTCTGACAAAGCTCGTGAACCGCCGCGCCCCGCTTTACGACAAAAATGACGATGCGCATTACAATCTCATCAGCGCGCTGCATAAAAGCGTGCGTGGCTCTGATGCGGATGCGGCGCTGTACTGGTTTGCGCGGATGCTGGCGGGCGGGGAAGACCCGCGCTTTATTGCAAGGCGTATCACGCGCATGGCGGCAGAAGATATCGGCCTTGCCGAACCACAGGCGATGAGCATGTGCCTGACCGCATGGGAAACTTATGAGCGGCTCGGCAGCCCTGAAGGGGAGCTGGCCTTGGCGCAGGCGCTGGTTTATCTCGCAACCGCGCCGAAATCCAATGCTGTTTATGCGGCGTATAAGGCGGCCAGTATCGCTGCAAAGGAAACCGGCTCACTGACTCCGCCGAAGCATATTTTGAACGCGCCGACCAAGTTGATGAAAAATGAAGGTTATGGCGCGGGTTATGAATATGATCATGATAGCGCAGAAGGTTTTTCCGGGCAGGACTACTTTCCCGATGACATGGACCGCCGTAGCTTTTATAATCCGCCTGAGCGCGGGTTTGAGCGCGAGATCAAAAAGCGCCTTGATTATTGGGCATCGCGGCGAAAAGAAAAACAAGCATGAAGCGGCAATCATTATTAAAAGCGTTGCAAAATCATGAATCCCATGATGAGGAAGAGGCTTCTTCTTTGCGGGAGCTTATGAGTTTTGTTGAAAAGACGCCGGATTGCTTTGAGCGGGTGCACCATGCCGGCGGACACGTGACCGGTTCGGGGCTTCTCATTAGCCGGGACGGGCAGCGCGTTTTGCTTAACCATCACAAAGGGCTTAATATCTGGATGCAGTTTGGCGGTCATGCTGATGGTGAGGGTGATATTCAAAATGTGGCGCGGCGTGAAACAATCGAGGAATCGGGCATCGCGGCGATTGAAGACATTGGCGGCGGGCTTATGGATGTTGATATTCATGTCATTCCGGCCAATGATGTAAAAGGCGAACCGGAGCATAAACATTATGATGTGCGGTATTTGTTCCGCGTAACCGATGATAGCGACTTTGTTCTGAGTGATGAGTCAAATGAACTGCGCTGGTGCAGTTATGAAGAGGCCTATGAGATGACTAATTCTGATGAAATCCGCCGTTTGCTCCGTAAGTGGCAAGGCTGGTTGCAGCAATGAACACGATTTTTGCCATAGCCGCAGGCGGCGCGGTAGGGGCGGTCATGCGCCATTTTGTCAATAGCGGCGCAGGCCATATTTTCGGCACCGGATTTCCTTACGGTATTCTCATTGCCAATGTGCTGGGATCTTTCCTTATGGGTTGCCTGATTGCATGGTTTGCGCTTGTTTACGATCCGCCGCAGGCTATCAAGGCGTTTTTTACAGTGGGGCTTTTGGGCGCTTTTACGACCTTCTCTACATTTTCTATGGATGCAGCTTTGCTGATTGAGCGCGGAGCTTTTGCATCTGCCGGAATTTATATTGGCGCTTCCGTTATGCTGGCCATTGGTGGCTTGTTCGCGGGTATGGCCTTAATAAGGATGTTTGTTACATGAGTGAAGTGAGACATATTGAAGTAAGGCCGGAGGATGATGGTCAGCGGCTAGACCGCTGGCTCAAAAAATGCGTGCCGGAGCTACCTTATATGCTGGCGCAAAAACTGATCCGCAAGGGCGCAATCCGGGTGGATGGCAAGCGCGGCAAGGCCGATACGCGCCTTAATACGGGGCAGGAAATCCGCCTGCCGCCGATGGAAGACAAGGTGCGGCCAAAGCCGTATAATTTGCCGCCTGAAGATGTAGCGCTTATAAAATCTTTTGTGATCTATGATGATGGTGATCTGGTCGCTATCAACAAACCGTCCGGCCTTGCCAGTCAGGGCGGCGGCGGAGAAAAGCGCCATATTGACGGTATGTCGGCGGCGCTCACGAATAAAAAGGACATGCCGCCCCGGTTGGTTCACCGGCTCGATAAGGCGACATCGGGCGTGATGTTAATGGCACGCTCTCCCGAAGCGGTCAGGGCGCTGGGCGACGCGTTTAAAAATCGTGATATTCGTAAGACTTACTGGGCAATTACGGCGGGCATACCGGAACAAAAAGATGGCACTGTGCGCGCGCCGATTGGCAAGGTCAAAGGGCCGATTAAGGACAAGATGGTCATTGACGAAGAAGAAGGCCGAATGGGCATCACCGATTTTATTCAGATTGACCGTATGGGCAGCGCGGCGGCCTTTATGGCCTTTTGGCCTCGTACCGGGCGTACGCACCAGATACGGGTTCATGCGGCCGATATTTTAAATTGTCCTATTTTGGGAGATTCTAAATACGGTGGGCATAATAGTGAAGATTTGGAGGGGTTAAAAATCCCCAAAAGATTACATCTGCACGCGCAGCGTATGGTTTTGGATCATCCGTTGGAGAAAAAAACACTGGATCTAACCGCGCCGCTGCCGGACGACCTGAAGAAAAGCTGGAAAGCCATGGGGTTTGATCCGGTCTATAAAGGCGACCCCTTTGCGGAGAATAAATAGATGGTTCTTTTCAGAGAAGATGAAAAGCGCATGAAGGCGCAGGAGAAGCAGGAAAAGCTGGCGCGGCGAACAAAGCTGGGTTTCTGGGTAAGGCGCTTTATTAAAATAGGCATGGTGCTGGCGGTTATTTTTGGTATCAGTCTTGCCCTTTTGGCTAAGCTGGGCGGAGATCATGCCGCGCTTAAAAAAGGCATTGAGGATTATATAACGCAAGCCACCGGCCTGCAGGCTGAAATCGGGGAATTTGACCATATGGGTTTTTTCCCTAACCTGAAGCTGGATGCCGGGCAGATCTTATTGCGTAAGGACGGAGAGAGTAAAGCTGTTGTTACAATTCGTGTTGCAAAATTTTCAGCCGGTTTTTTCGATCTGATGTTTTCGCGCCAGCGCATTAAATCCCTGAATATAGAGAACCTGTATGTCGCGCCGGGGATTTTTGGCGCGCATGAACTGGTGATAGACCGGATGGTTCTTGAAGAAAAAGCGGTAGATGATGGCGCGGCCCTGATTGTGGCCGGGCATTACGGAGAGCAGGACATTGCCGTCCATATGGAGATGGAACGGGATCGGGGCGTTTTTAAGTTATCTGATAGCAGTGATTTTAAAATCAATTTTGGTGAGTTTAGCGCGCAAGGCAAAACAGAGCGGGTAAAGTGGGGCGGTGTAAAACTTCAGATTGATACGCTGGGGCTGCCGGATAACACGCTTTCCGGTGAGGTTGTCATCAAAAAAAGGATTTTAAAGAACCATATAAAAGCTGATCTTGAATTCGGGGGTAGCCGGTTTCAGGCAAGCCTCAAAACAGCTTCAAAATATTTAAAAGGCGATATTAACTTTCCTGTTCTTGTCCTTGAAGACATAGCTGTGCTGGCAGGGATATATAATTTTATGGCTTCTCTGCCTGCTAAAAAGAGTGACGGTCTTATAGATCTTTATGGGCTGGGTCTGAATTTTGATGTTGCCGTGGAAGAATTACGCGGCGGTAAGGGAAGCCTGGGCAATGTAAATTTGAATGTCGTACTTAAGAGCCAAATAGCCACAGCATTATTAAGCGGTGATTTTAGCGGCGGCGAGTTAAGTGGCACGTTTAATCTTGATGCCGCTTCATTGCCGGCAAAATTAAAAATGAATAGCGCGCTTAAAAACTGGGATTACGGGCAAGTTCAGAAAGCCATGTTCGGACGCGAGAATGTTTCAGGCACGGCAAATATTCATATGGCGGTGGAGGCGGAAGGTAAAACTTATGATGATCTCATAAAAGCTCTTAAAGGAGAGGCCGTTCTTGTTGCCGGTAAGGGTGAGATGACAAGTGGCGCTTTTAATATTTGGGGCGGTGGTCTTGTTAACGCGCTGTTGCCGGGATTGGATGATGACTCTGAAACAACGCTGAACTGCATGATTGCCGATTTTAAAATTGAAGACGGTATTGCCCGGCCAGAGCCTTTGTTTGTTGATACAGCGCGGGTGACGGTGATTGGCGAAGGTGATGTTAATATCTTTGAGAATAAAATAAATCTTAAGCTGGAACCCAAAGCCAAAGACCCTGCCTTTTTGGATATAGCCTCAGCGATTAATATTAAAGGCCCCATTCTAAAGCCTTCCATTGGCGTAGACACATTTTCGTTGTTTGAAAAACTGGGCGGGCTTGCGCTGGGCGTTGTTAATCCCGCATTTCTGGCTTTAAGCATGACCGATCTTGGTGTTACCGAGGAGCACCCCTGTTACGAGTTCATTGGTAAGCCGAAGGAAGAAGAGCCGAAAAAATGAAGAAATTTTACAAACTGGTTTCAATAGAGCCCGCCTCTAACGGCTTTGTTATTGAACTGGACGGTAAGCCTGTGAAGATGCCCGGCGGCTCACCTCTTGTTCCTCCGACAGAAAAATTGGCCATTGCGATTGCCGCCGAATGGACGGCACAGGGCGATGATATTATTCCCGATAGTATGCCGCTGACCCAGATTTTAACCACAGCGCTGGATCAGGTTTCCCGCGAACGTTTGGTTATGACCGAAAAGCTGCTCTCTTATATGAATACGGATTTGCTTTGTTATCGCGCCGATCAGCCTGAGGACATGGCGCGGCGTCAGGAAGAGTGCTGGAACCCTTGGCTGAATTGGTTTGAGAAAAATCATGAGGTGGTGCTGGAAACAACAACGGGCTTAAGCGCTTTGAAACAACCAGTAGAGGCGCGTGAGAAAACATCTGCGGCGATTGCCGCTATGGATGATATGGCATTTACAATTTTGCAGCTTACGGCGGTTTTGACTGGTTCGCTTGTTCTGGCGCTGGCCTTTGTCGCGCGGGAGGCGAGCGCAGAGCAGCTTTACAATGCTGCCAATGTTGAAGAAAATCATAAGGCCGAGATTTATAATGAGGCCGAACACGGCGGAGCGCCGTTGCAGGAGAAGGCACAGCAGGCGATGCTGCGTGATTTGGATGCGGCAGGCGTGTTTCTGGATTTAAGCTACAATTAGATTACTGCGCCGCACAATTTTTCTTTTCTTTCCTTAAAAATTATGGCATGCTGAAAAATCAGGCAATTGGTTTTGTCTGTTTTGGTTTCAACAACGAGAGAGAATGACAATGCTATACGGATATATTTCATCTGTGACATCTGCTGTTATTCTCGGGTTTTGCGATACGCGTATAAGTTAGCGTTTTCGTTAGACGGCCCGGGAAGCAAGCAGCAAACCGGGCCTTGTGTAAAATCAGGACTGAATCCTCCCTTTTTAGATTCACCTTTTTTAAAAATTTACAAAATGGCTCCGGTTTGATCGGATTTATAATCTGTTGGTTTGAAAGGAGTGAAAGAGCCTAAGAAGCTCTGTTCAAAAGAAAGAAAATGTTAGAGCGTATAACATATAAAGAAGTCATGAATTATGCATGGCATTACTGGCGGCGTAGGAAGCTTGCCGGTGTTACTTTGCTTGTCCTGATGGCGGTTGCCACGATCACCGATGTCTTTGTTCCGGTTTATACCGGCAAGATCATTGATGTGTTGGTGGGCGGCGATGCCGGTGATACCGGCGTTATGGATGAAGCCTTGCTTTATTTGGGCATATTCGCGGCGCTGGCGGTTGCTTTTAACTTGCTGCGCTGGGGCGCTATTTCGCTCTGGGCATGGTTTGCGGTGCGTAATCTTTACGACATCCTGACCGAAGCCGCAGGTAAAGTGCAGCGCTTTAGTGCCGACTGGCACGCGAATGCCTTTGCCGGGGCGACTGTGCGTAAAATCACGCGCGGCATGTGGGCGTTCGATGTGTTCGGAGACACGCTCTATGTCGGTTTGTTCCCGGCGCTGATTATCATGATTGGTATGAGCACTATGCTGCTGATAAAGCTGCCGCTAGTTGGTATCTTTGCCGTGATAATGATTGTTATCTATAGCGTGATGAGTGTCTGGATGTCGATCCGCATTCTGGCACCGCGCTTTCGCGCTTCGGCTGTGGCTGATACTAAAGTCGGGGCAGTGCTCGCCGATACGATTACGGGAAACCCGACGGTGAAGGCCTTTGGTACGGAAGCCCGCGAGGATGCTTTGTTCGAGGAGGTTGCCACTGACTGGAAGCAAGTATCGCAAAAGGCATGGCTTACCGGCGAAACGGCCAGCTTCATCCGTAATATGCTGCGGATGGTGATGTTGATCGGCATGATTGGCTTAACAATCTGGCTGTGGCGTGATGGCAGGGCGACGCCCGGTGATATAGCCTTGGCGCTCACGAGCTCCTTTATCATTGGTGGTTACTTACGTGATATTGGTATGCATATTGCCCATTTGCAGCGCGCGACCAGTGAGATGGAAGATGTTATTTCTTTCTGGCTGCGTGAGGACGATGTGCGCGATGCTGATGATGCCGGTGAGTTTCGGCGCGATGCGGGCGAGATTGTCTTTGACAAGGTGCGCTTTGCTTATGCCGGACAAGATACGCCGATCTATGATGATTTTTCGATCCGGATTGAGCCGGGGGAAAAGATCGCGCTGGTCGGTTATTCCGGTTCGGGCAAGTCGACCTTCGTGAAGCTGGTGCAGCGGCTCTATGATGTGCAGGGCGGTGCCGTCCGGATTGACGGTCAGAACATTGCCGCCGTGACGCAGGAATCTTTGCGTCGTAATATTGCGCTGGTGCCGCAGGAACCGATCCTGTTTCATCGCTCGCTGGTTGAGAATATCGCTTACGGCAAGCCGGATGCGAGCATGGATGAAATCGTGGAAGCGGCACATAAAGCCTACGCCCATGAGTTCATTCAGACTTTGCCAAAGGGTTACGACACCCTTGTCGGGGAGCGCGGCGTTAAGCTCTCCGGTGGTGAGCGGCAGCGTGTGGCGATTGCCCGGGCGATTTTGACCGATGCACCGATATTGATACTGGACGAGGCGACATCTTCGCTGGATTCTGTGTCGGAGCATTATATCCAGAAAGCTCTGGCCGAGCTGATGGAGGGCAGAACGACCATCACGATCGCCCACCGTTTGGCAACGATCAAGTCCGTGGATCGTATTCTGGTCTTTGACCAAGGCCAGATTGCCGAGCAAGGCACGCATGATGAGCTTGTAAAGCGCGAGGGCGGCGTTTACCGCAGGCTTTATGAAATGCAGGCTCTTGATCTGGTCGGTGATGATTTACCTGTTAATGAGAGAGCCGCGGAGTAATCTGCGGCTCTTTTTTTTAAATCCAGCTTTTAACATTGCCAATGCGGTGGCCTTTGAGGGCGCGCGCGAGGCCTTTGGATAGCCGGTAACCCAGATATATAACCACAGGGCCAGCCCCCATAACGGCGCCGTTAATGAAATAAGTCATATTGGTGCTCATAAATTCATCCATGCAGGGCTTTACAGCAAGTTCCATGGCCGTCATATCTGCTGCGCCGCTATTCATGAGTGTTTGGGCGCAAGCGCCGATAGAAGAAGGATCGTAAACGCTTAAGACATAGATGCAGGCTGCGGTCATGGTGATCGTGGCAAAGAAACTGGCGATCCACATGGTGCGGATAATAAAAGTCATATGATTGGTGGTCAGGCTGTCATGATCTGCTTTTTTGCGGAGGGCGTAAGCAGCAATCCAGACGCCGGTAAACATAATCAATGCCATGGCCGCCGCTGCCATCATCGGTAAAAATGACATCAAAAGTGACACCGTTAGGGCAGCATAAATATGGGTAATTTTTTTGTGTTCTTTGTTCATGTCAGCGGCGCCTTCTTACCGTCTTCCGAATAATTTTTCAATATCGTTTAACTTTATCTCAATCCAGGTCGGGCGGCCATGATTACATTGTCCGGAGTTTGGTGTTTGTTCCATTTGTCGTAGCAGCGCGTTCATTTCATCTCCATTTAGGCGTCGACCGGAACGCACCGATCCGTGACAGGCCATGGTGGAAAGAATTTCATTAATGCGCTCTTCAAGATTTTGCGTGCTGTCATTTTCCGTGAGGTCATCGACTATATCTTTTATCAGGCCTTGAATATCAACTTTATCACCCAGAATGGCGGGTATACTGCGCACGGCAATCGCGTCTTTTCCAAAAGCCTCTATTTCTAATCCAAGCTTTGCTAGGTCCTGCTGCCGCTCTAGTAGTCGCGCCATTTCGTTTTCCTCCAGAGTGATGATTTCCGGGGTTAAAATCCCTTGTTTTTCAATGCCCTGCGCCGCTATTTGTGTTTTGAACCGTTCGTAGGTCAGGCGCTCATGAGCCGCATGCTGGTCGACAACAACAAGCCCGTCTTGCGTTTGGGCAACAATATAATTTTCATGAAGCTGTGCCCGCGCCGCGCCTAAGGGGTAGGTGGCAGGTTCTTCCACCGGAGCATATTCTTCTTTGGCAACGGGCTGTAAACCCTGATAGGGCTCATAAGCCTGACGTGGTTTTTCCGCCATGCCTTGCCCCATATAGCTCTGGCTACTGCTAAAAGGAAGGCCGGGGTTGGGGTTTGTGTGAGGTTTCATCGCCCCTAGCGCCTGCATTGAAACAGTGCTCGATGTTTGAAAGCCGTTCTCATGCAGGGTGTGTTTCAGCGTGCTGACAATCAGGCCGCGAATATGTCCGGCATCGCGAAAACGGACTTCAGTTTTGGCCGGGTGGACATTAACGTCAACATCTTGGGGGTCAATATCAAGGAACAGCGCCAGCATCGGATGGCGGTCACGCGCCAGCACATCCGAATAAGCACCGCGCACGGCCCCGGTCAGCAAGCGGTCTTTAACCGGGCGACCATTCACAAACAGGAACTGATATTGCGCCGTGCCGCGATTTAAGGTCGGCAGGCCGATATAGCCGGTGAGGTGAATCCCTTCACGCTCGGCTTCAATTGGCATAGCGTTATCGGCAAAATCCCGTCCTAATATTGCGCCGAGCCTTTCTTTGGGGCTTGCCGCGCTGAGATTTAGTGCGGTTTTGCTATCATGGATCAGGCGAAAGCCAATATGCGGAAAGGCCATCGCCAAACGGCGCAACGTATCTTTAACCGCCATGTACTCGGCGCGGTCTGATTTAAGAAATTTCAGCCGTGCCGGGGTGGCGTAAAACAAATCACGTATGTCTATTTGTGTACCAGACGGGTGGTTGGACGGGGCAGGGTCTTGTTTCTTCCCGCCTTCAATGGAAATTTCCCAGCTTTCACCATTCATGCGCGTCTTAATATTCATCCGGCTGACCGCGGCAATAGAGGGCAAGGCTTCGCCGCGAAAACCAAGGGAATTGATATGCATTAAATCATCATCGGGAAGCTTTGATGTTGCGTGGCGGTCAAGCGCAGCAACGAGTTCTTCGCGGCTCATGCCGCTGCCGTTATCGGAAACCCGGATCAGGCTCTTGCCACCTTCGCGAATTTCAATTTCAATTTGCGTGGCCCTGGCATCAATCGCGTTTTCCACCAGTTCTTTCACCGCAGCAGCAGGGCGCTCGATGACTTCACCGGCGGCGATTTGATTCACCAGAATTTCAGGCAGATGACGGATTCGCATAGGGAAATAATAGATTATGGAGAGCAGGTAAGGGAACTATTTTTTGGGCTTTATCCCTTATACTTCTCATCAATAGCGGCATCCTGCGTCATGGAACCGTTCATATCGGCACCATCTAGCAATGCGCCGGATAGGTCAGCGCGGCGTAAGTCGCAATCAATCAGCACGGCATAGGATAAATCAGCACCGGACAGGATGGCGTCGGATAGATTAGCACCGCGTAATATGGCATAGCGCAAATTGGCACCGGATAGATTAACGCGTTGCAGCCATTCAGAGCCGTCTTTATTCGTGAATTTAAGCGGCGTCAGGTTAGCGTCTGATAAATCAGACCGGGCCAGTTTGGTGTTTTTTAAGGAAGCGCCGCGCATATCTGAATCTCTTAAATTACAGTCCCGCATATCGGCACGGTCCAGCTGGGCACTTTGAATTTGGGCCCCCTCTAAATTTTGTTTCAAAAAATTGGCGCCTATAGCCTTGATAGCTGTTAAGGGATATTGCCCAAGATCCAGAATATAGCGTAGGTCAAAGCCACTTAAATCCAGCCGTTGTCCGTCCTTTCCGGCTGTGGCGACCCATGCGGTATGATCTTCGAGGAGCTCCGGCAGCGTTTTTTCAAGATCTTCTATTTTTGAGCCCATAGAGTCTTCTGTTAAGGCCTCTTTGATGTTTGAGCCGCTCGTTTCTGTCATGGCGAGGACGGTGCCTGTCATGATTGAAGAGGCTAAATTAGCATTGCTAAGGTCAGAGCCTGTAAAGTCAGCGTCAGACAGGTTCGCGCCTTCCAGGTTTGCCCCGCTAAAATCGGCATCTTTGACGATAACGCCGGATAAGTCGGCATCGGCAAAATCGGCCGCAGAGGCGCGGGAGCCTGATAAATTTGTTTCATGTAATTTGGCCCCGGCAAAGATGGTTTTTTGTGATTTTTGACTGCCATCACCCCAACCCATATCTTCCAGCGCGCCTTTTGCGCCGCGCTCCATGATTTTGCCTTCGCGCAAATCTGCTTTTTCCAGATCCGCGCCAGTTAAATTGGCTCCGGCGACATAGGCGCCGCGAAAATCGGCGCGGACGAAATTGGCGTTTTCAAGCTCTGCATTACGCAAATCGCAGGCAAAAAAGGAAACCCCCTGAAAGGTACCCTGCGTAAGGATAGCATCCGTAAGTACAGAGCCGGTAAAGTCGGCTTGGGACAAATCCGCGCCGCGAAAATGCAAACCGGACATATCTTTGAATTTCATAACGGCGCGCGCACCGCCACGAATGCCCTTGATAAAAGTCATATGTTTTTTTATGACTTCATCAAGTTCGCGCTGCGTAACGCGTTCAAGGCTGGAACCGGAAGTTTCAGCGCTCATATAGAAATACTCCTGCACATGGTTCCCATTAGAGTAAACACTAGGAAATTATACCACATGTTTACCTGTATGGGTTCGGATATAGTCAAGAATCCCTTCTGTTGAGGAGTCTGCCTCGTTTCTGTCTTTTGCCAGAATATCTTCCGTAAGCTCTTTGCCTAGCTCAACGCCCCATTGGTCGAAGCTGTTAATGTCCCATATAAGGCCCTGCACAAAGACTTTGTGCTCATACAGGGCAAGCAGCATACCGAGATGAAACGGGTCCAGTTTTGGCAGCAGGATTGTTGTGCTCGGCCTGTTTCCTTCAAAGCAGCGGTGCGGCTCTTTTGACGTGCGGCCCTGCATTAAGGCCTGGCTTTGCGCTACCATATTAGCGAGTAGGGTTTTATGTTGCTGCGTTTCACCTTCTAGCGTTGCGATGAAATCGCAGGGAATAACCGCTGTTCCTTGATGAATGAGCTGATAAAAAGCATGCTGACCATTGGTTCCGGGTTGTCCAAAGATAACAGGGCCTGTTTCATAGTCAATTTCATTGCCGTTACGATCAATGCTTTTGCCATTTGATTCCATATCGAGCTGCTGCAAAAAAGCGGGCAAAAGCGAAAGATAGTGATTATAGGGCAGGATCGCATGGCTTTGCGCGTCCCAGAAATTACGAGTCCAAATGCCCAGCATGGCCAAAATGACAGGGAGATTGCCGGATAAAGGTGCTTCCCGGAAGTGCTTGTCCATAATGTAAGCGCCGTCGAGCAAGCTTCTGAAGTTTTCAAAACCGGCGGCAATGCAAATGGGAAGCCCTACGGATGACCAAAGGCTATAACGGCCGCCAACCCAGTCGCCAAAGGTGAATATGTTGCCCGGATCAATACCAAATTTTGTCGCTTCCTGTTCATTGCTGGATACGGCAATGAAATGTTTTGCGATGGCATTTTCGTCTTTAAGATTTTCTAAAATCCATTGCCGGGCGAGGGCTGCATTCGCCATTGTTTCCTGTGTCGTGAAGCTTTTGGAGGCAATAATAAATAGTGTCGTTTCAGGATCGGAGCGGCTCAGAGCGCTAGCCATATCAGACGGGTCTATATTTGATACGAACCGGACGGCAATGTTTTTATCTTGGTAAGGAGCCAAAGCCTCACAAACCATTCTTGGCCCGAGATCGGAGCCGCCGATACCGATATTGATAACGGTTTTAATGGCTTTTCCGGTGTGTCCTTTCCGCGATCCATCGTGCACGGAATCGCTAAATATTTTCATTCTGTCCAGTGTTTCATGGATGGAATCTATGCCCGTTTCACTAGAGGGTGCGCGCAGGGCGGTGTGTAGAACGGCGCGGTTTTCTGTGGCATTAATTTTTTCGCCCGCGAACATACGGTCACGCCAGCTTTCAACGTCGCAGGCTTTGGCCAGATCCATCAGCAGCGCAAATGTTTCACCGGTAATGCGGTGTTTGGAGTAATCAACCAGAAGTCCTTCATGTTTTAAACTGAATGTCTGAAAGCGTTGCGGGTCTTGCGCAAACAGGTCGCGCATATGTATATGCTCCATCTCTTTTCGATGGGTTTGCAGCGCGTGCCATTCCGATTTTTCACTCAACATTAGGAAGTGTGTCCACTATCTTTGTCGGCGTTACGCCCTCTGGCTTCCCGACCATAATGATGGTTAGTTTGTCCGGCGTTAAAAGCTCTTTGGTGAATGTTTGAATGTCTTTTGCGCTTACGGCATTAATTTTACCGGCGCGGCTGTCCAGATAATCGAGCGGTAAATCATCAAGCTGCAAGCTTAAAAGGATTCCGGAAATTTTCCCGGTTGAAGACAAGCTCAGCGGCAGGGAGCCTATCAAATAGGATTTGGCGTCTTTTAATTCATCGGCGGTGACGGGAGCGTCTTTCATTTTGCGCCACTCCTGATCTATAAGCCCCAGCATCTCGCCAACGGATTCATTCTTTGTTGATGTTGAAACGCTCAAAGCTTGCAGATGCTCCATATCGTAAAATGAGCTATGGATACCGTATGTCAGGCCACGCTTTTCTCTTATTTCTTCTGTCAGGCGGGAGCCAAAGCCCGAGCCGCCGAGAATAAAATTCATAATCATGCCTGTATAATAATCAGGGTGCTTGCGGCCAATGCCGGGTTGCATGATTTGAATTATGGTCTGCGGAATGTCCTGCTCATAAAGAACAATTTCCCCGCCATTCTGTACGTCTAAATCTTTAACGGCAGGCAAGGTTACCTTTTCGGGCAGAGCGCCGAAAATTTGATCGAGCACGGTTTTAAGGTTTTCCGCTGTGATGTCACCGGTTACGCCAATTCGCAGAGAGTTCCGCGCCAGCTTCGTTTTTGTAAAGTTCTTCAGGTCTTCTACCGTGATATTTTGCAGGCTCGTTAATGTGCCGCCGCTATTCATGGCATAAGGATGCCCGGCAAAAGCAATGTCATTGAGCAGCCGCGCGGCCTTCCAGTTCGGGTCTGATAAGGCCGACCTGACCCGCGTCAGATTGGCTGCGCGCATGCGCTCCATCGGTTCTGCGTCAAAGCGCGGTTCATTAAGCGCCAGTCTGAGAAGGTCAAAGGCTAAAGTTTTGTGCTTTGATAATGTCATCAAGCTACCGCCGAAGCTATCGCGGCCACTGCTAAAGCCAAGGCTGATATTGTTATCCCCTAGCGTTTTCTGAAAGTTTTGGCTGTCATAGTTTCCTGCACCTTCATCTATCGTGTTTGAAACAAGCCGCGCCAGCCCTTGTTTGTCTTCCGGATCAAGCGCGGAGCCAGCGCCGATAAAAGAAAATTTAAGCGAGATAATCGGCAATGTTCTGTCTTCAACCAGCCAGGCTGTTATACCGCTTTCGCTGGTTACTTCCTGAATGTCGAGTAATTTTTCTTTGGCTTCTGCGAGTGTGACTTGAAAAACAAGCAGAAAACATAGAGATATTTGCAGGATAAATCTCATTCTACCGCCCCTTCTTCTTTTTCTTCAGGCGGCAAAATATAGCCCGTGACGTGAGGCCGGGTGCCGCTATTATCCGGATCAAGGAACTGTCGCGCCGCCGTGTTGATTTGCTCGATTGTCACGGCCTCTATATCGCGTGGCCAGTATTCAATATCATCCATTGTGCCGCCGGTTATCAGGCCGTAACCAAAAATCATCGCCGGGCCGCTCAGGCTATCACGGGCAAAAACGGCCGCGTCAATCAGGCGGGTTTTGGCATCGATTAGCTCCTGCGATGTTACGCCCTCTTTCACAAGTGTACGAAGCTCATCATCAATAGCGGCTTCAACTGTTTCAAGTTCTGTGTCGGCGGTAGGTGTTGCGCTTATCCGCAATACGGCATCTGACATGGCCGTTCCGCTATAACGAAACCCGGCGCTGGTGGCAATTTTTTGTTCGACGACAAGGGACTTGTAAAAGCGCGAGCTCGCCCCGTCTCCCATGATGCTGGTCAAAACCTCAAGAGCCAGAGAAATTTCTTTGTCTTGTATGGTACTGGGAACGCGGTAAAGCCTTTGGATCAAAGGCTGTCTTATCGAAGGGTGGTACATGACAAGGCGCGTATTTGCCAGTAAAGGAGGAACGCTTGTCCAGTTTCTTTCGGGTGTTTCCTGAACCGAAATGACGCCGTATGTTTTCTCGGCCAGTGGTTTGATCTGCGCGGCGGTAATATCGCCGGACACGACAAGAATGGCATTATTTGGTGCGTACCATTTTTTATAGAAATCAGAGACATTCTTATGTGTCAAAGCCTCCATTTCATGCAGCCACCCCACAACCGGGTTGCCGTAGGGATGGTTGGGAAACAGCGCGGTGCGCATTTGCTCGAAAAAATACCCTGTGGGGTTATTTTCAGTGCGCTGACGGCGCTCTTCCAGTACAACAAGGCGCTCTGAATCAATATCATCTGGCGGGAAGGCCAGATTCCTCATCCTGTCCGCTTCCATGATCATCACCGTTTCCAGATGATCTACAGAGATCGACTGGAAATAGGCGGTAATATCCTGTGCCGTAAAGGCATTATCATTGCCGCCAAGGGCGCGGACGCGTTTTGAAAATTCTCCGGGGGGCACAGTGTCTGTACCTTTGAACATAAGGTGTTCAACAAAATGGGCAATGCCGGATTGTCCTGGCGCTTCATCGGCTGCGCCAACACCGTACCAGACCATATGGGTGACAACAGGAACGCGGTGGTTCTGGATCACAACGGCGCGCATGCCGTTCTCCAGAGTAAAACTCTCCGCGTTAAAGGTTTTTTCTTGCGCCGTTCCTTGGGCATAAGCCGCAGGCGCGGAAAGTAACATCAATATAAGGCAAAGCCGAAAAACTTTCATGAGAACCTTATACCCTATAGTTATTCGTTGCTCAACACTTCCCCTTTTAGCGCTGAAAAGGTTTCTGCCTTGCGGTTTAGCTCCATAATATCGATGATTTCGTATATCAGGCCGACTTCACGGGCAAATTTGGCAATACGCGCCGTATCTTCCATGCTGGCATCCAGATGTCCAAGTTCAAACAAATCCTTGCTTGTGGCTATTGTGATCATCAGCACTCTGTTATCAAAAGCCATTTCAACATTGTTTGTCGTTGCGCCCAGTTCATCTGTCTCGTCCATCAGAGCGCCGAGCTTGATCAAATTTTCCATTAAATCGGGTGTCAAAATCGCGCGGGCCTCTATTTGATCGGTGGAATAAACCTCGAATTTATCTTCAAACTGTTTGATGTTCAGGTTAACGCGCTCAAGGTCTGTGCCCTTGTCTTTCAACCAGTTTCCTACTTTACCTTTGTCTTTTAAAACGAGTGTTCTACCTTTGAACGGCATCGGGAAGCTCATAACGACCATAAGCCCGTCAAATACAAACTCGGTGTGTCTGTTTTTGCCGTGGCCAGTGACATGTTTCAGGTCAATTTCTGTCAGGATAAAGCTGACATGGTCATGTTTGCCGGTGAAGCCGTCATCAACGTCTTTCTTGTTGTAACGCTTAATCAGGCCGACATCTTTGAATTTATCAGCATTGAAATTTTCCAGTTTTTTGTGATGGGTTAAATCGCCAAAATAGCCGGAAAGCTTGCCAAGAAGCTGTGTTTTCATTTCTTCTTTCAGCTCCCAGGCCGGGGTGCAGGCAAGACCGCAGGTTATGATCATCGCGATAGCCCAGACAAAAAAGACAACCCAGTCCCAGATGCTGCCATCTTCACTGACAACGTCCGGAATAATAAAATAATCTATAAGGCCTGTGACAAGCATCGAAGCCGGTATGGCAAAGCAAAGTCCTATCCATTGTTGCCTGACCGCCTTTTCGCGGCGCTCTTCCTGTGTATGCATCCAGTCCTGCAATTCACGCTGGTAAAAAGCGGAGAAATCTTTCAGATGTTTTGATTCTGCCGATAGCTTGTCCAGTGCATGGGGATCGGATTGCACAACATGATTGAGCAGCGGGTAAGACCCGGCAAAGGCTACGGCCGTAAAAATAACCGGTGCTATGGCATCGCCCGGCCCTTCCAGCATCATCATGATAATACTGCCCAGCGCGCCGATCCCGGCGGCAAAAATAAGGCTGCGGCCAAAGCCCAGTTTCCAGCTTGGCGTTGTCACATATAAGGTGATGATGGTTATAAGCTGTGCAAGCCACCAGAACCCCAGAAAATATTCTTCATAGCGGTCAAACAGTTCAAAAAACGGTTGCCACGCAATAGCCAGACCAATGACTAGAAAAAGAGCCACAAGAAAAGTGGCGAACTTCTTTGAAAAGAAAAACGCAAAAATATTTTTGATAAATTTCATGGCTGGGCTTCCTCTACGCTTGTTGCTTTAGGAACAGATTATAATACTCCCTTATGCTAATTATGCCTACCTCGCTCCATGTTATACTTTTAGTATAGATAAGATATATAAAACACACATTATTTTGTTGACATGACCCCTAAAAGTAGATTATGAAAACAGTAACGCAGATTATTCTTTACCCCACACACAAGAAAATCTGTTCCCCACACACACAGGGATAAGGCCGTTTTCGCAAAATGCGTAGACGGCCTTTCTTTTTTCAGGGAAAAAAGGCACTATCCCTTCTATGAGCAAGTCACCAAAAAAATCTGCCCCTCCTGTTTTAAGCCGTGAGGTTTTTTATAAAGGTCAGAAGATCGTTGAACAGGATTCGACTGCCTACCGTGCCTATTATATTGAGACGGGAGAGGTGGAGATATCTGTGCGCGAAGGTAAGCACGAAATCCCTGTTTCAAAGCTCGGTCCCGGTGAAATTTTCGGTGAGATGGGATTGCTGGTCGGAAATCAGCGCTATGCTACGGCCACAGCGCTTAGTGAGTGTACTTTGACCCTCATATCAAAGGACGTGCTGGAAAATAAAATAGGCGCCATAGAAGATAAAGCGATCCGCGCCATTATAAATGTTCTGATTACCCGTTTGCGCGAGTCTAATATAGGTCAGCTCCATCATTATAAAAACTTTGCGGATTTTCAGGAGCGGCTCGCGGGCCTTCTCGATAAGGCAAATCAAGGCATTGATAAGGACAAGAAAGACGCGTTTCGTGATGAGGCCGCGCCTTTGCTCGATCAGTTAGAATCTCTGCTCGATAAATATCATCGATAATTTTCTTATCTTAAGGTAGTGGAATTTTAAAAATATTGGTGCGAGCCATGCCGCCTTTATGGTTTCCTTGCGCCGTTCCATTGGGCCCGGCACAGGCAGTTAAGCCAAAAACAAGTCCTGTGGCTAATATCAAAAATACTCTTAAAGGTAATCTCATGATATAAAGGGTTTCTGTAATATATTAAGGTGTGCTTTAGAAATTTATTGATATAATCATCAGGTAATGAGCGAAAAGAAACAACAGAAATTGGAAGAAAGCCATCCTGACGGCACTATGCCCTCTACGCGGATGACCTGTATGGCCGGGCAAGTTGTTTGTGAGCAAGGAACACCGGCGAATCAGGCTTTCTTTGTTGAAGAAGGGTTGGTGGAGGTCGTTCTGGAAGAAGACGGCCACAGCATAAAACTGGCTGAAATTGGTCCTGGCGAGGTTTTTGGTGAGATGGGGGTTTTGGAGCGGGAGCTTCGTATGGCCACGGTCAGGGCCGTTGAAAAAAGTGTTATCACCGTCATGACAAGGGATGAGCTCGAAAAGCGAATTGAAAAAATCGGCGACCCTGTTGTCGGTGCTTTGATAGAAGGCTTTACCCGGCGTCTGCGCGCCACAAGCGTGAGTCAGGTTCAGTATTATAAAAATCTTGCTGACTTTCAGAACCGCGTTGCAGGGCTTATGGACAAGGCCAATAAAGGCATAGACCAGTCAAAGCGCGGTGAATTTGCCGCTGAAATTGGTCCATTGCTCGATCAGGTTGAAGCGACGCTTGATAAGTACCGTAAATAGCTGTTCGGAAACTTTATTTCAAAAATTACCACGAATCTGTATTTTTATTATTGACTTCTTGTGGGGTTTAAATAAGATACGACTTATGTTAGGTGAATTATTCAATGCGATAGTAGACGAAGTTGCCGGGGACGATCCTGCCACCCGCAGGGCTGCCGTGCTTCCTTATTTGTTTGCTAAAGCGAGCATGGGGCCTTCTTTTGCCGGTAGGCCTCCACCGTCTCCATCTGCCCCTTCAATGCATTTTAGGCCGTAGTCGCACTTGACAATTAAGGAATACTTTCCTATAATGTGACTATATACTACCTGACTTATATCCGCGCTCCTTTGAAAGGGGCGTTTTTTATGCGCGAGTGGTCAAGAGGGGCTTAGTCCACATTATCTTCATTTTAAATCAATATGTTGGCGGAAGAGTGGACTAAGTTAAAGTGGACTAACTTGTTTCGCGCCACCTTAATGTGGGTTGCCGCGCGGCTTTAACTTCGTCCATCCGTTTGCGTGGTGTGCTTTCCGGGAAATGGTGGAATTTGTCCGCATCGCCGTTTTGTGCATCCTCCGCGATGGATTTCATCACGGTGATAAAGCGGTCCATCGCATCTTTGCTTTCGGTTTCTGTTGGTTCGATTAGCATCGCGCCGTTTACCACTAGCGGGAAATAAATCGTCATCGGGTGGTAGCCGTATTCGCACAGGGCTTTGGCGATATCAATTGTTTGTATTCCTTTTTCTTTTAACCCCTTGTCGGTCAAAAGACATTCATGCATGCAGGGCCCTTCAAACGGTACATGGAAATCATTCTGTAGCTGGCTCAGAATATAATTAGCGCCGAGCACCGCATCTTCGGAGACTTGTTTTAGCCCGTCTGCACCGTGGCTCATCATATAGGCAAGCGCCCGAACATGCATGCCGAACTGGCCGACAAAGCCGCGCAGGCGGCCAAGGCTCTCCGGGCGCTCGTCTTCATATTCAAGCCGGTACGTATCGTTTTCGTGTGAAACCGTAGGGACAGGCATGTAAGGCGCCAATTCATCTGTCACGCAAATCGGCCCGCTGCCCGGCCCGCCGCCGCCATGCGGAGTGGAAAAAGTTTTGTGCAAATTGATATGCATGACATCAACGCCGAAAGCGCCGGGGCGGATTTTACCAACCAGCGCATTAAAATTCGCGCCGTCGCAATAAAAATAACCGCCGGCCTCGTGAAGAAGTTTTGAAATTTCGAGAATGTCGCTTTCGAACAGCCCGCAAGTATTCGGGTTTGTGACCATCATCCCGGCAATGTCGCCGCCGTCGCCGAGCGCTTCTTTGAAGCTCTCAATTGTCAGCCTGCCGGTCTCGCTGGTTTTGATTGTTCTGGTGGTATAACCGCAGATCACCGCCGTTGCCGGGTTAGTGCCATGCGCCGAGTCCGGTACGAGCACGATTTTGCGGTGGCCTTGCCCTTTGGCTTCGTGGGCGCGGCGGATCGTCATCATTCCGGCCAGCTCGCCATGTGCGCCGGCAGCAGGGGCAAGGCAAACACCGGGCAATCCCGTTAGTTCGGACAGCCATTCTTGCAGCTCATACATTACGCGCAACGCGCCCTGTACTGTTTCGGCGGGTTGCAGCGGATGGGCATGGGCAAACCCGGGCAGCCGCGCTATTTTCTCGTTCAGGCGCGGATTGTGTTTCATGGTGCAGGAGCCGAGCGGGAAAAAACCGTGATCAATAGAATAATTCCATGTCGAAAGCCGTACAAAATGGCGGACAACTTGCGGCTCGCTCACTTGCGGCAAGCCAATTGCCCCGCGTTCCGGCAGGCCTGTACGCAGCGAAATATTTTCGGCCTGCGGTAAATCAACGCCCGGATGATCGCAATGCTCTTTTTCCCAGAGCAGGTTTTCTTCATAATGCAGTCCGCGATTACCGTCATGGCTTTCCGGGGAAAGGCGCTCTGTAATTTTATGTTCTGCTGTCATGATAGCGCCTCCTTCAGAGCGGCCACAAAGGCGCTGATATGCTCGTCACTAGTCATTTCGGTGGCGGTGAGGAGGAGCTGGTTATCATCAAGCGCGTAACCGGCAATAATGCCTTTGTCTGCGAGAGCAGCGACAATGTCTTTGGATGGTTTAGGGAGTTCAATGGCGAACTCATTGAAGAAACTTTCGTTCAGTAATTTTACGCCGTTAATTTCAGTGACCGCATTGGCCAGTTTGCAGGCCTTTTCATGGTTAAGCTTTGCCAGATTTTTAAACCCGTCTTCGCCGAGCAGAGCCATATGAACAGTAAAGGCCAGTGCGCACAGTCCCTGATTGGTGCATATGTTGGAAGTCGCCTTTTCGCGGCGAATATGTTGCTCGCGCGTGTTTAAGGTCAGAACATAGCCGCGCCGCCCGTCTTCATCAACCGTTTCGCCAATCAGCCGTCCCGGCATCTGGCGTACATATTTTTCGCGGCAGGCGAAAAAGCCCAAATGCGGCCCGCCAAAGCCCATCGGAATGCCAATGCTTTGCGCTTCGCCGCAGACAATGTCGGCGCATTCCGGCGCGGGCAAAAGGCCGAGGCTGATAATTTCATTGATAACAACAATTAGCAGCGCGCCGGTTTCATCGCATTTTTTGCGCCATGCTTCATAGCCATGCGGCTGACCATAAAAATCAGGCGACTGGATAATGACGCAGGCGGTTTCTTCGTCCGGTTCACCGTCAAAAATGGCGGCCTCTTCATGATTGCCAATATAGCTTTTCAGCACAGCGCGGTAGTCAAAATGCAGCGCATTGCCAACGCATATTTTGCTGCGTTTTGTCAGGCGCATCGCCATAAGCGCCGCTTCCGCTGTGGCCGTTGCTCCGTCATACATCGATGCATTGGCAATATCTTGCCCGGTGAGCTGGGCGATGAAAGTCTGGAATTCGTAAACGGCGGTGAGTGTGCCTTGCGCGATTTCTGGCTGGTAAGGTGTATAGGCGGTCAGGAACTCACTGCGCTGGATAATATGGTCAACGCTGGCCGGGATATGGTGGTAATAAGCTCCGGCGCCAAGGAAAAACGGCCCGTCCGGCGCGGCGTGATTTTCATTGGCGTAAGAAGATAGTGTGCGCTCGACTTCCAGCTCACCGGCATGCAAAGGCAGGTCTGCCAGCCCGTCAATAAAGGCCGCACCGGGCACGTCCTTGTAAAGACCATCAACGCTGGAAACGCCGATGGCATCTAACATTGATTTACGGCTTTCTTTTGTTTGCGGCAAATAACGCATTAGTGGTCTTGCTCCTCACAGAATTTGGCGTAAGAGTCTTTGTCCATCAGCTCGGCGATTTCGTCAGGGCTGTCCATTTTGATTTTGACAATCCAGCCTTCATCGAACGATTTTTTAATGAGTTCCGGATCATTTGAAAGGTTGTCGTTAATGCCGACAATTTCGCCGCTCACCGGTGAGTAGACTTCAGCGGCGGTTTTAACGGATTCAACAACGGCAAAATCATCGCCTTTGCTGAGCTTCCGGCCTGTCTCCGGCAGGTCGACATAAACCAGATCACCGAGCGCATCTTGCGCAAAGGGGGTGATGCCAATAACTGCAACATCACCATCTTCAATTCTGATCCATTCATGTTCTTCTGTGTATTTTAAATTCTCAGTCATTTTTTCAGCTCCTATGCTGCTTGTTTCTTCATAGATTTGGTTTTGGCCGGGATAAAGGGCATGGCGGCAATCTCTGCGGCTATATTCCGTCCCCTGACATTGACAAAGATTTTGGTGCCAATATCGGTATATTTGCTTTCAATATAGCCTTGCCCAATGCTTTCTTTTAAGGTCGGAGAAAAACCGCCGCTGGTTAAGGTGCCGATTTTGTTCATATCCCTAGCGTCTAGGATTTCAGCGCCTTCGCGGGCGACGCCCTTTTCCGTCAGCCTGATGCCTGTGCGCTGGTTTGAGACGCCGTTTTCAATCTGTCCCATCACATGCCCGGAACCGATGAAAGATGTGTTGTCTTTCTTGCCCATCACCCAGCTCAGCCCGGCTTCAACCGGTGAGGTTTTGTCATCAATATCGTGCCCGTAAAGGCAGTAACCCATCTCCAGACGCAGTGAATCCCGTGCGGCCAGCCCAACAGGTTTAACGTCATCATGCTCAAGGAGTTTGTTCCAGATTACTGCCGCTTTGTCGGCAGGGACGCTTAGTTCAAAGCCGTCTTCGCCAGTGTAGCCCACGCGGCTGATATAGATGTCTGTGTCATCGGCAAGTTGTTTTTCCCACAGCCACATATAAGGCATATCGGATGTTTCAATGCCTAAACAGTGCTGCAGGGCTTTTTCGGCCTCCGGCCCTTGTAAGGCAAGTAAAGCCCGGTCATCAAGTTGCTCGAAATTGACGCTGTCCGGCAGGTTGGCTTTGATCCAGTCAATATCTTTTTGTTTGCACCCGGCATTAATGACGGTAAAAAAGCGGTCTTCGGCAATACGGGTTATAATTAAATCATCGATAATACCGCCGTTTTCGTTGGTCAGAACGGTATATTTGGCGCGACCGTCCGGCAACTTGCCATAGGAGGAGGGCGTTATTTTTTCCAGAAATGCGATTGTGTCCGCGCCGCTTAAGATGATTTGTCCCATATGCGAAACATCGAACAAACCGGCATGGGCGCGGACCCATTCATGCTCGGCCATGACGCCTTCATTATAATAAAGCGGCATGTCATAACCGGCGAATGCGCCCATCTTGGCTTTCAGCGATTTATGCGCCTCGTGAAGCGGTGTGACATCTGTCATGGCAAACCTAAAATTATTAGCGGAAACAGACTACTGATATAGCAATGGAATCCGTCAATGAACAGCCCAAAAATTAAATTTACCGGCTTTCGCGCTGTAAAGCCCATTTGATTTGGGCGTAATCGCTGTCCATTTTGCCGGTGATGACGAGCTGCTTGGTTTTGCGCGGGCGCGTGCCTTCGCCCAGGTAAATGCTGTTTTCCAGTTTTATATGCCCGCCATTGTGGAAAAAGCGCCAGCCTGCACCGCCGGGAAGCCTTAATAAGGCTTCCTGTCCATCTTGAATCAGGGAGACCAAAACGCGGGGGTGGAGATGAAAGCGCAAAACGACATCTGTTTCCTTGGTGGCGCCAATGGAGCAGGTCAGATTTTCTTCGCCCCGGAAATCATGCCCCCCATTGCCCAGAAACAAACGGCGGCGGTGGGTAATACCGTTTAGCGATACATAGCCGTTATGAGAAGCCTCGGTTAGAGCCGCATTTTTTGAATCTTCGCGCATGACAGTAATCTTGCGCGGTTTGCGGCCAAAATGCCCGCCGTCACGAATTTCACAAATATTGCGATGATTCAGCGTAAGCGCGTTATGGGCGGCTGTTGCGCGCAATGAATCTTGCCACGCCGGATCAAGTGGGTGTGCGCCGCAGGACACAAACACACGTTCTTTGCCGTAGATAAATTCAAAGGCCAGAGGTGAGGCGTGGGCGTCTTTATCATAGGGGCTGGCAGGCGGCACGCCGCGGTCAAACATAACCATGGAGCGTCCCATGGTCATGCGCTCAAAACCGGTTTGTGGCAGGCTACGCAGGACTTTTCCCCGTGCGTTAGATTTGGTCAGCACGGCGTCTGTAAAGGCAGGGGAACCTTCCTGCGCTCCGTGAAAAACGGCGAGGCGTTTGTCAGCATAGCGGAAAAAGCGCAGCGCTTGTGCCATACGGTCTATGGTATGTGCCAGTTTTGCCGGGACAGGATATTCACCAGCCAAAAGCGCGGTTTTTATATCAATGAAGATTTGCAGGGCATCTCTTAGTTGCGCCGGGGAGCGGCTAATATGGCCGCCATCACTAAGAATTTGTTTTTCGGTCTCATCTTCCAGCAGGTCAAGCGCTTGCTCCAGCCAGCTTTCGCGCCCTTCCAGTGCAATGCCGGCATATACAAGCCCTCTTATCGCTTGAAATACGGGTAGGCCTAATGGTGCTGACGATTGTATTGAGCGCGATAAATGCCGCGCCTGCCGGATGAGCGCGACAAAAAAGCGCTCCTGAAAATCTTCGTCGGCGCTGGCACCAAAAAAACCATAAAGCGCAATCCAGTTGTGGAGGCGCTCTCCCGTATAGTCAGGACGCCAGATCGCAGGTTGGCACAGGCTATAATGTTTGATCCAGCTTTCCAGCATATTGCGCGCTTGCAGCCGTGCCTGATCGCCGCCAAGGGCCTTGAGGTCGCGCAGCCAGTCAAAGCCGTGCATGTGGGCGATCCAGCTTTCGCTAATCCCCGCAGGTTCCCAGCAGCCGCCATGCATCTCTAGTGTCTCGCCATCAACAGAAAAAGCACCGCTACAGAGCCAGCGCCCTTTATCGGCATCGCCGGGCCATGAATCGGAAAGCTGGGTTATAAAACCATATGGCACGCTGCCGCCAAGCGACCAGTTATAGATGACATTGCTAAAGGCCAGGTGGCTGGCTTTGGAACGGATATGGCGGAGCAGGTTCAGCCGTATCATTGTTCCCCTCTCAGAAGTTGAATGTTTTTTGCATAGCCGTCCGGCCCGTCTTTGAACACGGCGGTTCCGGCAACAAGGACATTGGCCCCTGCGCCTATGGCTAGTTTTGCCGTTTCCGGGGTAATGCCGCCATCGACTTGTAGATCGACGGGGTGTTCTACGGTGTTGATGATGTCTCGGGCGGCGATGATTTTATCGAGCAGGGGAATGAAGCTCTGGCCGCCAAAGCCGGGATTGACCGTCATAATGAGAACCAGATCGAGCATATCAATGACATTTTCGAGTATGTCGACTGGCGTTGCCGGGTTAAGCGCCAGCCCGGCTTTTTTGCCCAGCGCCTTGATGGATTGCAATGTGCGGTGGGTGTGGGCGCCCGCTTCGGCGTGGACGGTAATAATATCAGAGCCCGCGTTGGCGAAATCTTCGATAAACAGATCAACCGGGGAAACCATCAAATGGACATCAAATATCTTCTTTGAATGAGGCCGCAGCGCCTTTACGACGGAAGGGCCGATGGTAATGTTTGGTACAAAATGCCCGTCCATAACATCAATATGAATATAATCCGCCCCCGCCGCATCAATGGCGGAAACCTCATTGCCCAATGTAGCAAAGTCGGCGGAGAGAATAGACGGTGCGATGCGAATGTCCGGTACAGACGTCATGAAAAAGGCTCTTTTTAGAGGGTTATTAGAAAAGTATGCCATCCCGTATGAACCTACAATCGTAGGCTACACTATAATTTATAGCAAATTATCAGCTCTTTTTCACGCATTAAAGGAAATATATTTATCGCGGGGCGACCGTGGGCAGGTTCAACTGCGCTTGTTTACCGATAGGCTGGTTGTCGTTGGGAGGGGGAGCGTAAGGGTCGGTGCCTCTGATTTCATGTACAGCCAGTCGCAAGGCTTCTCCGGCGACGGTGAGATTGTCCATAGCCTCTTTTTTCTCCGCGTCCGTACCGTTTGAAAGTGTTTTCCGCCAGGCATCTTTATTTTCGGTAAACGTTTTTATCAGTATTTCGACTGTAGGGCTTTGAGACGCTAAGGTCTTGGCGAGTGTTTTTGCGCGGGCATCCAGACCCTCGTAATCAACTTCCCCGCGCCTTTCCTGTGCGTATGCATCCGGTGATCCGGGAAAGGTCAGAAGCTCTAATACGCTCTGATCTTCAGGGATATGGCTTAAATCAAGCACTGACCTTAAAGCTCTTTCCATTTTAGCCTGTAGTTCAAGCGCATAAGGGTAATGTTCGGTAATGAAAGGGACATCGTCTTTCATTTTTTCCCAAATATCCATGTTATATTTCATGAAGAACATAGACATTAATGTCTCGGCTTCAAGATTATTCAGTGCATTCTTGTCTACAATATCATGCGCCATTTTTGCGATGTCTTTGTATGACATTTCATACAGGTCTTTTGTGCCGTTCCGGTCAATGTAATCTTGTGTGGCTCTTATTGAGCGCTGCGTTGCGTAAATATAGCCTGCGTGATAGCCAATTTTATCCGGGTCTTTCCACGTTGTTTGAAAAGGCCCGGATAGAGCAGCGATTGCCAGTCGCACATTTGTCATGGATCTAGCTATGTCGGTGATGCCTTCTTCTCGGGCCATTAAAAGGACCGAATAAACGTCGGCAAAAGTCTCGGCGCGATGATAGCTGGCAAGATACTCTTTTGTATTTTCAGCCTTTGTTATGGAGGGCATATACCAGTCGTCCATGCAATGGCCAATCTCGTGATAGGAGATGAATTTTTTCCAGTGAGCGGCGTTAGGCACGTTCTGTATTGTTGCTGTACCAATGTCCGGGCCATGGATCGTACGGCTGAGATCCATAAAGTTTTTGATCGCTGTTTTTCCGTCTTTCTCACCTTGTTCGCCATAGACGATACAAAGTTTAAAGTCTTTACCACCGTCGGCGGGCGCAATATTTACAAATTGCGCATGTGGCGCTTTCAAATAATCATCCGAAACGGGATAAAAGAACTCATTGTTAATGTGAACGCGCCCGCGCCGGGATAAATATTCTATAAGATACCTATCTCTGAAATCCAGATCTTCCCTAACATCAGACACGGCCCGGTTAATCTGGATCCAGTCATGATCCATGAGGAGAATTTCGCGGTCTGTCACCGCCCGGTTAAACCTGTCTTGTATAGTGCGTAAGTCTTGTGAGTGTATTGTGTTTGATTGCCGGACATCGAGGTCGTTATTGTCGTTATGGTGTGCCGCCACAGGCGCAGCCAGCGCAGTAGTAAGGGCAAGCGCAACGGCGCCTTTTTTCAGGTGCTGTGTAAATTGACCCTTAACAAGACGATTAAACGTCTCCATAAGACGGAGTCCAGACATTAAAATACTACCCTGTTTAACTTTTTATATTTATTAAGCAAAGGCTATAGAGGTTTTTGTAATCTCGCAACAAAAAAACCGTCCATGCCGCCATGGGGTGCCATATGGAACGGCAAGACCCGTATATCACCGGTTTCCGTGATAAGGGCTTCCATGTCGCCAACTTCCATAGGGGCGATGGGCAGGCGGCGCATTTCTTTATGATTTAAGAGAAATCTTTCGATTTGACGTTCCCCTTCTGCTTTTTGCAGGGAGCAGGTGCAGTAAATCAAAACGCCGCCGGGCGCTAGAATGCTCACAGCATTTTCCAGTAGCCGGGTTTGTATTTCTGCCAGTCTTGTTACATCCGCTTCTGTTTTTAAATGTATAACATCAGGATGGCGGCGCACTGTGCCTGTCGCGCTGCAGGGTGCATCAAGCAGAATATATTCAAAGGGTTGTTTTGGTTTCCAGACAGTGCCATCTGCAATTTCAATAATGACATGATCTTCAAGCCGTAGACGCCGTAAATTTTCCTGCACTCTTTTTAAGCGGCCGGTCGAACGATCCAGGGCCGTAACCTGCGCCCCCATGGCTGCAAGCTGCGCGGTTTTTCCGCCGGGAGCCGCGCACATATCAAGGACATGCTTGCCCGTAACATCACCAAATAGATGGGCGGGCAGGGCGGCGGCGGCATCCTGCACCCACCACATGCCATCATCAAAACCCGGCAGCTTTTGAACAATGCCGCCTTCGTTTCGGCGTAGTGATCCTGTCGGCAGAATAGAGGCTTCCAGCGTTTCTGCCCAGTGCTGTAGCGTGCTCTCATCCTTGGCAGAAATATCAAGCGCGGCTTCGGACAGGTTGGCCTGCGCAATTTCAGCGGCCGTACGCAAGTCGTAGTCGGCGATCCAGAGTTTCATCAACCATTCAGGCGTGTTCATCCGCGTTTCGTCTTGCTTTGAAATCCAGTCTTTATGGTTTTCAGCCACACGCCGCAGAACGGCGTTAACAAAGCCTTTTTGGCGGCTCATGCCACATTTTTCCGCCAGCCGAACGGCGCTATCGACGACGGCATAATCCGGCACGTTCATAAAAGCAATTTGGGTGGCCGCCATACGCAAAAGGTTATGAAGCTGCGGCGGAGTAGGAGGCTCTTTTTTGTTTGAACCGCGCCGGATAAAATCATCGAGCTGACCAAGGCGGCGCAATGTTGTTGCCACGATCATACGAATAAAGGCCTTGTCCCGTCCGGGCAAATCCAGAAAAGGCTGGTTTGCTTCAAGCACGTGGTCCAGCGCCTGGTGACGGTCCAGAACTTGCCCCAATATATGTAGGGCAATTTTGCGAACATTTAATGTTTCTGCGCTCGTGGTGGTATCTGGCGTACTGTTTTGTGCTACGGGATCCATTATTGGCCTGCTGCCGTTTTGTTTTCTTCGGAGAGATTTTGCAAGATTTCTTCTTCAAGGTTACAGCTGTAGCCAATAAGGGTGCTATATATCTGGCGTATCAGGTCTGCGTTGAATTCTTTGTTTTCTGCTCTGGCCGCAACTCTTTCTTTAACTTCATCAATGCGGCTGGGGAGTACGGCCGGTATGTTATTTTCAAATTTAAACTGTCCGACCTCGCGGATGATATCCGTGCGCGCGGCCAGCAAATCAACGATTTTATCGTCCAGCTCATCAATACGGTTTCTGAAAGGCTTCATAATTTCCATGATAACTCTTCCCAATAGGGGTTTCTGGCGTCATATTAGCGCTATGAGTGAAGAAAAGCCAAGCGCTGAAAAAATAAAAGAAGATAAGGCTTTAGATAAGTCTGATGTTTCAAAAGAAAGTGGTGGTCCCAAAGGGCCTGAACCAACGCGTTATGGTGACTGGGAACGTGGCGGTAAATGCGTTGATTTTTAAGTTTCGGGTTTTAACATTTCCAAAATAGAAATATGAAACACACACCTATAGGGTGTATTGTGTACTAGATGTACAATCTATTGGTCATTCTTACTTTTGTCTTTGTTGTTTCCAGCCAGCCGGTCCTGTCGGGGGAACGGCTGGCTGGCCCTTATCAGGCAAAAGTGATTGAGGTTATTGACGGCGATACTTTCCGCGCCAGCGTAAAAGTCTGGTTGGGTCAGGATATTGAAATGCTGGTGCGGGTCGACGGAATTGATACGCCTGAATTGCACGGTAAATGCAGGCAGGAAAAGGACATGGCGTTTCAGGCCAAAGAGCAATTGCAAGATCTTATCGGTACAAAAGAAATTAGTTTGCATGATATTCGCTATGGTAAATATGCGGGCCGTGTGGTTGCCCGTGTGACCACGGACAATGATCGTGACATTAGCCGATTTTTATTGGCTAAAAATATCGCCCGGCCTTATCAGGGAAAAAAGCGGGCATCCTGGTGTTAAAATATTATGTTTTGGCTTCTGTCTCTTTGGACCACGGCACTTCTTTCATGGCGACCAGAGATTTCCCAACATAGATGATCGATATGACCAGCAGGATATGCCAGAGGAAATGAAGCCCTTGCGAGAAATAACCGCACAGAATAGAATCTGCACTACGTGCCAGTAAGCCGAAAAATAGCGTATAGGCGGCAGAGAGCAGGTAAACGGTTACTTCTTCGCTTTTTGGCTGTATTTTTAGCGCTGCAATAGCGAGGAAAAACATTAGCGGTAGAAACAGCCCGCCATTTTGTGGCAGCATTCCGGTCGATTCATCCTTAAGAAGGGCGCTGGCAACAATCAGGATGACAATAACGGCAAGCCCTTTGTCCATGTGCCAACGGAGAATATCGTGCGATATAACAACAGCAACAATAATAAACAGCATAAACAGAAGAAACATGTCTGCTGCCAGCGCTATTTGTGATCCGCTCACATGCCAGGCCATGCCTGATAATCCCAGAAAAAACATTAAAATGGCAGAGACCTGATGAAAGCTTGGGCTTTCATCGTCATCGTTTTTTGTATGGTACATCCAAACCGCGCCGAGCCAGAATACGGCGCAGGACAGGAAATTCAGCGGCTGCGCTATAGCGCCGGGATCAATTTCACAGTAGGTATAAAGCGGAATAAGGGAGTCGAGTATTGGAGGCATGGCATAAGTTCCCTTTCAGAAATAAGGCTTTAGCTAGTCTACCTGTCATTTCTTCAGTGAGCAATGCCCCCACGCTTACAAATCCACATCCACCATGACAGGGACATGATCTGACGGTTTTTCCCAGTCGCGGGCGGTGGTGAGGATGTTGTGGGCTTTTAGGTGCGGCATCAGGGGCTTTGTGACCCAGATGTGGTCAAGGCGCCGGCCCCGGTTGGATTTTTTCCAGTCCTTGTTCCGGTATGACCACCATGTATAGCATTTGTCCTCGTCTGGAACGAAATGGCGGATAGCGTCCTGCCAGTCCAGTGACTCTTGCATGCCGCCCAGTCTTTCAATTTCTACGGGGGTGTGCGATACGACTTTTAAAAGCTGTTTATGTGACCAGACATCATGCTCTTGCGGCGCTATATTAAAGTCTCCCACGGCAACCAAGGGGTCGTCATTCGCGTAGTTGTCGCGGAACCAGTCAGCTACTTCGTCAACGAACTTGAGCTTATGGTCGAATTTATCGTTTGTTTTCGGGTCTGGCTCATCGCCTCCTGCCGGGACATACAGACAGTGAATCTCAACCGGCTTTTTGAATTTTGATGTTTTGAGCTGCACTGAAATATGGCGGCAATCTTCCCGCCCGACACGGTGATGGATTTCAGAACTTGTAAATTCATGGCGCGAAAGGATGGCCACGCCGTTATAGCTTTTCATGCCGTTAATCTGCATGTGCGGATAACCGGCATCAATGATGTCCTGCACAGGGAAGTGCTCGTCCGGCGTTTTTGTTTCCTGCAAACAGATAATATCCGGGTCGCATTCCTTGATGAGGTCAAGAACGCGCGGCATTCTCAAACGAACTGAGTTTATATTCCATGTAAGTATGCGCATGATCTAAAAGTTAGGAAGTTCAAAATTTGAAGGCAAGCCGAACTCGCTCATCATTTTCTGGGTTTCTTCCGCCATTTTAGCTTCGGCATTTTGTCCGGCCATGTTAACGGCGGCAACAATGAGGTCTTCCAGCGTTTCCTTGTCATCCGGTATAATAAGCTCCGGGGCGATCTCGATTTTTTTGAGGTCGCGCTTGCAGCTCATCGTAACTTTGACCAGACCGCCTCCGGCTTCGCCGGTGACTTCCATTTCGCCAAGTTGCCCCTGCATGTCCTGCATGCGGTCTTGCATTTCTTTGGCTTGTCTCATGATTTGTTGCATGTCCATAGTCTCGGTCCTCTTATTGTTTGTTACGCATTTTTATTTCGGCATCGGGGAATATTTGCAAGATTTCTCCGACGACTTTATTTGTTTTTGCTTCATTTATTTGCGTTTGTTCGGCGCCAATTCTTTGTTCTGCCAGAGTAGGCTGCCCGGTTTCTCCGGAGATGCTGACAATCCAGCGCTCACCCGTTATTTTTTTTAAGGCCTTACCAAGATCTGAGGCCAGTTGCGGCCTTGCTTGCTCTTCCGGTCTGATTTCAAGAATGCCCGGCTCCAGCTTGACCAGATGCACATATTGATAGATTTCACCGGCCAGTATCATGTTGCCGCCAGCTTTTAAAAGTGCCTCAATGTCGGCAAGGCTTTTAACCTCTTGAACAGGCAAAGTTTCTGCCTGCGTTTGCGCTTGCGTTATGGCTTGCGCCACAGGCTCCGGCTCGCGTGACATTGAAGGCGCAGCGGTGGTCGTAGGAGAAGAGGCGTTTGTGCTCTGATCTTTTTTCAGCTTTTTAAGAAGATCACCGGGGTCAGGCAGATCGGCGGCATAGGCCAGGCGGATCACAACCATTTCGGCGGCGGCCTGCGGGTTAGGCGCGCTATTTACTTCACCCAGACCTTTGAGCAGGATTTGCCATGCCCGGCCCAGCGTGGGCATGGAGAGCTTACCGGCAAGGTCGCTAGCGCGTTCCACTGTGTCTTTTGCGACAGTGCCATGTGCTTCCTTCATTTTAGGAACAGCGCGCAGGCGGGTGAGCAAATGCGTAAAATCAAGCATATCATTGAGTAGGGCGACGGGGTCAGCGCCCTTGGTGTAAAGGTCGGCGAGCGTATCAAGTGCTTTATCGCACGTGCCTTTGAGCGCGTATTCCAGAATATCTAAAACGAGAGTACGATCAGCAAGGCCAAGCATATCCTGTATCTGGGTGGTTGTGATATTGTCACTGCCAAGCGCCATGGACTGATCGAGCAAGCTAAGGCCATCGCGTACCGAGCCGTCTGCGGCGCGGGCGATCAGCGCGAGCGCCTCACCTTCAATCGTTACATTTTCTTTGTCGCAGATTGTTTTGTAGTAACCGGCCAGCGTGGTGGCATCAATGCGGCGTAAATCAAAACGCTGGCATCTTGAGAGTACGGTTACCGGGACTTTACGGATCTCGGTTGTGGCGAAGATAAAGATGACATGCTCCGGCGGCTCTTCCAGCGTTTTTAGCAGCGCATTAAAGGCCTGTTTGGAGAGCATGTGCACTTCATCAATAATATAGATTTTGTAACGCGCTGATGTGGGCGCATAGCGCACGCCATCCAGAATTTCGCGGACATCATCAACCCCGGTGCGCGAGGCCGCATCCATTTCCAGTATATCGGGATGACGGTCTTCGGTAATGGCCTGACATGTCTCGCAATCGTCTGTTGATCCTGTCGTTGGTCCTGCCTTACCATCGGGGCCGGTATAGTTGAGCGCTTTGGCAATAATGCGTGCGGTTGTGGTTTTGCCGGTGCCGCGAATGCCGGTGAGCATAAAGGCATGAGCGATGCGCCCGCCCTCAATGGCGTTTTTCAATGTGCGCACCAGCGCATCTTGCCCTACCAATTCGTCGAAATTACGGGGCCGGTATTTACGCGCTAATACGCGGTAAGCTGTTTGTTTTTCTTCAGACATATTACTTATGTAAGGGGATTCCGGGCAAAGTGCAAATAATCTATCCGTTATATTAGGAGTTTTTACCGTCTTTTAAATCTTCGATCTTGAATTCGAAATAGCCTTGTATGTCTGGCGCATTGGCCAAAAAAGCGGTGCCGTAGAGGATAAGTAGCGCGCCAGCAATCAGCATGGCCCTGGATTTGTTGGATAAAGTTTTGCCTGCTATTGCATCGGCCGCGTTCAACAAAATGACACAGCCATCAAGCCCCGGAACAGGAATTAAATTAAGGAAGCCGATAAAGACCGAACATAATGATGTCAGGTAAATCAGCATATAGATATTGCGTTTAAAGGCTGATGTCCTGTGAGAGACAACGGCGTCGGGGGAGAGCCATTCCGGGTCGATCGGGAATAAATTGAAAGGAAGCTTTATTACATTTCCCATCATCTCCGTTGTTTGTTTCGCTGCCGTGGTTAGGCTGGTGCGGATATCAAGGGGCAGGTATCTATTATCTCTTAGAGTGCCAAGAACAAAGGAATCGTAATCTTTGTCATCCGGATTAAGGAGCTGTGCATTGGCGTCTTTGTCCAGATCAATCAGATATTCATGAATGTCCCGGTCGTTGGCTTCTAGATCTAGTGTTATGCGCTGTCCCAAATGCCGGATTAGTAAATCGCGCGCTATATCTTCATTGTCTGCTTTTTCCCCGGCGACTGTTTTCACAAGCGCGAGGGCGTAGGGGAGTTGCCAGGTCATAAGCCCGACACGCCCGCGGGCGCGGTCCATGCCATCGGTGTCTTGGTATTCTATCCAGACGGGCATGACAGGGGTTTCTAGTATTTGGTCGCCGCTTTTGTAAGTGAATAAAAGCGGCGTATCGCGCTTTGGTCGGGTAAACGCTGTAATCTGTTGCAGGCTGTGAATTGGCGTGCCGTTTATCGCGCGTATTTCATCGCCGGGCCTTATGCCCGCCTCATAACTTGGCATTCCGATTTCTACGCCTGTTACAATGGTCGGTATCACCGGTTTCCCAAACAAGATAAAAAAAGCGGAGAATAATATCAAAGGTAGAACAAAATTAGAAACAGGCCCCGCGAGTACAACGACCAGCCGCTGCCATAACGGATCATTATGCTGAGGATTGTAATCTGCGATATGAACGTGGGCTTTTAGCGGCAGCAGGTTTACAATCCAGTGCGTACCGTTTTTGTCCGTTTTTTCCCAAAGTTTACGGCCAAAACCAAAGGACACTTGTTCCACGCGCATACGAACCAGCTTTGCTGCAAAATAGTGTCCCATCTCATGCACAGCCAGCACAAACAGGATAGCGACAGGCAGCAGGAGGAGAACAATTATATTGGAGGAGATAGTTTCAATATGCCCATTCATCATGACAATTTACACGGATTGCCAGGGGGATGAAAGAGGGATGAAAGAGAGGAGAAAGGATGAAAAAAGTTTAAGGTGGAAGACGAACGCGACCCGGAGAAATTCGTTGCGGCTGCTACCTCTCGGTCCTGACCGGGTTCGCGAAAACGCCGCCCGCGCCGTCTTCCGCTTAGTGATATAGAGGGAGAGGCGCTGAAATGCAAGCCTTATCGATCAAGCGTCCGGCCTTTGGAATAAACCAGTCTTATATAGGGGGGCGGTGTTTCCGGCTCAAAATCACCTTTGACCAGCTCTTCAAATTCATCATGCCCCGGGCGGGTAGGGTCAATTTCACGAATTTCATGCAGCAGAGTAAGGCCGTTATCGGTGACCTCTTTCATAAACCAGTCTTTTAGACCTGACGGTACGATTATTAACGGACGCTTTAATTTACGCATAGAGGCCTCGTTTTTTGATTATGGATAAAAACAAGTAACATACTTGCAAAAGAATTGAAAAGAAATTATTAAAGGCGGCGTTCCGTACTGTATACAGAACTATTCTTAGCGCGCTGCATTAGCTCAGTTGGTAGAGCACGTCATTCGTAATGACGGGGTCAGGTGTTCAAATCACCTATGCAGCACCATTTTTCATACTAATAGCAATTGAAAGTTGTAAAATAGGTATGAGCTTTTAAGATTTTTTAAGGGGTCCTTATTTTATATTTTAGAAAAGTTTTTCAGAGTGTTGATGAAGCTATTAACGATATCATTACAAATCAAGTGTTTTAAGCCCTTGCAAAACATGTAATAATTTTATTTTTTATGGTTCTATGATGTTTGAAAAATTCTTTTTAATCGGCCAGCAGCCCTTAATTACAGAAACAGGAACCTACATTCCCTTTCTGGTTTTTATCTCATATATTGTTGCATCCTTGGCATCTTACACAGCTCTTGATATTGCCGGGTATATTTCAAATACACACAATCGTGTGAGTCAGAGACTATGGAGCTATGGCGGTTCTTTTGCCATGGGCGCAGGTATTTGGAGCATGCATTTCATCGGTATGCTTGCCTATAAAATGGATATGGTTATAAGCTATGATCCCTTACTTACCGTCATATCTATAATACCCGCCCTTATTGTATCCTATTTTGTTCTTCATATTGTCAAAGCCGAAAAAAAAGGTGTTTTTCGACTTTTTTTCAGTGCTGTTCTTTTGGGTTTTGGTATTTGTGCTATGCATTATACGGGGATGGCGGCCATGGAAATGGATGGAGACATTCTCTATAGGCCCGGCATTTTTGCCCTATCTGTTTTTATAGCTATCGCAGCATCTGGAGCGGCCCTTATTATCGCTTTCATGCTGACATATCGCATTACAAAACATCACTTTGCTTTGAAAGTTATCGCAGCGCTAATCATGGGCGTTGCTATTTGTGGTACGCACTATACGGGGATGGCGGCCACTATATTTATTCCTTGGGCAGATTGCCGTTATGACCCTGAACAGAGCTTTATCGGACTGGCCTTGTCTATAGCCGCTGTCATTAGTGTTATTTTGGGCATAACACTGACGATGAGATTGTTTCATGGTATGGAAAAGACTAAAGCGGAAAAAGAACATGTGTTATTTCCGGTCAAGAGCCTGAGTCTGGCAATTATTTTGAGCGTCATTTCAATCCTGTGGGCGGGTGCTAGCGATTATAGCGCCTACCATGCATTAACTGTCCGGTTGGAGGAGTCTGAAGGGATGAACCAGACGGCCCGTCAAATCCTGTATCTCGACAATGCCTTGACTTATGAAACAAACATGGCGGTTCGGACGGGGGATCCAAAATGGGAAGAACTGTATAAACTTCATCAAGGTCAAATTATAGAAGCCGAACGAGTAATGGAGCAGAAATATCCTGACCTTGATCATGAGGGGGGAGGGTATGTCACTACTATCAGAGAGGCAGAAATTATTCTCGGAGACATAGAATTAAAGGCTCTGGATTTTGTACGTCAAGGGCACCTTCATGATGGACAACATGAGATGGCCAAAGGAGAATACATAGAAGCAAAAAATAAAAAATCTCTTGGTCTGTATGAATTTTTCGAGGAAAGTCAGGAAGTTTCACAAGCAGAGCTTAATCTTATTTCAAAAAATATGCATTATGCGCTTTACCCAATTATGGCGTCATTGATATTTTTAATGGTTATCTGGTTTTTTGTTATTCGTAATATTAAAGCTTGGCAGAGTGAACTGGAATCGGTTCGTAATATCTTGGATGCTGAGAAAACATACCTTAGTGCCATCATGGATAATATGATGCAGGGTGTTATTACGATTGATGCAAGTGGTAGAGTCAAAACCATTAATAAGTGGGCTGAATTTATATTTGGTTATCAGGCAACGGAAGTTATAGGTCAGAACGTTAATATTCTGATGCCGGAGCCCTATCATAGTCACCATGACCAATACATCAAAAATTATCAGGAAACCGGGAAGGCCAAGGTGATTGATGCTGCCCGGGAAGTTGAAGGAAGACGCAAAACCGGTAAATGCTTTCCCATGCATCTCAGTGTTGCTGAGGTTAATAATGATGATGATGAAACTGTCTATGTTGGTCTGATCATGGACATTACCGAGCAAAAAGAAAGAGAGCACATGCTCGAGCGTGCAAAAAATGAAGCCGATCAAGCTAACGCTGCCAAAAGTGATTTTCTGGCAAATATGTCGCATGAATTAAGAACTCCCCTGAATAGTATCATCGGTATGAGTCGGATGAATGCTGAAGACTCCGACATTCCGAAAGAGAACAGAGACCTTGCCAATATAGTAAATAAGTCAGCAGAAAATCTGCTGGATACCGTAAACGATATCCTGGACATTTCCAAAATCGAGTCTGGAAACATGGAGCTGGAGGAAGTCGGCTTTGATTTTAAAGATACGGTAGCCGGTGTCATGGAAGCACTGGCTGCCATGGCCAGTGAAAAAGGAATTTCCCTGAAATACAAATATAATAATGAAGAGATTCCTTATCTGGTTGGCGATTCGCTACGTGTTAGCCGCATTCTTACGAATTTGGTCAGTAATGCAATAAAATATACGGACAAAAAAGGTAATATAGGGGTTTCCATTGAGAGCAGTAATATCCCTCCTGAAGAAGCCGAGATTAGTGTTTTTAAAATTGGTGCCGAAGGTATTCAGGTCAGTGTTGAACCCAAAACATTAAAAGAAGGAAAAATAGAAATCTATTGTGAAGTATCTGACACTGGTATCGGTATTTCTGAGGATAAATTAAATACGATATTTGAAAAATTTTCTCAGGCTGATGTTTCTGTCACAAGAAAATATGGTGGTACGGGTTTGGGGCTAGCGATTACTAAAGATCTCGTTGAGCTTATGGGTGGTACGATTGGTGTTAAAAGTGAAGTCGGGGCGGGCTCAACTTTTTGGTTCAGAGTTCCTTTCGATGTAACAGACAAGTTGGACAAAGATGAGCAAAGAAAAACTAAAGGCAGAGATACATCAAATGCTTATCTGAAGCCGGAAAAAGCAAAAATCTTGGTCGCTGAAGACCATCTTCTTAACCAGGATTTCATTGGTAGGCTTCTACGTCTCATGAGGTTTGAGAATTTTGATATCGTGGAGAATGGTCTTCTCGCGATTCAGGCCTTTGAAAATAATGATTATGACTTGATCTTGATGGACTGCCATATGCCGGAAAAAAACGGCTATGAAGCAACGGAAGAAATAAGAAAAGGCAAAAAGAAAACGGGAAAAGCTATCCCTATTATTGCTCTGACGGCGGATGCTATGAAAGGGACACGTGAGAAGTGTCTTGAAGTCGGAATGAATGAGTATATTAGCAAACCTATTGATTCAGAAGAATTGAAAGCTGTTTTGGCGCAGTGGGTGATCTTCACTGAAGATGGGAATATAAAGAGTAAGACAAAGAGTAAGACAAAAGGAAAATTCCCCGCAGATTTGGATCTGCTTAAAGATTATGCTGATACACCGGAAGACATCGAAAATTTTGTGGCCGTCTTTCTCCGGCAAAGCGAAGAGAGCTTGAAAATAATGGCAGAGCATTGTGTGGACGGGGATAGTAAGGACTGGATGGAGGCGGCCCATAAATGCAAGGGTGGGGCTGGAATGGTTGGAGCAAAAGCACTTCACAAGCTATGTGCGCAAGCGCAAGAAATGCAAGACGCTACAGCTAAAGAGAGAGAAGATATTTTAAAAGAGATTTGGGAGAAATATGAAGTCGTAAAAAATTATTTAAATGAGGCGCTTTCGTGAAAAAGAATAAAGAGAGCTCCTGTTATAGGCGAGGATGAGTCTATCCAGGGCATTGCTACATATTTTGTAATGCGGACTCTATATTGATTCCTGGAGAAAGGTGTTTGACCGCGCTTATAAGCGCGTCCTTACTAAAAGGTTTTTGCAATGTATCATCGGCAAAATAATTTGCAAAATCCAGTGGACTGCCTCCGTCGCTGTTTGAAAAGCTGCTAACCACTAGAATAGCTGTATGTAATTTGTTCTTCTTAATATATTCGCCTACAGACGCGCCACTTTGATTAGGCATGACAACATCCGTTACAACAATGTCATACGTGCCTTGTTTAAGTTTTTCTATGGCGTCCGCACCATCAACGCCTTCCTCAATATCATATCCTTCTGATTTCAGCGCCTGTACCATCGTCATACGCATAAGTTCATCGTCATCGACAACAAGAATTTTCATGACGTTTTTCCCTTTTGCTGGTGCCTATACTTTACATATAGTGTAACACAACTAATAAGGGAAAACGTTAATTTTTAATAATTTCATTTGGTTTTTATGGCGCTCTCTATTTTGGCACCTTCTATTTATTTAATTCGCTTATCAAATCTTCATATTGGTACCGGTGAACGGTATCGGGTTTTTCAACGGCATCGTGAATGGCCGAGCCACCTAAAAAACTAAATCCTGCACATACAGCAGATGTTGTAATGCTTAGACTGTTAACGCCAAGAATAAAAGTTTTGGGGAGTTTGTGAGATTTTGCCTTGCTGCCAAATCCGTTAAGGACCGTAATAACTTCTTGCTCCGGCAAATTTTTGTCTAGCCGAACGCCAGCAACATTAACACCGGATTCAGCCAGATAACGAAAATTTAAATCGCGCCGTAAAGGAACTTCGGCGAAAACGTAAGGGCAAAAAGCTCTCAACGGTTTGGCGAACCAATAAGCTTTTTTAGGTGCTACACCGTCTTCCATATTCATCACAAGCAACATAAGAAATGCTCTTTGCGCCAACGGAATTTTTGACAAAAGTTCTTTGTATTCTTCATAGCTTTCATAACGAAAAACCGTTTCATGTTGAACAGGGCACACAATAAAAAATTTACGCCCGTCCTTTTCCATGCTTGCCAACTCAGCGGTTACAATTTTAAGCATGGCCTTATCCATCGACATTTTTTCATCCGGGTCTTTCCCCTTATAGAGTTCCTTATGGTCGTCCAGAAGATTTGTTTTGGTATCAAAGCTCCGCGCCATACAAAGGTATGTTGTTAATGCGCCCCTTTGTGTGTCCCACAATGGCATATAAGCGCAATCTAAATTAACAGGTGCTTCACTTGATTTTGGAAGGGGTGATTTCCCCTTTTTATGTTGATCCGTCCCGACATCGACAGATTTAATTTCTGGCGGCGCTTCCTTTTGTTCTTGTTGCTCTGTTTCATCCCCGAAATCATCTTCCCAGTCATCGAATTCGTCATTCATCATGCCGAACATACCTTCAGGAAATTCTGCGTTCATGAGCATGTCGGTTCTGATTTCACTAACGGCTTGCCTGATTTCAAGGTCTTTCAGCTCATCTTCATCAAGCTCAAACAATCGCCGTCGGATTTCTTCGGCAATTAAGGCTGATTTAAGTCTGCTTTCTTCCGGCGCAGCGTGAGCAAAGATAATGATATAGGTGTCATCCTTGTAACGGACAAAAATGTCTCCCTTGTCCATGTGTTTATTCATCACATCTTCCGTTGTGTCATAGACAATTTTGCTTAATCCGTCCCATTTTTTCCCCATCCGCTGTTTGATTTTTGCAAGGCCGATGAGTTGAAGCTTCCCCGATGTAATAAGCTCTTTTCTTTTAAAAAGCTCGTTACAAAGGTTTTCCAGTTTATCCTGTTTTTCAGCATTTAAAGCCTTTTGTCTTTTGGAATGGATTTGCTTTACCTGCGTCTGGGGCGTTTTTTTCCAGAAAGCCAAATGGTTCAATAGAGCCGGAATTTTTGAAAAAATATTTTTAAACGGTTTTAATACCATAGGCTATTGCTCTCGCAGGAGTTGTGTCCATAAAGCCTATCATAATTCATTGATAAAACAATGAATCCCTGCCCATTCATATATAAATTGAAATTATCTCAGTTACTTAAGAGTGGCCTTTACAGCGCTAAGAAGCTCGCCAGCCTTGATAGGCTTTTTTAAGGCCCGGTTAGCGCCAATCTTCCGTGCTAGTTGTAAAAATCCCATATTATGGGTGTCGCCTCCCCCTGATATGGCAATTATTTTTGCATTGGGATTGAGGGCGCGAATTTCTGATATTGTTTCCAGCCCTTCTTTGTCCGGCATGAGCATGTCCGTAATAACGAGGTCGGGGCTTTCTGATTTGAAAACCGTCATGCCCACATTCCCATTTTCGGCTTCCAGAACGGTGTAGCCCTCCTTTTTCAAGATATTCCTGCAGGTCATTCTGATCAATTCATCGTCGTCTATAATTAATATTTTCATATCTCAAAGCTCTCTGGGTAAAACAATCATCCATAGTCTAATGATTTTTTCAGTCTATTGTAAGGTGAATTTTAAAGGGTAGTCGCAATGCTGAGTAGGCGTGTATGAAAACAGGTGCGGTGGTAGCTATTTTCTATTTCATTGCGCTCTTTTTAAGAATATCCTGATGCAGCAGGAGGAAAAAGTGTGAAACAAAAAAATAGTGAATTATTTAAAATAAGAAAAACTTACGCACTGATTGTCCTTTTCTTTTTTACAGGCGTGTGCCTTTCTGTGTTTGCAAGCTCGTTTGTCCATGACTTACAGGAGAAACAAGAACGAACGGTTTTTTCAGAAAAAGCAAGATCACTTACGACTCTTTTGCAGCTCCAGTTGCAGGGATATGCGAATACTATAGAGGCAACCGAAGCATTTTTTATTACGAGCAACTTCGTAGAAAGGGAGGAGTTCGAACTGTTTGTTTACACACTTTTGTTTAACCAGCCTGGTGTGGAAAGTGTGATGTTTATTCCAGAGGTGCCACAAGATTCTTTAACGTCTTATACAGGGGAGATGTTAAACATACACGAAAATTTTTTGTTAAAATCTATGAAAAACAAAAAATTGGTAAATTTTACGGATAAAGATAAAACCCATTTTTATCCTGTTCACTATGTAGAGCCTTATTCAAAGTATAAGGACTTTGTTGGTTTAGACGTAGATTCTTTTTCGCATTTTCAGGAGGTGTTGCAGGAGGCAGCGCAATCTTTTGAGCCTGTTATTACAAATATTTTCGAGGACTTACATGGGGAGGAAGAAGATATTTTATCTATTTTCTATTCTTTTAATCTTACTCCGATGAGAGAAGAGACCCTTGTTGATCCATATAGTACGCAGAAAATAAATGGTAATCATTCTCCGAAAGGGGTGGTTGTTATAGAGTTTGATATTGAAAGTACTATAAGGCAGCTTTTACAAAAGGATGAGTATAAATCTCTGGACGTAAGGGGAGAAGTAAACCTCCTTCTGAAAAGGGCAGAAATCTATCATTCAGAAATAGAATCTCCTTCTGTTTGGCATAGTGATGTTTTCGAAAAATTTTCGAGGCAGTGGACTTTGGAGTATTGGCCAAAACAGGGATTTTACGTACATGGTGACTGGCAGAGGAGCGCTGTTCTTATCGGCGGTATATTATTTTTTCTTATGGTCTCTGTTTATGCTTACACACTTATACGGCAACGAGAAAAAGATACTGCACTAAGTAAAGCTTTGCAGAAAGAAAAAAGTTATCTCAGTGCGATCATGGACAATATGATGCAAGGTGTTATCACTATTGATAAGGACGGTATAATCAGGACGCTCAATGAGTGGGCAAAATCTATATTTGATTATCAAGGGGAAGAAGCCGTTGGTAAGAATGTGAGTATCTTTATGCCGGAACCACATCGTACCGGTCACGACGGCTATTTGAAAAATTACCTGGAAACAGATGAAGCTAAAGTTATAGGTATAGGCCGTGAAGTTGAAGGGACGAGGAAGGGCGGCGCGGTTTTTCCTATGCATTTGAGCGTCACTAAAATTGAAATTGACCATGAGCCAACTTTTGTAGGGCTAGTTACGGATATCACAGATCAAAAGGCGAAAGAGCAGGCTTTGCAGGATGCTAAAATATTGGCTGATCAGGCCAATATTGCCAAGAGTGATTTTCTGGCTAATATGTCGCATGAGCTGCGTACGCCGCTGAATTCAATTATTGGCATGTCTCGTTTAAGTATTGAGGATGAGAACGTTAATGAGGATGAAAAGAGCGCGGCAACAATTATAAATAAATCAGCGCTTAATTTATTGGAAATCGTTAATGATATTTTGGATATATCCAAAATAGAAGCCGGTAGTGTGGTGTTAGAGGATATCGGTTTTGACTTCAAAGATATGACGGCCGGTGTCATGGAAATCATGGCTCCGATCGCCAGTGAAAAAGGAATTTCCCTGCAGTACCAATATAAAAATAATGAGATTCCTTATCTAAAAGGTGATCCATTACGTGTTAGCCGGATACTAACTAATTTGGTTAGTAATGCCGTCAAATATACTAATAAAGGAAATATCGGCGTTACGATTGAAAGTAAGCACACACCATCAAAAACAGCTGATATTGAAACTTTTGAAATTGGTGAAGACGGTGTTCAGGTTAGTATTGAAACTAAAGTTTTAAAGGGGGGCACGGTTGAGATTTATGGCACTGTATCAGATACAGGCATCGGCATCCCCGAAGAGAAGTTGGGCGATATCTTTGAAAAATTTTCACAGGCCGATATTTCTGTTACCAGAAAATATGGGGGTACGGGGCTGGGGCTGGCTATCACCAAGGACCTTGTTGAGATGATGGGCGGTGAAATTGGTGTGGAAAGTGAAGAGGGGGTAGGCTCGACATTTTGGTTCAAAATTCCATTTGAGGCAACGGATACTCTTGATAGGGATGAACAAAAAAGTAAAAATAATGAGGTATTAAGGCCCATTGCGGATGCTTATTTAAAACCGGAGAAAACCAAAGTTTTGGTTGCGGAAGATCATCGGCTGAATCAGGAATTTATTGGCAAGTTACTGTATCGTATGGGGCTGAAGAATTTTGAAATTGTTGCTGATGGTGCGGCCACTGTAGAGGCGTTTGAAAATAATGACTATGACCTGATTTTGATGGACTGTCACATGCCGGAAAAGAATGGTTATGAAGCTACGGCGGAGATAAGGAACAGTAAAAAGGATACCGGAAAAACGATTCCTATTATAGCTCTGACGGCTGATGCCATGAAGGGTATGCGCACAAAATGCTTGCAGGCCGGTATGAATGACTATGTTAGCAAACCCATTGATTCCGATGAGTTAAGGGATGCTCTGGCGCAGTGGGTTATCTGGCCGGATGATAGTTCTAATAAGGGGGGGGGTGCAAAAGAAAAAAAAGAAGGTGATGCTCCCGTTAATATGACTACGTTAGAAGACTATGCCAACAAGCCAGAGGATATTAAAAGGTTTGCTAATGTTTTTTTTGAGCAGAGTGAAGAGAGCATAAAAATTATGGCAGAGCATTGTGCAGACGGTGAAAGCAAAAAGTGGGGCGAGGCGGCTCATAAATTAAAGGGAGGCTCCGGTATGATCGGGGCAATGCGTTTGCACGAGCTATGCAAAAAAGCACAAAGTATCAGTAAGGGCGGAGTGGATGAGAGGGAGAAAATCCTGAAACAAGTTTGGAAAGAGTACGAAGCGGTAAAAAAATATTTAAATGAAGTTCTGTCTTAGAAAATCACGAACTCTTTAATGTATAACATCAATACATAAAAATTTTAAGGTCAATGATAGGGACTTAGTTGAGGTGCATATCTGTGTATTCGAGAGTTCTCTGGATGCTTTGGTGCGGGCGGTTTTTTTTAAGAGCTGTTTTTAACTCTAATATTTCTTCTATTTTGCGTGTAGAGTTGGGGCAGAAGTAGTGTTATTTATAATTTTGAGAGTGATATGAAGAATAGAGATGTTTTATTGACGAGCATTTTACTGGCGACGATGTTTGCAGGAACAATACAAAACGTAAAGGCGCAGACATTTGCCCCTGAGTTTCATGGGGAAATTTCGTTTGAGGTCCAAAATGATTGGGCTTTTGATACAGATGATGCGGACGCGGAGGTAAATACTTTGTTTACAACTATCGCGCCTTATCTGGTCCTTACGCTTACGGAAGGTTTGGCGATTGAGGCATCTTTGGTTTTTGAACCTGTGCAGGGGACCGATCCCGGTGACGATACTTTCTTTGATAATGAGGGCCTGTATGCAGAGGAGTTAAAGCTCTCTTATACAGGGAATGATTTCAGTCTGTTTGCCGGAAAGTTTAATCCGTCATTCGGTACGGCATGGGATCTGGCGCCCGGCATCTGGGGTGTTGATTTTGCCGAAGATTATGAGGTTGTGGAGCGTATTGGACTTGGCGGTAGCTACACATTTGGCACCGAACAAACGGGAGACCATACAATCACGGGTAACAGCTTTTTTGCTGATACAACATTTTTGTCTGAATCAACGATAACAAGGCGTGGCGAAGTTGATAAAAGTGATGGGGGTATCAGCAATACGGAGGATTTATCATCTTATTCTGTGACGCTGGATAGTGAGAAATTCGCGGGCATTGAAAGCTTAAATACGCATTTAGGGTATCGCAATCAGTCAGAGGGTGATGTTGATGTAGGGCTGGATAGGGAAAGTGGCTATGTTGTCGGGGTTAATTATGCTTTTCCGGTTGGTAATGATGTTGGTGCAGAGGTGCTGGCTGAATGGGTCAATATTAATGATATTGATGGAACGGATGATGATGTTAACTATATAACAACGTCTTTAGCGTTAACTATATATGATAGCTGGAATTTTTCGGCCTCTTACACGGGGCGGGATACTGATGTTACCGGCGGGCCGGATGTCGACGATCACGTGTATCAGTTTTCCGCGGGTTATGAGTTTGAAAGTGGTATTACAGTTGACCTTGGGTACAGGGGCAGTGAAGAAGCCGGTATTGATACAGATATTATTGGCGGATTGATTGCGTACACATATGAATTTTAATATTAAATAGATTCTGCTCAGAAGAGCGGATCTTTTCCAGGAAGGAAGCCTGACTATGTTTAATCTTCTTAGTAATCTGTCTATCAATAAAAAGAATATGCTGATATCAGGGCTTCTATTTGCCGTATTGATATTCGGTTTTATTACAATATTTACAAACATTAAACATCAGGCAAACTCCCTTGCTAGTATGCAGGTGGAGACGACTGTGGTGCTGGAAGATGTTGTACCGCTTATCCAGCTCGTTAAAAATATTCAGATTAATATTATACAGGTTCAGCAATGGTTGACGGATATATCGGCTACGCGCGGGCTTGATGGGTTGAATGACGGTTATGATATGGCGGCGGAGCAAGCTGAATTGTTCCAGAAGAATACACAACAAGCTCTGGAAATAGCAGAAAGAAATCATCTGGATGATATTGTTGCTGCTCTGAATTCTTCAATAAAGGTTTTTCCTGTCTACTATGAAACCGGAAGAAAAATGGCTAAGGCTTACGTTCGGGGAGGCCCTCAAACAGGAAATATCATGATGGGTGAATTCGATGGTGCGGCTGAAAGCATGGCAAATGAGCTGGAAAAACTTCTTGGCTATACAGATGAAATGATGGAAAAAAGTCAGTCTGCACTGGAATTCAACATGGCGGATATTAATTTGCAGGCGAAAACTATGAACGATGTTTCTGTCATCGCTTCCTTGTCTTCCATACTGACCCTTATCTTCCTTATCTGGAGTTCTAACCGTTTTATCGCGCGCCCTATTATTAATATAACGAGTAAAATGAAAGAGCTTGCTGATGGAAATAATGCAATAGACGTTCCTTATGCTTCTAATCAGGATGAAATTGGCCGTATGGCACTGGCTTTGCAGGTATTTAAAGAAAATTCTCTGGAAACAGAAAAGCTGAGAAAGGAGCAAAAAGCCCTTGAGGCGCGTTCTGAAAGTGAAAAGAAGCAAGCCATGGAGGAAATGGCAGATCAGTTTGATTCCCAAGTGGGAAGCACAATTAAAAATTTAGCTGTTGCTGCTGAAAAGCTTCAGGGCGCCTCGAATGGTATGGAGGGTACGGCCACTAAGACACAGGAGGCAAGTGCGTCTGTGGCTTCGGCGGCTGAAGAGACGAGTGCAAATGCGGGGACTGTAGCCTCGGCCACGGAAGAAATGACGGCAAGTGCGCAGGAAATTTCCAAACAAGTTTCAGACGTGGCTTTGAAGGCCGGGCAAGCATCTGAGAGTGCAAACAGCACGAGTGAGAAGGTTGATCAACTGAATGAGCTAGCCAATAATATTGGCACCGTTGTGGTGGCGATCAGGGATATTGCCGAACAAACAAACTTGCTGGCCCTTAATGCAACAATTGAGGCTGCCAGAGCCGGAGAATCTGGTAAAGGCTTTGCCGTTGTGGCTGATGAGGTGAAAAAGCTAGCCAGTGAAACGGCCAAAAAAACAGAGGAAATTGAAACGAGAATTACAGAAATTCAAGACGCTACACAGGATTCTGTCCAAGCGATGCAGGAAATCATCCGTAATATTTCTGATATTGATCAGGCATCGGCAGGAACGGCTAGCGCTGTTGAGGAGCAGAATTCTGTGATTGGTGAGATTACAAGGAACATTTCAGAGGTGTCTACTGCCGCGCAACAGGTGGCAAGTGTTATAGGTGATGTACGGGTGGCTGCTAACGATACGGGGGAGTCTGCGCAAATGTTAAAAACATCGTCCGATGATATCGCTGGTTTGTCTGATAACCTTGCAAAGGCTGTAAGCTCTTTCCTCGCGCAGGTTCGAGGCGACAAAAATTAATTTCAATCTAATTAGTCTTGAAAATGCAATTTCACTTTGTACGTAACCACCCATATCCCGGTCAGAATAAATCCAGCGCCTGTGGGTATTAAGGTTTGTGCAAAGGTTTGTATTTGCCCCGTTAGTTGCATGTAAATAAACAGGCAAAACGAAAAGACGGTAATGAGGCTTAAAACAATATCGTTAAGAAGATTTTTTGGCAGTAAACTAAAGATGATCACAATGAAGACAGGCGTGGCAACACCATAAACGCTGAGCATTCCCATTAAAACTGTCACTAAATTATCATAGGAAAGGGCGACAAAGGTCACCAAAAGCAACATAAAGGATGTAATGAAGCGGGTTTGACGAACATAGCGGTCTTTTGAGGTTTTTGTGCTGGTTCGAATAAAGTCACGCATCATTGTGCTTGAAAACAGGTAGACCCATGTATCAAGAGTAGACATTCCCATAGCAAAAACAACAACGAGAATGAGCGATAGGAATATTGGCGGAAAAGCCTGTGCTGTAAAAATTAGTGTAAATAGCTCGCTCGTCGGTACATTGGGTAATATGTCCTGAAGGGTAATCCCTATATAGATCAGAGAGAAGGTTAATATACAAAAAAACAAACCGGCCAGCGGAAGGGCGAGTCTGACCGTTCGTTCGTCCCGTGCGGAATAAATGCGTTGCCACATATTGGAATTGGACGTATCCAGCATGAAGGGCATAATGCAAAGTGCTATGGCCTCAGACCACCCCAGAGACCCTATGCTTTGCCAGTTTGTTATATTATCGTGACTCGCATGAATGAAAATTGGAATTAACAAAAGGCACAAGACAACAAAGAACTGTATGATGTCAGTCAGGATGACGCTTGCGTATCCTCCGCGCAATAAGTAAAAACACACAATTACGGCGGTAAGAGATATTGTCCAGCCAGATGAAACGCCTATAGTGGCGGATAATATATTTCCCATTACAAATAGCTGTGCTGCGCCGAACATAACCCCCACAAACATAATCAACAGGGCGTAAATAATTCGCGATTTATTGCCAATATAGTCACCAATCATTTGTCCTGGTGTCACATAATTACGTTCTTCGGCAATTGTTCTAAATTTAGGCAGCAGAATAGACATAGCGCACATTAGTATAAAAAATGCGGGCAGAAAGAGTGTTAGGGCAAAACCATTTGAGTAGGAGAAGCTGATCCAAAATGTCATAAGCGCAATATCACGCCACCCAACACTTAAAGAAGCCGCAGTTGCAAAAATACCAATATTTCTATTGCCAATCACAAAGCCTTCATGGTTTTGCGCGCGCCCTGTTCGCCAACCAATATATATGAGGATGGCAACGTAGGAACAAATTCCTATGATGGTGTATATGTGCGCGTCCATATGACCATCCGAACATATTATGTACGATTTCTCAATGATACAAATTCAAATGAAAGTGCCATTGTATAGTTTTATTTGAATTTTTGATGGAGATAGCAAGAGGCAGGTTTATCTGCCAATGTCCTTGGGCTGAAAAAAATCAAGGATGGGCACATTTAGATTTTGACTCAGAATATAAAGATTTGAAGTGTCTATTCTGCTGTGACCGTCTTCATATTTTTGTATTTGTTGGTATGTAACACCTAAAATACCCCCTATATCCTCTTGACTGAATCCCTTTATCTTACGAATAGCGTAAAGATTAAAGCCTATAAGTCTGTCGATATAGCAATTCTGTTTAGACAATATGTTACTTTCTCTTTTTTTTATTATTATAGGAAGCGGCTAAAACAGGAGCTTTTCATATAGTAAGTCAACACATAGCTGTAAGCGGTCTGCTAAGTCTTTATGTCCTTCTTCTGTCGCTTTATATTGTAGATATGCGAGCGGCTCAATAAAATCCAGCAATAGAGGAGGGCTGGAGGTTTCGTGGTCAGTGATTTTTTGCCCCATAATTTACGCAACCATTTTTTCTAGGTTTTGATCCTGATCTTCAATAAGTACGTCGTAATAAATTCCTGTTTTTTTCCGAACATTTAGCAGTTGTTCTTTTGAAACTTTGAATTGGCCGGCATAAATTTCGCTACCATCAGGTAAGGAGATGGTCTCTCCTAGCTTCTGGATAGGCCAGCCGGAGTTAATAAATACAGACTCCCATATTTTAGGAGGCATCACGCCAATATACTCTTCTATATCTTTACTGATCCCAAACTCCAGAAAAGCACAGACAAGTTCATGTTTGATTTTCGTTCTAAGTTCTCGTGATAAATCATTGTCTATTACAAATCTGGAGCCTTCCCATATATTTATAGATTTTGGTAGATCTATATATTCCACGATTTCCGGCCAAACATCACTTAACATATATTGGCGGTCTGTGGGGTACAGGCGAACCATTCCCAGAGCTTTGTCATTTTCATCTGTGTAGACTAAATAGGTTGTTGCCGGATTATCATAGGCGTCATATTCCATACCGTTGAAAGTAGGTATTTCCCAGCCTTGCAAATCAACAAACATTTTTTTACGCAGTCTAAACAATGACGGCAAAACACCACCCGATAAGTGGGCATTCTCTAGTGTAATAGCTTTAATCATTTCAATTCTCAAACTCAGAAGTTATATCTGAAAATTTTAGCGCGTTATTTTTTCCATACAAACTACCGACTCGGGTAGCAAAGTGAAAATAAATGGCTTCTTTCTTGTTTTGAGAGCCTGACTTATAGGGCACTACCCCGATCGGTAGTTTATTAACGCTAATGATTCGACGAAAATCCCCCTTTTAGTGAATATCAAAGAAGGAGGATACAATGGGTTTACAGAGATTTGGCGTTAATTCTAACTCAACTGACATCATTAATGCGATAGAAGCGGATGGTGCCATAGTTCTAGAGGGCGTATTAAATGACAAGCAGCAGGACTATCTGGATAAAGAGGCAGACTCTTTGCTTGCTGAAGTCGATAGATGCGAGGGACTATTTCACGGCTTTCATACAAAGCGGGTCGGTGGAATGGTTGGTAAATCAAAAATCTGTCAATCTATGGCCCTTAATCGTTCAGTGCTTGATGTCATGGATCATTTTTTATTGCCTAATTGCGATCAGTATCAGTTAAATTTGTCGCAGCTGATTTCTATTGAGCCGGGAGAAGGCAAGCAAATACTTCATCCGGATGACCCGCTTTTTCCATTTGAACACCCCGGTACTCAGTCAATGTTAAATGTGATGTGGGCCGTTGATGATTTCACAATTGAGAATGGTGCAACACAAATGGTTCTCGGTAGTCATAAATGGCCCCGTGATCGCGATGCGACCGAGGACGAGGTCATTCAGGCCGAAATGCCTAAGGGTTCGTGCCTTATATATTTAGGGTCTGCAGTGCATGGCGGCGGCGAAAATAGATCTAATCAACTGAGAAGAGGGCTTGTTATAAGTTATTGTCTGGGGTGGTTGCGTCAGGCGGAAAACCAGTATCTGGCTATTTCCAGAGAGGACGCTCAAAATATGCCTGAGCCACTACAGAGGCTCATAGGGTACTTTGTACATAAGCCAAATCTTGGAATGGTTGACGGCACAGATCCGATTGCTTGTCTTGATGATGATCATAACGATAATCAGAGAGTGAGTTTTCAGGATTTCATGCCTAAAGACGCCGAAGAGCTTTTAAAGAAACATTATGGGGACGATCAAGACGTGTCGTGGGCGGAGCGCCATAAAAAAACAGCTTGATTATTTCGGTGGTTTTTTCTTGCTGTAGGTTGCGTTATGTGTGATTAATGCAACTGAAAAGGAAAAGCCAGTGGACTTTTTAGAGTTTATTGAAAAAACGAATTCTACCAATAGCCTGGATGATTTATTTGATATATTTAGAGTATCTCTTCAGGGCTACGGGTATGACCGCTTTATTTTCAGCCTGATGACGGACCACATTGAGTTAGGACTTGATGCTGGGCATGGTCTGTTACAAAATTATCCTGATGATTGGATGAAGCATTATGTTGCTAAGGGTTACGAAGATTGTGACCCTGTGCGCTGCTTCATGTTTGCACGAAATGGCCCTTTTATATGGGATGAGCTTCCTCTTGTTCAAGACTTAACGAAGCGGCAAAAGGATTGTCTTTACGGCGGTGCTGAGGCAGGTCTAAATAATGGTGCTGCTGTGAGTTTAAGAGGGGCGAATAATGAAATAGCCGGTGTCGGTGCCGGTAGTTCAGATAAGGCGAATCTGGATAAGAATGCTCCCTGGATTTTAAATGCTTTAAGTCAGCAGTTTTACATTGCGTATTGTGGTTTGATGCATAATGAGAATGTAGAGAAAGAGGTTATATACTTATCTGACAGAGAGCGCGAAATTTTAAAATGGGTTGCTAAAGGTAAGAGCTCTTGGGATATCGGTACGATGTTAAATATTTCTGAAGATGGTGTGAAATACCATATGACTAACATTCATAAAAAGTTAAAAACTCAAAACCGATTGGCCGCTGTTGTTAAAGCGCTGCATAATGGTCTTATCAATATATAATAATTTTTCTTTTTAAAAACTGTCAGTTACATATAACTACCCGTGTAGGTAGTTTATGCATGTTCGTGATTAGCGGATATTTATCCTGTAAAATTAGCTCATTACGAGCTTGCGCAATAGACAGGATGTTTTATGTTCGCGACACCTTTCAATGACCGTGACGGCTATATATGGATTGATGGTCAAATCAAACCATGGAGGGATGCCACTGATCATGTTTTGTCTCAGGGCTTGCATTATGGGGGCAGTGTTTTTGAAGGCATAAGGTCTTATGAAGGAAATATATTTAGGCTGCATGAGCACACGATGCGTCTTAAAAAATCTGCGGAATTACTGAATTTTAAAATTTCCCAAAGCGTTGAAGAAATTAAAGATGTTTGTAAGGAAATGTTGTTTTTAAACGGCATTACCGATGGCTATATACGTCCTATTGCCTGGCGGGGTAGCGAAAGAATGGATCTGTCTATGGAGGGCTGTACCGTCCATTGCGCCGTGGCTTGTTGGGAGTGGCCTCCGTATTTTGACACGCAGAGTGGTATAAAGCTTTTTGTTTCACGGTGGAGAAGGCCCGGCGAAGATTTTATCCCTCTTCAAAGTAAAACGGCAGCTAGTTATTGCATGGGGACACTGGCAAAGACAGAGGCCGATAATGCCGGATATGACGATGCTGTTATGCTTGACCCGGACGGTTATGTGGCAGAATCATCTGCGTCTAATATATTCATCGTTGTTAATGGTGTTCTTAAAACGCCCAAATCTGAGTCTTGTTTAAATGGTATTACGCGCCAAACCATTTTGCAGTTAGCAAAAGATATGGGTTTAAAAGCAGAAGAAGACAACATTACGCCCGAAGATTTACTTTCTGCCGACGAGGTCTTTGTTACTGGTACTGCCGCAGAGGTTACCGCTGTCATTCAGGTTGATAATAAAAAGTATAAATACGGTCAAATCACAAAACAATTACAACAGGCTTACGTAGCGCTTACTTCGGATGCACTGGTGCTTAATCAGGCCGCGTAAACTTTAATTAGGAAGGGTAAAAAATGTCGCGTTCTAAAGAACAGAGTAGTGATGAATTAGATCAGCCTGATTTGGTTGAGCAATCTCAAAAGTGGAATGAAGAAGACGAAGTAATTATGCAGGACGCTTGGGAGCGTTTGGTAAAAATGCTTAGGAAGAGCGCAGCACAACATAACTCAGAGACATAAACAATGAAGGATGTGTTGCTTACTTTTGCGTTGGAGCAGGAAAGTCAAAATTTATTTGATGACTACTCCGTTCTTTATACGGGAGTAGGAAAGGTCAACGCGGCCTGGAAATTAGCGCAATATATTCATAAAAACAGACCGTCAGCCGTAATAAATTTAGGTACAGCAGGCAGTACTGTGTTTCAGGCACGCAGCGTTGTCCATTGCGCGAAGTTTATCCAGCGCGATATGGACGCCATTTCATTAGGGTTTTCAAAATGGCAAACGCCCTTTTCTGATCAACCTGTTTTGCTGGAGTATGGCCAGGCTGTAAAAGGTATTCCGCATGCCATATGCGGGACGGGCGATACATTTGAAACCGCCCACAGCGATTCTGACTATAATGTAGTGGATATGGAGGCTTATGTTCTCGCACTTATATGCCGGGATTTAGATATTCCGTTCACATGTTTAAAATACATATCAGATGGCGCAGATCAGAGCGCCGGTAGTGACTGGGAGCCTGCTCTAAAAGAGACCGCATATGCTTTGCAGGAAGCATTAGAACTGACTCTGCAATAAATCTTTTTTCATAGTGTTTTATTCCTGTGTGCTCCGGTGTGTGGCTTGCTCTATTTTCGGGACAATTTTGCTCAAAATTAAAGTGGCACGTTAACTGCAGCGTAGAGCTTGAAGATTCTTTAAGTTCAGATACATAACTTTTATGGGGCTGGTAACGAATATATGGTCATGGGTTTTAAAAAACACAGCTTGATCGGGCTTTGCGGGGGACTATTATTCCTTGGTGCCTGCGCAAATACCCCGGAACGAAGCCGGGGAGACATAGTTATGCTAACTAATAGCTATGCTCGTCAGCCGGAAATTTCTGCCCGTTTGGAGCCGGATGAGGAAAAAGATGCTCCTTATACCCGGCAGTCTCAGTGGTGGAGAATATATGAAGATGAAGATCTTAACGCTCTAATGAAAGAGGCGCTTGCCCGTAATCCCGATATTCTCCAGACCCGCAAACGTCTGGAGCAGGCGGCGGCACTTGCCCGGCGGGAGTTTTCGGATTTATTGCCTGATTTGAGTGTTTCCGGTGAGCGTGCCACAACGCGCGGCGATAATAAAACGCCGTCTGATTTTTCTCTTGCCGGTGCTGCCGGTTATGAGCTGGATATATGGGGTGGCAACCGCGCAAATTATAAAGCCAGTGATTTGGAGGCGCAAGCCAGTGCTGAAGATCTTAACGCGGCGGCGATTACATTAAGCTCTTCTATTGTTGAAAACTGGTTGCGTCTGGTGGCGCTGCGCGAAGAGGAATCTCTTTTAAACGAGCAAATTAAAACCAATGAAATGGTGCTGGATTTGCAACATAAGCGCTATGCTAATGGCGCGGCGGAAGCGCTGGATGTTTTGCAGCAACGGGAAGTTCTGGCGCGTGCCAAAACACAATTACCTGATATACAGGCCGCGCAAGAAATAGTGCTTCACCAGCTTTCTGTTTTGGCGGGGCGGACACCGTCTATTCCTTTGCAGGTTAGTAGGGCTGTCTTGCCTGAAACCGTTCCCGTTCCCGATACGGGCGTTCCGGCGCAATTGCTGGAAAACCGCCCTGATATCACGGCGGCATGGTTACGACTCCTGTCTGCTGACTGGACGGCGGAGGCGGCGCGTATAGAGCGCTTGCCAAATCTTGATTTGTCCGCAAGCCACACGACCACAGCAACAAAATTGGCCGGTCTTATGGATGTTTGGTTGCTTAACCTTGCCGCAGGTCTTGCCGCGCCGCTTATTGATGGCGGGGAAAGACGGGCCGAACATGCAAGGCAGCGCGCGCTCGCGGATGAAAAATTGCAGGCCTATAAGGAAATTGTTTTGAATGCGATGGCTGAAGTGGAAGATGCGCTGTCGGAAAATCATCATCAGGCCCGTAAAATTTCCGCTGTGAAAGAACAACTTATGGCCTCCCGCAATGCGCTGGAGCAGGCGCAAATTAGTTATATCAATGGCGGTGATAGTTATTTGTCGGTTCTAAACGGCCTTATAAATGTGCAGTCTTTAGAGCAGCAGCTTGTACAGGAACGGCGAAATCTGGCGCTGGATCGTGTCTCTCTTTACCGGGCGGTCGGACTGGGCGGATGGGGAAAGGAAAATCATCATGGGTAAGCTCGTTTTTAAAATAGTTTTTCCACTTCTTGTTTTAGTCATCGGCGCAGGGGTCGGGGTTTGGTTTTTTAGTCATCCTGATGAAGCCAAAAAACGGCAGCACCCGCCTGCGCAAGAATTTTTGGTGGAAACGGGGCATGCTGAATTTGGAAATTATGCCGTGAATATAGAAGCGATGGGGCAGGTTATGCCCGCGATGGAGATTTCTTTGAAGCCTCAAATATCCGGGGAAATTATTATTGCTTCTTCTGAGCTTGTCCCTGGTGGATTTCTTTTGGAAGATGACCCCGTCCTTTATATAGATATTGAAGATTATGAACTGGTTGTTAAAAAACAGAGTGCTCTTTTAAAGCAGGCGGAAGCCGATTACAGGCTTGAAATGGGGCGTCAGGACGTGGCCCATGACGAGCTTGAAATTTTAGCGCGGACAACGGGTAAAAAACTGGAGAACACGGCTTTGGCTCTGCGGGCACCGCAACTGGATCAGGCCAGGGCAGAAATGGACAAGGCGCAATCCGAGCTGGATATGGCAAAGCTAGATTTGCGCAGGACAAAAATCACCTCTCCATTTAACGCGCTGGTCATAGACCGGCAGGTGACATTGGGTGATAAAGTAACAACGCAGGACACTCTGGCAACGCTTGTTAATACAGATGAATATTGGATAGAGCTATCAGTTCCGGTGAACGAATTAAAATGGTTGATTGTTCCCGGTGAAAAAAGTGCAGGGAGTGCGGCAACGATCATTATGGATGGTGGACGCGGCCAGCGTGAAGGTAAGCTTTTAAAACTAACCGGAACGCTGGATCAGGAATCGCGCTTTGCCGGTCTTTTGGTCAGTGTGTCTGACCCGCTGCTTTTAAATACAGAAAATGATGAGGGTGCATTGCCTCTGATCTTGAATGACTACGTTAAGGTTATTCTGGAAGGAAAGAGGCTCGAAAAGGCAGCGCGCATTCCTTTGTCATGGCTGCGGGATGGTAATATTGTTTATGTCGCGCAAAGTGATGGTGTTCTTGAGTTTCGCTCTGTTGAGGTCGCTTATGAAGATAGAGACTATACGTATATAACATCCGGTCTTTCAAAAGATGACAGCATTATATTTTCAAATATTCCAGTGCCTGTTGACGGTATGAAAGTAAAGGCGATAGATGGCTCACTTTGATAAAGAGGAACTGGAAGGTATAAAGCCCGGGCCTATTTTATGGGCGGCGTCGCATCCTGTGGCGGCAAATTTAATGATGCTTATATTTCTTTTGGGCGGTTTGTTTGCCTTTTTCAAGACGACAAAAGAGGTGTTTCCGGCTTTTGCTTTTGACAGTGTTACTGTTCAGATGTCGTATCCTGGCGCCAGCCCTGCTGAGGTTGAGCAGGGTATTGTTCTGTCCGTAGAAGATGCCATAAGGAATATTGAGGGCATTGGTGAGGTTTTGGCAACGGCTCGTGAGGGTTCGGGAAGCGTTGTTGCGGAGATACTTGACCTTGATGAAAAGATGCGCGTTTTACAGGATGTTAAAACGGCAGTAGATCAGATTACAACATTTCCTGTTGATGCCGAAGATTTGAGCGTATTTATCAACAAAGAACGGGAAGAAGTCCTGAATATTATTATTTCAGGTGATGTAGATGAACGGGTATTGCGCAGTGCTGCAGAGCAAGCACGGGATTTACTAGACCAGAACTCTGATATAGGACCGGTGGAGCTGTCTGGTGCGCGGGACTATGAAATTCATATAGAGGTTTCTCAGGAAAATTTGCGGCGTTATAAGCTGAGCTTGTCTGACATTTCTAATGTTATCCGCAAAACTGCACTGGAGCTGGGCGGGGGAAGTCTGGATACGCAAAGCGGTGAAATTCTTGTCCGTATGAGTGAGCGCAGGGATTATGCGGGCCAATTTAAAGACATACCGATTATCACGCGTGAAAATGGAAGCCAGGTTTTGTTGGGTAGCATAGCTGACATCAAAGAAGGGTTTGACGATTCAAATAACTATGCTTTTTTTAATGGTGAACCCGCCATTATGCTCGCTGTTTTTAGGGTAGGAAAACAAACGCCGACCGGTGTTTCCAAAGCTGTTCAGGAGCAACTAGTTACTCTTAATGCAAGCCTGCCCGGTGATTTAAAATCGGTTATCTTGAATGATCGTTCTGTGGTGTTTGAACAACGGGCAGCCTTGCTCATGAAAAATGGTTTGTTCGGTTTGATGCTTGTGATTGGGTTTTTGGCCTTGTTTTTGGATGTTCGTTTGGCTTTTTGGGTTTCTATGGGCATTCCGATTTCTTTTCTTGGCGCTTTTCTTTTGTTTCCAGCGACTGATTTTACCGTGAATATGGTTACTATGTTTGCCTTTCTTATTTCACTGGGGATCGTTGTTGATGATGCTATCGTTTCGGGTGAAAATATTTATCATTATCGGCAAAAGGGCTTATCTCCTTTGAAGGCGGCTGTTACCGGTGCGCGTGAGATGGCTGTACCTGTGAGCGTTAGTGTTCTTACAAATATGGTTGCTTTTGCGCCGCTTTTCTTTGTTCCGGGATATATGGGCAAGATATTTGGTGTTATTCCTGTTGTGGTTCTTGCTGCTTTTTTAATGTCTCTTATTGAGAGTCTTTTTATCTTGCCGGCTCACCTGACTTTTAAAAAGTCAGCGGACTTGCCCAGTGGAGTTTTTAAACATTTTATTCGCGGACAAAAAATATTTTCTGAACGGTTTCAGAATTTTATAAAGGATATTTATGGTCCCGCTCTGCATAGCGTTATTCATTACCGTTATTTGGCCCTGGCTGTTTTTCTGGCAATATTTGTAGCTGTTGGCGGATACGTGTTGAGTGGTCGTATGGGGATGGTGTTGTTTCCCAGTGTTGAATCTGATTTCTCTTTCGCGGAAGCGACTTTAAAAGTTGGGGCGCCTTTAGAGGAAATGAAGGCCGTTGAGGAGACTCTGATTAAGGCGGCGCGCGCCGTTATAGAAGACAACGGAAACGAGGCCCTTTCGGACGGTATATATTCGTATATTACCGAGAATAAAATAAACATAATAAGCTATCTTACCGATCCGGACATGCGCCCTATTACGACGAAAGAATTCACGGAAAAGTGGCGTGAAGAACTTAAGCCGATGGCCGGGTTGGAGAGTCTTTCTCTGCAATCAGACCGTGGAGGGCCTGGTGCTGGCGCGGCATTAACAGTGGAGCTAAGCCATAGCGATACAGATATATTGGATGAATCTGCTATAAAATTGGCGGAAGCTTTGGCTGAATTTCCCAACACCAAAGATATTGATGACGGTTCGGCGCAAGGAAAGAAACAATATGATTTTAAAATGACAGATCTGGGATATACGCTGGGGCTGACAACACAGGATGTGGCCCGGCAGGTGCGTGCTTCATTTTACGGTAGTGAGGTTTTCAAGCAACAGCGCGGACGGAATGAGGTTCGTGTTTTGGTGCGCTTGCCTACGGCGCAACGTTCTTCTCAATATTATTTAAAAAATCTTATTATTCATGCGCCCGATGGGTCCGAGGTTTTGTTACGGGATGTTGTTAGTATGGAAGAGGGCCGTGCTTATACAACAATTAACCGGCGTGATGGACGGCGCGTTATTAAGGTCGAAGCCGATGTTGATCCGCGGCCACAGGCTGCCGCAATCATAGCCACTATTAAAAAAGATACGTTGCCGGCGCTGCAACAACGATACCCCGGCCTGTCGTATTCTTTCGAAGGCCAGCAGGCTGATATGCGCAAAAGTATGTTGAGCCTGTTTATGGGGCTGATTGCTGTTTTGTTTGTAATGTATGCCATCCTTGCCATTTTATTCTCCAGCTATGTTCAGCCTTTTATGGTTTTGATAGCTATTCCTTTTAGCGCTATCGGTGCTGTTTTTGGTCATTTTATAATGGGGTATTCTCTTAGCATGGTCAGTATGTTTGGTTTGATGGCACTGTCCGGCGTTGTGGTGAACGATTCTTTGATTTTAATAGACTACGCTAATAAAAAGCGCAAAGAGGGCATGAGCTTGTTTGATGCCATCATACAGGCAGGACTGCAGCGGTTCAGGCCTATTATCCTGACGACATTGACTACTTTTGTTGGTTTGGCGCCTATGATTTTTGAAACATCTATGCAGGCGCGATTTTTAATTCCGATGGCGGTGTCGTTAGGGTTTGGGATTTTGTTCGCTACGTTTTTAACGCTTATTCTTATCCCGGCGCTTTATATGATCATTGAAGATTTTAAAAAGCTGCTGAGGAGGATGATGGGATAAGAAAAACCCCTCACCCTAAACAGAGTGAGGGGTTTTTTGTATTCTTAAATTTTATGGCTCTTTAGGTTTGTGGTGCGGGCAACAGCCTTTTTCTTCCGCATCATCATCTTTTGAGCAGCAGCCTTCTTCTTTGTCGCAGCAGCTTTTCTCTTCTGAATCTTCCCCATGATCGTGAGGGCAAGAATTTTCTTCGAAGTCATGTCTACAGCACTTTTTTTCTGGATCGTCGCTCATTTTATTCTCCCTATTTTTTGATTTTATAAGCCAGTAAAGATTAGGAAATCTTTCGCGGGCTGTCCAGACCATTTTTTGCAGCAGAGAAATCAAGCGGTTTTGTAAGGGCGATGTTATGTTTAGTTCTTTTCTAATATGGAATTGCTCGGCGCGTCCGGGGTTTGCTTTTTGTTGCGAGATGCCGCCGCTTTCAAACAGGCATAGCGGGAAGGGGGCGTAAATAACAGCTTTGGCGCGCTCTAAAAACTGGAGCGTAAACTTATAATCAGCGGCAATTTTGTAAGACGTGTCATAACGCAAATCATCAAGAATATCGCGGCGATAGAACATGGCCTGATGATGGGTGAACATGCCATAGGCTGCTTTTTTGTAAGGCCGGGCAGGTTTGTAGGCAGGCTCGGAGCCGAGACGTTCTTCCAGCGCATCGCCATAAATGAAGTCCGGTGTTGTTTGTAACTCTTCTATATATGCTGTGAGTTCTTTTAGTGTGTTTTGATCGGCAAGAACATCACCCGCATTCAGAAATAGCAATAAAAAGCCGTTCGCCTGGTCGATGCCTTTATTCATGGCATCGTAAATGCCGTTATCAGGTTCGCTTGTGAAATTAGCGCTAATTGATTCTAGAAAATCCTGTGTCCCGTCATCTGAAGCGCCATCAATGACGAGCCATTCAAAGCCCTGAAAGCTTTGCGCGGCTAGTGATTCGTAAGTGCGTTGCAATCCTTCTAAATTGTTGCGGGTGACTGTGATGATGGAAAACAGCACGTTTTAATTATCCCTCAGATCATCAAGGAAGATGCCCGTGATGGCGAGGTTGGATAATATCTGGCTGATGTCGCGGGCGCTCTCAATAAAAGTAAATGGCTTGGGGTCACGCGGTACGACGATGGTGGAGCCGGGCGGGATAAAGGCGGCTGTATGGTTCCATGTGCTGACTTGCAAAGGCTGTGCGCTGCCGTCCGGATAGAGCGCAAAGACGCGGTTTTTGTCGGCGTAGTAAGTATAGCTCCCGGCTTCGGCAATATAATCGCGCGGGTCTTTATCTTTGCGGAATTGAAGGCTGGCCGGAGAGAGGACTTCACCGTTAACGCGCACGGTTAATGGTCTGCGCGGAATAAAAATACGGTCGCCTGATTCCAGCAATATATCAAGTTCCGGCTGGGTCACGAGTACGCCGGGGTCGGCCTCAACGGTAAGGCGCCCCACCGCCTCAACCTGCCGCAGCTCGGCGGCAAGGTCGCGCGCCATGGCAATTTGGCCGGCATCGGGCGCTTTGTCCTCATCTTCCATCGCCACAGCCAGAGAGCGCTCTAAATCTCTTGCAGCGCTACGGAAACGCGATTCTTCAGCTTTGCGTTCGCTGTTGCGGCTAAAGATCGTGCCGTCGGGATAGGCTTGGCGGCTTAAGCCGCCGGCGCGGCGCAGCAGGTCGGAAAGCTTGTCGCCGGGCATTAAATCATAGCGCCCGGGATTGCTGACCTCACCAATGATTTGCACACTGTTATCAGCGATTTTGTGGAATTTCTG
>JAJFGW010000045.1 GCA_021775915.1 Alphaproteobacteria bacterium | reverse complement strand
GCACGTTATTGCAAATAATTTTAACCTGTTATTAGAAAACATCCCGTCAAAATAGGAAATACGCTGTTTTTATTTAGGGCTAAAAGCGTTAGGATTAGGGATGGCTAAAATAATACATCTCATATTATTCTCCTTCATACTCTTGTCCGCCCTTCAGGCTCACGCTCTGGAAATAAGAATTACCGATGACTTAAACAACCCCATGAAGGATGTTGCTGTTGCTCTGTTTCCTCAAAGTGCACAGGATAAGGTTAGAGACGATAACCTGGAAATTATGCAAAGAAACTTCAAATTTAAACCAAGAATGGCGACCGTTCAAAAAGGCACAAAAGTCGCCTTTCCAAACAGAGACAAATCACACCACCATATTTACTCTTTTTCAGAAGCCAAAAGCTTTGAAATCCCTCTGTATATAGGACAAAGCCCTGTCCTTATGATGGATAAAGAAGGAATAGTCCCGTTAGGTTGCAATATTCACGACTGGATGTTGGGATATATTGTCGTTGTAGATACCCCCTATCACAACGTATCTAACAATGAGGGAACGCTAGAAATTAAAGACGTGCCGGCAGGGTCTTATATCGTAAAATTCTGGCACCCCGGACTCAATGAAACCGACGGCGTACATGCTCAAAAAAGTAGCCTGTCTGTGTCAAATAATAAGGATAGCTATAACATTCTGATCCCCAGGGGGGATAAATTTAGCTGGCCTAAAAAGCCCGCTTATTTAGAAGGTAATTATTAAATAAATTCATTATGTTGAGCTTTCGCATTACATCTTTTAGAGAACGCATTCTTCTTGCAACAGCAGGGATTATCATTCTTTCTCAAGCCCTTAGCATAGTTCTCTTTGATTATATAGCGATTAAAAATGCACAGTACCTTATCACACGAGACCTTGAGAGAAGCTCTGATTACTTCAGTGAAATGTTTGACTATCGTTTTGAGCAACTTCGAGAAAACACCACATTACTGGTCAATGACTTTGGTTTTAAATCAGCGATAGCAACATTTAACCTCGAAACTATTAATTCTGCCATGTTAAACCATAAAAAACGCCTCGACGCAGATGTTATGGCTATTTTTAACAAAGACGGGCAATATGTTTCTTCAACTGTCTTTGGTGTTCTGGACAATAAAGTAGAACAAGCTTTTTCTCTTCTTGTCACCCGGGCCAATCAGTCCGCAAACAGCTCTGCTGTAGGGCTCGCCTCTATTGGCGCTCAAAAATATCAGGTTATAATTGTTCCCGTTAAAGCTCCCAACCTTGTCGCTTATGTGATTTTAGGTTTTATTCTCGACAAAGAGTTTGCAATGGACTTCAAAAGTTACATCCAGACAGATCTAACCTTTGTTGCCTATAAATCAAACGGAGAAGCAAGAAAAGAACCAATGATCATGGGCAGTACAGTAGATCAATTTGATAGTGAAAACATCTTCCAAAAGAACATTATCGAACAAGAAAGAGGCTTAGGTATTGATTTTGGACAATTTATAACCAGAACAATCAGCATTCCGCAGGACAACCCTGAATTCAAGCTATACGCCGTTTTACAAAAACCATGGCGCGAGTTGTTCCGTGAATATACGAGCTACAGGCCGTACCTTATGTTTATAACAGCATTGCTTCTGGCTATTTCAATCCCCATAACGGTTAGAATATCCAGAAGAGTAACGCGCCCCGTAGAGCTTCTCGTCGACGCATCAGAAAGAGTTGAAAAAGGGGATTATACCGCTCACGTTACCATCTCGCAGAACGATGAATTAGGAACCCTTGCTGACCGGTTTAATAATATGGTCAAGGGGTTAGCTGAGCGAGACCGCATGAAATTTATGGCCTACCACGATGGCTTGACCGGCCTGCCCAACAGACGTCTTGTGAAACAGGCTCTGGACGAAGCCTTACTGGCTCATCACGAAAAGGATTTGGTATCGGTCTTGATGTTAATCGATCTGGATAATTTCAAACCGGTTAATGATACATACGGGCACGATGCCGGAGATGCTGTTTTGTTAGAAGTTGCCAAACGGCTTAATAGCCTGGCCGCCCGCAAAGAAGACCTCGCCGCACGACTTGGCGGTGATGAGTTCGCTCTTCTTTTAAGAGGAATAGACGATAAGGACATTATAGAGAAAAAAGCGCATGAATTGATTGAGCTCATCCGCAACCCCATAGAAATAAACGCGGCAGATAAAATTTATATAGGCGCGAGTGTGGGGATTGCCTACTCCAGCGAAGATACGGGGATAGACCAATGGTTAAAAAATGCTGATTTGGCATGCTACGTCGCAAAAGACGCGGGAAAAAACACCTACGCCATAACAGAGCCAGATGAAACCGAAGAAGAACAAACTGAAAAAAATGATGACAAAGATGAAGAAGAGAAAACTTAAAAAATCTTATTAATAAAAAGGCTTCATCAATGCTGCCAGCGACAGTGCCGCCGCGAATATAGCCACAAACAAAGCAACCGCAGCCATTTTATTAGCCTTACTTGCCGCCTTCACAAGGTCATCGTGGTTATTATTTTCAGATGTCATTCAATTATTCTCCTCTATATAAACCTGTTTCAGGATAACAGAAACGCCTCTTCTGGCCTATCCAAAACTATTTAGAATCAATATACTAAGGCAAATGACCTCATCTATTCAGTAGAAAGTCGCTCCATGCCCGTAAAAAAATACATTCGTTCCCCCAAATGCTTCATCACCAAAAAACGTAAAAGAGATATTGCCCTTACATTCGTAAGTCATAAGGATTTCTCTAAGTGGCTATCCAAACAAGATAAAGCCACGCAAGTCACGGCCAAAGACTCCGGCTTTACGGGAAAGAAAGGTCAGGTTTTTCTGACAAATACAAAGAACGGTAAAATAAATAAAGCCGTCATCGGCGTGAGCAAGCCCGTTGGGCTTTATGATTTATCACACAGCGTCAAGAAACTTATGCAGGTTCTGTCGAAGAAAACTATCGAAGAGAGCAGCTTCTCTATCACTGGCAAAAATGGCCTGGAACAGGCCTGTATCGGCTGGGGGCTCGCCTGCTATAATTTTGATCTCTACAAGAAAAATGACAAGCCACTGCCGCAACTTGTTTTGCCTACTGATACTGACAAAAAGCAGATTAAATCTACAGTAGAAGCGCTCTGCCTGATCCGTGACCTGATTAATACACCCGCCAATGATCTCGGCCCGCTAGAGCTGGAAAAGGCCGCAAAAGAGCTGGCAGGCGCTCATGATGCCACCGTTAAAATAACCGGCGATAAAGTCCTGCAAAAAGACTTCCCGCTCATTTTTGCGGTTGGCGATTCCAGCCCGCGCAGGCCGCGCCTGATTGACCTGAAATGGGGCAATGCCAAACACCCTAAAATCACGATTGTCGGCAAAGGCGTTTGTTTTGACACCGGAGGGCTGGATATTAAGCCAAGCCAATATATGGCGCTGATGAAAAAAGACATGGGCGGTGCGGCCCATGCATTAGGACTGGCGCGGATGATTATGGGGATGAAGCTTCCCGTACGATTGCGCGTTCTGATCCCGGCGGTTGAAAACTCAGTTTCCGGCGTGGCCTTTCGTCCCGGCGATGTCTTAAACAGCCGCAAGGGCCTTAAGGTCGAAAACACCAACACCGATGCCGAAGGCCGCCTTATTCTTGCTGATGCACTTACTTATGCCTGCGAAGAAAAGCCGGATCTAGTGATTGATTTTTGCACTCTGACCGGTTCCGCGCGCGCAGCTTTGGGCGCGGACATACCGGCGATGTTCTCTAATTCCGACAAGCTCGCCGAAGACCTTAAAAAGATCTCGATGAAAGTTGATGACCCGGTTTGGCCTATGCCGCTTTGGCAACCGTACAGAAAGCTGATAGAAAGCTCTGTCGCCGACCTTGTTAACAGCGCCGCCATGCCCGGAGATCTGATCTATAGCGCGCTATTTCTGGAAAGCTTCCTCGATGACAAAACCGACTGGATCCATATGGACATTTTCGCCTGGGAAAAATCGGGCCGCGCCGGACGCCCCAAAGGCGGTGCCGATACCGGCTTGCGCGCTGTGTTTGCGCTGCTGGAGAAGAGATACAGCCGTTAAGCTGCTTCTTTCTTCAAAGACTCCAATATCCCGCGCGCGAAATCGGACAGTGTATCGTCGCGGGCACCCATAATGACGATGCGGTCGCCCTGCTCCGCGTTTTTAATGATGAAGTCCTGAATAGCGGCGCGGCTTTCAAAAAAATGTGCTCGCCTGCCACCTGCGTTCACGGCGTCAATAATATCGCGCGATGAAATGCTTTTATCTGCCGTCCCCCCGGCATAATAAATCTCGGGCATAAGCAACATATCGTTGTCGGACAAGTTCTTTACAAAAGTCTGTACCAGCCCGTCTTTGAGCATTTTTGTAGGGCCAAAGCCGTGCGGCTGGAATACAGCCATAACGCGCCCTTCTGATTCTTTCAGGGCTTTGAGCGTGGCCTCGATTTTGTCCGGGTTATGGCCGAAATCATCAATGACAGTAATACCGTTATAAGACCCGACAATCTCGAACCGGCGCTTGATACCTTTGAAGCTTTCCAGCGCTTTACTCGCTTGCTCCAACGACAAGCCCAAGACCTGTGCAACACAAAGTGCCGCGAGGGCATTGGAAACATTATGCCGCCCCGGAACCTTTAAATTTAATGGCATATCTTTGGCGGTAATCGTGGCCACCGGATTATCAATAGAGAAGGTAATCATATTCTCATGAGCACCTGCCAGCTTTGCCGCCTCCGGATCATCGAGATTAACAATAGCGGCCTCTTTAGCTTTCCGCAGAAAATCTGTGAATAAAGGCCGCAGCTCATCCATCGGCTTATGATCGAGCGTAATATTATTCAGCACAGCAATAGCAGGCTCAAACAAGGCAATAGACCCATCGCTTTCGTCCGTTTCTGTAACAAAGAGGTCGCTACCCCCTGCCCGCGCATTCCCCGGCAGACCTTGATCCAGAAAATTCACAATTTGCCCACCATTCATAATGCTCGGGTCCAGCCCTGCCTCACACAGCATATGAGCGACCATGCCTGTGACTGTTGTCTTGCCGCTCGTCCCGGCGATAGAAATCCCGCGCTGCTTGTTAAAAAGACCCGCCAGCACTTCGGCGCGTTTTTCTATGGAGATATTCTGAGCGAGCGCCTGCGCCACGTCCGGTACAGACTCTTCCACCGCGCTGGATACCACGAGAACATCAATGACTTGTGTAATCCCGGAGCCATCCTGGGGACAAAGCTTGATACCTGCTCGTTCCAGCTCTTCAAACTTTTCCGGTGACTCATCTCTGTCATGACCACGATCAGAGCCATAAACCTTATGCCCCTTACGAAGCAAAATTAGCGCCAGCGCACTCATGCCGCTGCCGCCCACGCCGCAGAAAAAGTAAGTCTTGCTCATAATAAATTTACTGCTTTTCAATCGGATAGATACTGACAGGCCCCGTATCCGCAATGCTTCCGTCATCACCATCAGACGACACGCCAGCCCCAGAAGACTCAGGCGCAGGGGCCCCAAAAACCTCAGGATTCATCTTCTTTGTCAGGCCGGAAACAAGGTCGCTCCCCTTTTCACCGGCAACAACATTACCAACATCTGCCGCACTCGTATTCTGTGGCGGCACTGCTGCTGGCCCGCTCCCCTCGATCATACCTGTATCAAACTCGCTGTAACCAGGGGCCTGCCCCGGAAACTCCCGCTTTTCCAGCTCCGGAACAGTCGCATATTTATCACGTATGAGCGCCGAACGTCCCGGTCTGAATTCTTCCATACCAAAGAGGTCAGGATTCGCCATTAAGTGCTTATGATAATTAGGCAAAGGCATAGTTTGCGAGGCTATCTCCGTAAAATCAACCGTGACCGTATTCGGGTATTCATAAAGCGCGCCGGTCTGTGAATCTATAAATACCCCCGGTATAAAACCGTTCAGAGCATTGGCCAGCGTCACAGAATTATGACCGGGATCGATGACCACAGTCTTTTCCCTGTTTCCATCAGCAAGGCACCGCACCTCAAGATCAGCAGATCTTTTGGACATCTTAATCGTCTGCGGCGGCCAGACGCGGTATGTCACATCACCATTATCAACATAACAAACAGAATCATTAGCGCCCGGCGTAACAAAGGTTACGTCCTGCGTTGATTCACTCAGAATGCTGGAGCAAGCCGATAAAGTAAAAGTAACAAAGAGAAGAGCCAGAAAACGCGCCATGAAATATCCCCGCGAGAAAAACCTTCTATAAAAGTAGCGGAAAACGGGCAGCGTTACAATATCTGCCTGTATTCCCCCCCCAAAGTATCACTTCGGAGAAAACTTGATACCCTCCGCCGGGCTAGGGGAAGCGAGCTTTTGGGATAGACGTTTTATTTCATTTTTAAGAATAAATTGTTCCTCCAGACGAGACGCATAGGGCATTTTTTGAATCAGTTCCACAACAGCCATACGTTTTGTCTCTTCACTACCTATCGCGTTCCAGATCATATCTATGGTCTTGTCCAAAGATTTTCTTGCACTATCGTATTTTTCTCCAGAATGATTCATCTTTGACTGTACGGCAGAGGCCACCCCCCACGCTTTAGCCTGCTCGTTCACACCTTCCGCCAAAATAGACTTCACAGCTTTTGATCTCTGCGGGCCACTTGTTGCCGTTATTAAAGCTTCATATTTAGCATCTTCGCTAAGGCCTTCTTCCAGCAGCACGAAAAACATATCCAGATGGCCTTCCATTATTGCCTGGATTGCCGGATGACGGCGATCCTCATCTGTCCATCCCATTTCACCAAGTTCTTCTCTCAGCAATTTGAATTCTTCGGGACGGTAATGCCTGATTGAGCTTTTCAATTGCTCTATCAGCCCTTCTTTGCTTAATGAAGGAAGCATTGGATATGCAGACACACCGCTCTTATCCATTTCGTCCAGTTTAATTCCAATAAATTTATACACCTCTGGAAAGATATTCTTATCCGTACGCTCATATGCGCCAACCAAAGCCCTTTTTGGCATACCGGAATTTACTAACGCTTCAATAATTTCTATACGTTTACCTTCGATACTTGAGAAATAAGTGCTACTAACTGTCGTTCTTATAATTTTTTCTTTGGCCTCCAAAGAAATACCTACATCAAGAAGTGCTTTAAAGCTTTCAACCTCACCCTTACGCCCGGCAGAATAAGCAGCGCTGTCCCTTTCTTTTTCAGGTACATCATTCTTCAACAAATTAACAATCTCAAGAAAGCCGTTTCCTGCAGCATTAGATAAGGCATAACCCTTAGATTTAAGGGACACATCTTTGTCCTCTTTCAGGACATTGACATAGTAAATTTTTCCTAATTCCCCCGCCCGTGATAAAACTTCCCCCTTGGCTTGTCCATCAGCATAAGGCAAGAAAAGGTCAAACATCCCCGGCTCGTCCCACGCGACCGTGTTAACCAGAATCTCTTTTCCTATATAATTATTTTTCCATGTTTCACTTGTTTCCGAATTGATCGTAGCCTGAAATTTTTCTACGTCATGAGCATGAATAGCGAGAAACAGATCATTTATTTTGCCTGCGGGTAAGGCTTTTTTGTCCTGCAAAACCGACAGTTGAAGCTCTGTTTTATTATCATTAACTTTGGGCTTCACAAGATTTGTATCATTTCCGGTTGATGTATTAAAAACCCAGGAAAGATAAAAACCGGTACTTAGAAGAGCGGCCCCCAAGAGCATATTACCAACAGACCCCAAACCTTTTTTCTTCATAATCAACGCCTCCGCAAAAATCAGATTATTGTAAACTGACCTCCGTTTAGCATAGAGCTAAAAAAGCCACAAGAGATTTTCCAGAATTTTTATAGGGAATTAAGCCACAGAACGGTCTTTATCCTTGCCCCCGGTGGATTTAGAGGCCTTGATCTTGAATGTCAGCTCATCACCTTTAACGCCCACAGAAACATTCGCGCCGTCACCGACTTCGCCTTCAAGAATAAGCTCGGCGAGGCGGTTTTGCAGCTCTGTCTGGATCACGCGTTTGAGCGGCCTTGCGCCATAAGCCGGGTCATAGCCCTTATCCGCGATCCAGGCTTTGGCTTTATCATCAATATCCAGAATAATGTGGCGATCTTCCAGTAAATCCCGCAGATAACGGAGCTGAATATCAACGATCCCGGCCATATGTTCCCGGTCCAGACGGCTGAACAATAAAAGCTCATCCAGACGATTCAGGAACTCAGGCCGGAAGGCGCTGCGCACAACATTCATGACATCATCACGCACGGCCTCGACGCTTTCGCCCTCTTTCTGGTTCACCAAATATTCAGAACCCAGATTGGAGGTCATAATCAAAAGAGTATTGGAGAAATCAACTGTACGGCCCTGCCCGTCCGTCAAGCGCCCATCATCCAGAACCTGCAACAAAATGTTAAAAACATCCGGGTGTGCCTTCTCAACTTCATCAAATAAAACAACCTGATACGGCCTTCTCCTTACAGCTTCAGTTAACGCGCCGCCCTCGTCATATCCGACATAGCCCGGCGGTGCGCCGATCATGCGCGATACCGCATGCTTCTCCATATATTCAGACATATCCAGCCGCACCATGGCGGAATCATCATCAAACATAAATTCGGCCAGCGCCTTGGTCAGCTCGGTTTTCCCGACCCCTGTCGGCCCGAGGAACAGGAACGAGCCAATCGGCCTGTCCGGAGACTGCAACCCCGCACGGGAACGGCGTATCGCGTTCGCCACGGCATGAACAGCAGCATCCTGTCCGACAACACGCTCACCAATTTTGCCTTCCATGGAAAGCAGCTTCTCGCGCTCCCCTTCCATCATCTTGTCCACGGGAATCCCCGTCCAGCGGCTTACGATTCCAGCAATCTCATCAGAGGTAACTTCCTCATTGATCAGGCTATGCCCCTGTATTTTCGATGCTTTTTCAAGCTTTTCTTCCAGATCGGGAATAGCCGAATGCATAAGCTCCCCGGCTTTTGTCCAGTCCCCGTCACGCTGCGCCTTTTCAAGCTCGCTACGGGCGTGATCCAGCTTTTCAGTGATCTTCTGCCCGGATTGCAGCTTCTCTTTTTCCGCTTCCCACTGGCCCGTCATATCTGCCGTTTTACGCTCCAGCCCATCAAGCTCTTCTTCCAGTTTCTCAAGACGGTCTTTAGTGGCTTTATCCTTTTTCTCTTTCTTAAGCGCCTCGCGCTCGATTTTAAGCTGCATAATACGGCGATCCAGCTCATCGACCTCTTCCGGCTTGGAATCAACCTGCATCCGCAGCCTTGACGCGGCCTCATCCATCAAATCAATCGCTTTGTCCGGCAAGAAACGATCAGTGATATAACGGTTGGACAGCGTTGCTGCCGACACAATCGCAGTGTCGGTAATCCGTACCCCGTGATGCATCTCATATTTTTCTTTGAGGCCGCGCAAAATAGATATTGTATCCTCTACAGTAGGCTCTGCGACAAAGACTGGCTGAAACCGCCGCGCCAAGGCCGCGTCTTTTTCGATATGCTTGCGGTACTCATCCAGCGTTGTTGCCCCGATCATATGCAGCTCACCCCGCGCTAACGCGGGTTTGAGCATATTTCCGGCATCCATGGAGCCTTCGGCCTTCCCGGCTCCAACGATGGTATGGAGTTCGTCAAGGAACAGAACGATTTCGCCAGCATGGGCGCTGATCTCGTCCAAAACCGCTTTCAGCCGCTCCTCAAACTCACCGCGAAACTTGGCTCCGGCAATCAGAGCGCCTAAATCCAGCGCCATCAGCTTCTTATGTTTCAGGCTTTCCGGCACATCACCATTAACAATGCGTAGCGCCAGACCTTCTATAATCGCCGTTTTACCAACGCCCGGCTCTCCAATCAGAACCGGATTATTCTTGGTACGGCGCGAAATCACCTGAATAGTGCGACGGATCTCCTCATCGCGGCCAATAACCGGATCAAGCTTGCCCTCGCGCGCCGCCTCGGTCAGATCACGCGCATAACGATTAAGCGCATCAAACTGTCCCTCCGCTGTTGCCGTATCGGCGGTACGGCCTTTACGCATGTCATTGATCGCCTGATTAAGACGAGTGGGGACAATACCGGCGCCCTGCAATACACCCTCAACCTCAGTAGCTTTGGCTAATGCCATAGCCTGCAATATACGCTCGCCGGTTACGAACTTGTCCCCGGCTTTTTCGGCCAAATTCAAAGCATTGTCAGTTATTTTTGCTAGATCGGTTGAAATGCGAAGCTGCCCCGCGCCACCACCGCTAACCTCTGGAATTTTAGAGAGCGCAGCATCGACATCCTTACTCAGGCGTTCACTATCACCTTCTGCGGCCTGCACCAGTTTTTTGATAAAGCCATCTTCATCATCCAGCATAACCCGCAGCATATGCTCAGGCTCCAGCGACTGATGATTGTTGCGCATCGCCAATGTCTGGGCTTTCTGTAAGAACCCGCGTGTTTTCTCTGTAAAACGTTCAAAATCCATGGCTAAAATCCTAAAGTGATGAAACTAAGAGTAAAACTATTACGATTGCTAAAAAATTCAAGATTTACTACACAACTCCAATTATACACCACAAAACACAAAAAAGCGGCCTTTTCAGCCGCTTTTTTACAGTCCCAACAAGGAGATAACAACAAAACCGATTAAACGTCTTCCAGCTCTGTTTTTTTCTTGCTCACAACCTTTTCGTCAGTCCCTATGATACTGGCAGGCAATCCGAGGTCTTCTTTCTCGTCCTTTGCCGGCGCAACTTCTATTTTTTCATTTCTAGCGGCATTCTCTGCTGCATAACGGCGCTGATCATTTTCTTTTTCCTGCCAGACATTAATGACGCGCTGGTAATGTTCTGCATGCTGCATATAACTTTCTGCCAGAATATAATCCCCGCTGCCATTCGCATCATTCGCCAGAGCTGTGTATTTTTCATGGATCTGGTGCGCCGTACCACGGATACGTACATCAGGGCCATTGCTGTCAAAAACCTGAGACCGGTTATTGCCTCCTCTGTTACCGTTATTACCGTTGCGCCCACCGCCGCTGCGGTTTCTGGATCTTCTGCCGGAGGCTCCGTGTCTCATTCTATTCACCTGACTCTTTAAAACTCTATGTTGGCTACACGTACAATACTACTAGATTCACGTACACTTGGCTAGAGTCCGCCCTTTCCGAAGTACAGATATCCCCATCTGTGTTTCGAAAGAGAAGCTCTCGTTACGACCGTGTCGTGGATGAGTTGAACTTATCGTGATGCCACTGGTTCGATCAAGCGGGAGGACAAGAAAAAAATTACTTTTCCCCAAAAGAGATTTCCACAACCCGCGGAATGCCTGCTGTATCGGGGTGTATAGCGTCTACAGAAAGGCCAGAGTCTTCCACGAGTCGCGTAACGTCATCCGCCTGCGAAAAACCGACCTCAAAGAAACACACACCATCCCTTTTTAATAAGTTTTTTATTTCCTTAATTATCAATCTGTAACAATTTAGACCGTCTTCGCCACCGCTCAACGCTAGAATCGGATCATAATTTTTAACTTCTTTGGGAAGATTCGGCATCTCGTGATTCGCGATATAAGGCGGATTCGAAACAATCACATCAAACTTGCCCTTAACAGAATCGCCCCAATTACTCTGAACGAGCTTTAATCTCTTCTCTATTTTATTGATTCTGGCGTTTTCTCCAGCAACGGCGAGCGCCTTTTTACAAACATCGACACCAACCCCCTGCGCCTTGGGCCATTCCGTCAACAGCGAGATGATAAGACAGCCAGACCCCGTACCTAAATCAAGCACAGCTTCCGGCGGGTCACCGATAAATTTTTTAATGGCGGCATCCACAATGATTTCTGTGTCTACCCTCGGGTCAAGAACATCCGGTGTTACCTTAAAAGGAATGCCCCAAAACTCATTTTCTCCAAAAATACGGCTGACCGGCTCACCATCCAGCCGCCTTTTAAGGCCTTCCTGCACGTCCTTTACCGTACTAGATAAAATTTCACGCTCAGAGCTTATAATTATATCAATATCAGCAACATCAATATTATGTTTGATAAAATCACGGGCGATATTATCGACATTATCAACCCCGCCATCCTGCAAAGTTTTTCTAGTTTCAAAATATAAATCCTTAAGCGTTACAGGCATAATGGATCAAAACTCCATATCAGAAAGCTTAGCAGCATGGTCTTCTGCTATAAGCTGGTCAATCACCTCATAAAGGTCTTCACCGCTTACGACAGTTTCAAGCTTATAAAGTGTGAGGTTAATACGATGATCTGTTACGCGCCCCTGCGGGAAGTTATAAGTCCTGATCCGTTCGGAACGGTCCCCCGACCCCACCTGTGATTTTCGGTCAGTCGCCCTTTCATCATCCAGTTTCTGGCGCTCCGCATCGTAAATACGAGTACGCAATATGGCCATCGCTTTGGCTTTGTTTTTGTGCTGGGAGCGATCGTCCTGCATTTCCACAACAGTTCCGGTTGGTATATGTGTAATACGTACAGCACTATCCGTCTTGTTCACATGCTGTCCACCAGCCCCTTGCGCGCGGTAGGTATCAATTCTCAAGTCTTTCGTATCAATATGAATATCAACATCCTCGGCTTCCGGCAAAACAGCCACCGTGGCCGCCGAAGTATGAATACGCCCCCCGGATTCGGTCTTCGGAATCCGTTGTACGCGATGAACACCAGATTCATATTTCAGCTTTTCAAAGACATTGTGCCCCTGAATTTCGGCAACAACTTCCTTAAAACCACCAAGGTCACTGAGCGATGAATTTACAATTTCAAACTTCCATTTTTGCGTCGCGGCATAGCCCTTATACATAGCGAGCAAATCAGCAGCGAAAAGCGCGGCTTCATCGCCGCCTGTCCCTGCGCGTATTTCGAGTATCGCATTCTTGGCATCGGCAGAGTCTTTGGGAATAAGCGCTAGCTTGATTTGCTCTTCAAGCACCGGAATCTTTTCATCCAGTGCCCGCATTTCCATTGCCGCCATCTCCTTCATTTCCGGATCATTCAGCAAACTCTTGAGATCATCTTTTTCAGTCAGAGCGCCTTCATAAGCATTAACCGCCCCAACAACAGACTCCATTTCAGCATATTCAGTGGAAAGTTTAACGTAGTCCTCACCGGAAAGATTGCCCTCCGCCATTAGAGCCGCCAACTCTTCGTGCCGCGCCTTCACCGGCATCAGTTTATCGAGTAACGCCATACTGCCTACTCCGCCATGGCCGGAATTTGGTCGGTAACTTCTATTTCAGCTATAGGGGGAACCAACGTATCAGGATCAAGGGAAACACCACGCCGTACATCACCCGGATCGCCTAGCTTTGCGATAACTGTACCATCCACTGTAAATTCCAGCGCCCCGATATTTCCGGTATCCATTAACATACCGGGTTTATTCGGGACAAGATAACTGTCTCCCTCTTTCAGGATACGCGATAAAATAGCCTTACCTTCCTTGTTCCTAATCTCGACCCAGGCACTATCAATGACATTGATTATAATTCTGTTTTCAGGCTCTTCCGTTCCTGCAGCAGGCTCTATTGCCGCCATCAAAGCCGCCGCGTCCGATGGTGGTGGCCCATATGCGGCGACCTCCATTCTCAGACCAGACGGCACATTGGGTATCTCATGCGTTTTTTGTTCTCCGCCCATCAGCATAAAAATACCAATAACCAGAGAGAAACCGGCAAAAGACGCCATTAACACAAAAGGATTCGGCAATTTGCTTTCTGAAGCCGAGGCAGGAAAACTCAGCTCAGGCCGGGATTTATTGCCCAGCATCTGCGCCTTAAACAAATGCACCATTTTATCGCCATCAAGCCCTAAAAATTCGGCATAAGCCCGAAGAAAACCAATCGCGTAAACCCGCCCCGGAAGCTTTTCTATGTCCCCCTCTTCAAGGGCAGAAAGCTGCGAAACCCTTATACGAAGTGCCGCTTCAACATCTTCAATGCGCAAACCATAATAAAGACGTGTCCGGCGGAGGATCTCCCCTACGGACATATCGGTATAACTTGCCCAGTCCTGTTGTGGAGGGGGCTGCTCATTTGCGTGTTTATGCATATCGCTACATTAAGACAATTCTTATTCTGATTCCAGTCCATAAGCAGTATGAAGTGATCTAACTGCAAGTTCTGTATATTCAGCCGCGACTAGGACGCTCACTTTTATCTCTGATGTAGAGATAACCTGAATATTGATACCCTTATCAGCCAAGGTCTGGAACATGGTTTGCGCCACACCGGCATGGCTGCGCATCCCAATGCCAACAACAGATACTTTCACAACATCTTCATCCGGACGTATCTCGGTTTTCTTCAGTTCATCGCACTTCTTAAGAGCCTCCACCGCGCGCTGCAAATCAGAATTGACTACGGTAAATGTCATATTCACAGACTTTTTGTCCTGAGACCTGCTCTGCACAATCATATCAACGTTAACAGATGCCTCCGCGAGCGGCCCGAATATCTTCGCCGCCACACCCGGAATATCGGGCACGCCAATAAGCGTAATTTTGGCCTCATCCTTGGTGTAGGTAATTCCATTTACAATTTCCTGTTCCACAATATCTTCCTCTCTGGTTACCAGGGTTCCGGGTAAATCACTGCCAATAGGACTATCAAAACTTGAAAGAACCTGTACTGGCACATTCTTTTTCATCGCCATTTCAACAGAGCGCGTTTGCAATACTTTTGCCCCCAGCGAAGCCAACTCTAACATTTCCTCGTAAGAAACTTTTCCCAGCTTTCTGGCCTGCGGGACAATCCGGGGGTCAGCCGTGTAGACACCTTCAACATCCGTATATATGTCACAGCGCTCTGCGCTCAATGCCGCAGCCAGCGCGACAGCGGTCGTATCAGAACCACCGCGTCCCAACGTCGTAATACGATTGCGTGAGGTGATGCCCTGAAATCCGGCCAAAACGGCGACTTCGCCCTCTTCCAGCCGTCCGTCCATTTCTGTTGTGTCAATGCTAAGAATACGGGCCTTGCCATGCATATCAGTGCAAACAATAGGCACTTGCCATCCCTGCCACGACCGCGCAGATATTCCCCGCTTTTGTAAAGCCAGCGCCAAAAGCCCGGATGTCACGTTCTCGCCGCTGGCAACAACAGCGTCATATTCCCGCGCATCATGCAGCGGGCTGACTTTTCGGCAATATTCAATAAGGTCATTTGTAACCCCCCCCATAGCCGAAATAACGACAGCGACCTGATGTCCGCGCTCAACCTCCGCCGCAACCTTCGCTGCCGCGTTCTCAATGTGGTCTGTATCAGCCACCGACGTTCCACCAAATTTTAAAACAAGCCTTGTCATGGCCTTATCTTTAGCGGTAAATAGTCCTCATGACAACAAGCATCAACCCACAGGAAATAGAGCATTTTTCAAAGGATTCGTCTTATTGGTGGGATGAAGATGGTCCCTTTAAACCGCTGCACAGATTAAATCCGCTGCGCCTTTCCTATATCCGGGAGCAACTCGAACGCCATTATGAGCTGACAAATGAAGGCCAAAAGCCATTCAAAGGACTAAAAATACTGGATATTGGCTGCGGCGGCGGCCTAGTTTGTGAACCCATAGCTCGCCTCGGAGGAAATGTCACAGGCATTGATGCCGATCAAAATGCCGTGGCCGTAGCAACAGACCATGCGAAGAAAAGCGTTCTGAAAATTAACTACCAAAACAAGGCCGCAGAAGATATTAAGAGCAAATTCGATGTCGTCCTTGCCCTTGAAATTATCGAACACGTCAATGATGTGGACGGCTTTGTGCAAAACTGTGTGGATTTGTGTAAACCGGGGGGGATAATTATTTTTTCTACCCTGAACAGAACCCCTAAATCTTTTGCTCTGGGCATTGTGGCTGCTGAATATATTATGCGCTGGGTACCCAGAGGCACACACCAGTGGAAAAAATTTATTCGTCCCTCAGAGCTAGCCAAAATGATCCGTCATGCCGGCGGCAAAGAAACGAATGTAAAAGGGTTGTTTTTCAACCCTGTAAAAGGTGACTTTGAATTATCGGATCAGGATATAAGTGTTAATTATTTTATGACGGTGAAAAAACCATGAGCAATTTATTTTTTATATTGATGGCCATAGCCCTGCTAGCCGTACTATCTTCTCTGGCTATGGGGCTGTTTGTAATGGTAAAGGGCGGAGAAACCAGCAAAAAATACAGCAACAAACTCATGCAAGCCCGCATCACATTGCAAGGCCTTGCCCTGCTGATATTCGCACTGGCATTGCTTACACAAGGTAACTAAGGGAATATTTATTCGGTTGATGGCGGCGCGTCATCAAAGATAGCATCTTCAATATTAGCACCCTGAAAATTAGTGTTCTCGGTATTCGCCCCTGAAAAATCAGCCTGCTGCAAATCACAGCCGCTAAAATCAGCATAAGCCACATCTGAATCTTTAAATATCGCCTGACGCATCTTGGCGCCGGCGCAATTGGCATAGCGCATATTGCTGCCTTCAAGATTACAGGGGGAAGCCTGCTTTTTACCGTCCACTTCAAAATAAAGCGGACTAAAATCAGCATTACGAAGGTCAGCATGGCTAAAACGAACTTTTTTAAGACTCGTCGCCCGCAAATCTGCACTTCTTAAGAAACAACTACGGAAATCTGATTCGTCGAGTATGGCGCTCTGCAAGTGAATATCTGTCAAATCCATACCACACCAGCTCGCGCCCACAGCCCTTAGCGCTGTCAGTTTTTCACCGGCAAGTGACAAAAGAATACGCAGATCATAGCCACCAAGATCAAGCTGCAGCCCTTCTTTGCCTACACTTCCTACCCAGTTTCTGTGTTCTTTTATCAATTTTGCCAGCGGCTCCTCAAGCTCATCCAGCGACCTACCTACATTTTCATCGGTAATAGAATCAGTGAGATCGATACCACTGCCCTTGATGTCATCAAGCTGTATCCCTATCAGAATAGTGGAGCGCATATTGGCGCCCATAAGCTGCGCGCCCTTAACTTCCGCCTCCGTCAGGTCGGCCCCTTCAAAGCGGGCATTGCGTAAATCAGCGCCGGTGAGATCTGTTTTTGACATGATCGCATCAGAAAAATCAGCATTACCGGCTAATGTTCCTGACAGTTTAGCCCCGGCCAGGTTTGCTCCTCGAAAATTCACATACTCTCCAGGCCCGAAGTCCCCATCGGTTGCAATACCACCAGCTCGCAAATCCGCACGATCAAGATCAGCACCCGATAAATCAGCGCTCTCAATACGAGAGCCCCTTAAATCAGCGCGCACAAAAACGGTTTTATTCAGGTTGGAGTTACTAAGGTCGCAGGCATATAAAGACGCTTCACGGAAGTTACCCCCGGCAAGATCCATATCGGTCATATCACAGCCGCTAAAATCAGCCTGACGCAAATCCTGTTCACGCAACGACAAGCCGGACATATTTGTTTTCTTTAAGATAGCGCGGCGACCACCGACACGACCTTCCATAAAACGCTTATGCAGCTTGACGAGTTCATCAAGCTGTTCCTGAGTCATCTGTTTTAACGACTCTCCTTTATCGTCTTGCGTCTGTGGCATCCCTTGCATGGGTCTTTCTCAGTTATAAAGACACTGGTATCCAGACCATAATAGTCTGAAAAACCTTTAAATTTATTAATAAAACGAAAGATTTATCACTTTATTTTCCTTCGCTAATTGTTCAACAAATCGTCGATAAAGGCCAGCGATTCCTTTCCGGCCCAGTCAGTTTCTCCTGCCAGTTTAAAATAAACCCGTCCCTTAGGGCCTATAACCATACTGGTAGGCACACTTTCAAGGGACAATGTCTTCCATATTTCAATGTCCTGCACATAAAATGTATGTAATCCGGGCGGTATTTTTGCCTGTTTCATCCTCCTTCTCATAGCTCCCGCACTTTCCGGGTAGTCAAGGGAGATGAAAACAACATCAAAATCCTTGTTACCCCTTGTCTCCTTGAGTTCCAGCAGTCGTGGCAGCTCCTCTATACAAGGCGGGCACCATGTCGCCCAAAAATTAACAAGCCGCCACTTCCCTTTTAAATCTTTTAAATTCAATATGTTACCATCAAGGTCGTATAACACCACTTCCGGCAAGAGCTGCGGCGGGTTATAAACCTTAAAATCATCAAAATCTTCTATAAACTCTTCTGACGGCAGGCTTATTGCCACATTATATTGTGCCAGAACAACGCTATAACCAGCCACAGCGGCCAAAACGACCACGAGAAGAAATAAAAAATAGGTTCTGAAAGTTGTCTTCATAAGCTTTGCCTGTAATCTTCGAAGCGTGTATAACAAATCTATGGTTCGGCGTATATTCGTTTATATTAGTCTTTTCGTTTTCTTAGGCATGGCGGTTACAGGCTGCGGTGTTAAGCCGGGCACTGTTGAGCCGCCACCTGGCGCTGAGGATAGAGCATTTCCCAGAACATACCCTGATCCGTCCACCGATCCGATCCCTTAGGATATATCATAACAATGATTGATCCACTTGATTTTGAAAAAAGACCCTTGCTGTCATTATTGTCCCGCAAACGGATAATTACGGCTTTTGTTCTGTTTCTGGAGAATTGCAGCAAAAGCCTGTGGCGTATCCTTTCCTGGGGCGCTCTTTTTATCGGCCTGTGGCTTATGCAACTCCCCGCAATTCTTGGCACTGCCGGCCCGGCACTTTTCTTTATTACCTTTTTTACAGGGCTTATTTATCTCATACGGCGAGACCTAAAAAAACTTTACTGGCCGCAGAAAAATGAGATTGACCGCCGCCTTGAAATTGCAACGATTCTAAAACATCGACCTATCAGTGCCATTGAAGACAAACTGGTCAATCCGCGCAAGGAACCCACGCGCATTCTATGGCAAAAAAATCAAGATGAAGCCATCAGCACCATAAAAAACCTGCGCGTTCCAAAGCCGCGCGCCCTCCTTTCACAAAATGATCCGTTGGGATTCAGAACGCTGGCGGCACTGGTTTTTATTATCGGCATTATTGCCGCCGGATCGCAATGGCAGGAACGGCTGGCCTATGGCCTGTTCCCCTTCTCTTTTGATAAGAAGGAACAAAAAATCAGCAACATTACCTTATGGGTCACCCCGCCGGACTATACATCCATGCCGCAAATCACCCTGCAGGGCAGAGGGAGGCGCGAAGAACGACTTAAGGTACCTGAAGGAACCGTTCTCAAAGCCCGAATAAATAAAGGCTTTACCCAGCCTGTTCTGATAATGGGGGAACAAGAAATCCCTCTGGAAAAACTAGGGGAGCAGAGCTGGGGACTTGAAACGGATGTTGTGTCTGGCAACAGCCTCACTATCAAACAATGGCCCTTCACAATCGCTGATATTGCCATTGATTTTATTATCGATAAACCACCGGAAATCACCGTAAACGGCGCGCCGGAAGACCTGTCAAAGGGAGAAACAAAGCTACCGTTAAAAGTTCTGGATGATTACGGCGTTACAGATATGACCTTATCGATGGAGCTTGATCCGATAATAGAAGACAAGCCTGTCGGCAATATTTACGAAGAAACCCGCGCCATTATGAGCCCACCGGGAACCGAACTGGAAATTGCGCCCGTTTATGATTTATCATGGCACCCTTGGGCCGGACTGCCTGTGATTATAAAAATAGAAGGCATTGATCATTTAGGACAAAAAAGCGACATCATCCCCCTGCATATGACCTTGCCAGAAAGACCTTTTAGTCACCCCATAGCGAAGCAACTTATAGCCCTACGCAAGCGCCTTATCTGGACACCGGAAAGAGCCGCCTCCAACGTTGCCTTTGATCTGCAAGACTTGCTGACAGACACGGCACAACAGCAGAGTGATATTGTAAGTTTCCTTGCCATCCGTAGCGCTTCCTCACGCCTGAGCTACGACCCCGGCCTCGAATCTGTATCAAGGGTCATAGAGCTTCTCTGGGATACAGCACTGCGCATAGAAGAAGGCAATCTTCCCATCGCAGCGCGTAACATGAGGGACGCACAAAGAAATCTGGAGCAGGTACTTAAAAACCCCAATGCCACGGATGAAGAAATCGCGCAAGCTCTACAGGAGATGCGTAAAGCCATGGCGGAATATTTTCAGGAAATGTACCGCGAGCTGCAAAAACGCATGGCAGAGAACGGGAAGCAAATGCAAATGCCGCCCGAAATGTTCCAAAACATGGTTCAGCCGGAAGACCTGGCCGCCTTTTTTGATCGCCTGCAATCCGAGGCCTTATCCGGAGACAAAAACGCCGCGCGGGAATTATTATCCCAGCTACAACAATTCATGGACAAACTAAACCCCTCCATGGAAATGACTATGCCGCCACAAATGGAATTCATGATGGAAGGAATCAACGAGCTACAGGAACTCATTGAAAAACAACAAGCGCTGCTCGACCAAACCCAAAAACAAGCCGATCGCTCTGGAAGCCAGCAACCTCAGACATATCCTGAATTTATGCCCTTTAATAAGGAGATGCTTGAAAAATGGGGCATGGGCAACATGCCACCGCCACCGCAAACTGCACCACAAAAAAAAGGCGCAGAGATAAAAATCGATACCCAGAAAAATAAAGTGGAGCAGGATGCTCTGCGCTATATTCTAGGCCAGCTAATGCTAGAAGCAGATGAACAGCTCGGCGAAATTCCGGAAAACATGCAACTGGCCGAACAGGAAATGCGCGACTCAGCCGACCGCCTTTCCGAAAACAAACCTGATAGCTCTCTCCCGCATCAGGAACAAGCCATCAAATATCTTCAGGAAGCTATGCAGAATATGACAGAGCAAATGCAACAAATGATGCAACAAATGACCATGCTCTCACTTGGCGGCATGGGGCAGATTGATCCCCTCGGGCGCCCGATACAGGAAGGGAAGGCCCCCGGCCTCTTCCCCGGATCACGCGTAGAAATACCGGATGAAGCCGAGAGAAAAAGAGCGCGGGAAATCCTGAAAATTCTCAGACAGCGCTCCGGAGAGATTAACCGGCCCAACTATGAACTTGAATATTACCGCCGCCTGATGAAACAGTTTTAGTGTGTGCTCTTTGCATGAGGAGCGGGAGCATCATGAGGAGGTGCTGCATGAGTTTCTTCTTCGTGAGACACTTCATTATGTTCTTCGGCAACGTTTTCCACTTCTTCTTTTTGCGATGTTTTTATCTCCGAACCAACAATGAAACGAAGATTGACCTCTTTAGCGTCTTTTGAAATCTGAGAATATGTCGTATGGAAAACAAGTTCTCCCTCAGACTCTATTATCCTGCTGTCCGGTTCGGTGAGCCAGCTATCAACAACCTCTCCCTCTTCCGTAGCAATAGAAGCCTGAACAAACGGTACTTTTGATTCTTTTCGCAGCAAATTAAGAATATTCGCCTTAACGTTCAGGCTTTGTACGCCGCCTTCGCCCGTTCTGACCTCGGCACTTAATTGATCAAAAATCAAATCTTCACCATCAATAGCAGTCTCCAGCCCTACCAGATCATAAAATGCCATCGAGGCGGGCCATATTTTAACGACACTATTATGCATGAGCAAAACGCCCCCCATAATGGCGAAAAACACGGCCGCCGCAACAGCGTAGCTGGCATATACCGGTGAATTAGACTTACCGTCCGGCACATCAACAGAAACAGAAGGAACCAAATCCGCCTCATCCGGGTCCGGTCGAAGTGATTCGGGAATAGGTTCAACATCATCAGCTAGTTCAGGTGGTTCCTCATCCGGTCTATCTCCAAAATCATCCTCCGGCCCCTCTTTATCCTCAGGCTCCTGAAACCACTCATAATTACAACTCTTACAGCGCACACGCCGCCCATCCGGGCCAATAGAATGACTCGGGACGAGGTAACGAGACTGGCACTCATCGCAAATTAAAATCATGGGATGGACAACATATCCTTTTGAAAACTCAACATGTGCTTTATAAATTCTGACAGGATAAGGAGCAAAGAGCAACCAATGCACATATTTTCTATAATAATTACGAGCCTGTTATTTATTTTCAGCCCGGCTTTAGCGCAGGATGTACCCTGCATGGCCACAGATAAAAACTGTATGCTGGAACAACTCGAAATGCTGACCGGCGACATTGAAGATACACGCTGGAAAGACCAGACTTACCGCGAACTGGCCAAACTATTAGCCAGAGAAAAGCAAACTGAAAAAGCGATAAGCCTGATTGTAAAGATAGAAAAGCCAGACACAAAAGCCATGACAATCAGAGGCATCGGCATGGAAGCTGCTAGCACCGGCTTGGCACAAGACGAGTATAATATGCTATTTAAAGCGCTCCGCACTGAGGCTGAAAAAATAGAGCACCCGCCCTCCTATGCGATTGCCCTTACATATATTGCCATGGCACAGGCCTTTGCCGGAGACGATAGCGGCGCCATGCTCACAGCCAAAGACATGAAGAATGAAGCGCTACGCAACAAAGCCTTTGGTGAATCTGCTGAAATTCAGGCCGAGCATGATCGCTTTAGCGCCGCGATGACCAGCATAGCGGCCATAGAAAGCCTTGGTTATCGTAATAAAGCGCACCGCATCATCTCAAAAATATTTGCAGACAGAAAAAAATATGATGAAGCCCTGAAAGCTGCCATAGCTATTGAAAATACCTACCAAAAAGCGCAGGCTATCCTCTATATTCTGGCAAAACAAATTTCACCTGAAGAGGTATCGCTAGTCGAATGATCCGGTTCGAACATGTTGGTCTGCGCTACGGGATAGGCCCGGAAGTTTTAAGCGATATAGATTTTGCGCTTGAACCCGGTTCCTTTCACTTCCTGACCGGCCCTAGCGGCGCGGGTAAGACGTCACTGCTTAGCCTTATGTATCTGGGGCTTATGCCCACACGCGGGCTAGTAACAATGTTTGGCCAAAATATAAACGGCCTGAAACGAGCGCAACTTGCCCCGATCAGACAAAGAATCGGCGTTGTCTTTCAGGACTTCCGTCTTCTGAATCATATGTCAGCCTTTGATAATGTCGCGCTGCCTTTGCGGATTCAGGGTAAGAGCGAAAAAGAAATCAAAAACAACGTCCATGAATTACTGGAATGGGTGGGTCTGGGCGAACATATGCATGTCCTGCCGAGCACCATGTCAGGCGGACAGCAACAGCGCATTGCCATTGCCCGCGCTGTTATCACGCGCCCGCGCCTGCTTCTTGCTGATGAGCCAACCGGAAACCTTGACGACGAAATCGGCTTCCGCCTAATGACTTTATTCGATCAACTTAACCGTATGGGAACGACAATCCTGATTGCCACCCACGATCAAAACATGATTGAACGCTTTGGCCATACAAAGCTTATCCTTGATGATGGTAAAATATATGCAGAAGACCCCAAGCACTGGCTTGCCAAAAAAATTGAGGGGGTCTTTTAATGAAAAAAGAACGTAAACTGGGCATCGCTCGTGAAACACGGCGCTATGACTTGCCACTAAACAAAGCATCCGGCACAGGCTTTCTTGTCCTGCTCATTGGCCTTATGACGTTTCTGGCAATGCTGGCCCTAAGCGCCTCCTTTACCCTATCGGCTCTAACAGAGCACTGGTCATCAGGGTTGGAGAACCATGTCACTGTAGAAATTCCAGCCGCAGCAGCAAATGATAGCGTCTTAACTTCCGCAGAAATTTTCAACCTGACAAACCGGATTGATAATATCCTGACTAATCATCCCTCCGTCATAACAACTCATGTTATGAGCGCAGAAGAAATAAAGGAGCTGGTAAAACCGTGGCTCGGTGACGATCTATTGCTAAATAAAGTGCCGCTGCCCGGCTTGATTTCAGTAGAAATTCAGGACACAAACCCGAAATCCATAAAAATACTGGAAAACAAACTTCAGGAAATAGCCCCAAAAGCGCGCATAGACACGCATGAAGAATGGCTAACAGACCTACTACGCTTTACCGGCGCGCTCCAGTTTGCAGCGATCATCCTGACGCTTGTTATTGGCCTGACAACCGTTACGGCCATAGCGGGTGCGATACGTTCACGTATGGCGGTCTATCATGATGAGGTCGAACTCCTGCATTTAATGGGCGCAAAGGACAGCTACATATCACGGCAATTTCAGCGCCATTCTCTCATCCTTGGATTTCAGGGCGCACTTACCGGGGTCATCGCCGGAAGCCTTATCATGGTAGCAATTGGCTGGGTGTCCGGCGAAATGGAGGTTAACCTGCTGCCTGATTTCAGCATGAACCTTGGTCAAATAACAATTTTGAGCCTCTTGCCATTTCTTGTGGCCTTAATCGCCACTGTAACCGCCCGGCAAACAGTGCTTAAAGTTCTTGGGCAAATGCCTTAGTATGTCCGCCATGCTAAAATATTTCCGCATATCTGCTATTATTTTCACGACTCTGGCCCTGTTTTGGGTTATGGGGTTTATAGGGTTCAATGTCCATATTAAAGGAATTCCCTCACCAAAAAACGAACGCACTGATGCCATCATCGTTCTAACCGGAGGGCCGGATCGTATTAATGCCGGCCTTGACCTGCTGGCAGACAAAAGAGCAAAGCACCTGTTTATTTCCGGCGTGAACACCAAAGTTTCAGTAGAACAGCTCGTTTCACTGTGGCGTGAAGACCTCCGCAGGCCGCCCTGCTGCATCGTGCTCGGTCACATTGCGAAGAACACTTTTGAAAACGCGACCGAAGCGCGGGACTGGATCGAGGTTAACAACATCAAATCAGCGCGGCTGCTGACAGAAAATTATCATATGCCCCGAGCATGGCTGGAATTTATATCGCTAATGCCACAGATGGACCTCCACCCTCATGCTATTACTCCCGACAAGACAAGCAGCGTTCTGATAGTCCAGGAATATAACAAAACGCTTTTTACATTGTTGAGACTAAAACTAGCGAAAGTAAGAAGATGACATTCATCCGCTCTACTCTATTTAATCTGGCTTTTTATGGTGCAACGGCAGTCGCCTGCGTCCTGTGCCTGCCCGGCCTCTTGCTACAGCATAAAGGCTTTCTTGTTATTATTAACGCCTTTGTAACCACCATTTATTTCCTTGAAAAACATATACTGGGGCTGGATTACGAAGTACGCGGCCTTGAAAATCTACCTAAAGAAGGCTCTTACATTATTGCCGCCAAACACCAATCCCCTTATGAAACATTCAAGCTCTATCTTCTTTTCGAATTCCCGGCTGTTGTTCTTAAACAGGAGCTTCTGAATATCCCGTTATGGGGGCGCTTTCTAGCACGGAGCGAACCTATTGCCATTGATCGCTCCCGGGGCAACCGGGCAGCGCTGCAAATCATTGACGGCGCGAAAAGAGTAGAAAAAGAGAACCGCGCGCTTGTTATTTTTCCCCAAGGTACGCGCGTTTACCCTTGGGAAACGACAAAAGACAAACCCTACAAAAGCGGCGTTATCCGTATGTATGAAGCAACCAATATGCCGATTATCCCTCTTGCCCTGAATAGCGGCATGTTCTGGCCCCGCAGAAGCTGGGTCAAAAAGCCGGGGAAAGTAATCTTTGAATTCCTGCCTCCCATAGAGCCAGGCCGGAAATCGCAGGGGCTTCTTAAAGAGCTTGAAGAGAACCTGGAAAAGGCCACAAAAGATCTGCAAGAGGAAGTACCATGAACGAGATAAGCAATATGAGCAAAACAAAAAAAATAGGAATGGGGATCGGGGCAACGATTACCCTGACTGTTATTGTCTACTCCCTATTCTGGTTCTGGGTAACTGACCAGATCAAAGAAGAAATCGCCGGCTTTATGCTCGAGGCAAAACAAAAAGACATTCAGATCATGACCCGTTCTATGGGGGTCACCGGCTTTCCCAGCACCCATAAAATTCATTTTTCCGGGCGCGTTCAGGCAGACGGCGCTATTCTTGAAATCCCCATGTTGGAAATTCACAGTAGTTTCCTGCCAGGAGCACCGCTAACACTGGAAGCACCACAAGGTCTTGCCATTTTAAAACCTGCCGTTACTGAAATATGGTCTCTGGATAGAATGCGTATAGATACGGAAGTCCCCGCCACCCTGCCCGCGGACTTAACCCGCGAAGACCTTACCGCCTGGAAACAGGCAGAGGGTCATATCCTGCTCAAAAATATGGAACTTCATAAAGATAGTTTGTATTTAAAGGCCAGCGGTAAATTCGAGCTTGATCATATGCTTCAGCCCGCCGGAGAGTTTCAAGCGCGCATTACCGGACACATGGCGTTTCTACGCTGGCTTCAGGACAAAAAGCATATAGAAACCCGCGAGGCGCTACTGGCCACCGCCGTCCTGTCCGGACTCTCCAAAAAGGATGCAAATGAAACCTATATAAATATAGACCTCTCCCTGCAAAACCAGACGCTTTTTGTCGGCCCGTTGAGGCTGGCACGACTTCCTGCAATACAGTGGGGGTGGCGAAATACAGGCGCTCAATAGCAGCCCTTCTTACCCGCCCTGCCCGGCATCAATGACCTGCCGCCGGACATCGCGGGTGCGGGTGAACGCAGATTCCAGATAATCACCGTCGCCCTTCCTGATCGCCTTTTGCAGCCCCGTAATATCCTCATTAAAACGCTGTAAAATCTCCAAAACGGCTTCTTTATTATTGAGGAACACATCGCGCCACATCACAGGATCAGACGCAGCTATACGCGTAAAATCCCGAAAACCCGAAGCGGAGAATTTAATTACATCATCCATCGTATCGTCTTCAAGGTCAGTGGCCGTGCCAACAATGGTATAGGCGATTAAATGCGGTAGATGCGAGGTAATGGCCAAAATCAAATCATGGCGTTTTACATCCATGATCTCGATCGTCGAGCCGCACGCCTCCCACAGCTTTGTGATTTTCTCAACGGCTTGAATATCCGTTTCCGGCAACGGCGTAATAATGCACCAGCGCCCGTCAAACAATTCCGCAAAACCGGCTTCCGGCCCTGAATTTTCGGTTCCGGCAATCGGGTGGGCCGGAATGAAGTGAGCGTGCGCCGGAATATGAGGCTGCACGGCCTCCACCACCGCGCTTTTTACAGAGCCTACATCCGTTACAATCGCGCCTTCTTTAAGAGAATATCGAATAGTTTCCGCCACAGCGCCGCAAGCCCCAACGGGAACGGCCAGAATAACAAGGTCACTATCCTCCACACCATTTCGCAAATCGACCATTGCAGAATCGGCAAGCCCTAGCTCTAAAGCCTTTTCACAAACAGTCCGGTCACAATCAACCGCGACAATTTCCTTTGCCAGATTATGCAGCCTAATACAGCATGCCAAAGACGAGCCGATCAGGCCAAACCCTATAATGGATACTTTATTAAATAGCATATATCACGCCGTTTTCTTTTCAGACTTCTCAGCAACAGCGTTCTTACCCACCTTGTCCTCATAAACCGGCGGTACGGGGTATCCGCCAAGACAAATAGCGCGGCCTGAAGAATCATCCAAAGACTCTATCAATTTTTCATGAACTTCTTTTTCAGGATCAACATAGTCATCGACTTCCAGAAGGTGGAGTTTCTTTCCCGGATTTATTCCCGGACATGTGTGCAAACTAAGCGCTGTTAAACCAAGGGCTTCCGCCTTATCAATGATACGCGCCCGGCTTATACCTTCCGCCACTTCCAGCGCCAGAAAACTACGATCCATGCCTGTCGGTTCATATTTTAACCGAGCAACGACCAGCGCCCGGTGTTCTGAATTTGGTTCATCATGGGCCCTGTCCCCCAGAGGAAGGCGCGCGATAATGCGCATAGATTCATCACTCGTTTCGTCCAGCAAATACCCCCACCACGGATTTTTCTGGTTATCTTCCGGCCACGGCAACACGGCAAAAACAGAGTCTTCTTCCCTGACCATCGCCAATGCCGCCAAAGGGTTGCCAGCTTTCTGCATAGGCAGGACGCTGCTAAAATAATCCTTGGCCATGCCCCAGTAAGCCAGGCCGCTATCACCTTCAGGTACATTTACGACGATTTTTAAATTGGTCTGCAACAGCGAGACGGCCCCCACCAGCTCACGCCAGATACGAACAACAGCTTCTCTGGGCAATGGTCCTTTGTGGCGCTCAAGCAACCGACGGACCATAACAGCTTCCCGGTCAGGCTGAATAATTCGGGCCTTGCTCTTACGTTTTTCTTCACCGATTTTGACAACAATCTCCGCCCGCTTTATCAGCAGGTCATGAATCTTATTATCCAGTGTATCAATCTGTTCGCGTATGGAATTTAGTGTCTTGGACATCCAAAAGTTAATACCGCGCCTGCGCCCGGAAAGCAAGATATTGGTGAGCAATCAAGTTGGAACAGCGTCCCCGATAATAATATTTTGACCTCTGACCTTTTCACTTTTGCCTTTGGGTACACCACCATAAATCTGTTTTGAGGCTTCAATTAAATGTACCCCAGCCAATCCGGGAAAGATAAATTTGCCAAAGCTCTCGAACGTGTAGGCCGTACGCAAGGCAAGAAAAGATCGGAACGGCGGCATGAATAACGCCCTGTCCTTGCGCCCGGTGATAAACAAATTATCCTGAAGATAGTGATTAATCTGCCTGAATGTATAAGGCGTACCATGACCAAAGGGTGTTCTATCCACACGCGCCCACAGACCCAAACGATTTGGTACCACCATTAGCAGTCGCCCATCGCTTTTCAAAACCCGCCAAAACTCGTGAAACAGCGCCCCCGGAGATTCCGCATATTCCAGACCATGAACAAGCAAAATACGATCCAGCGACTCGGACTCAAACGGTAGTTCCGTTTCTGTTGTCAGACATACTTGCCCCTTTCCATCCTCCGGCCACTTATGTACACCATTACCGACAGGCATCACAGCAAAAGTGCGCTCCGTCTCTTCCTGCAAAACTCGCAAATAAGGCACGGCATAGCCGTACCCCATAACGCTCTGCCCCTTAATATCCGGCCAAAACTCATGGATATGGTTTGAAAGCAGGCGCCGCACCAGACGCCCTGCCCTGCGATTATAAAATTGTTTCAGATCATAAACGGAATAGCTCATTTTTAGTTTTTAGTCGTTAGTGATTAGTTAATATTATAGAATACCCTAAAATCACTAAATACTAAAAAACTAAACACTAAAGAACTAATTGTAACTGCGCTACCAGCGGCTTATCTGCCTCCGGCATGGAGTAATCATACAGGTCAGCCGGATAAACCCATTTAAACGCCTGCCCTTCCCGGCCATGCACCGTACCTTTCCAGACCCGGCAAATAAACAAAGGCATCACAAGATGGAAATCATCATAGGCATGAGACGAAAAAGCCACTGGTGAAAAACAGCAAGGCCGTGTTTCAATATCCAGCTCCTCTTTCAATTCACGCATCAGGGCAAATTCAGGGGTTTCTCCCTCATTCACCTTACCGCCCGGAAACTCCCACAGCCCGGCCATCGCTTTGCCCTCTGGCCGTTGAGCTATAAGAACGCGCCCATCCGCATCAAGAATAGCGGCCGCCACAACAAACACCACCGGCTTTTGCGGACAATCCGGCGGGGGAAGGTCCAGAGCTTCTTCGCACCCAATCTGCTTTTGTATAAACTTAACCATAAGAAATATAACCATGAATGGACACAAATAAAAAGGCCGCAACACCAGCTGCGGCCTTTAAAAATTTAAGTAAAAGGATCAAACCTTACTTTTTAACTTTTTCACCATTGATATCGAACTTCTCGATTTTGGCTTCTTTTTGCCAACCTGCAACGAGGTCATTTAAAACCTGCTGCCGAAGCTGTGCTTCCAGTTGTGGCTTTACAGTTTCAAACTCAGGCTCAGGACGTACACGACGATCATCAACCTTAATGATGTGCCAGCCAAATTGAGTTTTCACAGGGTCTTTTGTGTGTGCACCCGGTGCCAAAGCAAAAGCGACATCAGCAAACTCGGCAACCATCTCACCTTTTGCAAACCAGCCCAGCTCGCCGCCACTTTCGGCTGACGGGCCTGTGGAATGTTCTTTAGCCAGCGCTTCAAAATCACCGTCAGCATCAAGCATACCAATTACTTCACGAGCTTTGGCCTCTTCTTCAACCAGAATATGGCGCGCTTTAGTTTCCTCAACGTCACCTATATCATTGAGCAGCTTCTCATAAGCTTTCAAAACTTTCTTCTGGCTAATTTGCTCATTGATTTGACGATCAATAAAAACATTACGAACGATTTGATCTTTGGCCTGTGTCACAAGCTGTTCAACTTCAGGATCACCTTCCAAATTAGAAGTGCCTGCTTTCGTGTTAATCACACGATTATTGACAACCTGCTCAAGAGCCAGAGGAAATAAATTCTGGATTGGCATCTGACGCACTTGATCAGGCAAACCGCTGATAAAGTTAAATACGTCACTACGGTTAATTTGTTCACCATCAACAACAGCAACAACCGGGTTACCCAGCTTAATCATTGGTGCATCAGGGTCATCCTGGCTATTAGCACTTGCCGGTGCAATTTCGCTCAATTCAGCTTCATCACTCTCAGCAACGCCATTGCCAGACATGGCAAACATAGCCCCCATAGCGACAAGAGCAACAACGACAACAACTGCAATAACCGGTGCCTTCGTCTTCTCTGCCCCTACAACTTTTTCTGCTTCTTTCTTCTTCTCAGCCATAATTCTATTCTCCTGCTTCTCTCTTAATAAATCTAATAAGAATCCATTGATAACTCAGCAATAGGTAATGTATCTCCCCCTATTCAAATAATAAAGGGTTTTCTTATCAACAACGGTGACCTTGATTTAAATAGAGGCCTGGCGAGGAACTGACCGCACAGGGCGAAAAGATGAAGGGAGCTCCTTGGACCCCATGTATCGCTGACCGGTACTGAAACTTTGCACCCATACGCGGCTCTTGCTGCGATCTTCTCCGGACGACAAATACCAGCCATCAGGATAACAGCCGCTCTCGTCAAAACCGCCAATAGCAGCGCGTTCTTTGAACATCGTGTTTAGTTCACATTTCGTTGGGAGCCGCCAATCATTATGGCCACTTACATTAAGGGTCGCGGTATAATTTACCGCATCTTGCCACTTCATAGTCAAAGGCGCATCTTTCGACATTGTATACAGCTTATTCCCTGTATTGGGAGACAAGCCCGCACAAATAATTCTGCCCTCTTTCTTCACACCGCTCTTCTGTTCCATCTCTTTAAATACGTCCTTCTATTAATCTCATTGGCGCCCGAACATACAGCCATTATGGCAACAGTCAAGTTTTTTATAATATCCTGCAACTTCCATTGACGTATATGTCGTGACAGCTTATATCAGACCAACGAAGAAGTGTTTTTTTCCAAGGGTTAGAGCCCTGCATTAAGGATAATATGTTGCTAGCGCTTGCTACTAAAATTTTTGGTTCCAGTAACGATCGCATACTGAAAAGTCTATACCGACACGTAGAGCCTATTAGCGCTCTCGAAAGTCGATATGAGGGCATGAGTGATTCTGAGCTTCAATCCCAAACCAATGAGTTTCGTCAACGCGTTGAAAATGGAGAGCCGCTTGATGATCTTATCCACGAAACTTTTGCCGTTGTCAGGGAAGCCGCCAAACGAACATTAGGTCAGCGCCATTTCGATATGCAGCTGGTCGGCGGTGTCGCCCTGCATCAAGGTAAAATCGCAGAGATGAAAACCGGTGAAGGTAAAACACTGGTTGCGACGTTAGCCGTTTATCTTAATGCCCTTGGTGGCAAAGGTGTCCATGTTGTGACCGTCAATGATTACCTCGCCAAACGTGATGCCGAATGGATGGGACAAGTCTACAAATTCCTCGGCCTGTCTACCGGCTGCATTACCGGCGATATTGACGATGCCGAACGTAAAAAAGCCTACGCCGCCGATGTTATGTACGGAACAAACAACGAGCTTGGCTTCGATTATCTGCGCGACAACATGAAATACAGTCTCGAGAATATGGTTCAGCGCGATTTCAATTTCGCCATCGTCGATGAAGTCGACTCAATTCTGATTGATGAAGCCCGGACGCCGCTTATCATCTCCGGCCCCTCCGAAACAAGATCTGACCTCTATACTACGGTTGATAAAATCATCCCTGACCTAAACGACAAAGATTTTGATCTTGATGAGAAAATGCGCACCATCACTTTTACCGATGATGGCACGGAACATATCGAGCAACTACTGAGAGACTATAAAATCCTGACAGAGGGTAATCTATACGACGCCCAAAATATCGGCCTTGTCCATCACGTCAATCAGGCGTTGCGCGCCCACAAGCTCTTCTTCGTGGACAAAGACTATATCGTCAAGGACAACAAGGTTATTATTGTCGATGAATTTACCGGCAGAATGATGGAAGGACGACGTTTTTCTGACGGCCTTCATCAGGCTTTGGAAGCAAGAGAAAATGTGGATATCCAGAACGAAAACCAGACGCTGGCCTCTATTACCTTCCAGAATTATTTCCGCATGTACCCCAAACTGGCGGGCATGACAGGTACCGCGCTAACAGAAGCCGCCGAATTTTCTGATATTTATAATCTTGGCGTTGTTGAAATTCCGACCAATGTCGACATTACCCGCATCGACAGCGATGATAAAATTTATAAAAACCTGGAAGAAAAAGAAGGCGCTATCGTCAAGCTCATCAAAGAATGCCGCAAGCGCGAGCAGCCAGCACTGGTTGGTGCAACCTCCATTGAAAAATCGGAAATACTTAGCGCCCTGCTTAAAAAAGCAAAGATTCCGCACAACGTCCTGAACGCCCGCTATCACGAGCAAGAAGCCTCAATCATAGCGCAGGCCGGACGCCCCGGCGCAGTTACGATTGCGACGAACATGGCCGGGCGCGGTACCGACATCCAGCTCGGCGGCAATCTCGAAATGCGCCTTAAACAGGAAATTGATCCTGAATGGCCTAAAGACAAACAGAAAAAAACCACTGAAAAAATTACTAAAGAAATTGAAGTCGCCCGCGAAAAAGTTCGCGAGGCTGGCGGGCTTTACGTTGTAGGCACAGAGCGTCACGAATCACGCCGCATTGATAACCAGCTTCGAGGTCGTGCCGGTCGCCAGGGTGATCCGGGCGAAACCATTTTCTTCCTGTCTCTGGAAGATGACCTCATGCGTATTTTCGGCTCCGAGAAAATGGAAATGCTGCTGGCCCACAAACATATCGGCCTGCGCGAAGGCGAAGCGCTAACCCACCCGTGGATTAGCAAAACATTAGAGCGCGCGCAAGGCAAAGTCGAAGCCATGAACTTCGATGTTCGTAAAAACCTGCTGAAATTCGACAATGTCATGAATGACCAGCGCAAAGTAATTTACGAACAACGCCGCGAAATGATGGGTGCCAAAGATGTCGAAGAGTTCGTCACTGATATGCGCTACACGGTTATCGAAGATTTGGTCGACAGCTGTATCCCGCCCCGGACCTACGCCGAGCAATGGGATATTGAAACACTGAAAAGTGAGACACACCGCATTCTTAATATGGATCTACCCGTTGATGAATGGGCCAAAGAAGAAGGCATTGCCGAAACTGAAATGCTGGAACGGATTACTGACAAGTCAGATGCACAAATGGCCAGCAAAGCAGCCAATACAGGGCCGGATCTTTATAAGAAGCTACAAAAAGGGCTAGTGCTGCAAAAACTGGATCAGCACTGGAAAGAACACCTTCTTAATCTGGACCACCTCAAACAGGGCATTAACCTGCGCGCCTTCGGCCAGCGTGACCCGCTCAACGAATATAAAGCCGAAGCCTTTGGTATGTTCGAGATGATGCTGGACCACCTGCGCGAAAGCGTTACAGAAACACTCAGTGTTGTTGAATTTAATATCGACACTGATTCAAATAGCCTTTTCATGCGCCGCTCCGCTCCGGAAGGAACAAAAGAAGGGCGACAAGACCCAGCTATAGCAGCAAACGCGGGAACACAGAGACGTTCCGCAGGCTACAGCATGGATCAAAAACAAGACACCGTACGCCCCTTCCCGCAAAAACAGGCCTTTGATGAAAACAAGCCCGAGACATGGGGTAAAATACAGCGCAATGCTCCTTGCCCCTGCGGCAATGGCAAAAAATTTAAGCATTGCCACGGTAAAGTGAAGTAACCCTCCAAAATTTGACTCCCCCGCATTTCCTGAAGTATATATTTGGGCAGGGAGTTCTTAATGAAAAAAATGAATGTCACAAAGGCATTTAAAGCTATTGGGATTGCATTTCTTATCGCGGCTGGCCCCGTTTCTATTGGTGTCTTCGTGAATGGAAATCATGAAAACGCACAGAAGCTTCTTGCCAAAGAAAGAACGAGAGTCTGCGATTTAGCCTTCCAGAAAAATGGAGGGGAACTGGTCGATCTTTATAAAACAGCTCTCAATAATGGAGTCTCTCTAAAAGACCTCAGACAACTAAAATGGCCTGTAAACTCCAAAGACAGGACATTTGACTGCACATACAAAATTATAGCAAACGCCTACCTTGAATTTAAAAAATAAGGAAAACAGGACATGGGAAACAAACTATCAAACAAAACAATGACCAAAGGCGTTATTTTAACAGCCGTTGGAGCTATTGGCCTTACCATGGTCCTTAGCGCTTTTAGCAATTTTTTAAAAGACAGTGAAAAAATAGAAACTCCCATGCGCGCCACACCTATCACAGTAAACATGGAAGCTGATGCCTGCGAAAGCGCTTATAACAAATTATCCGAATTCCAAAAGGACAACCTCAAAGAGCAATATGATTTTGCAAAAAGCAAAGGAATTAAAACAACGCTGTTTGAAGCAAGCTACGCCTTTAATGGTCAACTTACAAAAATTCAGTGCAAAGATATTCCGGTAGAAAAAAACGATGCGGCGGCACCAAAACCCACTTAAACAAGCTTCTTCTTTGAGGGCGTAATCCGCACCAACGTAATCTGATTGCGCTGACGTTTTACGACATCAAAGCGCAGACCGAAAAAGTGGAATGATTGTCCGGCTTCGGGAATCATCTGCGCCTCATGCAAAACAAGACCAGCCACCGTTGAATAATCCTCATCCGGCAGATCCCATTCAAACTCCCGGTTTAGATCCCGTATAGTAACCTCGCCCTCTACCAGAAAAGTACCGTTTGGTTGCTTGCGTACACCGGCGACAATTTCGTCCATCTCATCTTCAATCTCACCGACGATTTCCTCCAGAATATCTTCCAGCGTAACAATTCCCATGAAGCTGCCATACTCGTCGACAACAAGTGCAAAATGTCCGCGTCGTTGACGAAAGGCCTGCAACTGGTCAAACAACGTTATATTCTCCGGTATAAACCACGGCTCTGCAGCGATGGCTTCTATATCCAGCATTGAGACTTCGCCCTCCTGTGCCTTCATGGCTTTCAAAAGCGCCTTAACATGAATCACGCCAATAATATTATCCTGATTATCTTTCCACAAAGGAAGGCGCGTATAAGGACTATTGAGGACCTCCTCCACTATCTTGTCCATAGGCAGCGAAGCATCAATAATAGTGACGTTTTTCCGGTGGGTCATGATCTCGTCAACTTCTACGTCAGCCAAATCCAAAATAGAACGCAACATAGCCCTTTGCTGCTGCGTTTCAGCCGCAGGGCCGGTATGTAGTTCAATAGCGCCGCGCAAGACTTCGAGGTAAGTCCCCGGAGCAACCACGGTAACGTCTTCGCCCAGAGCCTTTAAAATCATCCGGACAACACGCGTAATCATCTCCGTGATCGGCGCAAAAACAATAGTGACAACACGAATCACCGGCGCAATGGCCATCGACATCCTGTCGGCAAAATGCAGCGCATAAGTTTTCGGCAGAACTTCAGCAAAAATAAGAACCAGCAACGTCATCACAAGCGTGGCATAAACAACACCCGCCTCGCCAAACATCTTGATAAGAACACTTGTGGCCAGTGCAGAAGCCAGAATATTCACCAGATTATTACCGAGCAACAGCGCGCCAATCAGCCTGTCCTTCTGATCACGGATCTTGTTAACCATCGCCGCCCGTTTATTGCCCTCCTTCTCCAACGCGAACAAACGCGCCTTTGACGCCGCCGTTAGCGCCGTTTCCGAGCCGGAGAAAAATGCTGACAAGAGGAGCAAAACAAAAATAGCGCCAATTGAGATAAAAAGACCTGTGTCCATGGTTTAAGTCCCGTCTATAGAATGCTGTAAAATTTCAATAACATCTTCATCAGAAACGCCCTGCATGACATGCGCTTTACCAATAGAGTTCACAACAATATATGACAGCACCCCCAATGATACTTTCTTGTCGTGCTTCATATAGGACATCAGCTCCTTTGCGTCCGTTTCCAGCGGCGGAAAGATCATATTAATTCTGGTCGGCAAGCCTATTTCCGTCAAATGCGATTCAACGCGGCTACCCTCTTCCTCCGCACATAAACCGAGCCTGTGTGAAAGGTGAAACGCAAGCACCATACCAATGGCAACAGCCTCACCATGCAACAGTCGTCCATCGTAGCCGGCAGCGATCTCCAGCGCATGGCCAAAGGTATGCCCCAGATTAAGCAAAGCCCGCACGCCGCTCTCTTTTTCGTCCTCTTTTACAATCTCCGCCTTCTTACGACAGGAAATTTCCACCGCCTTGGACACAGGTTCCGGATCAAGGTCACAGACTTTCTGCCCTTCTTTTTCCAGCCAGATAAAAAACTCAGGATCATTGATAAGGCCATATTTGACCGTTTCAGCATACCCCGCCAAAACCTCACGCCGCGGCAAGGTCTTGAGCGTTTCAATGTCGCACACAACACTAACCGGCTGGTAAAAAGCGCCTACCAAATTTTTACCCTGTGGCACATTAATAGCGGTTTTGCCACCAACCGAGCTATCAACCTGCGCCAGCAATGTTGTTGGCACCTGCACAAAAGCAATGCCGCGCATAATCGTGGCTGCCGCAAACCCGCCCAAATCGCCAATCACTCCGCCGCCGACAGCAAACAAAACCGAATCCCGTTCAACACCATGATCCAAAAGCCACGCCACAACCCGTTCCAGATTCGCAAAAGATTTGGTCTGCTCCCCGGCAGGCAGCGCCAAAAGCTGCACACTTTCCGGACGGACGGATTTCAAGGCTTCATAAACCTGCCCACCATGCGGATTACTTACATTTTCATCGGTCAGGACAAACAGCGTCCGTCCCTTTAAATCCATGGGGACATAGTCCTGAATATGCGAAAGCAAATTCCGCCCTATGTGAATATCATAGGAACGTTCACCAAGATCAATGGGAACTACCACCGTTTCAGATTGTGGGCCTTTAGCCTGTTTTGCGCTGTCCATTACATAAAAATTTGTGCATTTTTTCCAATAGCTGATTCAAAATAGCCTCGGCCGGGCCATTATGACTGTCTATTACAATATCAGCCTTTTCATAGACAGGATAGCGTTCCTGCACTAACTCCCCTAGAATTTTTTCAGGATCACCATTTTGCAACAAAGGCCTGTCATCCCTGCGGCCTGTGCGCTCTACCATCACGTCCATTTCAGCCCGAACCCAAATAGATAATGTCTGCGACCATATGGCCTCTGCCGTTTCTGGCGTCATGACAGCCCCGCCGCCCGTTGCCACAACACAAGCCCCCCGCTCCAAAAGCCGGTTAATCACGCGCCGTTCACCATCACGGAAATAACTCTCACCAAAGCGGTCGAATATTTCGGCAACGCCCATACCGGCCGCTTCTTCTATTTCATCATCAGAATCAGTAAAAGGAAGCCCCAGAGTCTTTGCGACCTGCCGCCCTGTTCTTGTTTTTCCCGCGCCCATCATACCGACGAACACGACAGGCCGATCCAATAGTCGCCTTATATCCCCAATAATTTCATCATCAACTAAACTCATACAGGCTCTTATGCCACAAGAAATAGAAAAAAGACAATCCCAGTGTTGCCTTTTATATAAGTCTTGCTTATTTTCTGTTCAAACCCCTTACCACTCAGGAGAACAAAATGAAGCTGGTTATATTATTATGCGGCGTTGTTACACTTCTGCTCTTAAGCGGTTTTACGTATCTTGCCATTACCGACATCCCGGTAGAAAAGACCCTGATAAAAAAAACAATTTCTAATGAGCGTTTCTTTTAATGCGCATTAAACACCTCCTCAGGATTGCAGCTTTTACCCTGCTCTTTATACAGACCTATTCCGTCGCACCGGTTATGGCAGAAAGCCGCACAGCCGGTAGCGTTCACGTAAAAGCGCCCTCAGAGACAAAAACATCAAACCACAACATCACCGAAAGCATCCCTTCTGTAGATGCGCCGCATGTCAACTTCGCCAGACTGGAATCCCACGGTCTTTTGACAAGACCAAAAGACGGCGGTCTCGGCCGGGATGTATGGCGCGGAACCAAACGCTCCCTGCTCCTGACCTATCTACCCCAGCTCCCCAGCCTGTCGCAATATCGCACTCTGCAGAACCTATCAAAGCGGCTGTTGCTAACAAAAGCCGACCCCCGGCTGATAAAACAGGACGAAAAGCCGGAAGCAGGCAATGACCTCACTACATTGCGTATAGAAAAACTGCTGGAAATGGGCGCGCACAAAGAAGCGCTGGCCCTTTACACAAAGCACCCGGAATTGCCCTACCACGAGCGCTTTGCCCGCGCCGGTATATTGGCGGCTTTTTACAATAAGCAACCATCCCTCGCCTGCCTGGAAACGAAAACGATAGAAACCCAGTTTAAAAATGAGTTTTTCTGGCAACAAACTTCAAAAATCTGCGGCCATGTTCTGTCAAATTCAACGCCCAAGAACAAAAAAGAGCTAAAATTTCCCGAAAGTAAAATCCTGCAACAAGTTGTCGAAAAAGACAGTTACCGTTTCAAGCCAAAGAAAATGGAGGATTTCAAAGACCTGACACCATTAGAAACCGCGATCCTCATAGCAGAAAACAGATTAGACCTGAGCCGCCTTGTAATCTCTAGCGAAGACAAACTACCACAACATGTTTTGGCCCTGCTTCTGGAAGAACCTTCAATAAAAACAGAGCCGCACTTCAGGCTCATGGTACAGGCCGTAGAGCAAGGACTGCAGTCTACTGAAAACCTTGCTGAATATTACGACACAAAAGCCGCGCTATATTTTGGAAAAAATAAAGAAAAAACCTCGCTAACGGACTACAAAGCCATAAAAGGCTGGAAAAGGCTGCCTTACCTTCATCGCGCCGCATCAAACGCCGCACAGGGTGAAGAACTGACGGCGATCATAGAGAAGTCCCTTGGTCTTACACCTGAATATGGTAGCGCTGCCTTATGGCCTTTTGCCGAAATAATTGCCGTTACAGACCCACAAAAACTTGACCAAAGTATGATTCGTTACGGCCTAAATATTTTGGTTGAAACAGGTGTGAAAATCCCGCCTACCTGGAATAATACATGGATATCTAAATATAAGAAAAAACAAAAAAACATTGGCATAAATGACATATTACAGCACTTTTCCTACATGCTAGGAGAAGAGTTTTTTACCAAAGAAGCAACTCAAGGTGCTGATTTCAAAGAGAGATTTGCAGTTTTAGAGGTGCATAAGCAACAACTAATAAAAATTATTTATGAAAAACTTGACAAACAACTGGAATTAGATGATTATAGCGCCAATGATGTTTATGAAAAGCCATTGGGCTTGACATCCAATGTCGATTATGTAATGCCATCTACTGGCTTATTAGATAGTCTCGAAAGCGCAAAGTACGAACAGCGTTTAGGTGAGGTTATTCTGTTAAGCTCCATCGCCCTTCGCGATGCAGCTCCGGACGAGATTTATGCGGGGTTGTTTCAAAAAGTGATAGATGGTCTAGTAGCAGTGGGGTTAACAGAAGAAGCCCGGTCCTTGGCCCGCGAAGTTATGTTGGGCCTGAGTAGAGAAAAAATAAAAGGAGAAAAATAATGGCACGTCCAGGTCGTCCACCGAAAGAGAAACCGAACCTACACCCGTTGGTAGGGTCTTTTCTTGATATGCTCACCACTGAAAGAGGTGCAGCAATGAACACACGCCAGGCATACTGGCGAGATCTGGCTGACTTTAGCCTGTATCTCCGTGAGACTTTTTCTAAAGAAATTGTCGATGTAACAACGGATGAGATTAAATCTTACCTGAAGGATCTTGGCGACAAAATCCACGTAAAAGGTCAGAACAAATCACAGATCGCAACAAGAACCGTAGCGCGCCGCTTGTCGGCCATGCGCCAGTTCTACCGCTATCTGGTTTCAGAGGGTGTCCGCAATGATGACCCTACCTCCACAGTTGAAAGTCCAAAACAAACACGCACTCTGCCAAAAACACTGAGCGAATCAGAAGTCAGCCTGTTGATTAGAACAGCAGGACAAGCTGGTACAGCTGGTAGCGTTCGTCTGGTTTGTCTGCTGGAAATGCTTTATGCCACAGGCTTGCGCGTTTCCGAACTGGTTGGTTTGCCACTATCTGCTATTGGTGAAGACATGCAGTTCCTGATGATTGCCGGTAAAGGTGGTCGTGAGCGTATGGTTCCTATTTCAGAGCCTGCTCAAAAAGCTCTCAAAGCGTACATAGACATCAGCAAGCAGTTCGTTAGCTCTGATGACAAAGGTACGCAGGCACAGTGGTTGTTCCCTTCCCGTACATCGGAAAGCGGACATTTGACACGTCAGCGTTTTGCACAACTTTTGAAAGACCTGGCCGATAACGCCGGTATTGAAGCTGGAAAAGTAAGCCCGCACATTCTGCGTCACGCTTTTGCCACGCACCTGCTTAGCAACGGCGCGGATCTTCGCTCTGTACAAAAAATGCTGGGGCATGCTGATATTGCTACAACGCAGATTTATACACATATAATCAGCGACGAAGCTAAAAAGACACTTGAAGACAAGCACCCGCTGTCCAAAACAGGCACAGACGAGTAATCGTCAATAAACAAGTTATAAGTAGCGAGTAGGATTTGATTATTCTACTCGCTATTCTTATACTCGCCATTCACAACCCATAATTAACAACTCAAAACGGAAGAATGAGCCAGCTTGATTTTGAAAAACCAGTCCTTGAACTGGAAGCAAAAATTGCCGAATTGCGTAATGTAAACGGTGATAACGGCCTCAACATAGCCGATGAAATAAACCGTATGCAGAGCAAAGTTAACCGCTTGCTGACGCAAACCTACGGGAAACTGACGCCGCAACAAAAAGTGCAAGTTGCCCGGCATCAAGAGCGCCCACATTTCAAAGACTATATCCAAGGGCTTATCAAAGACTTTACCCCGCTTGCAGGCGACCGGAATTTTGGTGAGGACCATGCCCTACTCGGTGGCATGGGACGCTTTCGTGGCCGCTCATGCATTATTCTGGGGCATGAAAAAGGCAGCGACACGGAGAGCCGTGTAAAACACAATTTTGGTATGGCCCGCCCCGAGGGCTATCGTAAAGCCCAGCGCCTTATGCATATGGCAGAACAATTCCAGCTCCCTATCATCACGTTGGTTGACACGGCTGGTGCCTATCCCGGTGTTGGTGCCGAAGAACGCGGTCAAGCTGAAGCTATCGCAAAATCTATAGAGACATGCCTCCGTGTTAAAGTGCCTATGATCTCGGTTATTATCGGGGAAGGTGGTTCCGGCGGTGCCATCGCCATCGCTACGGCTGATAAAATTTATATGCTGGAACATTCAATTTATTCTGTCATTTCACCGGAAGGCTGTGCCTCTATCCTATGGCGCAGCGCATCCCATGCTAATGATGCTGCCGTGGCTCTCAAACTAACGGCTCAGGATTTATATGACTTGAAGCTTATAGACCGCATTATCAGCGAGCCAATCGGCGGTGCCCACAGAAAGCAGGAAGAAACGATAGAAGCTGTTGCCCTGCAAATAGAAAAAGGGCTCAACAGCCTTACGCCCTGGGACGGCGAAAAACTAAAGCAAAAACGCCGTGATAAATTTTTAAAAATGGGTAGAGCGGCTTAAATAATATCGTCACGTACTCTTTAACAAGCCGTCCTCACCCCTCCTCTGGATACCCCTATCGTCTCTGACGCACACATGAAAGCCTTGTTTCGCTGCATGTTAGTTGGTATCGCCTTTTTTAATGAAACAAACATTTCGTCAGTCATGCGAGCTCTGTGCATCATATTGCCAAAATCCCCATGCCCCACTTTCACATGCCCTTCTTCAGTTGAGGCCGCCCGGTAATAAAGCATTATAAAAACGCGGATTGCTGCGGTCAGAGATGTATTCGGGTTTTTACGAATTTGAATTAAAGAGCATACATCGTGAATTTTACATTGTTCGCGTTTAGCAATTTCCCGCAGAGAGCTCCACATTTCTGGTTCCAGCCTAACTGATGTTCTTCTTCCTAGCACCGTAATGTTTCTGCTGATTAATGTGCTCTTAACTTCGCTTTTTTCACCATCATGATTGTGCTCTGACATTTTACTCTTCCCTTTTATTATGTATAAATAGTGAGCTCCAAACATATACACGAATGCATATGAAGAACATCATACTACCGAACATTTATCGATTTGCAACCAATAAGGGTGCGCACATAATCAGCACAACCCGCATATGCATAACCAAGTCAGCCATTAGCCTTTATAGATAGGGCATGTGGCATATTTTCTAAATGGGAATCTAACAAACTATAAATCACACGATGGCATTCGATACGTGAAAAATTTTCAAACGCCTCTGATGTGATAATAACCTTAAAATGACTCTCGCCACTTCCATCATCACCCGCATGACCAGCATGAAGATGACTTTCATTGATAACCTCCAAATGCTCAGGAGTTAAGGATTCCTTAAGAATTCTAGTAATGTCTTCGGCCACTCCCATATTTTCTCCTTTTACGAAATTCAATGCTTGTCTGCAAAAGTCAAACGTATAATAATGGAAAAGATGCCTAATATATATTTAAAACCAAACTCGGCTGAATACGCAGATGAAAAAAAACAACTGCGCACGCATGCGTGCGACATGCCCGGATGCTCAGAAGTCGCAGATTTCAAAGCGCCCAAAGACAGGGGGCTGAACGAAAATGAATACTACCGATTCTGCCTAAACCACATACAAGAATATAACAAAGCCTGGGACTTTTTCTCCGGCATGGCACAAGTCGATATCGAGGACCATATCGTCAATAGCGGCCTGTGGGATCGTCCGACCTGGCGCTATGACAGTTTCACCAACCTTGAATCAGATTTGCGCAATCGCACATGGCAGAGCTATCACTTTACCGACAAGAAACCTGAAGAGCCCGGCAATAACCAGACCCAATTTGAACAAAACACACCGGAACATGAAGCCATGGCCATTATGGGGCTTGCGCCCCCCCTTGACCTGAAAAACATTAAAGCCAGATATAAAGAGCTGGTTAAAAAGCACCACCCTGATGTCAACAGAGACAACCCACAGTCCGAAGAGCTTCTCAAGGCCATCAATATGGCGTATACAATATTAAAGCTGGCCTTCGAAAAGTACGATAAACTGGAAAAATAATATGTCTGATGATAACAAAGAAAACCCTGAAGGCTCTGAAGGCTCTGAAATACGGGAGCCCACATCTGCCACGCTGGACATCACGCAATTAATGCCAAACAGCGCCAAACACACAACTATTCCTGACAAAAAAATTAACGTCAGGGAGACATTTGGCCTCGATATTGACTGGGAAGTGCCGGGCTTTAGCTACGAGCACCCCAACGTGCCGGAAATCGACGAGTCCTATCACTTTGACCATGACACAACCATTGCCATCCTTGCGGGCTTTGCCAATAATCGCCGCGTCATGATTCAGGGCTATCACGGCACAGGTAAATCAACCCATATAGAACAGGTCGCCGCGCGGCTAAACTGGCCCTGCGTGCGCATTAACCTCGATAGTCATGTCAGCCGGATCGACCTGCTCGGCAAGGACATGATCGTCCTCAAAGAGGGCAAGCAAATGACCGAATACAAGCAGGGGCTTTTACCATGGGCGCTGCAAAACCCTGTGGCGCTTGTGTTTGACGAATATGACGCCGGACGCCCGGACGTTATGTTTGTGATCCAGCGCGTTCTTGAGGCCGAAGGCCACCTGACCTTGCTCGACCAGAACACAGTCATCCGCCCTCACCCGGCCTTTCGTATGTTTGCCACCGCCAACACGATTGGCCTTGGTGATACCACCGGGCTTTATCACGGCTCCCAACAACTAAACCAGGCCCAGCTTGACCGCTGGAATATTGTTGCCACCCTGAATTATTTAAGCCATGAAGACGAAACGGGGATTATGCTGCTGAAAAACCCGGATATGGACAATGACGAAGGCCGCGAAGAAATCAGCGCCATGGTAAGGCTGGCTGATCTAACCCGGCAGGGCTTTATAAACGGCGATCTCTCGACCCTGATGTCACCCCGTACAGTCCTGAGCTGGCTCGAAAACCTGCAAATCTTCAAAGACCGCGAATTTTCTTTCCGCCTGAGCTTCCTCAACAAATGCGACGAAACCGAGCGCAGCACCGTGGCTGAGTATTACCAGCGCTGTTTTGGGGTTGAGCTGGAAGGATAAACAAACCATTTATAATGGTTTGTTGTAAAGAATTCCTGTGTCTATTTCTTTCATACCTTCTTCTGATAAGGCTCTGGAAATAGCCTTCAAAAAAGAAAAAGCATTGTCAGACTTATTAAACGCTGCAATGAGAACAGGCATAGAGCTCATACGTTTGCCCTGCCCCTCTGATTGTCTTCCTCTATAAAACACCTCTTTTTCCAACATATCCGGAAACACATCCGGATATATGACTTGCGAGTGATGCTCTTTCAAAACCTTGTTAAAGACAGCGGTAAGCCCTTCAAAGGGTGCCTTGTCATCCGCTGTCTGTACAAAGACAAATATTGTTTTACCTTCTGTTGTCACCTTCATTCTCCGTTTTATCCAAAATTAAACTCTTAAAAGACTAATAAATTAGTATAATGTTATGAAAAAAATACAAGTAAAACTTTACCTTCGCTTCTGTAGCTCTTCGCGGTAAAAATAAACATGGACAATAAAGACCAAAAAACGACCCAACTCGAAAAATTCAAAAGCGCAACAGCGGCAACATTGCGCGCCCTTGCTCGCAAAAAAGACGTTGATGTCAGCTTCTCCCCCGGCGGAAGCTCTCTTCATGGTGACAAACCGCAATTGCCGTTGCCCGATATAGAGATGAGCGCGGAAAGCACGGCCCTCGTGCGCGGCGATGCCGATGCGAAAGCCCTGCGCATACAACACCACAACAAATCTGTTCACCTTGAAAATGCGCCGATGGATTTAACCGCGCAGGCCGCTTTTAACGCGCTGGAGCAAGCACGTTGCGAAGCCCTGGGCGCTAGTGAAATGAAAGGCGTTGCGCAGAACCTTCAAAATACGCTTGAAGAAAAATGCCACCGTTTAGGCTACGCTAATATGAGCAATCGCGAAGAAAGCAACCTCGCCGATGCGCTCCATGTCCTCGCCCGCACGGCTTTAACAGGCGAAGCGCCACCGCCTTCTGCAGCAAACATGATAAAGCTCTGGCAACCATGGCTGGAAGAAAAACTCGGTTCTGAAGGGCTGAAACAATTAAAGCCCGCCCTACAAAACCAGCAATCTTTCGCTGCCCTCACCCGCGACCTTCTCTCAAAAATGGACATGGATGTTGGTGAAGATTTCGCCCCGGAACAGGAAAACGACGAAGACTCAGACGGTGAAAGCGATAACGATCAGAATGATAACGATCAAAGTGACGAACAGGATGAACAAGCAGAATCCTCTGCCGGATCGGACGGGTCAGACGAAGCCGAATCTACCGAAGAATCCGGCGAAGGCGAACAAACCACGCTGGAAGATTTACCCGAAGAAGTAGAAGAATCAGAGGGCAAAGAAGAAGGAATGCAGCAGATCAAAAGACCCGCAGGCTACATCCCCGGCCCGGACAGCTTCTACTCAGTCTACACCACCAGCTATGATGAAATCGTCAAGGCAGAAGAATTAGGCGAACCGGAGGAACTGGAACGGCTGCGCTCCATGCTGGACCAGCAACTCGCCCATATGCAGAGCGTTACCACCAAACTTGCCAACCGGCTCCAGAGAAAATTAATGGCCAAACGGCAAAGCTCATGGCAATTCGATATGGATGACGGCGTGCTCGACACCAGCCGCCTTGCTCGTATCATTGCCAACCCGAGCGTACCTCTGGTTTACAAACAGGAAAAAGAAACAGAGTTTCGTGACACCATTGTTACCTTGCTGATTGATAATTCCGGCTCCATGCGCGGCCGCCCGATTGCCATTGCCGCCATGTGCACCGACATTCTCGCCCGAACATTAGAAAGATGTGGCGTAAAAGTGGAAATTCTCGGCTTTACCACCCGCGCATGGAAAGGCGGCAAAGCAAGGGACCTCTGGATACAAAACAACCGCCCCCCTCACCCCGGTCGCCTCAATGATTTGCGGCACATCATCTATAAATCCGCTGATGCCCCGTGGCGACGCTCCCGGCGCAACCTCGGCCTGATGCTCAAAGAAGGCATCCTCAAAGAAAATGTCGACGGCGAAGCGCTCGTCTGGGCCTATAACCGCATCGCGGCACGCGGTGAACAGCGCAAAATTCTAATGGTTATTTCCGATGGCGCGCCGGTTGATGATTCAACCCTTTCTGTAAATCCGTCAAACATCCTTGAAAAAGATTTGCGCAATGTCATTCAATGGATCGAAGATTCTTCCAAAATAGAACTGACCGCCATTGGAATCGGCCACGATGTCACGCGCTATTACCAAAAAGCCCTAACCATCGCCGATGCCGACGAACTCGCCGATGCCCTGATCACCCAGATCGGTGAATTATTCGATGAGAAAAAAATGCGGCTATAGCTATGGCAACCGCGGCAAAGAAAACATCGGAACGCGCTTCAGTTTAGCAAGGGTTCTATAATATCCCTCAAGCCCGGCCACTTCAAAAGTAATTTTTTGTTTCATCGCCCTTGTGACCTCGCCGAAAAATGAGGCAAGCTCCGCCTCGTCATTATCTTCTTCCTTTAAATTCCGTGCCACCGCCCAAACCCTGCCGGGTTCCGAATAAAAACCGTCCGGGCTTTTTATAAAAAAGTTAGTGACAAGAAACTCCTCAAAATATTTTTCCAGATCAGGCTCATCGTTCACAATCGCAAAGCCATTGATTGTAATGCCCAGCGCTGCCAATTCATCCCGGCGCGGCCGCACGTCATAAGCAGACGCCCCGTCACCAAAAACATCCAGCACTCTTTTTCCGCCTTCTGCCAGCCCCCAAGGGCTCCACAGAAAAAGAGACTTACTTAAATTCAGCGCCTTGCCTATCACTGTGCCCCCCTCACTCTGTCGCCATATAGTCAAAACCTCCTGCGACAAGGCATCCAACTTGTCCGGCGCCAGAGAGCTATTCAAAGGATCATCGGGATTGTAAGGCTTGTCATTAATGTCCTTGCCCCTGATATCAACCCACTTAACCCGAACATTGGCCACATGATCAAAATCAATCACGGCAATAGCAACTGACTGTTCGCCAGCTTTATACTTGATCGCATTTCTGAAAAGCTCGGAATTAAGGGCCGTCGCCGTCGCCTGCAATTCAATTGCAAATTCTTCATATGACATAGAACCACTGGTATCCATCGCCAGAACAAGCTGCACCCCAACAGGCTCGGTACTATTTGAGGCCAAAGTCTTATGGCGGTAAGTATCCCGATCAATAGCATCAGGGATAAGCGCATAAGGGTTACGCTCAGTGTCCTGGGCAAAAGCATTTGATAACAGCCCCGGTGCAGGCAAGCAAAACACCGCAGCGGCAAATACCGCTATCATGGATTTTAACCCTGCGCCTGCCAACGAAATCTCCCTATAATATTATTTATGTGCTTATAACGGCTCCGGCAAAGGAAACGCCGGAAGTCTCTCTAGCCGAGCAAGAGTTCTACGATAGCCATCAAGCCCGGCCACCTCGACAGTGATTTTTTGTTTCATCGCTCTTGATACCTCACCAAAAAACGACTTGAGCTCCGTATCTTCGTTACCGGTTGCCTTTAAATTCCGGGCCACGGCCCAAACTCTACCAGGCTCCGAGTAAAAACCATCCTTACTCTTCACAAAACGCTTACTTACAAGATAATTTTCAAAGTACTTTTCCAGATCAGATTCCTCATTCACAATGGCAAAACCATTAATCGTGACACCTATTCTCTCCAGCCTGTTCCGTCCGCTGACAACGGCAGCGGGGCTTGATGACCCGTCACCAAAAACATCCAGAACTCTTTTTCCGCCCTCTGCCGGTTTCCAGGGACTTCCCAGAAAGAGACTGTGACTCAAATCAAGGGCCGCGCCTATCACTGTGCCGGCAGCACCGCGCCGTGGCATGAACATTATTTCATCCGCCAGCTTATCCAGCTTGTCCGGTGCCAGCGAGCTATTCAAAGGATCGGCAGGGTTATAAGGCTTGTCATTGATTTCCTTACCCCTGATATCAACCCAGGCAATCCTGAGCATCGCAAAGGCATTAAAATCGATAACAGCAACAGCCACTGACTGTTCACCGGCTTTATATTTGATCGCATTTCTAAAAAGCTCGGAATTAAGAGCAACGGCAGTCGCCTTCAGCTCAATCCCAAATTCCTCATCTGTCATGGAGCCGCTGGTATCCATCGCCAGAATAAGCTGCACCCCGACAGGGTCGGTGCTATTTGAGGCCAAAGTTTCATGCGCATAGATATTTCGGTCAAGAACATCCTCATCGGCGGATAGATTAAAACTGCCATTATCTCCCTCAGCATAAGCCTCAGGTGACAGGTCTCCTGCAGGCAAATAAAATGCCGCGGCAGCAAACACTGCTATCATAGACTTTTTCAGGAATCCCAAGCTTTTCAAGAAAGCTCCCCTTGCTTTTATTATTTTCCAGATTGTGGCTTATAAAACCATACTCTATGATGGAAATCAAACTTTTTGGTAAAACGGCAAAAATGCTGTAAAAGCAGAACCATGAGTGTTTATAAACCAAAACCTGTCAGCGGCTTTCCCGAATGGCTCCCTGAAGAAAGATTGATCGAACAGCAATGGTTCGACCATATCCGCAATGTCTTTGAATCCTACGGCTTTTGCTCGATCGAAACGCCGTCAGTCGAAGAAATTGACGTTATCAGCGCCAAAGGCGAGGTCGACAAGGAAATTTATGTTTTAGAGCGCCTGCACAAGGAAGAAGGCGAAAAAGATGCGCGGCTGGCCCTGCATTTTGACCAGACCGTGCCGCTCGCGCGCTATGTCGCCCAGCATTTCAACAACCTAGTATTTCCGTTCAAACGCTACCAAATACAACGTGTCTGGCGCGGTGAAAGACCGCAAGCCGGACGTTTCCGCGAATTTTACCAGTGCGACATAGATGTTATTAACGTCGATGCGCTTCCATTGCATTTCGACGCCGAAATGCCCGCCATTATCTGGGAAACCCTCGCCGGACTTCCGGGGATGGAAAAACCAGAAAATAAAATCCAGTTGCGGATTAGTAATAGGAAGATTTTGATTGGACTATGCGAGGAGCTCCGCATTGAAAATGTCACAGAGGTTATACGGATTATTGATAAGCTGGAAAAGATTGGTGAACAGGACGTCTTTGCAGATTTACTCGAACTTGGTCTTAGTGACATACAGCTTGAAAAAATTATAGCTCTGGCAAGCATCAAAGCCACCCCCAAATATATTTCTGGATTGCTTCGCGATTTCATCACTCGCAATGACGTCATTGCGAGGAGCGATAGCAACGAAGCAATCCAGAATCTATTTAAGGAGGGCATAGAAGAACTCACTACCGTCATGAACCAACTCTCCCACCTTCCCGAAGGCGCGGTTGTGGCTGACCTTTCCATCGTCCGTGGTCTCGACTATTACACCGGCACCGTTTACGAGACAGTATTCACTGACGATCCCGGCTATGGCTCGATTTGTTCCGGCGGGCGTTACGATGATCTGGCCAGCTCCTACATTAACAAGAAGCTCCCCGGCGTTGGCATCTCGATTGGCTTTAGCCGTTTGTTCGACAAGCTACGCACCAAAGGCGCTTTTGATACTACGCGCAAATCTCCGGCGGATATTTTGATGGTGCTGCCGGATGAAGAACAGCGCGAAACAGCCTCTGAAACAGCGCGCACTCTGCGCGAACGCGGCTATAATGTCGAACTGTTCCACCGCGCACAGAAAATCCAGAAACAATTCGCCTATGCCGAAAAGAAAGGCATACCCTATGTTTGGCTACCTGACACAGGCGAAGTCAAATGCATGGCCAGCAGAAATCAATCCAAAGCTGACCCGAAAACCTGGACAAAACCCGAAGAGGAGTCCCGCGATGCGGCTGTTGCTTAATACTCTATTTTTTCTTGTTCTTAGCTTCCCTGTGCTAGCTGCAGAATTTGTCTATTCTCCCGAGGGCTGCGATTTTCAAATCACCTTCCCCGGCGAGCCATTTGCCACCCGCCGCTGCCATGACCAGATGAAAGACAAATGCTCCCTCATGACAAGCTACACGCAGGTCTTTGATCTGGATGCAACAGTTAATTTTTACGTCAGTTGCACCCCCAGCGCAAAAAACTTTCGCAAAGACTTCACACCGGACCTTATGCGCACTTCACTTCTGGCGAGGCCGGGCATTGAAAATCTGGAGGTTTATGACATTTCCTACAATGAAACAGACAACGCGACGATGGCGGCCTTGCTCGGTGCAGGAAATAGCGCCAACGGCAATAATGAAATACTCTATGTCACCCAGCTTTGGGTTGGAAACGGGTCAGTTCTAACTCTCGAAGCGGAGCTCATAGGAAAACAAACGGAGAAATCAGACCGGCTTTTCGCCGACATTCTTCAAAGCCTGCGCCATAATGATGACCGGAAAGCATCATCGGAAGCGGAAGAAAAAGACGGCGCCAACGCCCCTTCTGAAGAGGAAAACGAACAGCCATAGCTTTCAGAAACGCTTTAACCTTCTGAAAAACAAACCTATTTTCCGTATCTTTGACACGTCCCTTATTTTTATATAGTCTTTTCTGCGGAGGAGACTGGGAGACTTCCGGTTAAGGGCGCTGACTTTATGTCGCGTCCTTAACTTTTTTCAGAGTATTTCCTAGTTCGGACGATTATTCGGGCCAGGGCCCTCTCTCATCATCTTCATAATCGCATCCATATCAAGGTCATTAGACCCCTGTTTTGCCAACGGCACCTCTGGGAATTCTAATGTCTGCACATGCTCTTTACCTTTATAAATATGGCCGCTGACATGCAGTATGGCTTCCGGGCCATTTTCCACCGTCTCATAAGAAATAGACATCGGCTTGAATTTAACACCGGCTTTAATCCGTTTGCCGGGAACATTAAATTCGTCCGACAAACCTTCATGCGGCGTAATCTCCATACTGACATAAAGATCATAATCCAGCGTATCAACGACTTTGGCCTGGAAATTTTCATCGACAGAAATCAACACAACAGCAAAAGCCCATTCGCCGTAATCACCCTCTGGCTCATGAATGGCAATTTCAATGGCCGGGATGCCTCCCACCTCTATTTTTGGTGGCTGCGTTTCGACACTCATACTTTGTACGGCCCGCTGAATATCCTGCGCTTTCGCTGGATCAGCTTGTATCTTTTGAAAATAAGCCTGAGCGGCCTCCATAAAACCCTGATTAAATCTAGCCATGGCCATCTGAGCAGAAGAATCACCCTGCATCAGCCTTCCCTGAATTTGCTGATTAAAAACGTAGAACGCCGCCATCATCTCGGCTGAAACTTTGCTCTCGTCAAACTCACCCATGGCAGCCAAGTCATCAACCAACCCGTCAATTTTCTGCTGTGTGACCTGACGCTTTGGCGCTATATTTTTTTCTTCGTCTGCCAGTCCCTGATAAATACCCAGTAACTTTTGAATGGCACCATCAATAGCTCCACTAGATTCCGACATAACATATTCTCCCTGTAAAAATTATTATTGCTAAGTCATATACAGCCGTATCACGGCATAATTAACCGGTCAAGATCCGGTCAAGACGATGACGTCATGTGTTTAATTCTCTCAACCATGGAGAAGAAACCATTGCGGCGGCTGGGGCTTAAATGACCGGCCAGGCCGAGCCTTTCAAAAGAAAGCTGAATATCTATGTCTGCAATTTTCTCAAGCGGCTGGTCCTGATAAGCAAGAATTAATATGTAGATAAGCCCTTTAACAATCTGGGCATCGCTATCTGCAATGAAATGAAAAATCTTTTCCCCTGCTTCATTTTCCTTGATCTCTGAATCAAGCCAGACCAGAGAAGTACAACCTCTAACCAGCCTATCATCTATTTTTAAAGATTCGTCCATGGGCTGCAGACGTTGCCCCAGATCAATCAGATAACGGTAGCGGTCCTCCCAACTATCAAAGAGGTCAAAACTTTCTGCCAGTTCATCTAAATTTTTTGCGGCCATGATTCATATTTAATTAAAGCGTTTCAGACATTGATTATAGTATGCGCAGAAAAAACTCAAAGCCTTTAGATAACAATAAACACAATAGTTTCTGTGGAGAGAAACTGCATTTCATTTGTAAAGGGGCTTGCGCGGCCTCATGATCCTTGGCTAGAGTGAAATCATGTTGATTCAAACAGTTGTAGAGGTAAGGACAGCTTAATGAGTAAATCCGGAGACACTGACAGTAAGAACACGCTTTATTGCTCATTTTGTGGCAAAAGCCAGCACGAGGTACGCAAGCTCATTGCGGGGCCCAATGTTTTTGTCTGTAACGAATGTGTCGAACTCTGTATGGACATCATCCGGGAAGAAGACAAAACCTCTGTCGTTCGTTCCGGTGAAGGTGTTCCCACACCATCAGAGATCAAGAACGTCCTTGATGATTATGTGATCGGGCAAGATGCGGCGAAACGTGTTTTGGCCGTGGCCGTTCACAACCACTACAAACGCATGGAACACACGCAAGGCCAAGGTGCTAGTGAAGTCGAACTGGCAAAATCAAATATCCTGCTTTGTGGCCCAACCGGGTGTGGTAAAACTCTTCTGGCACAAACACTAGCGCGTATTATTGACGTGCCCTTCACCATGGCTGACGCTACGACACTGACCGAAGCCGGTTATGTCGGTGAGGATGTAGAAAATATCGTTCTCAAATTGCTGCAAGGTGCTGATTACAATGTCGAGCGTGCGCAACGCGGTATTGTCTATATTGATGAAATCGATAAAATCAGCCGTAAATCAGACAACCCGTCCATTACTCGTGATGTTTCCGGTGAAGGTGTGCAACAAGCCCTTCTTAAACTTATGGAAGGCACTGTCGCCGCTGTTCCGCCGCAAGGAGGCCGTAAGCACCCGCAACAAGAGTTTCTGCAAGTTGATACCGCCGATATTCTGTTTATCTGTGGTGGTGCATTTGCGGGCCTCGACAAAATTATTGCCGATCGCGGCCGCGGCACATCAATTGGCTTTGGCTCTGACGTAAAGGATGATGATGACCGTAATATTGGTGAGCTATTCAAGGAACTGGAACCGGAAGACCTACTACGCTACGGCTTGATTCCTGAATTTGTTGGTCGTCTTCCTGTTATTGCCACGTTGGAAAACCTTGATGAAGACGCTCTCGTTCAAATTTTAACAGAGCCAAAGAATGCCCTGACCAAGCAATACCAACTCCTGTTTGAGATGGAAAATGCAAAATTACGCTTTACAGATGGTGCCCTTAAAGCCATCGCGGTAAAAGCTGTTGAGCGTAAAACAGGGGCGCGGGGCCTGCGTTCCATTCTGGAGAACCTGCTTCTTCATACCATGTTTGAATTGCCAGATATGGAGAACATAGAAGAAGTGGTGGTTGAAGAAAAAACCGTTGTAGATGGGAAAGAACCTACCTTTGTTTTTTCTGATAAAAAGAAAAAATCCAAGTCTTCTAAGTCCAAAAAAGGAGACAAGGGAGACAAAGGGGACAAAGAAGCCGCCGCAAGTTAAAATTGAAAATCGTTAACGTCATATTATCATTTAAGGCTCTATGATATAAGGGTTTGTTACCGAGTGGGGTTTATTTAAGCAAGGAGTTACGGAGCCATGACCAGCGAAGCAAATGTCCAGCCAGAACCAAATAAAAAATACCGCCTAATCACACGAAGTGATATGGACGGCCTGATTTGCGCCGTAATCCTTCAAGAGCTAGGCCTTATTAACGATATTAAATTTGCTCACCCCAAAGATATGCAAGATGGCGCTATAGAGGTTGGCCCCAACGACATCACAACAAACCTGCCCTTTGTCGAAGGCGTTTATATGTGCTTTGACCACCATGCCAGTGAAGTCGAACGGCTGGATGACTGCCCCCCTCATCACGTTATCGACCCTGATGCCCCGTCTGCGGCGCGGGTTGTTTACCAGTATTTTGACGGCCACGCCAACCCCAAACTGGAAAAGGTCACTGAAGAAATAATGGCGGCAGTTGATAAGGCCGATTCTGCCGGTTTTACCAAGGAAGACATTCTAAACCCCGAAGGCTGGGAACTCCTGAGCTTTATTATGGATGCACGTACCGGTTTAGGGCGTTTTCGTGATTTTGGTATCTCTAATTTTGAACTCATGATGAAACTGATTGATTTCATCTGCGAAGCACACACAATTGAAGAAATTCTTGAGCTACCGGATGTTAAAGAGCGCGTTGACCTTTATTTTGAACATCAACTCAAATGCCGTGAACAGATTGAGCGCTGCTCGCAACATCACGACAATCTTGTTATTCTTGATTTACGCCGCGAAGATACAATCTGGGCTGGAAACCGCTTTGTGATTTATGCGCTATTCCCGCAGGTGAATATCTCCATGCATGTCATATGGGGTAAAAACAAGCAAAACACTGTCTTTGCCGTCGGTAAATCAATCCTGAACCGTACCAGCAATACAAATATCGGCAACCTGATGCTGAAATATGAGGGGGGCGGCCACGAAGCCGCCGGCACCTGCCAGATCGACAACCTCAAAGCCGAGGAAGTCATGCAGGAACTCGTCGATAAAATTACCGAAGACGGTTGATCTCGGCTTTTACGAAGATACCCCCCTCTTCGTCATTGTCTAAATTTACATTACAAATTTAAGTTAAGGTGCGGGGGGGATTTGTTTCTTTGAGGAGACACTTAAAAAACTAGAAGCTTCATGCTTAAGAGATGAGACTACATGTTTTTGGACTTTTGGATGAGGGTACATTTGTCCATCTTTCCAAAAAGCAATAAAATATTCAGAAATGGCAAATTTAATGGCTAAGTCTTCATCTGAGAGGCCTATTGTGCATGCAGAAGAAACAATCTTAGAGAAATCAGACGTACAGCCCTGCCACTTTTTACACATACTTTGAAACTGCGTAGCGTCCATCATCCTAATCCTATTTCATCTAGAGCTTGCTACCTTGAGAGTAGACAAAACTTTTATGAGAAACAACCCGAAAATAGCTTCTTCATAACTGTCAATAAGTGCAGTTTTTATAACTGCCAGGCCATTTCTATAGCCGACATATAATACTGACTGGGCATATCGCCACTGCCATATTGCGACCATGACCATGCATCGGTGAGGGCTATGTCTTGTGCTGCGTTTCTCATATCGTCCAACTCTTAAAAAATTACTTTAAATATCAACTGTAACTATCAGTTATAAAACAAATTTAATTGATTAACTTTATACGTTATATGGTAATTATTGTCAATGAAAAAGTTAAGGGATATGTGCTACAACTCATAGCCACAAACGGTTTTAAAAGATTTTCTTTTATTTCAATGGGTTACATTGTCTGCGTATAGGTCAAAGACCCTGTTTCGCTCTGAATTCCCCTTGCGGCAACATCCTTCGCGGTCAGGTTGGGGTTACTAAAATGCCTTGAATCAAGCACGGTACGGTTAAAAGCGCCCGATGCCCCGCCCCGCCCCACACTGGCCGGCCAAGCACCAACCTCGGAAAAAGTCGTATTAAAAGAATTTAAACCACCGCTTACATGTTCCATACTACTATTTTACGTAAAAATCACACATACTGCAACATCACCAAAATGCTTGTGATTCACCGGTAACCGTAGATAATAAGAAGCATGAAACCTCCTGCGCTCAAAAAAGGCGATACCATTGGTATCATGTCCACCTCCTGCTGGGTTACGCAGGATGATTTGGACAAGGCCAAAGCCTTCATCGAGGCCAGAGGCTATAAGGTTTATATTCACCCGCAGGCGACAAACCAGTTAAACCAGTCTGCTGGCAACGCCCAAAGCAAAGTTGATGCATTTCATGATCTTTTGAAAAACCATGAGATTAAAGCCATTTTCGGCAGTCGCGGCGGCAACCGCGCCCTTACAATGCTGGACAAAATAGATTTCAACCTCGTGGCCGCCAACCCTAAAATCATCATAGGCTATAGCGACCTCACGACCCTGCTCAATGCCGCCCATCACAAAACCGGACTGACAACCTTTCACGGCCCACTTTTCCGTGAATTACCTGAGCGCGGCGAGCTAGAGCAAATGTTTGACCTTCTGGCCGGAAAAGTGCCGGAGATAGACTTCTCAGAGAGCCGCA
>JAJFGW010000044.1 GCA_021775915.1 Alphaproteobacteria bacterium | reverse complement strand
GCCGCCGGAGGCCTTGAATAATTCGCGGTAGGCGGACGCCACTTGCCCGACATCATTTTTGTTTACATCATCGATGACAAATATTTTTGTCTGGTCAGCGTAATTAAACGGCGAATTTTCCGTGAATTGTACAGCGTCAGGAGACAGGTAGTCAGCACCGGTACGCTCCCGCGCCACACGCCAGTTTTCTTTGTCATCGTCGGTACCATCGCGCAATGTCGCCGATGTAATCGCAATGCCGTGGGCAAAAGGCAGCACTGATTTAGCAAAGGGCAGCATCGGATCGACCCAGTGCCGGTATAGGCCGATGTCGATTGCCTTGCCGTCAATGCGTGTTATTTCCATCCAGTCGACAAATTCGGCCACATCATCTTTTTGCTCCAGCGTTTCCAGCATCGCAATCCATCCGGCGAGCGTATGATCGGCGCGGCGGTCAAGACTGTTTGCGGAGGCTTCAAGTCTCTTGCGTGTATCGCTGTCCAGTGTATCGGCGTGCTCACTTAGTTTCTTGCGCAGGGTTTTGGATAGACTATGCATTGGTTTTTGCAAAGCGCGTAACTTGTTTTTTAGCGTCCGCGCCGCTTCACTCATGCCTTCAATGAGAGGCTTTGTTCCTGTTTCGAGTGAGTAGGGGCCGTCTAGTCCCTTGGCGCGGGCAGAGACCTGCTGATAAGCCAGCGCGAGAAACTGTTCTGTTGCACCGTTGGGCGCTTTATCACGCAGCCGCCGTGACCAGCTTAAGGCCGGAAGTGTTCCGGCCTCGTGTATGATTGTCTCAAGGTCGCTTTCCGCTTCTACATCACCGGAGATTAAGTCCTCTACCCGGCGTTTAAACCCACGCGCGCGCGTTTTGCGGCCGCCCTCCGCGCCGCGTATCCAGCGCCGCAAATCATGCGTTTCCCGCGCTGTTAAATGCCCGGCAAAGGCGCTGTCCGCCGCATCAAATAAATGGTGGCCCTCATCAAAAACAAAGCGTTGCGGTAATGGATCGTCCGACCCTGATACGGCGGCTTTTACCATCACCAGCGCATGGTTGGCAACGACGATCTCCGCATGTTGCGATTTACGAATGGCGCGTTCGACAAAGCATTTGTGGTAATGGTCACAGCCTGCATAAACGCACTCGCCGCGTTTGTCCGCCATGCCGCGTGTAAATTGATGTCCCAGTAATCCCGCCAGCCAGCCGGGGAAATCTCCGCCCTGTAAATCCCCGTCCTTACTGGCTTCGGCCCAGCGTACCATGATCCCGGCGGCAATAACCTGGTTCGGGTGTTTGGCTAGTGCTGCGCTTGCGACGGTGTCTTCCATGTTCAAAAGGCACAAGTAATTTTCGCGGCCTTTACGAATTGTTACTTTCGCATCTTTAACATCCGGGTGAGGGTGTAGACGGCTTAGTTCCTGATCTATCTGCCTTTGCAAATTTTTGGTGTAGGTTGAAATCCATACTGTGCCTTTGTTTTTCTCCGCCCAAACGCTCGCCGGAGCTAGATAGCCCAGCGTCTTGCCAACCCCGGTTCCCGCTTCGGCCAGAATAATATGCGGTTTGTCTTCTTCCTCTTTTGGTGCAAAGGCCGCGCTCATTTTTGTCGCGTAATCCTGTTGTTGCTCTCTTGTCTCGGCATTGAGCCCCAGCATATCTGCCAGGCGGTCGCGGCTTTCTTCACCTGTGACGGCGTGGTGCGCGGGCGGCGGTTCTGGCGCTTGCTCACTCCATTCCGGCATATGCTTCCAGATATTCAGCGCGACTTTGCTCATAACCGGCAAAGCTTCATTGTACTCTTTGCCTAGCGCAGCACAGACAAATGGCGTCCACGACCAGCCTTTGCCGTTTTGCCCCATGGTCTGCGCAATTTCCAGAGGGTTCGCTTTCTTCTTGTAACGTTCTTCTTTTTGTAAATCACCTAGTAGTGCCTGCGCCGCTTCCATCAGGGTTAGGGGATAATCCTCAAAATTATCCGGTATAGACAGTCCGAGCGCTTTGGCTAGTCCCACCGGTGTCGGTACGCAAAATTTAGCCGGATGAACAAAGGCAAATAATTCGAGAATATCAAAGGCGTATAGATCATTTACGCCCAGCCTGTGGCGCGTATAAGGCGCGTGACAAAGCATTGCCGGCTTTTTGTGGATAAGCGTCTGTGCTTGCGCATGCGGCAGGGTTTTGAGTTCACCGTCTGCCGTCAGCAGCGCCGCCTGCTTTGTGTTAACGCACAGGACAGGGGCATCAGGCAGGCTAATGGCGGGGCTTTGCTGTTTTGTTTCTGAAGGCTGTACGGACATGAATAAGCAATAGCATGATTTTATTGAGTTGGGCAGAACGAAAAACATTGACATAATGACTGGAGTGGATGTATAAGTCCCTATTCTTAGAGATTTAAAAGGACTTTATAGCATGGTTAATTTTAGAGACGGTTTTAACAGGCTCAGTATCGTAGGTTTTTTGTTCGAAAATAAGAATGAAGGTACAGCAAGATTTATTTCTAATGACAGTAAATCCCCTTCTGCGCCTGAACTTTTTCGGTATGATAAAGATAATGCTACTATCTTCTTCGATGGCATGACTTTAATTGCCGGAGGGGACACGCAAATACTGAAAGACGTTGCGCAAAGAAACCCCGAAGCTGTAAAAGCCTTTCTAAGATTTGGTCATATGTACGAAGCTAGTCTATACAGACAGGCCTTGTCCAATGAGGACCCTAATGCCCTAAAGGACGTTCTTGTTCTTATGAATGAGCTTATGCCGGAACATGCTTTTGGTATGGTTTATACGGGTATACTTGAAAACACAGAGTTTTCTAGCGCTGTAGAAAGAATCAGTCTGGAACATGTTGCGGCTTTGGCGAAAGCCTTAAAAAGGTACCCAATGAGTGATAATGAAAGAGATTTTTGTGCTGACAAGATACGGGAGTTTGCCGCGCTCACTATTGATACATTTTCGCAAGGCAGTCTCAAAAGTACAGAAGATTATCAGGAAATGTTCGCACAGATTAGAACACTTTTTGATGATAAAGCTGGTAATGAATTAATCAAAAAGACTTTGGAGGATGGGCTTATACAGAGTGTTGCAACAAATCGCCGTGCTTATAACGATAATAGTCCTGAGCAATATGAGGCCCACCTTGCCGCATTGAATGCGTGTATGAATGAAGCCGAGCGCGTTGGTGTTGATTTGTCACAGGTTCTGACCTCTGAAGATGAGCTGGGTAGAACTCTGCTTCATGATGTTGCCAAAAGCAGAAATGTTTTAATCTTTCAACGTCTCGTTGAAGAGCTGGAAAACCAGATGGGTGAAGAGAAGGCAAAAGAAATCCTCCAAAAGTTTTTAAATAAAAACATAGCACTCATTGAAACAAATATTGGACACAGTACGCAATATGTTCGTCATAATCTTGACCGTGACATGGAAAACTATGATGAAATATTCAGAAAACTCAATATTTTTTGCCCACCCGACAATTCTTTTGTAGATTCCGATAAATTAAGGGCCATGATTACAGACTGTCAGTCTTATATTTATCAATACCTGGACGCCAGTAAAGATACGGGTGACTTTGACAAAGGAAGACATCAAGCGCTTCGCACTTTTGCTGATGGAAGTTGTCCCATTGTTGAAGGTCAAACAGTGATAGGTCATGCTTCTGGTGACATGCTGGAATATCTTCTGGGTCTGAAAGAAAAACTCGATGGTCTTAGTAAAGAGGATCTGGCGGAAGCCTATTATCAGGACATGTTAAAACCGGTCAGTTCACACGACATAAAAGAAACGGCGATGCATGAACACTGGGCTGGTAGCACAGTATTGGGACCACCAGGCAGCGAGAAAGCTGTGAATGAATATTTGTCTGATTTTGTTCTGCGCCTTGATAAGGTGTTTGGTACTGATATAGCCGTGCCTCTCGTCGCAAAACTTTTTGCCCTGACAGATGGTGAAGGAAAGACCCCGCTTGAAAATACGCTTTATGACGGGCCGGAAGGCGAGCATTCCAAGTATTATTATCCGGTGATGGTTAAAAATTTGGCCGCGGCATTAGAGGGGGATGAAAAATTTACCCGTTATATGGATGAGGCGATTACGCCTAATTTACCTGTTTCTTTTGGAGGAAAAGGCCCGCAGTCAACCGGAGCTGCTGCAAAATATTTGAAACATAATAGGCCAACCTAAATAATAGTTAAGCAGCGATTTTATTTGATGGCGGGACAAAAAGCTCTGCCGTATCGCCCGGCCATTGTTCCAGATAAAGAGACTGCGAAGGAAAGGCAAAGCCGCTTTTTGCTTTGTTCTCGACAATTTCTTTGATTTCCATCGCAAAGGCTTCTTTAATCTCCAGCCATTCGCCCCAATCCGTGGTTTTGGTGAAGCAGTAAATCATAAAGTCGATTGAGCTATCATTAAAGCTATCAACCCGGACAAAGGTGGAAACGCCGCTTTTCTCAAAGTCATCGTTGTTTTGGATATAATCCATAATGCTGTCGCGGATGACTTTAAGTTGATCGACACTGGTATCGTAAGTCACGCCGATTTTCCAGTAAATGCGCCTGTGCGTCATGCGGGAGAAGTTGGTGATGGCAGCATCAGATAGCAGGGAGTTTGGAACCTGCACCGGGGCTTTGTCAAAACGGCGGACTTCAGTTGAGCGAAACCCAACAGTTTCAACTGTGCCTTCAACCACGCCATCAACCTTGATCCAGTCGCCGGGATGAAATTTTTTCTCGGCGATAATGGTGATCCCGGCGATCATGTTCTTGAACATGTCTTGTGCGCCCAGCGCTACCGCCGCACCAAATAACCCAAGCCCGGCGAGCATAGGCCCGACCTTAATGCCCCATATTTCAAGGATAACTGCGCCGCCGATGAAAAAGACCAGAACTTTTATAACTTTGAACAGCCATGCCACCATGGTTTTGGAGAGCATTTTTTCCAGTCCGCGCATCATATGGCTCATCGGTTCCAAAGCTCTGTGCAGCGCCCAGAAAATGGTAAAAGCGATGAGTGAGCGCATCAGGCTTGTGAAAAAGCTATTGAGCGTTTCATCCAGCCCGGAATATTGCGCGGCAAAGAAAACACCGAGAATAACCGGGATAAAGCGGATTGGCGGGATCAGCGCTTCGATCACTTTGTTATCCATGTGGGTGTCTGTTTTCGCCGTCCACCTATGCAGCCGCGCCAGAATATATTTGCTGAACAAGCCGCGTATAAGCAGAAATCCACTAAAAATAAGCAGGGCGATAATGATTTTGCTAATGTCCACACCCATAAAGCCATGCTGCCAGACATCGACAGTTTGCGCCCATAAGTCATTCAGTGTCTCTATTTTCGTATTATTCATTGCGTGTTCCTGCTTTTTTATGATCCAATCACTTGCATGACAGAGGAGCAGAATATCAATATTGACGCGCTTCGCAAGGTTTTGCTTGAGCGCAAGGCCGAGTTGGCGCGTTTAAATGAAATTTCAGCGGAATCCCGCGCGCCTGTAGAGCTTGATCAAACGCTGCAGGGGCGGCTTTCCCGTATGGACGCGATGCAGCAGCAGGAAATGGCCAAGGAAACCGACCGCCGTCGCCAAATTGACTCGCAACGCATTGACGCCGCGCTAAAACGTATGGACGGTGATGATTACGGT
>JAJFGW010000043.1 GCA_021775915.1 Alphaproteobacteria bacterium | reverse complement strand
GACAAAATCAGGAATAATATCACCAAACGTATTCTGGGCGATTTAAACAAAATGGCGGAAAACGACGCCCCGGCATTCGGAACATTCTGGGGCCAGTTCGGCGCAGTGCTCAAAGAAGGGTTATATGACGCGTTCGAACATCGCGAAGCCCTACTCAAAGTCGTGCGCTTTTACTCAACACATGAGGACGGGGAGCTAACATCGCTCGCGGACTACGCGACGCGCATGAAAGAAAATCAGGAGATCATTTATTATATCAGCGGTGAAAATATCGACACGCTGAAAAACAGCCCGCAGATTGAGGGCTTCAAAGCGCGCGGCATCGAGGTGCTGTTCCTGACCGATACGATTGATGATTTCTGGCTCCAGACCGTTCTGGATTTTGACGGAAAACCATTCCAATCCGTGACCAAAGGTAATATCGATCTCGATCGTTTCGAAAATAAAAAAACAGAGGAAAAGCAAGATGATAAAGAGGAAATCAAAGACTCTAAATTAGAAACACTTAAAGACATCGTCACCGAAACACTCAAGGACGAAGTCGGCGAAGTGCGTATTTCAAACCGCCTCACAGACTCGCCGGTCTGTCTGGTTGCCGCCGATGATGAGGTTGATTTGCGGATGGAGCGCGTGCTGCGCATTCACCAGAAATATGAGAGCAAATCTAAACGCGTGCTCGAAATTAACCCCGACCATGCATTGATTAAACGGCTCGGGGCACTGGCGGAAAAAGACGCCGGAGACATAGAGCTGACCGATGCAGCATGGCTGCTACTCGATCAGGCGCGGATCATTCAGGGCGAGCCCATCCCCGACCCTTCCGGCTTTGCCAAACGTATGAGCCAATTTATGGAGCGCGGGCTAGCGGCGTAATAACAAATATAAAGGCTATCCGCCAAGAGCAAGCTTAGTAGCCATGACAGCCATAGCAGGCACAAACGTAGCATGCGCCGCTGGCAAAGCCATCATTCCAAGAAAACCTGCACTTGGCCCTTTGCCATCAAAAGCGCCACCAACGATTACCGAAGACAACGCACTCGCGGCACCAGCACCAGCGGCAGCAGCAAAAGCAACCGTCATTGGCAAACCAAACGCCACAGCAGCAACACTACCGCCAACAAACCCAGCTAACGCCGAAGCGCCCACAAAAACTTTAGTAAGCATAATATATAGCCTCCATCATGTTAAGGCAGGCACCATACAAATCATTACGTAAATTGTCAAGTTGGCAATATGACCGAATTCGCTTTCGCCTTCTTCTATCAGATCAGCATATTTTATTTCCGGGCGTGACCCCATATGAGCGATAACTTCCGTTGCCGCTCACACCCAAAAGTTGACATAATTAAAGGCGTATTATATAATGCGCCGATGCTTAGAGATAAAAAAAATTTGTCTGCCGGTGATCTCATCAAACTATTTCAAGCCGCTTCTATCGGGCCTGCTAATTGCGCACATTTAGCTATAGATATTCAAAAATGTTTTGCTATTAAAGAAACCGCGCGTCACATCGCAAACAACATCACTCCAGCATTCCGTAAACATAGCATCCCAAACTACTGGGTTCATTTATCAGATCATGTAGATGAAAATAATATACCAATTGGAGTTGATGCTTTTTGTGAAGTATCACCTTTGCCAGAAGAAAAGGTGGTTAGAAAAACAACTGCTTCCGCTTTCAAAGGAAGCAATATAGACAAACTCTTAAAAGAAAAGAATATCAAACTTGTTGTGATTACCGGCTTTGCTTTCAACTGCTGCGTTAAAGCAACGGCAGAAGATGCCATAAAAAATAATTATAATGTTGTCATTCTAACGGATGGCGTCGAGCAATATGGCCCCGCAAAATTCGAATTAGCTGCGAAAGGCGCTACTTTCGCAAATTCTAACGAATTTATAAAGGCTATACAGCACAAGATAACAGCGTAGTTTTTTTTAAAACACAAAGGATCGCCCTCCCGGCATCATACCGGACTTGATCTGGAGTCCATAGGGCACATAGATTGCTTTGTCGTTTCGCTTCTCGTAATGACGAGACTATTAGGTCAAGACACCTTCACAACAAAATATTACGGGCTAACACCGGCGGCCTTTAACCACTTTTTGGCGCGTTTAACCCCTTTAGTGCCTTCATGTTGCCCGACAAGTTCATCGTCCTCGTTCAATACGGCAAAAAGCGGCGTTCCGAAAGTCTTTCCTATATCAATCCCTGTCGGCCTGAAGGCCTTATCAAGATTGCCCGGCTTCCATTTTTTGATGCGGGCGCGCTCGAACGGCACATCACCATCCAGATAACGATCCAGATAGCGATCCAAAGCCCCTGCGCTTTTGTCCGTTGAAAAAGCCAGAACAATAATTTCATCCTCATAAGACATTGCCAGTTCAAGAAAATCGTCAAAGACCTTAACGCAGGCAGGGCATGTTGACCTGTACAGTAAAACCATACGCACAGTACCGCTTTCATCCAGAATACGATCAGCAGCCTGTGCGGCTGTAATGCTTCTCGTCTGCTCCATTCCGGCATTGCCAGTGAGAGGGAAAGACAAAGCCATGAAGACCATTGCCGTTAACAAAAAAGCTTTCATTTAAGCCGCCTGCGCCTTTTCGATTAGATCAGCGTATTTGATTTCAGGACGCGGTCCCATATGACCAATGACTTCCGTTGCCGCCAATGTACCAAGCGTACCACAGGTGCGTAAATCCATGCCTTGCGTGAAACCGTACAAGAACCCGGCGGCGTACTGGTCCCCTGCTCCGGTGGTATCGACAACCTCTGCCTGCTGTGCCGGTATTTCAATGAACTCATCACCGGAAATAATCACAGAGCCTTTTTCGCTACGGGTAATCGCGGCAATCTCGCATTTACCTGCGACAAGCTTTGCGGCTTGCTCAAATGTTTCTGCTTCATAAAGCGATATAATCTCATCTTCATTGGCAAAAAGAATATCGACATGGTGCTCAACCAAATCAAGAAAATCAGCGCGGTGCCTATCAACACAGAACGGATCTGAAAGCGTTAACGCCACACGGTGCCCGGCATCATGAGCAAGCTGCGCCGCCTTTTTAAAAGCTTCTTTGGCTTGCTCCCGATCATAGAGATAACCTTCCAGATACGTGATTTTCGCAGACCCGATTAAGTCGGCATCAATATCAACAGTGCCAAGCTCAACAGATGCACCCAAAAACGTATTCATCGTGCGCTGACCATCCGGCGTCACAAGAACAAGGCAGCGCCCTGTCGGCGCACCAACCGCGAGCGGCGTTGTATCGTGGATAACGCCCTGCGCCTTCATATCATGACGGTAAACTTCGCCAAGCTGGTCATCTGCCACCTTACCGATATAAGCGCCATTGCCACCGAACGAAGCGAACCCGGCCATTGTATTACCCGCCGACCCACCAGACATTTCAATCCCGGCTTCCATTTCAGCATAAAGCTCCACGGCACGAGTCTCATCAATCAGGCACATCGTGCCTTTTTTCATACCGTTCTTTTCATCCTGATCAGCAATAAACTCTTCGCTGCTATGAGCCAGAACATCCACCAGAGCGTTACCGATAGCGACCATATCGTAAGTAGGGTCAGACATTTTAAAAACCTCTTTGAAATTTACACACAAACACCTTACATATGTAGAACAAACAAACAAAAACACCAAGGCACAATGGCAAAAAGACCTGCAAAAACTGTGAAAGAAAAAGCCGTAAAAGCAGCCCTGACACTGGCAGCAAAACAGGGCTGGGTAGAGACGAGCCTTGCCGACATTGCCAAACAGGCAAAAATACCCTTGCATGAGCTACACGATCACTTTGAAGACCGGCTTGATATACTCTCCGCCTACGGGCGTACCATCGACAAACGCGTGCTGGAAACGGCGGGCAGTCCTGACCCGGAGACTCCCCCGCGCGATGCGCTGTTTGACATTCTGATGGAACGGTTTGATGTTTTAAATGAAGACCGCGCCGGAGTACAGTCTATCCTGAAATCCTTCTGCCAAGACCCGAAGCAGGCGATCATCAGCTTGCCACATTTGGGGCGCTCAATGAGCTGGATGCTGGATGCTGCTGGAATCGATACCGGCGGGATCAAAGGCGCCCTCAAAGTCGCGGGGCTGACCGCGCTATACCTAAAGATTTTGAGAGTCTGGAAAAGCGATGACAGCGAGGACATGGCCAAAACCATGGCAGAGCTTGATAAGTCTCTTGGTCATGCCGAACAATGGGCCGGAAGCTTTGGATTATAGCAAATAACTTGACAGGCCATAAAACCCCTTCTATAAACAAGGTTTCAGGGAGATAGCTATGATTAAAAATGACAACGACAAACAAAAACACCAAAAAGCACGCGATGTTTTTGGCCGTAACGGTCTTTGTGGATATGCACACGCTTGGCTTGGATCAGTTTTTCAAAAAAACAGCGCCCCCGGCTCCAAAAAAAGCGATGTTTTTAGTCCTGTAATCCAGAGATTCGGACCTCATTTTTAGACCGAGAGATATAATATGGCTACCAAAAAACACTCAAAGCTAATGGACCGTGTGGCTTTTAACTGTTTTTCTGCCGGGATGGGGCTTTTCATCCGTAACGGACAGGTTACGCTATCTTGCGACGGACTTCCCGAAAAGCGCTTCGGCACCCCTGACAAACCGCGCTGCACTATGCAGATGCAAAGCCCCCGCGCCTTATGGCGCGTCTTAAAAGAATCCGACCTCGGCCTCGGCGAAGGATATATGGATCAGGAATGGGAATTAACCGAAGGCGATTTGGGAAAATTTATTGGTATCCTGCTGGAAAACCAGATGACCATGTCACAAAGCGCGCCTTATAAACTGGCCAGTACCCTGTTCGGCTGGACACAAACCCACGCCAATAACAATGAAGACGAGAGCCGTAAAAACGTCCAGCACCATTACGACATCGGCAATGATCTCTATGAGACCTTTCTGGATGAAGGCATGAACTATTCCTGCGCTTTCTTTGATGCACCGGGCATGAGCCTACGCGAGGCGCAGCTCAATAAAATCCGCACCAGTATAGAACGGCTGGATATTCAACCCGGCATGAATATACTCGATTTAGGTTGCGGCTGGGGCGAAATGTCCTGCACGATTGCGGCAGAAACAAAGGCCGCCCATGTCACTGGCATTACGCTGGCTGATAACCAGATCAAGATTGCCAAAGAACGGGTTCCGGCGAAATTAAAAAACAAGCTCGGCTATGAGATCATTGATTACCGCGACCACACTAAAGCCAACGAAAGCGCTTATGACCGTATCATTAGTATCGGTATGTTCGAACATGTCGGAATGCGTAATTATCAAAGCTATTTCGACTGCATCGAGACAATGCTCAAACCGGGCGGAAAAGCACTTATTCACTCAATCTTACGTTCCATAGACGGCGAGCCGACAAGCCCGTGGTTCGATAAATATATATTCCCCGGCGGCTGCATCCCGGCGCTCGAAGATATGCTGGAAGCAGCGGACAAAGCCGGGTTAAAACCGGCCAATGAACCCTACATTCACGCCCCGTCGAACTATGCCGAAACGCTGCGGCAATGGCGCAAGAACTTCAACGAAATATGGCCGAGGCTGGATCACAAACTCTATGACGAGCGCTTTAAACGAATGTGGAATTTCTACCTCGCCGGTGCCGAGGCCTCTTTTGACGGACTGGGCTATACGGTAGGGCAAATTGTGTTTGAGAAGAAGACTTAAGCCGCTGCGTATTGAAACACATGGTTTTCATGCCAAAGCCTTTCAAGCACATCAGCCATACGATCAACCTGCTCCAAAGAATGCGCGGCAGTTGCCGTTAGACGCAGACGCTCCGTACCTTTTGGCACGGTCGGGTAATTGATCGGCTGAACATAAATATCATGCTCATCCATCAGCACATCAGTGACCATCTTACAACAAGTCGCCTCACCAACAATGAGCGGCACAATATGGCTTTCACCCTGCATATAAGGCATATCAGCCGCTTCCAGCCTTTCTTTAAGCTGTTTTACATTGCGGCGCTGACGCTGGCGCTCAATATCGGAAACTTTGAGATATTCAATACTGGCTCTGGCTCCGGCGAGTAACGCAGGCGGCAAAGATGTTGTAAAAATAAAGCCGGAAGCATAAGACCGCACGGCATCAATCATGGCGGCCTTACCGGCAATATACCCGCCCATCAGGCCAAATGCTTTACCAAAGGTGCCTTCGATAATATCAACCCTATCCATCAGGTCACGCTCCTCGGCAACACCGGCGCCGCGCGCACCATAAAGGCCAACGCCGTGAACCTCATCAAGATAAGTCAGCGCACCGTATTTTTCGGCCAGCGCGATTGTTTCCGCCATTGGCGAAATATCACCCTCCATCGAATAAACGGATTCAAAGGCAACAATCTTTGGCACGTCCGGGTCAGCCGCTTTTAAAAGCTCTTCCAGATGCGCAACGTCATTATGACGGTAAACCCGCTTTTCCGCGCGGCTGTTTATCATACCGTGGATCATGGAAGCATGGTTCAGCTCATCCGAAAAAATAATACAATTGGGCAACAGTCGCGCCAAAGTGCTCAGCGCCCCTTCATTCGCGACATAGCCGGAAGAAAAAACAAGCGCGCCTTCTTTGTTATGGAGGTCAGCAATGCCGTCTTCAAGCTCGACATGATAGCGCGTTGTACCGGAAATATTGCGCGTACCGCCCGCGCCAGCGCCGGAACGGTCAATCGCTGCCTTCATCGCATCCAGAACAACCGGGTTTTGTCCCATACCGAGATAATCATTGCTGCACCAAATTGTAACTTCGCGGCTTAAACCGTCAGGCGCGTGATATAAGGCCGTAGGAAAACGCCCGACAATACGCTCCAGCGTTGCAAAAGTGCGGTAACGCCCTTCCTTTTTCAGGTCTTCGACCTTATCCGCAAAAAAACCGTTATAATCCATGATTTAGACCTCGCTAATGTACTGCTCTTTTCTATACCATTATTCCTTTTATTAACATACAAAAAGGAGAATAAAGGAAGCCTAAACACATACTATTGCAGTGTGTCCAAATTCCCACTTTTGATATATACTATTGGAAACTAAGGTTAGCCACATGATTATCGTTTTCGGCTCTATTAACATGGATCTAATGTTCCCGGCAGACAAATTGCCTGAACCGGGGGAAACGGTGCTGTGCGAAGATTACGACATAACTTCCGGCGGCAAAGGTGCCAATCAGGCCTTGGCGGCGGCGCGGATGGGTGAAAAGACCGCGCTGGTCGGCTGTGCCGGCGATGACGGCCCCGCCCTGCGCATGCTTCGGTCACTACGGCGGGATGGAGTCATGACAACCGGCGTATCTGAATCAACCGAATTTCTGACCGGCTGCGCTGTTGTTGTAAGAGACAAAGACGGCAACAAAAAAATCGTCGTTGCCAGCGGCGCCAACAAAGAAGCCAAAGCCGACCAGGTTCCTGACGAAATTCTAAAACCTTCCAATGTCGTTTTAATGCAGATGGAGATGGACCCGGAACAGAACTGGATCTTGCTGGAACGTGCCCATGAGCACGGCGCCAAAACAATTCTTAACCTGGCCCCGGCGATTCACATACCGGAAAGCGCCCTTAAAAAGCTGGATTACCTGATTGTTAACCAGCTTGAAGCAAGGCAAATGGCTGACATGTTAGGGATCAAAGTCGAGGACAACGCCATGAAAATAGCGCAGGCCTTGTCAAAACAAGGCTCCCTTAACTGCATTATCACCCTCGGTCAGCAAGGCGCTGTGGCCTGTAGCAAAAAAAACGACCTCATTACTGTTCCCGCTATAAAAATTGAAGAGATTATGGACACAGCCGGCGCCGGTGATGCCTATTGCGGCACATTTGCGGCGGCCATCCATTCCGGGCTAGGGCTGATACAAGCGATGCAAAAAGCATCTGTCGCCGGATCTCTGGCCTGCCTAAAAGGAGGCGCACAGGACTCCTTTGCTTATTCAGGTGAGATTCAGGAGCATTTGCCGGGGCTTGGGGAAGTGAAGCGCGAAAAGGGTTAAGCGCTGATATTCACATTCGCGCCACGATTTCCGGACGCGGGAACATTGACTATAGATTCCAAAAGAATGTCGGCCGATTTCTGCTGCAAATCGGCGCTCTGCTTAAGAACTTCGAGCGCGATTGCCTGCCGTGTTAACGCGGCCTGTACCGCTACGCCTGCAGATATTCCTGCCATGCCAAAGAATCCTTTCCTAATAAGATTATACAGACCCCGGATTAACAGGAGGTTAGCCGCGCGGTTGAATCTCATGTTTTGCGTAATAACGCTTACAGGCTGCGTAAAGCTCTAACGCCAGAGCGCGGCCTTCCTTGCCACCGGAACCCTCCAGCTTATTCGACACAATGGCATTCAATGTGTTCTGATGGGCCTCAATAACCTCATAGACGTCATCATTAAGCTCATCAATATTTTCCAAGAAATTCAATACGATACCGGCAATTTCCGATACCAGCATATATTTAAACATGCCGCCATTGGCCTTAAGCTCCATAATAGGCTGCGTAACTATATCCACAGCCGCGCGGCCTTTGACTTTATCGGATTTTGCCTCGGCCACAATATTGTTAAGCCGCTCCATTACATCAAGAGCATAAGGCGCAAAATCCATGTCATTGCTATCAATATACTCCTCACCCCTGGTCAGCCTCAGAGGATCGATACCGCCATAGCCAATTTTTTCTCGTAAGACATTAGGAGGATCTATGTATTTTGTTCTTGCCATAGGACTATTTCTCTTCGTTCTCTGCTGTTTTCTTTGCCTGTTTCTTTAACTCACGCAACAAGTCCGCAGCTTCTTTTCCCGGCATACTCGCAATTTCTGAAAATTCATCAGCGTCACGGCGTTGCGGACCAGCATAATTTTTGGGTCTTTTACGACGCCTGTCCGGGCCAAAAAACACCTCAGCATCTACAAAACGGCGCGGCTTTTCAATAAGCTGCTCAATACGGGAATATAAGTCCTTCGCCCGAAAAGGCTTCACCAGAAACTCCGTTATACCACTGTCCCGCGCCTGCTCCACCCGCATTTTATGGCTGTAACCGGTCATCATAATAACAGGAACAAACTTGTTCGGCGATTTAGGGTCGTTCCTTATTTTCCTTATAAGCTCCGTACCATCACAAGGTTCCATCAGCCAGTCGGTCAGGACAAGGTCAGGGCTATGTTCGCAGAACATTTCGAATCCCTCTTCCCCATCACGCGCCATCATAACATTATCAAACCCGAAAATTTTCAGGAGAGAGCTTGTCAGCGCCAACATCGGCTGCATATCATCCACGACAAGAATAGTTGCATTTTTAAATTCATATCCCATTGGTGTTAAGACTCTCACGATTTCCTGTGCGGAACAATAAAAAAATACGGCTCAAAAATACGGCGCATGAACAGCCCCTCCCCACACAGTCCGTCTTGATTCTCCTATCGAAGTGTCATAACCTGCGATAATCATACAAAATCAGAGTGTATATAATGGTTATTGCAGCAAAAAACATCTCCTCTCTTCCTGCCACCGAAGAGCAATTCAGCGAAACATTCACAGAATTAAAAAGTCGCTTTGATGCCATGGAGCCTGAACTGGCATTGACTTTAACCGACCCTGATATGGACGTTGAGGGTTACATTGTCGTCTGGAATACAAACATCAGCAAAGGCGGCCCGCTAGACAATACCGGAAAAGGTTGTGGCAAAGGCGGAACCCGTATTACGCCAGACGTTACACTTGATGATATAAAAATGCTGGCGCGCTCTGCCGCGCTAAAAAATGCGGCGGCCGGGCTGCCGATGGGCGGCGCAAAAACAGGGCTGAAAGCTAACCCTAAAGCCCCTGACTTCGAACAAAAATACAGACGTTTCGTACAGCTCTGCGCGCCATATTTACGTGAAAATGGCGGCATTTGGGGTGGGTTCGGTTTTGATATTGGCGCGGCCCCCATTCATGCGCTCTGGGCTTGTGACGAGCTAAACTCAACCACATGCTTTACAGGCAAACCGGTAGAGATGGGCGGCACGGATTACGACCATGAAGGCATTGCCGGTCTTGGCGTTGCGGTCGCAGCCAGAACACTTTTAGAATATAATAAGAAGCCCGTTGAAAATGCGCGCTTTGCTGTGCAGGGACTCGGCGCGATGGGCGCCGCGGTTTTGCGCTATTTTTCGGAATATGGTGGGCAACTGGCAGCGCTAGCTGACCCTAAATATGGCGGCACATGGATATTTGACAACGAAACATCCGGCAACTTACAAGAAGCCCTTACCACGCAAGACGTTGAAACGGCCATCGCTCTTATTTCCAAAGAAGGCCGCAAAATTTCCGACGATCCGCAAGATGTCCTCTATCAGGAGGTCGATGTTTTGTTCCCCTGCGCCATCCAGTATGTCATCACAAAAGATAATGCAGACCGGGTAAATGCCGGCTTTATTAGTGAGGGCGCAAACAACCCTATATCAACGGACGTTTATGAAGACCTCATTGCGCGCGGTATTCATTTTGTTCCGGATTTCATTGCTAATCCGGGCGGGGTTATTGCAGCATTTGTGGAGTTAACATCTGATATAACGCCTGAAGAAAACGCAAAAACCCGCGCCAAAGTAAAAGAGGCAAAAGACATGACGATCAGCAAAATAAGTGATAACGTTCGCGAAATGCTGGAGATGGTTGAAGCACTAAATGCAGACCCGTCACATGTAGGGCAATATATGGCCTATCGTAATATTTTAGGAGCAGAGTAACCGTAACCTTGAAACCGACAGACATAAAAGACCCTGAGTATTTTCATAAGGTGGTAGACTGCCAATATGCCTGTCCCGCCCACACGCCCGTGCCGGAATATATCCGCCTGATCGCCGCCGGAAAATATACCGAAGCCTTTATGGTGAACTGGGAATCAAATGTCTTTCCCGGTATTTTAGGGCGCACCTGCGACCGCCCGTGTGAGCCTGCCTGCCGTCGGGGGCGCCTCAAAGACACCGAAGATGAAGAGCCGGTGGCGATTTGCCGCCTGAAGCGTGTTTGCGCCGACCATAAAGGCGACGTTAAATCCCTCATGCCGCCGATCCCGCAAAAGAAAAACGGTAAGCGTGTGGCTTTTATCGGCGCTGGCCCGGCATCCCTGACCGTGATGCGCGATCTCATGCCTCTGGGTTATGATTGCATTTTATATGACGACCAGAAAAAAGGCGGCGGCATGATGCGCAGCCAGATTCCCTCTTTCCGCCTGCCTGATGAGGTTCTGGCCGAGGAAGTGAATTACGTTCTGGATATGGGTGTCGAAACGCATTTTGAAACCCGCGTTGATAGTATGAAAGAGATACTGGATCAAAATTACGATGCTATTTTTGTCGGCACCGGCGCACCGCGCGGCGGCGATCTGCCCAAGCTGCCCGGACGGCAAGAAGGTGATGCAAACATCCATATCGGCATTGACTGGCTGGCGAGCGTTGCGTTTGAGCACACGAAAAAAATCGGTAAAAAAGTTTTAGTTTTAGGCGGCGGTAATACGGCAATGGATTGTTGCCGGACTTCACGGCGGCTCGGCGGGGATGATGTGCGGATTGTTGTGCGCAGCCCGGCCAAAACCATGAAAGCCTCACCGTGGGAAATTGAGGACGCGAAGGGCGAAGACATCCCGATGTTTGAAAACCACGTCCCGAAAGAATTTAAAATTGAAAACGGCAAGCTAACCGGAATGATTTTTGAGCTGGTCGAAGCTGTTTACGATGACAACGGCAAGCGCACATTGGTTCCCACCGGCGAACCGGATGTTCTTATGGAGTGCGATGACGTCCTGATTGCGATCGGACAGGACAATGCTTTTCCGTGGATTGAGCGCGACCTCGGGCTTGAATTTGGCAAATGGGACTTGCCTGTTCTTGATAAAGAAACATTTCAATCGACCCTGCCCCATGTTTTCTTTGGCGGCGATTCCGCTTTCGGGCCTGAGAACATTATTACCGCTGTCGCCCACGGGCATCAGGCCGCCATTTCTATTGACCGTTTTTGCTCCGGTGAAAATGTGACAGACCGCCTGCCACCAACCGTGAATTTGATGAGCCAGAAAATGGGCGTACATGAATGGGCCTACGATAACGATATATCCAATGACGACCGCTTTATTGTCCCTCATGCCGACAAAAAGAAAGCGCTCAAAGACATCAAACTGGAAGTTGAGCTTGGTTTTAACGAGCAACAAGCCCTTGATGAGGCGATGCGCTGCCTGAACTGCGATGCGCAAACGGTATTTACCGAAGATAAATGCATAGAATGTGATGCCTGCGTTGATATTTGTCCGACCAACTGCATTACCTTCACGACAACTGGCGAAGAAGATGATTTGCGGACGCGGCTAACCGCGCCTGCTGAAAACAAAGAGCAGGACTTATATATCTCCGGCGGCCTGCCCAACAAAACAAACCGCGTCATGGTCAAAGACGAAGATGTCTGCCTGCATTGCGGGTTGTGCGCCGAACGCTGCCCCACCGCGGCGTGGGACATGCAAAAATTCCTCTATAACGTTACCAAAACCTATAACGAAAAAGGGCCACAGCTCACGCCCGAAACATTAAAGGAGCGGAGAAAAGATGAAGCCGCTTAAAACAACAAATGAATTTGTGATCCGTTTTGCCAATGTTAACGGCACAGGGTCGTGGAGCGCTAATTTACTGTTTGCGCGCACGGCATTTCGTATGGGCATTCCGGTTAGTCCGAAAAACATCTTTCCGTCCAATATCCAAGGCCTGCCGACATGGTACGAAATCCGCGTCAGTGAAAAGGGCTATCTCGGCCAGCGCAGCAATGATGTTGATATTATGGTTGCGATGAACCCGCAAAGCATGGCTGCTGACACCAAGACCGTTGTTTCCGGCGGCTATTTAATTTACGACAACACAAAGCGACTTGGGTCGCACTTAAAACGCGATGATATTAATTATATTGGTCTGCCACTGACTGAAATGTGCCTGCGTGAATATGAAGATCCGAAGCTGCGCCTGCTATTTAAAAATATCATCTATATCGGCGCTCTTGCGGCACTGACTGATCTTGACTTTGAAGTGCTTAAAAACCTGATCAGCGACCAGTTCAAAGGCAAAGAGCGCCTTATTAAACCCAATATAGGCGCGCTGGAGCTGGGTTATAACTACGCCAAAGAACATTTCGACTGCCCTCTTGGCATTCGCGTTAAGGCCACAAACAAAACAGACAACAAAATCCTGATAGACGGCAATAGCGCGCTCGCGCTTGGCGCGCTTTACGGCGGCGCTTCGGTCGTGGGCTGGTATCCGATTACACCCTCAACCTCGGTGGTTGATTCCTTCAAAAAATATGCGGCACGCCTCCGCACTTGCGAAACAACGGGCGAGAAGAATTATGCCGTACTGCAGGCCGAAGATGAGCTGGCCGCTATGGGGATGGTTCTGGGCGCGTCATGGATGGGCGCGCGCGCCTTTACGGCCACCAGCGGCCCCGGTGTATCACTGATGAGCGAATTTTTAGGACTGTCTTACTTTGCGGAAATCCCGGCGGTGCTCTTTGATATTCAGCGCTCCGGCCCTTCCACAGGCATGCCCACGAGAACCCAGCAATCGGACATTATCTCATGCGCTTACGCCTCGCACGGCGATACCAAACATGTACTGCTGATCCCGTCCCGGCCTAAAGAGTGCTTTGATATGTCTGCCGATGCCTTCGACCTTTCCGACCAGCTCCAAACGGCGATCATCGTGATGAGTGATCTGGATCTCGGCATGAATGACAATGTATCAGAGCCACTGGAATGGGACGATAAACGCGAATATAAGCGCGGTAAGGTTCTATCCGAAGATGATTTGGAGAAAATGACCGAACGCTTTGGACGTTATCTGGACAAGGACGGCGATGGCATTGGCACCCGCACCCTTCCCGGCACACACCCGTCCAAAGGCTCGTTCTTCACCCGTGGCAGCTCGCATAATGCTTACGCCGCCTATACCGAAAACAGCGATGATTACGTTGAATGCATGAAACGGTTGGAACGTAAGTGGGAGACAGCCAAAACACTTGTGCCCAAACCGGAAATCAAACGTAAAGAAGACGGCGCGACAAGCGGCGTGATCTATTACGGCACCAGCGATTACGCAACACAGGAAGCACTCGATCTACTGGAACAAGAAGGCCATAGCTTTGACGCGATGCGCCTGCGCGCTTTTCCGTTTAACAAAGACGTTGAGGAATTTCTGGCCGCGCATGAAACGCTCTATGTCATCGAGCAAAATCGCGACGCGCAGATGCGCACGCTGCTGATGAAAGAATGCGAGACAGACCCGGCCAAGCTCGTGCCGGTTCTGGGCTATAGTGGGCGCCCGATCACCGCACAGGAAATTCGTGAACAGATTGAGGATCACCTCAACATCAAAAAGAAAAAGGCGGCGTAAATCATGAGCTACATAAACCCGCAATTCCGCCACCCCTGTTCCAACACGAACGAGATTGGCTGCACCCGAAAAGATTACGAAGGCGTAATATCCACGCTCTGCGCAGGCTGCGGGCACGACTCCATTACCGCCGCCGTGGTACAGGCCTGTTTCGAGCTTTCGATCAAACCGCATACTGTGGCCAAGATTTCAGGCATTGGCTGCTCATCCAAAACACCGGCTTACTTCCTGAGCCAGTCACACGGCTTTAACTCTGTCCATGGACGCATGCCTTCGATTGCCACAGGCGCAAACCTTGCCAACCGCGATATGATCTATCTCGGCATTTCCGGGGACGGCGATACCGCCTCTATCGGCATTGGCCAATTCGTGCATATCGCCCGCCGCAACCTGAATATGCTCTATATGGTCGAAAATAACGGTTGTTACGGCCTGACCAAAGGGCAGGATTCCGCCACCGCCGATGTCGGCTCCGCCGCTAAAGGCGGCATCCCTAATGAATTTGCACCGGTTGATCTGGTTAGTATGGCGCTTGATTTGGGCGCGTCCTTTGTCGCGCGCGGGTTTTCCGGCGATAAGGAACAACTTGTACCGCTTATTAAGGCCGGGCTGAGCCATAAGGGCTTTGCTTTCCTTGACATCATTTCGCCCTGCGTAACCTTTAATAATACGCCAGGATCGACAAAGTCCTATGCCCACATGCGCGAACACATGGAAATGACGGGCAAAGTGGACTTTGTACCGGAAGAGGCAGAAATCAAGGTGGATTACAAACCCGGCGAAATGACCGACATTACGCTGCATGACGGCGCTCATATAAGGCTGAACAAGCTGGGAGATGATTACGACCCGCAGAACCGGCGCGGCGCCTTGGCTGCAGAAGAAAAAGCCAAAGAAAAAGGAGAGATCCTAACCGGACTGCTCTTTGTCGATCCGGAGTCACATGACTTGCATGATGTACTGGGTACAACGACAAAACACCCTTTGCGCAATCTTGACGAAAAGACGCTGTGTCCAGGGGCAAAAGCGCTTGAGGCCATTAACGAAACCTCGCGTTAATCGTTGATTTTTTAGGTAAGTTTGTATTTTAGCAATCTCTTGTTTATAAAGGGCATATGACCCATACAGACAAAAGACAAAAGCGACCACAAGCATCGCTTGACGAGCTTGACAGCACAGTCCTGAAGACTGTGCTGGTTAAAGGGGGAAAGGTGCGTAAGGTAACCTTACGCGATGTTTTCAACCACCTCTCAAACAAAAGACTTAATGACAATGCCATCAGCAAAAAGGATCCGGATATAAGTCATAATGACATCAAGGCCGCGCGTAGCATTCTGATCTCCAAATTTCCCGGACTATACGCAGACCATGTCGAAGGCTGGCCCGCGACAGTGCACCATTTTCTTATTGATGAAAACCTGTCCAAGCTTTTTGCGATCTCTTTATGGCACGCTTTTGGCCGGGCCACCCATACCGAGCATGCAGACCTTAACGGCGCAAAGGACCCTCAAGTCTGGCGGTGGGCCATCAAAAATAAAATCAAAGCTATCGTAACGCGCGACAAACGCATGATAAATGCCAAAGAAGATTTAGGACTTATCGCTGTAAAAAATGCCTACGATCTTTTGCACCGGGAAACACCGCGAAGATGTAAATTAAAGGCAGAAGACCTGCCGCTTCTTATTCAAATCGAAGCCGAGCATTCTGAATCTGTTAGCGAAATTTTAGAAAAGCATAAAGAAACCATTCTCAATCACCTTGAGAATAGAACAGTGCCCTATATCCTCCTAACCAAAGAACAATGCGTGATAGGGCCAACATATGAAGATATTGAAAAATATGACTGGTTCGTTATTAAGGGCATGATTGCGAGTATCGACAAGTCAGCCAAAGAAGCTAGGCAGCAAAAGAATTCATCCGCTTCGCCATCTTGACGTCAAGTTCTGATAACCCGCCAACATCATGAGTGTTGAGCGTCACATCAACCCGATTCCAGACATTAAACCATTCCGGATGATGATTCATTTTCTCGGCCAGCAACGCCGCGCGATTCATAAAACCCCAAGCTTCGCTGAAGTTCTTGAATTTAAAGGATTTAAAGATAGCGTCCTTATCAGCCAGCTTTTCCCACCCCTCTAACTCCTGCATTGCTTTCTCAATCTCATCTCCGGATAATTTTTCAGCCATTGTCGAATGCCTCATTTCAGCGTAGATTGTTAAAGAATCATTTTTATATAGTATAATTTGGTAAGTTGTCATGAGCCAACAGGAAATCATTATGAACTTCACTCTTCCACCCAACGTGGAGGATTTGAAAGCTATTGCCGACCTGGTTCTGGAAAGCCTGCCTGAGGAACTCGTGGAACTCTGCGATTCTCTTATTATCCAGATTGAAGAGCTAGCCGATAATGTGCTGGAAAGTGATCTTGAACTGGAAGACCCTTACGAGCTTGTGGCCCTTTATAGAAACGGTAGCCAAATCTCGCCCGGCGTTGAGAAAAAAGTCGCCAATGACGATGATTTGCTTATTCTATTCCGCCGCCCCTTGCTGGATTTATGGTGCGAAACCTGTGATGAGCTTAATCTCATCATGCGGCAAATCATGATCGAGGAGCTAGGCCAGAATTTTGATTTCTCTGAAGACGAAATCGACGAAATGACCAGCCGCCACCATCAGGGCGCTCTCTAAACACCAAAAATATTTCCTGTTTTTAATCATTGCCACAATGCTTTTTGTTATCTAAAAAGCCAGACATGACTATCACTGTAAAAGATTGCTTCATATACCCTCTAAAATCTGCACAAGCCGTAAGGATTGAGGAAATCGCCGTTGATGCGCGCGGCTTAAAAAATGACCGGCTTTATATGGTTGTTGACGAAGACGGAAATTTTATAACCCAGCGTCAGAATAAAATACTGGCAAAAATATCAACGGCCCTAACTCCGGACGAAAAGCTTGCGCTATCCTTTGATACAGAAGAAAGCATGATTGTCAGCAAAAGCGAGCTGTCTGCAACTACAATGCCGGTAAAAGTCTGGAAAGATGAATGCCCGGCCCATATTGCCCCCCGGAACATCAATGAGTGGTTCTCAAGTATTTTGGAATGCCCTGCCAAACTTGTGCGTTTATCAGACGGTCACCCGCGCCAGACAGACCTCACCTTCTCACAACAGGGCGACCAGGTCAGCTTTGCCGATGGCTTCCCGTTACTTATCACAACGACAGCATCGCTTGACGCGCTGATGCCTCACTTTAGCGATGAGATCACAATGGATCGTTTCCGGCCAAACATTGTTTTCGAGGGCAACGAAGCTTTTGCCGAAGATGTATGGTTCCGCATTAAAGTTGGTGAGGTTGAGCTGGAACTGGTCAAGCATTGCGACCGCTGCGTGATGATAACGATAGACCAGACGACCGGTAAAAAAACTTCGTCAGAGCCGATAACAACCCTTAAAAAGCTGAGAAAAGGGAAAAGCGGCGTCTATTTCGGCGACAATGCCATCCCCCGCAAAACAGGGCTTATCAAAGTCGGGGACAATGTTGAAATTCTGGAGACGCGCCCTTTGAGCAAGATTCTTGAAAACACAGCCCTTAACGCTTTAAAGACGGCTCTTTAGCCATCCGTCTTCACATCTCCCATTTTTTTCAGGCGCTTTAAGAACACATCAAAGATTTTGTCTGTGTTACAGATAATTCGTACTTCCTCTATCTCCGGCACCATACGATCCATAATGCCCTTAATCGCCAGCCGCGCGGCCTTGTCCGGTGCGTAACCGTGATACCCGGTACCCAGCGCCGGGAAAGCCACCTTTTTAAACCCCTTACGCCTTACAGATTCCATGGCATGGCGGTAACAGCGCAATAAATAAGCCTCTTCCTTGTCAAAATCATCTTTCCATACCGGCGTTACGATAAAAATGACATTTTTAACAGGCAGATCAAAACCGGGCACCACATAGGTGTCGCCGGGACGCGGCTTATAAATATTATCAAGGATAAATTCATCGAAATGATGTCCCGCGGCCTTTATCAGGCTTTGGTTTAACGAGCCCTCCATATTCATGTCGGACATAATGGAAGACACAATAGCGTCAACATCATCCTGTTGCGTAATATCGCCCTTTTTTAAAACAAGGCGCTTTATCAATTGGGCATTGGAACGTTTGCCCTGCTCTGCTATGAATCCAGACATGGTAAGAATTATAATCCAGATTGCTTTTATATTCCTTATTAGTTTTTCATCCGCTCAGGCTGAGGAGCTAACGGGGCTTGCCATGCACGGCCAGCCTAAATACAGCGCTGACTTCACGCATCTGGATTACGCTAGCCCGCAAGCCCCCAAGGGCGGCGCGCTTAAACAAGCCGCCATTGGCACATTTGATAACCTCAACCCCTTTGCGATTAAGGGCAAGGCAGCGCAGGGATTAAATCTCGTTTATGACCGGCTAATGCAAAGGGTCTGGGACGAAGCGTTCACCATGTATCCGCTCATTGCCGAAAAAGTAGATATTCCCGCAGACCGCTCGGAGGTTACGTTTCACATCAACAAAGCCGCGCGCTTTCATGACGGCTCGCCTATTACAGCCGAAGATGTGCTGTTTTCCTTCGAAACGCTGCGCGATCATGGCCGCCCGAATATGCGGCGGATTTACAAGCTGGTGGACAGCGCCAAAATCATGGGTAAGCATGAAGTTTACTTCCATTTTGGCGAGGGGTTTGACCGGGAAACCGTGATGATTCTGGCGATGATGCCGGTGCTGTCCAAAGCGTGGTGGGACGGGCGCGAATTTGATTCAACGCTTTTAGAGATTCCTCTTTTAAACGGCCCCTATAAAATCACCGCAGTCGATCCGGGGCGGCGCGTCGTTTATGAACGCGCACCCGATTACTGGGCCAAAGATTTGCCGGTGAATAGCGGACATTTTAACTTTGAGCGTATTATCTATGATTATTACCGCGATAACTCCGTGGCCTTTGAGGCCTTTAAATCCGGCGACCTTGACCTGCGCCGCGAAAGAGACGCCGGGAAATGGGCCACCGCTTATGATTTCCCGGCCATAAAAAACGGCGCAGTGACAAAAGAAAGCCTGCAACATGGCCGCCCAGAGCGGGTGCGCTCGCTTATTTTCAACACCCGCCGCACCCCTTTTGATAACCGGGGCGTCCGCGAAGCGCTCAATTATGTGCTGGATTTTGACTGGCTCAACACGAACTTATTTCACAGCCAGTATAAACGCATCACCAGCTACTTCCCAAATTCCGAACTGGCCGCAACAGGAGAACCATCAGAAGCTGAACTGGCGCTTCTAAAGCCATTTGAGTCCGCGCTAGCTCCTGAAGTTTTCGGCCCGGCATGGCAGGCAGCTAAAACCTCCAACCAAAGCGAGCAACGCAAAAATCTACGCAAGGCAAGCGCCCTGTTAAAAGAAGCGGGCTGGATTATCAAAGACGGAAAGCGCGTCCACAAAAAGACCTTCGAGCCTTTCAAATTCGAAATTTTGCTCGATTCGCCTCAAGATGAAAAAGTCGCGCTTTCCTTTATAAACAGCCTTGAACGCCTTGGTATCAGGGCGCATGTGCGCGTCCTTGATTCTGCGGCCTTCCGGGGACGCCTGAACGAGTATGATTTTGACATGGTGCTCTATCACTGGACCAACAGCCTGTCTCCGGGCACAGAACAAATGCTGTATTGGAGCTGCGAATCCGCTGACCAGCCCGCGCGCTGGAACTTCCCCGGCATCTGCCAGCCAGCTATAGACGCGCTGGCACAAGGGATAGCGAACGCCAAAGACCGCGAAGATCTTGTTGCCCACGCCCACGCGCTCGATCGTATTTTGAGCTGGAATTATTACACAATACCGCTTTATTACGCCGGTGAAGATTATGTTTCCTACCGTAACTTTATCCGCCATCCGGACAAAACACCGCTTTACGGCATGGTTATCGAAACATGGTGGGCAGAGAATGCCATAAAGAGCGGGGATAACTAGAAAAGGACATTTGAGCCTATCCCCATGTCTTGCTATCCTTCCAGAGCATACAACACCGCACGGGGACTCTCATGCTCAAATCATGCTCAAATCTTATTTTAACAAGCGCCTTTTTGCTTGGCTTGACGGCCTGCTCTTCTCAGCCAATTAGCAAGGTAGAGCTGCTGACTGGCGCCTATTACTGGCAAAGAACAGAGACCAGCTCCGCTATTTACCAGCGCGGCCCAAAAGCGCAGCAAATGCTCAATCGGGATATTTCGCGATGCGTTACCGAGATAAGGGAACTGGAACGACTCGGTGCCATTCGGCATGTTACGCCGGGTGAATATAACGGCAGCGCAGGATCAGACGGCCTAACGGAATGGGACACACCGGAACGTGACGGATATTTACGCGCCGAGCATCTTGAATATCATGATTTTGAGACCTGTATGATGGCCAAAGGCTGGGAACGCATTGAAAACGCGACCTACGATGTCTCCGAAGAGAGCCGCGAAGATTACATTCAAGCCATTACCGGCGAGCGATATGGCACGCGTATGGGGGATCCTTCTTCATCCGAAAGCAGTTACTAATATTTTTAAAAGCGATCTGTAAACTTTATGCCTAGATATATAGTTTTTTCTCTTGCCTTCCTGCTCTCTGTCTTGCTTTTAGCACAGGGAGCAGCGGAGTCTTATGCGCAAAGCAAACACACAAAAAGACAATTCGAACCTTTCCTGACCAGAAGCGAAACAACATGGTCGGTGAGCACCGGGTATCGCCAGAACAAATTTGATTTCAACGCTGCCTCCGATATTACAGGCACAGCAACACCTAACATTTCCTTTGAAGAAGAGTTCAAAAACACCCAGACACTCGAATTAAAAGCCAAGGTTAAACATGTAAGACCAGCTGATATTTATTTTATTAAAGGCGGCATACAGCTCGAAGCAGAAATAACCGGCGGACTTATTATCAACGGCACAGAGCAAGGGTCAGGTTATGCCGGAGACAACAGAACACTAGAAACCTTTCGCCAAACATCCAAAAACAACGGCGGTGATACCATTGGTGGCGCGGCAGCAATTGGATATAAAATAAACCTGACCGGCACCCCCGGTGCCAAAGCAAGAAGAATTATGAGCTCTGCAACGCCAAGGACAACAAGAGGCAGGGCCAGAAAGAGAAAGGCCTTAAATGAGGCGCTGCATACATCAGGCCCTCATATCAGCCTTACCCCCCTTGTCGGTTACGCAATAGACCAGCAAAACTATCATGTTGAAGACGGCTTTGAACTCTTTCCTAACACAGGACCAAGGGATTTTGATTTTGATCTCACAGCGAACTGGTATGGCCCTTTCATCGGTCTGGAAACAGAATTAAAAACCAGAAAGAACATGCTGCGCCTGCGCGGAGAGCTACATGACCTCACTTTTTCAGGCACGGAAAAAGACAATGCTCCAACCAGCACAGTCAGAAGAGTAGATGACGATGCCGACGGAACCGGCATTTTACTCAATGCTGAATATGCCTATGCCCTTGCTCATGATTATGCCCTAACCATTGATGCGACACACCGCAGCCGCGACACCGACCCCGGCACGAGAGAGATACTTTTAAAGAGTGGCGGCATTATCACAAACCGCCTAAATGAAGTGAACGATGAATCGCTGTCCCTGCATGTAGGACTGCGATATAACTGGAATTAAAGCACGATGATTAAAATCAAACACATTTATGCTGCCATCATCCTGCTTTTAATAACGGCAAACACGGCATTTGCGCAATCCAGCGCGACAAAAACATTCCAGCCCTTCCTGACCAGAGGAGAAACAACATGGTCTGTCAGCGCCGGAATACGCCGCAATGATTTTGACTGGAACATCGCATCTGATATTACGGGCACGGCCACACCGAATATTCTCTCCGAACTTACATGGGAAGATGTCACCGTACTTGAATTAAAAGGCAAAGTCCGGCATGTCGTGCCTGTGGAAACCCCTATTATTGATGGCGGCTTCCACATGGAGGCCGGAATCACCGGCGGAATCACAGTCGGCGGAGATAATCAGGACTCTGATTTTAACGGAGATAACCGCACGCTTGAGTTTTCGCGCTCCAACAATAGCGCCAGCACCGGCTCCACCATCGGGCTTTCCACTGCCGTCGGCTACAAAATTCAAGTGTCAGGCTCAAGCCAAAAAGCGAGAGCCATCCTGACCTCCAGAAGACCAAAAACGGCAAGAGGACGAGCAAAACGCGCGCGCGCTCTAAGAGAAGCTTTGAACGACCCTGCCCCTACGATAAGCCTAACCCCTCTGATCGGCTTTGGATGGGACCAGCACACTTATAATGTTACCGGCGGCAACCAGACAATACCAGCGACCGGCCCCTTCGGAGGGGTTGATTCGAAATATATAGCGGAATGGTACGGGCCGTTTATAGGTCTTGAGACCGAATTTGCCGGCAAAAAAAATATGCTACGCCTGCGCGGCGAATATCATGACCTGACTTATTACGGCGAAGCCGTCTGGAATTTACGCGCAGGATTTAGGCAAGACCCGAGCTTTGTCCATGAAGCCGATGGCGACGGTATTTTGCTCAATGCCGAATATGCCTACGCTCTCGGAAAGGATTACGCTTTAACCGTCGATGCCATGTATCAAAAGCGCACTGCTGAAGATGGTACTGACCAGACATTTTTAACCACCGGCGCCTCACCAACAATACGTCTAAACGAGGTCAATGATGAATCGCAGTCACTTCACGTCGGTCTTCGTTACAACTGGTGATTTTTCCAAAAATCTTTAATCGCAGATATGACATTTTCCGTTGTCAAAGACCCCATTAAACTGTGGTCCAGCGTTTGCGGCGTATAGCCCGCAAAATCAATCAATTGATCAAAGCTCTCCGGTGTGCGAACAAAAGCCGTATGTTTCCCCCACGGCCCGTATAAATGCGGATAACTCGGGCCAAAAAGCCCAACCGTCGGCACACCTGCCGCAGCCGCGCAATGCATCAAGCCGGAATCATTACCGATATAAAAACCACAGCGCTGCAGGGAAGCCACTGCTGTGCCCGGATCAGTTTTAGCGATGACATCTATTTGACGCTCCTGCGGTACGGCATTCAGGACTTTATAAGCATCCTCCTCTTCCCCCGGCGCAGCAAACACCGCGACACGCGCGCCGGGCAAAATACCGTCCGGCGCAGTAATAAATTCTACGACTTCAATGAAACGCTCCGCCGCCCATGTTTTACCAATCCAGTTCGCCGTAGGGCCAACGGCCAACACAGGGACTCTCTCAGGGATTAACTCTTTTGCTCTCTTTTGCTGCACATCTGTTACCCAGACACAAGGAGCAGGAAGAGCTTCCAGCCCCATCACAGCGGCAATTTGCTGTACCTTATGCTGGCTTTTATCAATATGTTTGGAGAATATATGACGCTGCTTTGCACAGATTAGCCGCGAAACGGCGCTGTCGCGCAAATCAACTACAATGTCCCATTTAGTGCCGATAACCTGTCGCCACAAATCAAACCAATGTTTATGGTGCTTTTGTTTTTTAAAGGCTATAACCCGATTCAAACTAGGCACTCCTTCAAACAAACTAGCCGGTAAATGACCACAGGCAACAGTAATACTAGCATCCGGGTGTGTTTGAATTATATAATCCAGCAACCCCGTTGATAAAACAGCATCGCCCAAACGGTTTGATGTGATAAAAAGAACATTCATACTGTTTTTTACCACGGCAAACACAAATGAACATGAATAAATTTTTTGTAAAATTACCGAACCGAGGCCTCATTCATATTGAAGGCGAAGATCGCTATGAGTTCTTACAGAATTTAATAAGCAATGACATTGAACTTCTAAAAAAGCAAAACGCTATTTATGCCTGCCTGCTCACCCCGCAAGGAAAGTTCCTGCACGATTTTTTTGTGCTGGAAGGGGGTGGCTTTTTACTGCTCGACTGCGAAGGCGGAGAACGCGCGCAAGATCTATGTAAACGCTTTAATCTCTATAAGTTACGCACAAAAGTGAAGATTTCAGTTGAAGAGCATAATGATGTTTATGCCGTGTTTGACGCTAGTTATGCGCCCCAATATACAGATTCCCGCCACCCGGAAATGGGCGGACGCTCTTTTGAAAAACCCGGTGCCCTAAAGCAGCATCGTCAGGAAGAGTGGGACAGGCACCGTATCAGCCTCGGCATTCCAGACGGTAGTCGTGATATGATCCCCGAAAAATCAACTCTTCTGGAGTGCAACATTGACAAACTTCACGGCGTTTCCTTTGAAAAAGGCTGCTATGTCGGGCAGGAACTCACCGCCCGCATGTATCACCGTGGCCTTGCCAAAAAACATCTTTATGTCGTCAAGGGACAACAACTACCGCCTTCCGGCACAGACATTAAAGTAGACGACAGGCTTGTCGGTGAAATGCGCTCCCACTGCGGTAATTTAGGGCTGGCCCTGCTCAAAGACGCAGACACCGGAAAACTTGCGCAGGATATTGTTATCTGCTAAAAACCTCTGATTACATAACGGAGAAAAGACTATGAATGAAGAGCAACAGGGACAAAACTCACTACAACAAGCTTACCGCACGACCTCCGATGTTTATCAATATGTACGGAAAGATTCTAAAAGAAGCTTGCTAACGGTACTCTTTGGCCTTGTCGCTGGCGTTGGTTCTGCCGCTCTTGTTCCCAACCCATGGGTTGCCCCCATCATCATTGATGCTGTCTTTATGTATGACACCTATCAAAAAAGAAAGAATAGCCTACACCTTGCCAAGATTTTCAATGAAGTAACAAAAGATATGGCTCCCGAAGCAAAAAAACACCTCAGAGATATAGAGAACCAGCTTCAGGACGTCCGGGAAATTAACCCTCAAGACTTGAACCTTAAGAAACACTGGGAAAATAAAAACTTTATGGGAGTGGGGTTTATTGGATACGGCCTTTTATTCGCACAGCCCGTCTTGCCAGCTTTCCTTGCTTTAATGGTTGGGAACAGCGATTCCAAAAGAAACGCCCACCTTTCCAATGCTGCTGTTAAAGCCGCAGAGGAAATGGAACGTATTTACTCAAAAGAGCAGCTTAAACAACCTTCTCACCCATAAAAAACAAGGATAGCGCATAAAGTAAAAATGCGAGTATCACCAGCACCGCCAGGATTACATCCTTGCGGCTAAAAAAGTGATACATATCAAATGTCACGCCGTCTTTTTTCTTTTCTGTTTTTTCTTTGGTCATTTTAAGCAGCCCTCCTTTCAGGCTGCGTTTGCGACTTTCCCAGGCGCCTGCCTGATTTTATACTGGCCTGTGCCGCAGCAAGCCTTGCGATAGGCACACGATAAGGCGAACAGGACACGTAGTCCAACCCGACATCCTCACAAAATTCTATCGAAGAAGGGTCGCCGCCATGCTCACCGCAGATACCGAGTTTTATATCCGGCCTTGCGCTACGCCCCTTATCCGCAGCCATTTGAACAAGCTGCCCAACACCTTCGCGATCAAGCGTCGCAAACGGATCTTTAGCAAAAATACCCTCGCGGATATAGTCAGGCATAAAGTTGGCCGAGTCATCGCGCGAAAGTCCCAACGCCGTCTGGGTTAAATCATTCGTGCCAAAACTAAAGAACGCGGCTTCCTCTGCAATATCATCAGCCGTCAGCGCCGCACGCGGCAACTCAATCATCGTGCCAATGGTATATTCAACCGTAGCATTCTTTTCCGTGAAGACCTCCTTGGCCGTGTCTTCAACCAGCGTTTTCATCAGAGCGAGCTCCTTACGCGTTGCCACGAGCGGAATCATAATTTCCGGGATTGCGCCCTGTACCTCAATCGCGGCCTCAATAATCGCCCGCGCCTGCATCTCATAAATTTCCGGGTAGGTCACACCAAGGCGACAACCGCGATGTCCCAGCATCGGATTTATTTCATGCAACTCCCCCAAACGGCGGCGCACTTTTTCCGTTTCAAAACCGGCCGTATCGGCAAAATTCTGAATATCTTCCTCACTATGAGGTAAAAACTCATGGAGCGGCGGATCAAGGAGCCGGATCGTAATCGGCAGACCCTCCATAATTTTAAATAACGCGATAAAGTCCTCACGCTGCGCCGGAAGCAGCTTATCAAGAGCATCACGACGATATTGCGCGTTGGTCGAGAAAATCATCTCGCGCACATTCTGGATACGCTTCGGATCAAAAAACATATGCTCAGTACGGCACAGACCAATCCCCGCCGCACCGAATTTTTTCGCCGTTTCAGCATCGAGCGGCGTTTCAGCATTGGCACGCACAGTCATACGGCGATGCTCATCGGCCCAGCCCATAATGGTGTTAAAATCATCGGAGAGTTGCGGCTGGATCGTCGGCACCTCGCCCAGCATGGCTTCACCAGTTGTACCATCAATGGTGACAATGTCGCCTTCTTTAATCTCGGCCTCACCGATGATCATTTTCTTTTCTTCATAATCCATCTGAATACTTCCAGCGCCGGCAACACAAGGACGGCCCATCCCCCGCGCCACAACAGCAGCATGAGAAGTCATCCCCCCGCGCGACGTCAGGATACCTTCCGCCGCATGCATACCGTGAATATCTTCCGGGCTGGTTTCCCGGCGACAAAGAATAACTTTTATTCCTTCGCCTGCCTTGGTTTCAGCATCATCCGCACTAAAATAAACCGCGCCGCAAGCCGCACCCGGAGAAGCCGGAAGTCCCTTGGTGAGCACATTTTTATGCGCCATCGGATCAAGCGTCGGATGTAAGAGCTGGTCAAGGGCTTGCGGATCAACCCGCAGTAACGCCTCTTCCTGCGTAATAAGTCCCTCATCCACCATATCGACAGCAATCTTAAGCGCCGCCGCTGTGGTGCGCTTACCAGACCGTGTTTGCAGCATATAAAGCTTGCCCTGCTGCACCGTAAATTCGATGTCCTGCATGTCCTGATAATGCTTTTCCAGTTTATGACGCACATCATTAAGCTGGCAAAAAACTTCCGGCATTATTTCTTCCATCGCCGGAAGTCTGCTGCCTTCTTTCTCCTTGCCCTGAATAGTAAGCGATTGCGGCGTGCGGATACCGGCAACGACATCTTCGCCCTGCGCATTGACCAGATATTCACCGTAAAAATAATTCTCGCCATTGGCCGGATCGCGTGTAAAGGCCACGCCGGTGGCACAGTCTTCGCCCATATTACCAAAGACCATCGCCTGCACATTCACAGCCGTACCCCAATCATGCGGAATATCGTGGATCGTGCGATACGTCATAGCACGCGGCACCATCCATGAACCAAACACCGCACCAATCGCGCCCCACAATTGCTCTTCCGGCGCATCAGGGAACGGCGCACCTAGCTCGCGCTCAACCAGCTCTTTGAATTCAGCAACAACGCCTTTCCAGCCTTCCGCGGTGACGTCAGTATCTTTTGTTATATCTTCATCGCGCTTGTGGCTATCGAGAATATCTTCAAAATCATGGTGCGCAACGCCGAGCACAACATCGCCATACATCATAATAAAGCGGCGGTAACTGTCCCACGCAAAACGCGCATCGCCTGACTTCTTCGCAAGACCTTCGACCGTTTCATCGTTCAGGCCAAGATTAAGAACCGTATCCATCATCCCCGGCATCGACACCCGCGCCCCGGAACGCACCGAAACAAGAAGCGGATTCTCAATATCGCCAAACCCCGCACCCATTTCCTTTTCCAGCAGCTTAATCGCCTCAAGCACTTCTTTTTTCAAACTGTCGGGATAAGTATTTTCGTTACCGTAATAATGAGTGCAAACTTCCGTGGTTATCGTAAAGCCCGCCGGCACCGGCAAGCCGATAGATGACATCTCCGCAAGGTTGGCCCCCTTGCCCCCCAAAAGCTCGCGCATGTCCGCTCGTCCTTCGGTAAGATCACCACCAAAGCTATAGACCCATTTATCAGGCATCATTCATTCCCCGTTGATTTTTATTCTCTGAAGCGAGTCACAGATTAGCGTTTGTTACACTTCATTTCCAGCAAAAATGAAATCTTTAAAGCGCCTTTATCATCATAAGGCACAAATCATCATCGACCGGGCGAATCTCACCGGGGCTAACTGCCTCCCGGTCATAGGTCACACCGTTGCCATCTGGTAAATAACCCAGCTTCGCGTACAAACGCTGTGCCGGGCCATAATCTTTATAAAGAGCGACGCTGATACCTATATGTTCACAGCCCGCCTCGACCACCAGATTTTCGCAATACTCTATCATGGCCGTCGCTACTCCCTGCCGCCGGGCCACCGAAATAACGTTCAAATCCTGAATTTCCGGGATACCAAGCCTCTTATAAAGAGCATATTGTGGTGACCAGTTCAGCACCCCATAGCCCACACCTTTATCAGTTTGTGCAATAAAGACCTGCCGCCTGCCCTCTTTCTGTTCTTCCAGGCAGCGCTCAAAATAGCCCGAATCCTTGTGCTCAACCAGACCGCAAAGGGCCCGAACATCTGAGTTTTTTGCCTGTTTTATTTGAATCATAAGAGAAACCATATCAATTTTTATACAAATAATAAAAAACTTCTATTCAAGATCTAGTAATAAATAACTGTTTTTCAACGATTTTATATGTAAAATTAAATTATGTTAGAAAGTTACGGAATATACATAGCAGTCGGATTTGCGGTTATTGCCATCCTCCTTATCGGGAAGATTTGGGGTGACGGCCTTTATACGCTAACCAAGAACTGGCGTCTGGCAAGCTTTGTTCTTGTCTTAAGCCTTCTGGGCGTACTTGTCGTTATTAAGCAGGAAGAATTTAAATATGAGCTGGTCTATTACTATTACGCAGGCAACCAAAGCAAAGCTCCACAAGATACAAAATATAGAATAAGGCAATGTAAAGATTTCGTACAAGCCAAGCTTAACGGCGGGGAAGCCATAGAAACCCGTCCCATAAAAGCGGGCTTCATCAATGTTTCTGCTGTCAATAACTGGGATTTCTGCGCCAAGACTTTTGGCCTGAATTACTGGGAACATGACATTTCCATCAACGGGCAAAGCGGCGGGCGCGTTCTGTGCGAAGCCTATGCCCGTGATACGTATCGCTCCGGCAAAGTTCAAACATGGTGCGATACTGTCTTCGCTACTGACCAAAAGATCTAAATACGCGAACCCTTCACTTTTGCGTATAAATACCGGATGAGTGCCCTCTCATCCGGTATTTACTTATGTGGCATAGCCGCGTTATACCTTAATCACATAAGAACAGTAAAAAGGTAATATTTCATGTCTCAGCCCAAACAAGCAGAAAGCCCGAACATGCCAGACGAGAATAACGAAACAGTTGATATGAAAGACATTGTTGCCCTGTGTAAAAGACGCGGCTTTGTCTTCCCGGCTTCTGATATTTACGGCGGCATTAACGGATTTTGGGATTACGGCCCTCTGGGCGTGGAGCTAAAGAACAATCTGCGCGATTTATGGTGGAAACAAATGGTCACCACTCCGCCAATCGGCCCGGACGGAGAGCCACTGCAAATTGTCGGGCTGGACAGCTCCATCATCCAGAACCCGAAAGCATGGGAAGCTTCAGGGCATGTTGGCGGCTTTAGTGACCCTATGGTGGATTGTAAAGAAACCAAGAAAAGATACCGTGCTGACCATTTGATTGTTCTGATCCCTAATGACGGTGATGGTGCCTGGCTCGCCCTGCATGAAGATGCTGAAGCCACAGAAATAGACAAACGCATCAAAAAAATCGGTAAAGGGTCTAAAGAAAATTACAAAATTGAAACGCTTGTGAGTCTTGACACCAAAGACTACGAAAAAATTATCGCGCCTGACACCAAAGAAAAAGGCACCCTGACCGAACCAAAAGAATTCAATCTCATGTTCGACACCCATGTCGGGGCAACGGCGAGTGAAGACAACAAAGCCTATCTCCGCCCGGAAACAGCGCAGGGAATTTTTCTCAATTTCAAAAACGTGGTAGACAGCTCGCGCGTACGGATGCCGTTCGGGATTGCCCAAATCGGTAAGGCCTTCCGTAACGAGGTTACACCGCGTAACTTCATTTTCCGCTCCCGCGAATTTGAGCAAATGGAAATGGAATGGTTCTGCCATCCTGACGAAGTCAAAAAATGGCACGATTTCTGGTTCGAAGAACGTATGAAATTCTGGGAATCGATCGGCCTTGCCGGAAGCAACCTCATCAAACGCGATCACGACAAAGACGAGCTTTCACATTACGCCAAAGAAGGTCTGGGCACGGCCGACATTGAGTACCGCTTCCCCTTCACCGCGCCCGGCTTTGGTGAGCTTGAAGGTGTGGCGCACCGCTGCGACTTTGACCTAAAAGCCCACGCAGAAGCCTCCGGCCAAAAGCTGGACTATCTTGATCCGGCGCGTGACAATGAACGCTATGTTCCGCATGTCATCGAACCGGCGGCAGGACTAACACGCGGCGTTCTCGCGCTCATTTGCGAAGCTTACACGCCCGATCCAAACCGGCCCAGTGGCGTTTATTTAAACTTCCACCCTTCCGTTGCGCCAAAGAAAGCGGCCATCCTGCCTTTGACTGCCAAGGAAGAGCATGTACCACTAGCAACAAAGCTCTATATGGAACTGCGCGAAGATTTCCCGGTTGATCTGGACATCAAACAGAACATCGGCAAGCGCTACGCCCGGCAAGATGAAATCGGCACGCCATTCTGTTTTACGATTGATAACGACACAATCGAAGACCAGACCGTCACCGTGCGCCACCGCAACACCATGAAACAGGAACGCATTGTCATGGATAATGTCGCTGAATATATGCGTAAGGAAATGGCCTTGATGGAAAAATAAGAAGCATGCTTTTGCTTGAGAATATCTATTTCATTCAAGGCCTGGGCATATTGTGCTTTCTTTGCGGCCTGTCCGGCTATCTGTCAAAAAGCGATGTTCACCTGAAATTTTTTCTCGGCATGGCCGGGTTTATTTTAGCGCTGCACCTCTTGTTACTAGGCGCTTATGCCGGAGCCGGGGCAGCGGCCATTGCCAGCATCCGCGCTTTCCTGACCATCAAGCATTGGGCAAAGCCGCTCGCACCGCTATTTTTCCTGTCCTACGCGCCTCTTTTGCTTTCTGTTGAAACTATTGTCGATTGCCTCCCCATCGCCGCAGGTCTGGGTGGCACTTATGCGATGTTCTTTTTGTCGGGTTTAAAAATGAGGCTGTTCCTGTTTGCCGGAACGGCTTTGTGGCTCATCTATAACGCCCTTCAACTCTCCATCGGTGGCACGATGCTAGAGATATTATTCCTCTCTGCCAATGCTTTGACGATTTATCGTATGAAGAAAGAAAAAGTTTGACATATTGCTTGGCTGTGTCGTATCCTCCTCCAAATTTCGAATTTAGAGGAGAAGTGTCATGGAACGCTGGACTATAGAAAACCCGAAGAAAGACATTTCTGCAGAACAATTTGTCGATCTAACACGTAATTTTAAAGAAGCCGTTGAAAAAAGTTTTGGTGCAGACTTTAAGCTGAGCATTAAAGCCTATAGTAGTCTTAAGCTATCTCCAGTTTATGATGAAGGACTCATGAATATTTGCTGTGACGCCTTCAACGAAGACAACATGATCTGTGAAACAGACTCCCCGGAAAAGATTGCCGCTATGTGGGATCAGGCCAAACATATTGAAATTATTTTAAAGCCTCGCAGTGATAGCGAAAAGCTAAAAGCCGCATTCGTCCACGCAGAGTTTAAGGGAGATACGCCAAAACAGGCTCTATTTTATGTTCAGCCCAAGAAGGAAGGTGTCAAAGATGCCATGCTGGCCAAACACGAAAACAAACCTGACACTATCCCAGCATACCTCAGTCAAGTAATTACACGTTTTAGCGGCATATAATTTAAAGGAACCTGTAACATGTTAGATGATCTTTTTGGAGCTTTTGTAGCCGCAGAAATGCTGAATAGTCCTTTGGGCAGAGCCGCCATCGGCATTGTTGCCGTATTTGGTATCGCCGCCGGCGTGCATTATGCTTATGATGCTAACGTCTATGGCGATGAACTTGATGCCGCCCGTACCGAAATTGCAGAGGCCGCCGTTAAAGCTTGCGGTGATGGCACAGAAGCCAGCAAAAGAAACGGTCGCATATTCAGAGAAGTCCAACAAGATCTGGAAAAATATAAAGGCACTCTTGCATGGATGCCTAATAAAAGCGCTGCCGAACAACTAAAGCTCACAAAGGACTTTGGTAATATGGTGCTATACCCCACCACATTCTCCCAAAGAGTGTATTCCTTCGATAATGGCGTCCAGGGCGTCCTCTATAACGAAGGTGAAACGCAACCTGTCTTTGTTTATAACAGCCTTGAGCGCTCGCAATTCAATGCTATCATGGCAAGGCTAAAAGAACACGGCGTGCCGGAAGGTAATGCTGTCATACGTTGGAACAGCATTGACAAAAATTACGATATTATAAACGTGCCCCCGGGTGAGAGTTCAGTGACTGTTAATCATACAAAAATTGATATTAAAACCAACCCCTGTCATATGGATGATGGTCTAAAGGGTATCGGCAAGCAAATCCTGAAAAATAAAGGCAACGAGGTACTTAAAAAACTCAGGGGCTTCATCCCCGGCGGGCAATAACTCTACAAACCGTAACGTGACCAGAGCGCGCGATTTTCCAACGTATCGAGAACTTCATCGGCCAAACCGCCCTGCATTTCAAGCTTTGCACTCAAAGCACCGAGCAACGGTATTTTTCGTTCCGGAGTCAAATCTATAAACTTAACGTCATCGCCGTATTTTTCACGCATGAGGGGGCGCATATCAGAAACGCCGTCAATAATGCCGTGTTCCTGCGCGGGCGCGGCCGTCCAGAACTGGCCTTCAAACAAGTCCTTGTCTGCGCCATTGAGCTTTTCGCCACGTCGCTGATTGACCCAGTCTTTAAAGGACGTATGCATTTCTTTCTGAATAGATTTCAATCTTGTAATATCTCCCGGCTTTTCCGGCACAAAAGGATCAAGGAAAGATTTTTCTTTGCCCGATGTATGAACGCGGCGGTTAATGCCGTGCTTTTCTATGAAATCCTCAAAGCCGAAACTGGCAGAGATAACCCCGATTGAGCCTACAACAGAAGTCTCCTGCGTATAAATTTCATCAGCAGCACAAGCAAGCCAATACCCGCCCGATGCCGCCACGTCCTCTACAAAAGCATAAACAGGAAGCTCTTTTTCTTCCGCCAGTTGCCGGACATGATTGGCAATCATCGAGGTCTGAGCCGGAGAACCGCCGGGTGAATTTATCACCAGCACCACGGCCTTGTCCGCCTTACCAAAGGCTTTTTCAATGACTTTGGCAAAACGGTGATGGCTGATGCCCTGCTTGCGCACACCCGCATCGGCAATAACCCCGGAAAAGCGAATAACGCTCACCTTTGGGTGTTTTTCCAGCCAGTCACCAATGAGCGGCAGAGATTTTACAAATTTAACAGCTTTTTCAATATGTTCGTTCATGGCGCTTACTATACAAGAGGTTCTGCATCACGCAAGACTTTATCGGCAGCGCTTGTATATTCACCGTCCGTTTCATGTAAAACCAGCCCGGCATGGATGCTTGCCGGTGTTTTACGGTCTTTGAGTGCCCGCACAATCACACGCTTGGACTTCATGCCCACTTTCGGCCAGAGCGGAATAATTTCTATCGCGCCAAAACGCTTCCCCATGCCCCGGATAATGCGGTCAATACTATCTGCCCGGTGAATCATGCTCAGGCTACCGCCCGGTTTAAGATTGTGAAACCCGGCATCAATCCAGTCTTTGAGAGATAGTTCTTCATTATGCCCCCGCGCCACGGCAAGCCCCTCATCAGGTGAGGCTATATGCTGCCCGGATTCCAGAAACGGCGGATTACAAATGATATGATCGAAACGCTCTTCTGCTTTAAAATCACAAATATCGCTACAAACAAACTCTGCGCGACTGTCTGCTTCATTCAATGAAACGTTTCGCTCTGCCAGCGCAATATAGTCTTCCTGAACATCAACACCAGTCAAATGAATTTTCGGCACACGGTAAAGCAAACAAAAGGCCGCACCACCAACCCCGCAGCCCATATCCAGAACGCTCTGCCCTGCTTGTACCGGGCAACTCGCGGCCAGCATCACGCTATCCAGCCCGGGACGAAAGCCCTTCTCCGGCTGCAATAGCCTGACTTTCTTATTCAGTAGATATATTTCAACGGGTTCGACCATTAAGAATACTTGCTCTTATTCATCAATTGGGCTAATCCAATAGCATGGCAACACAAGCAGTACAACAGGATACAGACACGCGCACGGCCCCGCTCGACCGGCTATCCGATCTGCTGGGCGATGATATGCTCAAGGTTAACGAGCTGATTATCGGCAATATGCAGTCCGATGTGCCGATGATCCCGCAACTCGCGGGGTATCTCATCGCATCCGGCGGCAAGCGTATCCGGCCTTTGCTCACCCTCGCCTGCGCACAGCTTTTCGATGGCAACATGAACCGCGCTCACGGGCTGGCGGCGTCCGTAGAGTTTATCCATACCGCCACATTGCTGCATGACGATGTGGTGGACGGCAGCGCAGAGCGGCGCGGCAAACAAGCGGCTAACCTTGTATTTGGTAATCAGGCCACCGTTCTTGTCGGTGACTTCCTATTTTCCCGCGCCTTTCAGCTCATGGTCGCTGACGGTTCGCTGGAAACACTGCGTATCCTTTCCGATGCTTCGGCCATTATTGCCGAAGGCGAGGTCATGCAGCTCACCACCGCAGGAAATCTTAAAACCACGATGGATGAATACCTGCAAGTCATCAGCGCCAAAACAGCCGTGCTGTTCGCCGCCGCTTGCGAGATCGGCCCGGTGGTTGCAGAGCAAGACACAACAACACAGCAAGCCCTGCATAATTACGGCCTAAATCTCGGCATAGCCTTTCAGATTGCCGATGATGTGCTGGACTATAACGCCGATCAGGAAACGCTCGGCAAAACCGTGGGCGATGATTTCCGCGAAGGTAAAATGACCGCGCCGATTATTTTGGCACTTGAAAAAGCCGATGAAGAAGAGCGCGCCTTCTGGCAACGTACGATCAGCGATAAAGAACAGACAGAGGATGATCTAACGCAGGCACAAGCTTTGTTCGAAAAATATGACACCCTGAATGCCGGCATGAAAATGGCGCGTGACTATGCGGATAAGGCAACCGCCTCCCTGCCCCCCAAAGAAAAAGGCAGCGCTCTTTGCACTGCCCTCCATGATCTCGCCGCTTTTGCAGTTAATCGCGCTTATTGAGGTTTTGGCTGCGACCGCTGTAATTTTTGACGTTCAATTTCTTCATTAACCTTGGGAAGCGAATTTAGCAAAATTCTATCCAATGCTCCTGTTCCTCCATATCTTTCTTTCATCGCCCCATCAAAGTTCTTAGACTGTTCAAATGTATACTCTATTTTCTTGTCGCAGTCTTTCCAGCTTTGCCTCATCACTTTAGAAGCAATGCGGCATTGTCTGTGACGTATGGCTTTCGCAAGCTCCTGTATTTCTTCAGCCGTAAAAGTCGGAGTTTCCGGTGTTTTTACTTCCTCCGCAAAAGACGGCGCTACTAAAAACAAGCCGAGACTCAAAAATATGGAGGTGAGCGCATTCACTGATTTATGCATAGCATTTATCCCTTTTTAGTTTCGCGGTTAATCGTTCTTATTGAGGTTTGGGTTGCAACTGTTGACTCTCTACTGCCTCGATCAACATCTCATAAGAATTTGAGAAAACTTTATTTTGGTTTTCTTTACTGCCATATTTTTTAGAAAGTAATTCTTTAAATTCCTTGTGTTGTGCTCTTGTATAGTCGACCTTTACCTCACAACCTTTCATCATACTTTCTATCTGCACCTGAAATTCTTTCTGCGAAGGAGATGTTTCTATTGCTGCTAGCCCAACTGAAAGTTTCCCCACCTTTATGCAATGGGCCAGATTAGTTTTCTTTACAACTTTTTCTATTTCTTCTTCCGAAAAAACCCTGTTTTCCGACGTGTTAGCGTCCTCTGCAAAAGACGGTGCGGCTAAAAACAGGCTAAGACCTAAAAACATAGGTGTCAGTACATTCATCGGTTTATTCATGGTTTTAATCCTCATTCTCTCTAACGCCGGTACCTTAAATCTCTCAATATTTGCCCTGAATTTTGAACAACAGCTTCCAGATTTTCAGTACCGTATTTTTTGTGCAATGAATTTGAAAACTCCTGCGCCTGCTCTTTTGTGATGCCATAGATAGAACCACATTCTTTTTCGGCATCGGCATAAACATCACTATACCCTTCCTCTGAAAGAACCTTGAATTTACGGAGCCAGGCAGAAGGCGTTACCGCCCCCACGATGCAATCCGCCCTTCGTTCAAGGCTCAGATAGTCCCGCGCCTCTGCCTTTGTAAAAGTCCGCGTTTCCTCTGCAAAAGACGGATCTGCTAAAAACAGGCTCACACCTAAAAACAACGGGGTCAAAAATTTTACAGGCTTGCTCATGAGTTTAATCGCTCTTATTGAGGTTTGAAAATACCAAACAACGGAGCAGAGTTCTGCTCAACCGCAGGAAAGTTCTCGCCGTATTTTGTTCTTAGTCCGTCCATAAAACTATCGGCTACTTTCGAGGTTATGCCTGTAGACTCTTCGCAAGCGAGAACCTCGGCTTCCATATCCTGCGCTACTGACCTCTTCCTTTCACTCAGAAAAGAGTCCATAAGGGATATCGCCTTACAATTATTAAGGTTAGTCGCACGCTTGGCGCTAGCAACCTCTTCAGCCGTAAAAGTCTGGGTTTCCGGTGCTGTAGCTTCCTCTGCGAAAGATGGCGCGGCTAAAAACAAGCCCAGCCCCAGAAACGTCATCGTCAGTGCCTTCATTGATTTATTCATGGCTTTAATCCTCATTGTTTTGTTAATATTATGAAATCAAAGACCTTTATATGGCAACAAACGGCACTCGTCAAGAATAATTCTGTAAATAAAAAGCGGCGCCTATACAGCGCCGCCCTTCCTAAAATTTTCCAATTTTACAGCTAATTACACTCACATAGGTGGTGGCGGCTGCTTATTCATTAATTCCTTGTGTTTATCGCGGGAGTTTCTCATGGCTTCGCCCAGTTTTTCTACACTGCCAAACTTCTTTACAAGCGTTTCAAACAAGTCTTTGCCCTCCACTCTCGTATAGCCGGTTTCATCTTCGCAACCTTTTACCATTGCAGCGCCCAATCTTTTGAACTCCTCTTCCTCCAGGTTTTGCTGTTGAAGAAACACAGCGCGCGGATTGATGCATTCCAGCAATTTCACCTCTTTCATAACACCTTCTAGCTCTTCCATCGTAAGAGTTGTCGGTGGTGCTGCCGTTTCAGCTTCCTCGGCAAAGGCGTTTGCTGATACAAGAAAGCTGGCACTCAGAAGCAAAGAACCCAATATATTCATTGATTTATTCATGACTAAAACTCCTTAATAAGGGGCAGGATGTGTAAACAAAGGGCGAGACTCTATAAGAACCCTGTCTAAACCCACCTCACCATATTTTTCAACCAGAGCCTTAGACAAATCAGCGCTCTCGTCCATGGTCATGCCTATGGCCTTTTCACATTGATCTATTTTTTTATCGTACTCTGCCCACGCTTGCCCATCGGTTAATTTCCCGACCTTGTACTTCTCGTGCACAGCGTTTTCGGCCTTCATCGTGCAATTACGAAGATTGAACGAAGCCGTGACACTTATAACTTCTTCAGCTGTAAAGACTTGTGGCTTTGGTGCTTCCGTTGCCTCTTGCGCCATAGCGGATCCGCCAAATAGTGTTGTGGCCGTAAAAGCAAGCGCCGCCAATGTTTTATTAAATTTCCCCATAATAGAATCCTCCCGTTTCCCGTTAATATCAAAAAGTTTGAACCCCACCCTGATAGAACAGAGGCAACGGTATGTAAAGTTCTTTTTCTATAAAACGGAAAAATTTAGAGGTTAGCCATCAACCGGGCGCAACACGTTTTTCCAGCACTGACGGTGCTTTGTCGGCCTTTTTGGTGGATGGCTTGGCACATTCGCGATCCATAACCCCAAGCACAATGTCTTCAACCCGGATAGAGGGGTTGGATTGCCGGGCTTTCTCAATTTCCTTAGACAAATATTTGATCCCGTTTGATACAGCGTCAGTACTAGCAGAAGTAAAGAGCCCCGCAATACAGCTAAGCCTATTAGCTTCTGCATTCTGGGATTGCAAATTTTTATATGTCCCATTCAATATCGACTGCAGCGCTTGCCCCTGCGTAGTTAACGACAAAGTGTCGAACTGCGCCACAGTCAACGCCGAAGCTTGAGAAACGGTGCCAAAAAAGGTCGCCAACACCAACGCTGCTCCAACCACTTGTTTCTTCATGATATCAATTTTCCCTAACATTAAAATAAGATCAACCCTTTATATCATAGAACTATGCTTTATGAGAAGAAAATAACGATTAATTGTTTAAAATCAAGACACTGAGAAACTATTTGTCTGAACTTGGGCTGCAGACTGACTTGGACTGTCATTGTCGTCCACTATTTTAGGCTGATTATTCACGATAGGCTGCTCCGGCTTATCCAACTGTGTTTGTGCTGCAAACACAGAGCCAAGAGAGACGGTATTTTCAAAGACCGGGCTCTGTACCTGCCCTGCTATCGATATCGGTGGGTGTACTATTCCAGGAGTCGACTCCGCCAAGTCATCAAGTGAAAACTCAACTTCATTATGGGATAAGGCAACATCATCCTTCGGAGTATCTATAGAATGATCCGCTGCAGTTAATTCGCCAACGCGTTGCTCAAACATCTCTCTTACCTCTGGATCCATGTCTTGAAGCATTTGCTGTTTTTCACTTGTCAGTCTTTCCATCCCCTCTTGATATTCTTCAGGGCTAATTTCTCCACTATCCATCTGCTCCTTAAGATTATTTGCTTCCTGTTCGCGCAATTTATTCATTTCCAAACCAGCTTTTACCTGATTTATGCGTTCTCCATTCAAAGTCCACTGGGAAACAACCTCCCCCATTTCCTTATGTGTCGTAGCATCAGGCTTCTCCTGATGAAGCGCTGCCGCTTCTTCCTGCTGCTCCTCAGACAGAGCATTACCCTTAACATCAACATATTGACCATTTTCACCGACATAAGCATGCACACCATCAGACAACATCAAGGCATTGGTCTCTAATTCAGCATAACGCTGCTTTAACTTCTCCTGTTCCTCCTGCAATTGCAGAAGAACATCTTGCAAAGCTTCTCGCTCTATACTGCTTGTGCTCATAAATTCATCATGAATTTCCTGATTTTGTTGATACGCCTGTGCGGTCATATCAGCCATCGCCGCCATCGCCAGCTGGCTATCACCATTACCCTTGGCAAAATTAACGTCAGTCTGCTCACCAAAAAAGCGGCTGCGCTTAACATTCACGCCACCGCGCTCTTTTTCCAAATCCTCACGGTCTTCTGCCATTTTTGCGGCAGAACGCGCCGCCCGCTCGGTCTCCGGAAAAACGTCCAGACCTGGCTGCACAGCCGTCACATCCCATTGGTGGGTTAAAGTCGTCATCGCTATAAATTCCTCACACATTAAACATGCAGATCACTGCATAAGGATCATATTGCCCTAATAAATTTAACGTTATGTAAAAAATAGATTGGATTTTATTCAAATGTTTCAAAGACTAAGCATTATTGTAAACGACCAAAAGACAAACTGCACGATCCAGTCTTGCCAACAACACTAAACCCCTTATTAGAGTCGTGATTTCCGTTTGAAAGAGTTATAGTGTCCACCGATTTTCAGAACAAAACATGATGAAAAAGATTAAAGATACTAAAGAACTGGCTCTATTGCTGACCAAGCCCCAAATCGTTTTTTATACGATGATCTGGCTGATGGTTCTTTTATTTGTTGGTACGGTGGCCCAGAAATATATCGGCCTGTACCGCGCTCAAAATATGTTTTTTTCTTCATGGATTGTGTGGGCGGGACTTATCCCCCTACCCGGCGGTTTGCCGACATTGGGGCTATTAACAACCAGCCTGATAGCAAAGCTCTTTTTGGCCAGCCGCTGGAGCTTGCAAAACGCGGGAACTATTGTCACACATATCGGTGCTTTGCTTTTATTGTGCGGTGGTCTGGTTACCTATATGCATGCGCAGGAAGGTAGCATGACGCTCTATGAGGGCGAAAAAGCCGGGTTTTTCTCTGACTATCATATGCGCGAGCTTGTTGTTGAAGAGCGCGAAGACAAGCAACCGCTTGTCTCAATTCCATGGGAACATTTAAAAGTAGGAAAGGTCTTTTCCGCCCCCGGCCTTCCGGTACAGATTGAAATCATAAAACTTTGTAAAAACTGTCATATATTTGAGCGAGAAGACTCCAGTGTCGTTACGGAATTTCGCGGTATGGCGCGCAAAATGGATATTGCTTCTATTCCTCCTGAAAAAGAAAACGAGCTAAATCGCGGTGCGGTGCAATTCAGGATCAGCGGCGCAGGTGCAGAAAAAGACGGCATACATTTCTCTACTGACTTTATCGCCGCCAGCCCGCAAATTGAAATTGATGACAAGACTTATAATATAAAGCTACAGCGCAAACAAACGACCCTGCCCTTTGAGATTGAGCTCATAGATTTTGAAAAGAAGCTCTATCCCGGCACGGACATGCCGAAAAGTTATAAGTCCAAGGTCATTTTGCGCGAAAACAATTCCGAATGGCGCAGCATCATTCAGATGAACGAACCTCTGCGTTACCGGGGTTACACATTCTACCAATCTTCCTTTATTGAGGATGGCGAGCAAGAGGCAACAATTCTGGCCGTTGTTAAAAATGCCGGACGCATGTTCCCCTATATTGCCAGTATCGTCATGTGCATTGGTTTACTGATCCACGTCATTCTCCGGCTACCAAAGCTTATTGGCAAAATGGCTGTCATCTTCATCATGGCCACCAGTTTTTCACCGCAAGCCAGCGCTGCAAACTATGATTTCACCGCATTTTCCAGCATTCCGATTCTCGATCAGGGACGAATTAAACCGCTCGATACATTCGCCCGGACTTATCTTGAAATCATAAATGGCAGGGACTCTCTGCCTGATATAAGCGCGATTGAGTGGCTGGCAGAAACCTTGCTTGATCCGGACAACGCCTATAAGCGCGAGATATTTAATATACCCAACCCCAAAGTCGCAGAAGCTCTGGAGCTAAAAAAACGCGAAGGACACCGCTATTCTTACGAAGAAATAACCGCCACTTTTTATGCGCACCCCAAAACATGGCAACCGCTCTTCACAATGCTGGAAGAGGAAATGAGCCTGCCGCAAAAGCAGCTTTTGGAGCTTTTCAAAAAGACAGGGCTTTTCTCAGAACTATCGCGTTCTTTATCGCTTTTATTTCCTGATTTCAGAGTACCGGCAGGGATCTCAAATCTGGAACCGGGCACAAACGTAAATTTCCTCAAGCTCCACAACCATCAAAGCCTGATCGACCAAATGGCGAAAGACTTACTTGCTAGAACCGAAGACAAAAATTATAAAGTCACAGAAAATGATATGGCACTGGCACAACTGGTTGCCCATATCCGAGATATAAATAGCGACCAGAACAGCACCATTTTAAAAATTATTCCTCCGCAATGGGAGGCACAAATGTGGTTCTCCCCCTGGGGCATCGGAACACACGGTCAAGGGTCACCGGACAGTGTAAAATTTCTAAACATGTGGGGTGATCTTGTTCAGGCTTACCGCACTGGCAACAACGAAAAATGGAATGGCCTGACAACGCAGTTACAAAGCGCCTCCCTTACCATGGCAGACCAAAGCTCCTTAAACAGGGCATTGTCGCTCGAGGTCAATTTTAATCACTCCAAACCGTTTATGATTAGTTTTGTTTTTTACTTGTCCGCCTTCCTCGTGATAATGACCAGCTTTATGGTCTGGCCTGCACAGCTGCGCCGCTTTGCTTTTGGGTTAATTCTGGCCGGATTTGCTTTTCACCTCACGGGACTGGGCGTTCGTATGTTTATTATGCAGCGCCCGCCAGTCACCAATCTGTACGAGTCTATTATTTTTGTCAGTTTAATCGCCTGCCTGTTCGGAGTTTTTCTGGAGTGGCGTCTTAAAAACAGCATCGGTATCCTTATCGCTGCCTCCATGGGAACGGCCCTGCACTTCATGGGCATGAGGTTCGATGCCGAAGGCGACACAATGGGCATGCTGGTTGCTGTGCTGGACACGAACTTCTGGCTGGCCACGCACGTTGTGACCATTACAATCGGCTATGGGGTCTGTCTGGTTGGCGGGGTTTTGGGGCACATCTATTTGATCCAGCACATAGCACAACCAGACAACAAAGAACGCCTGTCCGCGCTATTCCGCAATATGCGCGGCGTGGTATTCGTTGCACTTCTCTTTACCGCAATCGGCACCATTTTAGGCGGCATCTGGGCCGATCAATCATGGGGGCGTTTTTGGGGCTGGGACCCCAAGGAAAACGGCGCGCTGCTGATTGTGTTATGGCTGATATTTCTCATTCATGGCCGTTTGAGCGGCGTTGTCGGAGAGCTTGGCTTTGCCGCCGGTATGGTTTGCACAAACATCATTGTCGCCATGGCGTGGTTCGGCGTAAATTTGCTCAGTGTCGGACTTCACTCTTACGGATTCACAGAAAGCGCCGCCGCAAGCTTTATTACCTTTTGCAGCTTTGAATTTTTATTTGCGGCGGGAGCCTACACTTTTATCAAATACCGGAAAACAATATGAAAGCCATCCCTCTCATTCTGATAAGCGCTGTTGCTCTTTGCGCTCTGGCGTTTGCTTACGATATGTATGGCGGGCCACAATTTGTCCCTGCCCCCGCCGAAGATCACAAGCCCGCCTCTCTGTCTTTAGGAGCCGTCCCGGATTTTTCTTTTAAAACCATCGAAGGAGAAACACATTCAATCGATGAATTAAAAGGCAAAACTATCATTATAAATTTCTGGGCAACATGGTGCGCGCCTTGCCTTGTCGAGTTTCCCGACATGCTGGAGATGATAAAAAGTTACGAAGGCGATGTTATCCTATTAGCGATTTCCAGCGATAACAAAACCGAAGACATCACACGTTTTACCGCAAAGCAAAGTGCCTCTATGAAAGAAACTCTAAATTCCGGCGCCGTTTATATAACGCTAGATGAAAACCGGACAATTACGCACGACCTGTTCCTGACAGAGCGTTACCCCGAAACAATTATCGTTGCCCCGAACGGTGAAATGGTACGAAAAATTGTTGGCCCACTTGATTGGACGAATAGCGAAATTAACAACTATCTCGATACGCTTGTTAAAAAAAACAAATAAAAGCAGGACTCCTGCCGTTTTTGTGCTAGTTTTCCAGCCATGAGCACTTACACAATACGTCCGCTGCACGACCCGGAGAGTTCGACATGGACTTATATTCTGGTTGATAACGATTCCAAAGAGGCCGTTATTATCGACCCTGTCTTGGAACAAGTAGAGCGCGACCATACGCTTCTCGAGGAAATGGGCGTGAGCCTTACCTATATTCTGGAGACCCATATTCACGCCGACCACATCACCGGCGCATCACGGCTTAAAGACCTGACCGGCGCGAAAATCGGTTATGGCGCGGCCAACGACATTGACGGCGCAGACATATTCCTGAAAGACGGTGAAGAACTCACTATCGGCGCGACCACGGTCAAAACTATTGCTGCCCCCGGCCATACTGATGGCTGTACTTGTTATTATGTAGACGGCGCGGTTTTCACCGGCGACACGCTCCTTATCCGCGCTTGTGGCCGCACGGACTTTCAAAAAGGCGCGGCTGAAAAACTTTATGACAGCATACACGCCAAAATTTTTCCTCTGCCCGATGAAACGCTGGTCTATCCGGGACATAACTACAAAGGCATGGTTTACTCAACCATCGGCGAAGAAAAGCAGCATAACCCGCGTTTAAAGCTAGGTATCGACAAAGCCGAATTTGTGGCTTTCATGAACGAACGAAAGTTACCCCCACCAAAAAAGATAGCTATAGCCGTTCCTGCAAACCAAAAAGCCGGGCGGACAGTTGCCTAAAAACAATTCTCTTGACATAATACAGCTATCTGTTCTATTATCCTGCAGATCAACAGGAATATATGGAGATACCGATGTCTAATAGTCATTTTAATAAAATCGCTTTTGCAACAGGCTTGCTTATCGCGCTTGGGACAACAGGAAGTTACGCTGAAGCCTCGTCTCACCCAACGAAGGCTAAAGAACAATTGATAACGGAAGCCAACGAAGGATTAGAGCTTAACAAGCGATTTAACCTTTCAGGGTTTAGTGCCCTTATAGGTCTAAGAATGGCTAAAGAAGCTCTTGAAGAAGCTGGTTTTAACCCAAACAAAGAAACCCTCTACAAACAAATTAATATGACCAAGGCAGGATTTGAAAAACTGCAAAAACACCATAATATTGTTGCAGCGAACAAACACTTCAAAAAGGCACGTACAAGCGTTGGTGACCTCGCTCTCATAAATTTGACTATAGCCGAACGTCATCTCGAAAATGCTGGCTTCAAGCCGAACACAAAATCTTTTTACAAACAAATCAACACAACAAAAGCAAAGTTTAAAAAACTGAAAAAAGACAATAATATTTCTGAAGCGGACAGAAGCTTCAAAGGTGCTCAAGAATTTAAGCGCAAAGATGTCAGTGCCGGTGTTTATATAAGTCTATCTATATCCGAACGTCATCTCGAAAGGGCCGATTTCGATCTTAATACTGAGAAGCCTTACAAAGCGATCCAAACAACTAAAAACACGTTTAAAACAATGAAGAACACTGCAGAAAAGAAAACCTTTCCTCGAAGACATCTCACGCCCTGATACGAGTTCTGGATTTTAGCTCATCTTAATAAAGCTTACCCCGACCAAAAAAGATGGCTATAGTCGTTCCTGCAAAACAAAAAATCGGGACGGATAGTTGCTTAAAAACAATCCTTTATTTTCTTGACGTAATATAAACAAATGTCTACGTTCGCCTTATTATTTAAACAAACACTACGGGGAAAACAATGTCCGGTCATCTCTTTAACAAAGTAGCAGTTGCAACAGGTCTGATCATTTTTCTTAGTGGAACAGGCAATTACGCCGAAGCTATGGTTGGCTCTTCTGATACTCAGCCAGAAAGCAGCAATATCGAACACAGAAGAGATACTCCCATACAAAAGCTCGACTATATTAAAGGACCAAATCCTGTTTCTTTCGTGCGCCTCTATTTGGATGATATAAAAAATGAAATAAAAAGATATGAGGTAAACAAATACCCGCTTAAAATTCGTATGGACGAGCCTTACTTACAAATACTCGGTATAACGAAAGCCGAGTTTGAAAAAGTTGAGAGTGATGTTCTCAAATGGATAAGCTTTACTCTTGATCTAGATACATCTCAAACCTTGCAAAAAAACTGTAGCGACAAAAGCCCCCCTTCTCCTTCATAGAAGACTAACTAGAAGAGCAAGGTCGATGTCTAAACATAATTACAAAAAACAAAAACCGGACAGGAACCAGAAACGCTGGCAGGAAAAACAGCGTAAGGGCTATTTGCAATCCCTGTGGAGAGAACGGGCATTCGATACTTTGTTGCAAGACCACCATGAATTATTGCAAAACTTCGGTCATCACCTCAGTCACCCTTTATTAGAATTTTCTGATTTTGTACTGCCTCCACCCCGTGAAAAACCGGAAATAATCATTCCCCTGACAATAGAGCGGCCTGAACACGAACTGAATATACTTCAGCTTTCACTCGTACATGGCAAAGACATCGGGGTCCATATCATTGCCTCACCGGATCAAAGCAGTGCAACAATAGAACAGGCACTCAAAAAATTTGTAATGACAAACGAAGACATTAAAAAGCTTCTCATTATTGACACACCACGGCAGAAGCATCCTCACCTGTAAAGATACCCACAGGCTTCCTTTAGGCTTGTGCCATTATTAACTTCTTATTAACCTGCTCCGCATACTCTCGAAACCACTCAAACAACCAAAACTTTAGGAGAAACACTATGACGTTACGTCTTGGCGATACAGCCCCTGACTTTAAAGCAGAAACAACCGAAGGCCCGATCAGCTTCCATGATTACATTAGTGATAGCTGGGCGATCCTGTTTTCCCACCCGAAAGATTTCACGCCGGTTTGCACGACAGAACTTGGGCTGGCCGCTCAAATGAAACCTGAATTTGATGCCCGCAACGTAAAACTTATTGCTCTGTCCGTTGACTCCATCGAAGACCACAAAGGCTGGGCACTGGACATTGCGGAAGTACAAGGCTGCGCGCTGAACTTCCCGATTATTTCCGATGCCGATAAGAGCATCTCCGAAAAATACGGCATGATCCACCCGAACGAAAATGAAACGCTGACTGTTCGTACGGTCTTTGTCGTCGGCCCGGACAAACAGATCAAGCTGATGATCACCTATCCGATGGCCACAGGCCGCAACTTTGATGAAATCCTGCGCGTGATTGATTCACTACAGCTCACAGCAGAACACAAAGTCGCCACCCCGGCGGGCTGGAAAGAAGGCGAAGACGTTATCGTCATTCCAAGCATTTCCGATGATGAAGCCAAGCAAATGTTCTCGGAAGGGTTCCGCGCTGAGAAGCCTTACTTGCGCTTTGTACAAGACCCAAGAAACAAAAAAGCACAAGCAGCTTAAGTAAACTCATATTACCATTACCGCCCCCTGCTCTAACCGTGGGGGGCGGTTTTTATTGACAAAAAATTCTTACCATATTACATTGCCTCAGCTTTTATACATACAACCAAGAGGTTCCCATGCGAGCGCGACAAATTGCAAAAATGGCCATTAACTCTTTATTTGCTCTAAAAACCGTATTCAATGATGTGTCCTGGAAAAAAGCCAGCAACGATTTAAGCAAAGCCATTAATGAGCTTGATATAAACGCAGTAAACGAAGCCATCAAAGACGGCGCGGACCTTAATAAAGGGCTCTTTCTATTCTCATTTGACAACACACAAAGCCCCCGTTTCCAAGCCTCTTATTCTCTCACCAAGCCATTGACGAGGGCTATAAGAAATGCACCGTCCAAAGAAGATATTGAAAAAGATCCTCAAAATGTAGAAAAACTTAAAGCGTCCCTTGAGGTTATTGAATCTCTCCTGCAAAACGGCGCGAACCCCAATGAAGCTGACACCAGCGAACCGCCTTTTATCTTCATCAATCGCACCCCCATATACATAGCGGCACGCTTCCAAACAAAAGAGATTGCTGATTTACTAAAAAAATATGGCGCGAATATAGATTTTCCCTTGTCATCACATGAATTATACACGCCTCTGGCATATGAAGCTTCAAAAGCCCATCCAAACGATGACTTCTCCACCTTAAGAGCCTTGGTTGACTGGGGTGCCGATGTAAACGCCATTATTGGCGGCAAGGAAAAAGACACGCCGCTCCATTTGACAATTACTAGCGTAAAACAAAATTTAAACTCTTTTGGCAATGGAGAATATTATCTAAGTAGTGCTAAAAGAAAAATCGAGATTCTTTTGCAGGCCGGTGCCAACCCTCTGGCAAAGAACGGGGACGATCAAACGCCTCTAGAATTCTTCAATGAGACTATGGCTTTTGCTCGCGAGCATGTCAGAATCTTAGAAAACAACAACACGTTTAACAAAATAGCCCGTGAAATCAAAGGGACACTTAAAGACGCGGAAAGCGCGTGGGAACAACGTGAAGCAGCATGGGAGCAACGTAAAACAAAATACAAAATAGATATTCCTTACTCCCCTCTCTAAATACTAAGAGGCACTTTCTTTTCCGGCGGAAAGATGTATCTTAATTCTATGTCCTGCTGCCATGAAGAAACAGAACACGACCACGGGAAGCCAAAGCCGGACATTCTCCTCTATGGAACGATGGGTATTATCATTGCGGCCTGTATCACTCATTTCATTCCCGCCGATATCCCTTACTTAAGCGATTTTTCCCATGCCGTTTTCAAGCTTCTCAAAACTGTATGGTGGGGTATAGCCCTTGGCCTTGTCGCTGTGGGTCTAATGAACAAAGTGCCGCGCGAATATTTTAATGTGCTTCTCGGGCGCGGTGATACGTTCGGCGGACTGATCCGCGCTGCCATGGCCGGACTTCTTCTGGACTTATGCTCACACGGTATATTGATGGTCGGCGCTAAACTTTATGAGCGCGGCGCATCGCTGGCACAAATCATGACCTTCCTGATCGCCAGCCCGTGGAATTCAATTACGCTCACGCTTATTTTAATCGCCCTTATAGGTCTACCATGGACACTTGTATTTATTGCTGGCTCTGTCGTTATCGCGCTTATAACCGGCATGATTTACATGGTGCTGGTCAAGCGCGGCATCCTGCCCGACAACCCGAATACAATAAAAACTGTCGACAAAAACTTTGACATGAAGGCCGATGCCAAAGCCCGCCTCAAAGGCTTCAAACCCGGCTTTAAATTCTTTAAAGGTATAATTCTGGATGGCTGGCATGACGGCAAGATGGTCATGCGCTGGCTGTTCTTAGGGCTTATTCTGGCCTCCCTCATCAGCGCTTTTGTTTCCACCGACATAATGGTGCAATATTTTGGCCCGACCTTAATCGGCCTGCTCCTGACCCTGCTCGCCACCACAATTATCGAGGTCTGCTCAGAAGGCTCCACTCCCATCGGTGCAGAGCTTGTGAACCGCGCCAGCGCGCCGGGCAACGGCTTCACCTTCCTCATGGCCGGAGTCGCCACGGACTACACGGAAATAATGGTGATAAAACAATTCACCGGGCGCTGGCTCATCGCCTTCTCCCTGCCGCTCATCACCGTGCCGCAGATCGTGCTTCTGGGGTGGCTAATGAATCACCTGCAAGGATAAACTTCGTAAAGCGCCATCGTCACAGCCGGGGCAGCGACAAAGCCATCATGCTCACCGTGAGAGCGCAAGAAAGCTAAAACCACGCTATGTAGCTCATTCAACGTCACGTTTTGAGGAATACAAATATCGACCTTAGGGGCGATTTTTAATGAGCGCAAAACATTGTGATAATCAATTACGCCGGAAATATAGGCTTGGCACGTAGCGTGACCACCTTCTGATTTTTCCTTGCCCTTCTTATCCATCTCGCAAACCTGCAAAAGGTAAGAACCGGAGAATTGCGCAGCTCCTGCTGGAAAAATGAACCCGGCAAAAAATAGAAAAACAGAAATAAAACAAAATATACGCATAGAAAAACCGCTAATCCTTACTCTGTACTTTTAAATCTTTAAGCATGGCAAAGGGAGAGTTTTCCATCTTTTTAGCTGCACCGGCAGACATAACACGTTCTTTCTGCTCTTTTTTCTTCACCGGTGCTTTCTTTGGTTTTTGTGACTTCCTAACAGGCTTTTGCTCTCTTCTTTTTTCCTGCTGCGGCGGCTTGCCGTAAGCTCTACCTTTACGAAGGCGGAATGTTGCCAGCTCCGGCTTTTCTTCAGAGGGCTTCTTTTCTTCAGAAACAGTTTCCTCCTTTAGTTCACCCTCTTTTGACTCTTCCTTCTGCGCCTCTTTTTCCTTTTCCTGCACATCATCCGCCGGATCATGAATTTTCTTATGATCCATCGCTTCCAGCACACCATACAAATCAGAGATAGGGCATCCGAGCCATTCGGCCATGGCATGCTGCGCTTTAAACACGCCCTTATCGGCACTATCATAAACAGCGCCGATCAAGCGATCCAGCATATCCACCCGAATGGCGCGCGTCCCGTAAACAGGATAGCCAATCGAACGGTAATAAAGCGGATCTATCTCCTGCTCTGCAACCGAAATCGAGGTCACACCATCATTGGGAATCTGCGCCGGAAGCTTCTTATCATGCCAAATATTCCAGAGCAGCGCCCGCAGCCGCACAGAGGCCGGTTTACTCAAAAGCGGCAAAAAGACAAGCACAGGGCCGAGCCTTACTTTTCTTTGGCGCAAAGCACGGCGGCCTTCTTCGTCCAGTTCAGAAATTGATTTTTCCAGCTCCGCGCGCGGCAAAATCCCCAGCGCCTCATAAAGCTTATCGGTAACCTCTCGCGCCGGAGCCTGTATTTTCTCCTCATCTTTCAAAACGACAAGCGGCTGTAAAATGTCATCAACATACACCTGAAGCCATTCTTTGACCTTTTCGTCATCAACGTCCTTATTCACGGCCACAGCACCAGGCTGCAGAAGGCTTTTGCCTTTTACTATCTGGCCGACAAGCAGCCCCGGAAGCGGGTTGGTCGGGTCAGGCTGAAAATAAATCTCGCCCTCATCCGTTAATTTTAGTTGTTTACGGTCTGTCTCTAACATGGAGCGTAATATAATCATAGAAACAGCTTCCTGCAAGCTGCATTGCGACCTTCTCTCTTTTTTGTTAACTTAATAAAAGTCTAATCCCCCGGAGAAAAAGCACATGGCACGGCGCCTTCCTCAAATCACAGTTTTCCTTTCAGTTTTCACAATCTTCTTTCTGATGCTGAACATACAGGCTTACGCAAAAACAACTAAAGAAGAGGCGCAAAGCCTGGAAACAATTTTTAAAGATATGCTGGGTCAATATGAGGATGCCGCTAAAACACACGGCGCGACCCTTATGAGGGAAGGCCAGTTAATGGTCGAACCCAGCGATAGCTACTATGCGGTAACCCTGCCGCATTTATCACTCAAACTAAAAGACGGCTCTTATACAGAAATTGGCATGATCTCCATCAATGCCCTGCCCGGCGATACGGATGAGCAGTGGAAAATGACCGTCGCTCTCCCCACACCCGTTATTCATTACGGCGCCGACAATAAACCCGTCCTGACAGCGAATATAAGCTCCCAGAGTTTTGCTGGAATCTGGCATAAAAAGCTCAAAAACTTTATAAAAATAAACGCGCAATACAAAGATATCAGTATCAAGCACCATACGGACCAAACCCGTATCATTATACCAAACACCAGAATCATTTATGACCTGAAGGAAAACAAACAACATCTCTGGTCTGGCCCGGCTGATTTTAAAGTATCGGATTTCCAGATGTATTTTGACCGCGATAACAGCCGTGCCCGTATCAAGGAACTCGCTATAAACTCTACCATATATGACTATTCCATTGATGCCGCTCTGGATTATCAGGAAAAAATTGGCGCTATTGCCGAAAGCTATGAAGGCGGAGACGAACCAAGCGCCAGCGGCCCCCATGTTATAGGGCTTTATAATCTTATCGCTGATTTTATGGGCAACGCCTGGGATGGCTTTGATTTCACCATAAGCTTAAAGGATTTGACCCTGACCACGCCGTCGATACCGGGGTCACCCGCCGGGCTTCTTAAAATAGGCAATGGAGCCTTTGGCTTTAATATGAACGGGTTTCACGCCGGGGCTGTCAATATGGGGCTGAGACTAGCCTATAACGGTTTTGAATTTGCGCCCATAACAGAAGAATATAATCAGGCCACCCCGGACCATATAAATTTTGATTTAAGTATGAACAACCTGCCCTATAAAGAAATCATCGACCTGGGCCGCACATCAATACAAGGCAGCATGCAAAACCCGGCGGCGAGTAAATTCGTGGGGCTACAGGCTATTATGGTTCTCCCGCAACTCCTGACGCAGGCACAAACAAACATCACGCTTAAAGACACCGTCTTTGGTAACAAACAATATAATGTGCTTACAAACGGCGCGCTAACGGCAGATATCAGCGCAAAAATGGGCCTGACCGGTAGCGCTAAAACAGAAATATTCGGACTTGATGATTTAATAGAAGCCCTGAGCACTGCTTCTTCCAACCCAGACATCGATGACGGCAAACAAAAAAGCATCAAAGACAGCTTGTCCATGCTTGCTATTGTGAAGATGGTCGGACAAATAGAAAAAGATAAAGCCGGGCGTGATATCAGGGCCTATAATCTGGAATTCAATAAAGAGGGACAGGCTCTACTCAACGGCACAGATTTACAAATGCTCCTGCAGGCAACGCAAGGCGCGGCACCGGCTCAATAAATAATCAAAGCAAAAACCTCAGAACACCATTGAGTCGCTGTAATCCGGCAGAGGTTGCGTGCAATCGACCTTCAGTTAAAACCAGCATGCCCTCATCAATAAGAGCTTTTACTTTTGCTCCATCCAGATATTCATCCCAAGGCTTCCCGGCCTCATCGGACAAACGCGCCAGCGATACACCATCACGTAAGCGCAGCCCCATCATCAGGCTTTCAGTAACACGCTGTTCACAACTAATCTCTTCAAACTCATGGCTTCCATGACCGCATTCAATCACACGCTCCCTCCAAATTTCCGGAGCGCGGTGTCCGCGTGTCGCCTGCTTTTTGCCATCCAGCGTTAACCGCCCGTGAGCGCCGGGGCCAACCCCGACATAATCCTCATAACGCCAATAGGTCATATTGTGGCGTGACTCCTGCCCGGCAGCGGCATGGTTGGAAACTTCATAAGCAGGCATCCCGGCATCATTCAAAATGGCCTGCGTCACCTCATAAAGTTCTCCCGCCAAATCATTATCCGGCACCTTAAATTCGCCGCGCTTATGCTGCATGTAAAAGGGCGTGCCCTGCTCGATCGTCAATTGATAAAGCGACAGGTGCTCGGCGGAAAATTTCAAAGCGTTTTCAAGTTCTTCCTGCCAATCTTTGATGGATTGGTTTGGCCGCGCATAGATCAAATCAAAACTGAAACGATCGAAGTTTTCCCTCGCTATTTCAATGGCTTTAAGCGCTTCACTAACATTATGCTTGCGCCCAAGAAATTTCAGCTCATCGTCATTCAGCGCCTGCACACCGAGCGACACACGATTAACCCCCGCCTGCCGAAACGCTTTAAACTTACCCGCCTCAACCGAAGTCGGATTGGCCTCTAACGTGATCTCGCAATCATTGGAAATATGCCAGCACTTCTGAACACAGTCGATGATAGCCTCGACCGTCTCCGGCTCCATCAACGAAGGTGTACCGCCACCGAAAAATATCGAGCTTACCGTCCGCCCCGGTGTCAGGGACGCATAATAATCAATTTCGCTTAACATAGAAATGCGCCAGGCCTGATGGTCCACGGCCTCGCGCACATGAGAATTAAAATCGCAATAAGGACATTTGGACGCACAGAACGGCCAGTGGACATAGACTCCGAACAACGGAGTCTTGCCGTTCTCATCCATACCGGGTCTTCCTAACGAATGTTGAATTCAACGCGGGTCAGTGTCGCCGGACTAACAAACACAGACGTATCACCAATCGTGTTCTGCATTGATTCATAAACAATCGGCAGGGCAAAAAGTGCGCCGCCGCTGGCCATACGAATAGCACCGTCTTTGAGTGGTGTCTGCGTCGGGTTTTCAACATGGTCCTTAACTTTAAGAACACCCAGAACACCAAGCATAAGCCCCATCAGATAAGCCAGACCAGTCAAAAGCCCCGGAACCTCTTCCAGCGAGTGCGTTATATTTTCAGCAATATTGCTGAAATCGTTAGCCTGCGCTTCATGCATACCCGCAAGCAAAGCCACAACCATTCCGGCCTGCACGCGTATCATGTGTTTTTGTATCTTTTTCATCTCTAATAATCTCCCTAAAAAAATTAATCTCTTAATAAACAAATTTTACAGTACAAGCAACAAATGAGTACATTACGATGCTTCATACTCGTTGATAAATTTTATCAACGCTTAATTTCAGGACTTCCATTCCCTTCACAGGGGTTTTCATTAGAAACCCGAAATTTATCCCGATTTTGCGGGCACAAATCAATCAAAGCAATCCGGTCACCTGCCTTATAAGCAAATTCATTTTTTATCGTAACTTTTAACCTGTCTCCAGCGTCCATATAATGAAAGCTTGTGCCAAAATAGTTTGTAAAAGTCGTAGCTTCCCGTTCCTGACAAGTAACCTGCGCCACCCTGTTAAACGGCCACAAATATGAACGTCGAATACTATCAATTTTAATCATCACAAACTTCCTTTTAATAAATCAGAATTCGCGCTAAACAATACACAACCTACAGAAATATGTCAACTATTGTAGCGAATTGCTACTCAAAACAATTTTCAACCATTTTGGCAAAAGCCCGCGCCCTGTGGCTAATCGCCTGTTTTTCTTCTATGGTCATCGCGGCAAAAGTACGATCGTGCCCCTCCGGCTCAAACATAGGGTCATAACCAAACCCTTCATCACCGCGTAATGGCCAGATAATCTGCCCGTCTGCCCGGCCTTCGAATGTTTCGACATGACCGTCCGGCCACGCGAGCGCCAGAACACAAATAAAGGCGGCAGAGCGGTCTTCGCTATCACCCAGCCTGTCATGAACCTGCTGCATCGCCGCGCCGAAATCTTTGTCTTCGCCCGCCCAGCGCGCAGAATAAATACCCGGCTCTCCGTTTAGGGCCGTTACGCTCAGGCCACTATCATCAGCCAACGCCACCTGCCCGCTTTCCTGTGCTGCAGCCTGCGCCTTTAAAATCGCATTTGCGGTGAAAGTATCCCCGGTTTCCTCCGGCTCGGACAACCCCAGTTCTCCAGCGCTCACAAACTCCTGCACATAGGGAGCGAGCAGCCGCCCGATTTCCTTTACCTTGCCGCTGTTATGAGTGGCAAGAACAAGCTTGTCTTCTTTGAATTTACGCTTCATCAAGACCCAGCGCCGCCTTTTGCAACTGCACAAGATCAGCACAGCCTCCCTTGGCAAGCTCGAACAGCTCAAAAAATTCAGCTTCGGAAAATGGCGCTTTTTCTGCCGTGCCCTGAATTTCAATCACACCGCCACTGCCGGTAATGACAAAGTTAGCATCCGTATCCGCCGTCGAATCTTCATCGTAATCCAGATCAAGCACCGGCACGCCATCATACACGCCGCAAGAAATAGCCGCGACACTATCTTTAATCGGCATTTCCGCGCAGAGCTTAACCTTCACCATGTGCTGCATCGCCATGTAAAGCGCGACATAAGCGCCGGTAATCGAGGCCGTGCGCGTACCGCCATCGGCCTGTATCACATCGCAATCGACGCGCACCTGACGCTCACCAAGCACGTGCAAATCAACCACCCCGCGCAACGCCCGCGCAATCAGGCGCTGAATTTCCAGCGTCCGCCCGGTCTGCTTGCCGCGAGAGGCTTCGCGATCCATACGCTTGCCGGTGGAGCGCGGCAACATGCCATATTCCGCCGTGACCCAGCCCTGCCCCGACCCCTTGCGCCAGCGCGGCACCGACTCCTCAACCGAGGCCGTACACAGCACATGCGTATCGCCAAATTTCACCATGCAGGAGCCTTCCGCATGTTTGGAAACATCAGTAATCAATTCAACATGCCGCATAACATCAGCAGAGCGTCCGGATGGTCTATTCATAAAAGCCTCGTTTTTAAAGGGTTCAAAATTTGGCCTGAATGTAAGAACATGAATAAAAATGTCAAGTGCACAGGAGATATGCAGGATAACTTTACCCAAGGGGATTTACGTAGGTGTTTCTTTACCGTTAAACTGTGGCAACAATTAACGGGCTTATGTTGAGGGACAAAATGACTTTTAAAAAACTATTACCTTTTATCTGCCTGACCATCATGGTCTTTGCAGGCATGGCTTACGCCCAAATTCCTAACGGAGGCCATTATCACGGCAGCGCTGAACTGGATGATAAAGGCGAGCCTTATTCCAGCAAATACTGGTCCGGCCTGCCTAACGATAATGTCATCTCTCTCGTTCGCAAGCCGGAGCTGACTGAAGACCAGTTTATCCTGCGAATTACCAACCCCTATGTCGTAAATGGCTGCGCGGAACTAAGCAATTACGGTTACAGCGCCGAATACAGAGACATTTACCTTGATATAGCGGTCGAAGGCATCACTGTTGATATGAGAAGCCAGCCTCAATATGCCCATTATCAGTGCAATCAAAACACACAGATGCCGGTGGCTGACATTGTCATGAACCGGCAAGACATCATATCCAATGAAACGCAGCAAATCAGACTACACAACGGCAATGACACCAATTATTACAATGTAATGCTCAGCGACAACATGGTGAAGATATTGCCCGATTCCGGGGATGTGTCCCTTGCCCGGCGCTTTAAACCACACCATATTCCCGGCAAGAAAACCTCTCTCCTTTATTGGTTTTATCCCATTGGCACAATCGTTATGTGGGTTCCCGGCGGAGAAAACGATCCGGACATAACGGGCAAGCTACGGAGTTTTGCCAAAACCAAAAATCTGGTACCGCTTGAAACGATTTACCCTGACTTTGAATCACCCCTTACCGATACGCAGTACCAATACTTTGTTGACACAACAGGTCAGTTTGCCGATAACAACACGGAACTTGTAAATGGCAAACCTGTTGGAAATATTTTTGTCGACAAAACAGTCTACGGGCTTGAAAAAGATGAAATCGAACTAGGTGAAATGACAGTTTACGCCAAAACACCGGGAATGTACGAATAAGCGATGAGCACTATGCCTGAAGAAGAAAGAAACGAAGAAGAGCAAGAGGACAGGCTAACACCTGAGCCAGAGGACGCTTACGAAGGTTCCCCTGAACCTGAAACTCCACAAGAAGAACCGGAAGAAGACCGCGTTTCTGCACTGGAAAACGAGCTACATCAGGCCAAAGACCAAATGCTCCGCGCCATGGCCGAGGCAGATAACACCCGCAAGCGGCTGTTAAAAGAACGCGAAGACATCCGTAAATATGCCGTATCTGACTTTGCCCGCGACATGCTCGGTTTTTCCGACAATTTCAAACGCGCCCTTGATTCCATTCCCGAAGGTTTAGCGGAAACGGACGAACGTATTAAAAACGTCATCACCGGCGTTGAGACCATGGGGAAAGAGCTTCTTAAAACCCTCGAAAAGCACGGCATCAACAAAATCGAACCTATGGGTGAAATGTTTGACCCCAATTTTCACGAAGCGATGTTTGAAGCACCGGGAACTGGCCAGCCCGCTGGCACGATCATTGAACTAATCGAACCCGGCTATATCCTGCATAACCGTCTTCTCCGCCCCGCCCGCGTCGGCGTAGCAAAAGATGACGGTGCAACGCCCCCGCCGGAAAGCCCCGGCGGTACTGTTGATCAGGAAGCTTAGAATTTTTGATCCATTCACCCCTCTCTCCCGTACAAAGTACTGAATACAAAAAAACGCCATAAAGGAGTATTTTTTGTATAGAACACTGGCATTTGCAGATGTTTGTGCTATATTCCTCAGCCATTAACAATTGTAAATGCAATGAGTGGAAATCGGGGCAGTGCCTATTGGAGGGCTGTCGGCGGGTTTTCCAAATTGAAGAGAGGCATAAAATGAGCAAAATCATTGGTATCGACCTTGGTACGACCAATTCCTGTATCGCCATTATGGACGGCAAAGAACCGAAGGTTATTGAAAACGCAGAAGGTGCGCGCACGACACCTTCGATGATTGCTTTTACAAAAGATGACGAGCGCCTTGTCGGGCAACCGGCAAAACGGCAGGCCGTCACAAACCCCCAGAACACACTTTATGCCATCAAACGTTTGAGTGGCCGCCGCTTTGACG
>JAJFGW010000042.1 GCA_021775915.1 Alphaproteobacteria bacterium | reverse complement strand
AAAAACCACAAGCTGCTTTTACTTTTGGACGAGTTGCCGACGCTAGGAAAATTAACTTTTTTAGAAAAAAATATGGGACAACAAGCGGGCTATGGCTTGAAAGCTTTATTGTGTACGCAAAGTTTCAATTCCATCGAGCAGGCTTATGGCGCTGCGAATGTAATTATTGATAACTGTCATATCATCACATCGTTTGCGAGTGCTGATACTCGTACCCAGGAACGGGTCAGTAAAATGACTGGAACGGCCACAGAATACAGGCAGTCTTTTAGCCGCCCCATGAGTTTTATCAAAGGCGGCAAGGCCAGTGTCGGGGAAAGCGAAAGCGTCAGGCCGCTTCTGTCTCACGGCGAGGTAAGGAAACTAGAACAGAGAAAACAGCTGGTTTTCGTGACAGGGTTTAAACCGCTTAAAACCGATAAGCTGCGTTATTACGAACATGAGGCCATGCGTAAGCGCACAGAGATAAAGCCGCCAGATCAGACGGAAGGCATAGATTTGCCGGGTGAGATGCAATCCGAATGGTTTGGCGAAAGGACAAAAGGCGTGGCTACGCAGCAATATTATGAACGTCCTAAACCAAAGCCATACAAACCCCGTAAGAAAAGGCCGGTTACATACGATCTTCCTGAAGATGATATAGAGATAGATTTGTTAGAACTGGAAGCCGATATGGATCCAGATGATGATCAGGACGAGAGCTACGCAATATGAACAAGAAGGCTAAAAAGAAAATTCCGGTTACGATTAATCTGGATGAGGATGTTCACGAAGCGGTCATGAAAATTGTGAACAGTAGGGGCAGGGGCAAGGTATCAAAGTCCCTGGTAATGGCTGACGCTATTACATTTGCTGTTATGCCGGAATACCGGGAAGAACGGGAAGCCCCGTTAATTGAACGGCTTGATCGTCTTGAGGCCAGTTTCCGCAAACACCGCGAATTAACGGTAAGGGATTTGACTATCTTAAGAGAAATGATAGGGGTGTGGGCTAAGGTCTGGTTCACCAATACGCCGGAAATTCCCGAAGAGCATAGAAAAGCCGCAGCAAAAAGCGGTGCCGCCCGATTTGAAAAATACATGGATCAGCTCATGGCAAACCTTACAGGAGAAAATTCAACAACACATGGGTTGCTGGAATTGGCTGATATGGATGATGAAGAACTAGAAGGGTTTATGGAAGACAATGAAAGCAAAGACTAAACAGGAAACAGTTGTTTCAAGGGATGTTGCTGCGTTAAGGCGCAGCATGGGAGATACAATTCAACGTGCTTTGGATAATCCAGAGGTTGTCGAAGTCATGGTTAACCCTGATGGGCGCGTATGGATTGACCGGATAGGAAAGGGCCGCGAAGATTCAGGCGAAAGGCTTCAGATTGCGAATGTGGAGTCAATTATCCGCCTGATTGCAAACCATATAGGGGAAAGCGCTGACAAGAATAATCCTATGATTGCCGGAACGCTTCCCGAAACCGGAGAGCGTTTTCAGGGACTATTGCCGCCGATAACACCGGCACCGGCCTTTACGATCAGGAAGCGCCCGGAGGTTATTTTCACGCTTGATGATTATGTCAGGGACAAGAAAATGACAGAAGCACAGGCCGCACGTTTAAAGAAGGCCGCGGAGGACAAAGAGAATATCCTGATAGCCGGAGGCACTGGTTCAGGAAAGACGACTCTTGCCAATGCGCTGTTAAATGAACAGCCTTTTAAAGATAGCCGCGTCGTGCTTATCGAAGATACGCCGGAATTGCAATGTGCTGCAGATGATTGTGTTGAACTGTTTACCAAACGGACAGAGCCGCAAGTGAGTATGGCGCAGCTGGTCGCAACAACACTCAGGCTCAGGCCGGACAGGATTATTATCGGGGAAGTACGGGACGGTAGCGCCCTTGATATGCTCAAAGCGTGGAATACAGGCCACCCCGGAGGCATAGCAACACTTCACGCCAATTCAGCTGAGGATGCCCTGGCACGCATCGAGGATTTGATAGGGGAGGTTTCAGAGACAATTCCCTATCGCTCTATCGGCTCTGCTATCAATCTTATCGCGTATATGAACAGGACGCAGGACGGTTTGAAGCTTGACTCTATCGTTCAGGTTAAGGGCTATGTTGATGGTTCATATCAGCTAGAATCTGTTTAGCGTCTAAAAATATTTTTACTCATAAATTTTATTTCAGCCGAAGGATTTTGCCCTTCGGCTGCATGTTTTTGCGTGCTTGCAAAAGCGCGGAAAATCTGTCATTTTTATATAAATACTCAAAAAGATTACTTTAGGGTTGCATTTTGGGTAGTAATGCTATTAATTAGCTTTTTTCAACATAAGAAAGGAGCAACAACATGGGAAAGTTTCATAAGGGTATTCTAACAATCACTCTCGCTACGTGTGCCGTAGCACTTTGTTCAGATCCGGCATTTGCCAGCGGTAGCGGTATGCCGTGGGAAGCCCCGCTAACGGAAATTCTTGACTCGATCACAGGGCCGGTAGCGCGTGTGCTTGGAGCCTTGGCAATTATCGTTACAGGTTTTGCTTTCGCATTTTCTGAAGGCGGTTCAGGCGCGCGTAAAATGTTTGGTGTGGTGTTAGGGCTGACCATTGCTTTTGCTGCAACATCATTTTTCCTGCCGTTCTTTGGCTTTGGTGGCGGAGCGATATTTTAATGGCCAGCACAATAGGAAACATAGAAGGTTACGAAATTCCTTTGCATGTATCTTTGACGCAGCCTGTTTTGCTCAGTGGTGTGCCACGCAGTTTCATGATTATGAATGCAACGGCAGCCGCCGCGATCACTTTGGGGCTTCATGTCTGGTGGATTGGAATACCGCTTGGTGTGGTGGCGCATGGCATCGCTTATTACATGACAAGGCGTGACCCGTATTTTTTCGAGGCATTACGCCGCCATATCAAACACCCCTCATATTTGGAGAGCTAAATCATGTTTAATGTATCTGAATATCGTAGAAAGCCAGCAACCTTTGCTGACTGGCTTCCGTGGGCAGCAATTATTCGCCCCGGCATCCTGCTTAATAAAGACGGATCTTTTCAGCGTAGCTTTAGTTATAGGGCACCGGATCTGGACAGCTCTACACAGTCAGAGCTTGTTGCAACCAGAGCCAGGTTCAACAATGTTATAAGGAGGCTTGGTTCCAGTTGGTGCGTTCACGTAGAAGCGAACAGGGTTTCCGTGAATGATTATCCTGAAGGCGCTTGGCCGGACAGGGCAACATACCTGATAGATTCTGAAAGAAAGGAATCCTTCAAAGAAGAGAAGACACACTTTGAAACAAAGTATTTTATCACCTTCACCTATTTGCCGCCTTCGGACAATATAGGTAAAGCTGAAGGTTTGTTAATTGAAAATGCGCCAGAGGGCAGGGATGCAGATTACAGGCGTCATTTAGAGCGCTTTATAAATGTTACGGATGAAGTGGGAGATATTCTTTCCGGCTTCATGCCTGAGCTTCGTGCGCTTGACGATCATGAAACGGTTACTTACCTGCATGACTGCATTTCGCCAAATCGTATCAATCTTATTGCCCCTGAAATCCCAATGTATCTGGATGCTATATTGCCGGATACGCCGCTAACGGGGGGATTACGGTTAAAGCTAGGTGATGAGTTTATGGAGGTTATTTCTGTCCGTACTTATCCGGGCAAGACACTACCGGGCTTTTTGGACGCTTTAAACCAGTTGCCTTGCGAATATCGTTGGGTCAGTCGCTTTATTCCCTTTGATAAAACGGATGCTGAAAAAGAGCTTACAGCCATAAGGCGACACTGGTTTTCCAAGAGAAAAGGCGGGTTTTCTTTGCTAATGGAAGCCATGTTCAAGACAAGTTCTTCTCTCGAAGATAGCGATTCTATAAATAAGGCCGGTGATGCAGATATGGCCCTGCAGGAGCTAGGAGAGGATCTGGTTTCTTTTGGTCAGTTTACACCTGTCATAATCGTTAGGGATAAAAATCCGGAGGCTCTTAATGATAAGGTCAGGGCTGTTAGGCAAATTATTGACAGTACGGGTATTGTCAGTGCTCTTGAATCTGAAAATGCACTGGAATCATATTTAGGCAGCTTGCCCGGACATGCTTATGCTAATCCCCGCAGGCCGCTTATATCATCATTGAATTTGTGCGATATGATTCCTACGTCAGCAGTATGGGCAGGGCCAGTATGGAATAAGCACCTTAAAGCGCCGCCATTGATGATGACGCGCACCAAGGGTAGTACACCTTTTCGCTTGTCTACGCATATAAATGATATCGGACATTCAATGGTCGTAGGGCCAACAGGTTCAGGAAAATCAGTGCTTTTGGGCATGATTGCTGCGCAATGGCGCAAGTATAAAGAGGCCCAGGTTTACATTTTTGACAAAGGACGATCAGCACGAGCTCTTACCTTGGCAGCTGGCGGAAGTTTCTTTGATCTGGGAGATGAAGGCGCATTAGCTTTTCAGCCTTTAGCAGAGATTGATGATGAACAGGAACGGGCATGGGCGCATGAATGGCTCATGGAGATTGTTGAGCGTGAAGGCGTAACACTTACCCCTGAAATAAGGGAAAGTGTGTGGAGTACGCTAAATTCATTGGCTGAGTCCCAAGATAAAAAGTCCTACACGTTATCTCTATTCAGAAGCCTTGAACAAAACCAGGAGGTAAAACAAGCGCTATCGCCGTATGTCATGACAGGGCCGCATGGTCAGCTTTTAGATGCTGATACAGATACTCTGGAATACGGCACATGGCAGACCTTTGAAATGGAATCGCTGATGAATACAAAATCAGCAGTATTGCCGGTTCTCACATTTCTATTTCATAGGCTTGAACAGTGTTTTGATGGATCGCCAACGCTTCTTATACTGGATGAGGCATGGCTATTCATGTCAGACGGTCATTTTGCCGAGAAAATCAAGGAATGGCTGAAGGTTCTTAGAAAGAAGAATGTATCCGTTATTTTTGCGACGCAATCACTAGCGGATATTACAGACAGCCCGATTGCTACAGCTGTTATCGAGTCTTGCCCTTCACGCATATTTTTACCCAATGCCAATGCGGGTGATCCGAATACGCAGCCGCTATATGAAGGTTTTGGTTTGAATGAGCGTCAAATCCAGATTCTCAGTACGGCAACGCCGCAGCGGGAATATTACTATCAAAGTATATTGGGAAACCGGCTTTTTGAACTTGGTTTAGGCCCGCTTACCTTAGCGTTAGTGGGTTCTGGCCGTGAAGAAGATCATGCGCTTATGGATGAGTTATCAGACAAAAAAACCGATGATTTTCTTTATGCCTTTTTAAAGGCCAAGGGCATTGATTTGGGAGAAAACGAAAAGGAGGAGAACGATGGGCGGATACTTCGCGCTGCTTAAATTGTCACGTTTTATAGGACTTGGTTGTTGGGCGGTCTTTTTTAGCTTGCTTTTAAACAAGTGCACAGCTGATGCCATGCCTCTAGCTGCACCTATAGAAATCGTACAGGAACAACAGGGAGAATAAAATGTTCAGGAAAGCAGGAATGACAATAACGCTGTGCGCGTTTCTGGCTGTAGGACCAGCTGAGGCTTACACGGTTTATGATCCGTGGAATTACCAGCAAAACCTTTTAACAGCGACCAGAACGCTGCAGCAGATCAACAATCAGGTGCAGGAACTACAAAATCAGGCAAAGATGCTGGCAAACCTGAACTATGACAGTACGGGCAATATTCAGCAGATTGTAGAGTCAACGCGCAACCTGATAAATCAGACGCAGGGCATTGCCTACAATGTAGGAACGATCAATGACCAGTTTGAAGCTGTATATCCTTCAGAATACACAGGGAATGGCTTTGGTGAACTGGAAAGCCAGCGTATAGAATGGCTTGATCAGACGCGCGAGGCGCAACGTCATGCTATGGCAGTACAGGCACAGGTAAGTGAGAATATTCCAAAAACACAGGCTGAAGTTAGTGCCTTGGTGTCCCGATCAAACGGGGCGCAGGGACAGACAGCCGCAGTACAGGCAACCAATCAGCTGTTAGCGGCTATCAGTGGTCAGGTATCAGAACTTGAGATTTTGCTTATGTCGCAGACAAGAGCTTTGAACACTTTTATTGCCGAGCAGAACGCAAAAGAAGCGCAGGCCCGTTCTGTAGCTGAAGAGGCAAAGGTTGGCATGGCGGATTATACGCCGGTCAGCACCAACCCGTTTAAACGTTCGTATTAGGGGAATAGTTATGAAGGTTATTCAGTACCTCACAGTAATCCTATGCGTTTTTTTACTAGCTGCGTGTGATAACGCGGAAAAATCCGGCAAGGAGCCGGAAAGATCTGAAGCCAGAGAGGGCATGACGGAGTATACGCCCACGGACACAGATCCATTTAAACACTCATATTAATAAGCGCCCGATAGGGTAAGAGGATGAACTAATGGCAAACGACATTGGCGTAATTGATCGTTTTTTGAATGTTTTTTCGGCATTCATTGATTCAGGGTTTGGCCTGATACAAGGCGATGTATTCTATCTTACGTCTGCTTTAATCGTGATTAGCCTCACAATGGCAGCGTTGTTCTGGGCTTTCGATGAAGGTGGCAATGTGCTTGTGCCTTTTATCCGTAAAGTACTGGCTATCGGCTTTTTTGCTTATCTCTTAAATGACTGGCAAAGACTTTCAGAGACAATAGCTCATTCATTTACAAGGATGGGACTAAAAGCTGCCGGAGATCCTATGACGGTGACTGATTTTTTCCGTCCCGGTGCTATAGCTCAGAAAGGTGTAGAGGTTGTTGATGTTCTATTACAGCAGATAGCCGATCTCTCAGGGCCAATCGCTTTCTTTGAAAATATTGGTGAGATCATCATTATTTCTCTGGCTGTTATTGCCGTTCTATTTTCCTTTTTTATGGTTGCTATTCAGGTTTTGGTGACAATTCTGGAATTTAAAATCGTAACGCTTGCAGCGTTTGTTGTGGTGCCTTTCGCGCTTTTTTCCAAGACAACATTTCTGGCAGAAAGAGCTTTGGGCTATATTCCCTCGGCAGGATTAAAGCTAATGACCTTGGCGCTGATTGTTGCCATAGGATCTTCCTTATTTAATGACCTTACACCCGGCACAGATCCAAATATCGGTGAAGCTCTTTCTATTTGTTTAGGTTCACTGGTTTTAATGGCTTTGGCGCTTTTCGCCCCAAGTCTTGCAGGAAGCATGGTTAGTGGCGGCCCGTCTTTAGGTGCTGGCACAGCGGCGACAACGGCACTTATGGGCGCCGGGGCAGTCGCCGGAGCCGGATTTATGGCTGCACAAGGCGTTGCAGCTGGCGCTTCAGGTATTAATTCCGTTCGTCGCGCTTCTATGGTTCCTCAAATCGGCGGTAAAACGCCGGTTGCAGGTCTTACGAATGCTGCAGCTGCAGCCTTTCCTTCTCATAGTCCATCCAACGTTCAAACAGGAGGCTCAGCTGCAACTACCCCCGCCCAGGCTGCGGCAGGTGTCAACCCGGCATCTGCTGCAGCCCTTCCTTCCCCGCAAGGCGGCTCTGTCGCTAAAGCGGGAATGAAGGAATTAGGCGGGTTTGCCAAAAGATCAACTTCAAAAGGAATGTCTGCTGTTATGAGCGGTGATAACTCAGGCGGCATGACTGCAACCAACATCGGAGAGAAAGAGGAGTAATAATAATGGCTTTTTCAAAAGTACAAAATCCATTCAAAAAGGAGAAAAAAATTATGCCTAATTACCATCAGGCGGCAGGGGAGTGGGATGAACGAATAGGCTCAGCACGTGTACAAGCAAAAAACTGGCGCTTATTAGCTCTGGGTAATGTGTTTGCCACGGTATGCCTGATAGGAGGCATAATCTATCAAAGCCAGCAAAGTACGGTTGAAGCTTTTGTTGTCCCTGTAAACGAAATCGGGAAACCGGGCGAGATCAAGCTTATGGCCGATCGTTACCAGCCACAAAAAGCAGAGGTCAGTTATTTTCTGGCAGACTGGATTAAAAATGTACGGTCTAAATCCGTTGATCCTATTGTGATCCGCGAAAACTGGCTAAAGGCATATGACTTTCTTAGCCCTGTAGCGGCACAAACGCTTAATGAGTATGCGGAGAATAATGATCCGTTTGAGAATGTAGGTCAGGAAGCTAAAAACGTTGAAGTGTCGAGCGTTGTAGAGCGTACAGACAACACCTATCAGATTCAGTGGCGAGAGCTGCTATATGCCAATGGCGTTCTAATCCAGCAGGACAGTTATACAGGGCTTTTTACCATCGAGGTTAACCCCCCACAGGACAGGGAAACCATGTTTACTAACCCGCTTGGTATCTACATCAAAAATCTTTCGTGGGAACGCGAGCTTTAAATTTTTATGCAATTTTTTAACAGGTAGGAGAAGAAAATGAAAAAACTACGTCCATTATTACTAACTGTTTCCGTTCTCGCGATGGCAGGGTGTGAAACAACAAATTCACTTTTTAGTAGCCGCGAACCCAGTGAAACACAGTTCATACAGGCTGGCGTTACACCGGAGACAAAAATCGAGGTCGTGGAGGTGCCCGTACCAGTGGCAGCGCCTCAGCTTCGTAAACTTCCCATGCAGAAAGCAAAGAAGGTGGAAGATCCGCAGAAGGCTATTAAAAACGCCAATAAAGAAGCCCTTCAGCAATCTACGCCCGATGGCTTTATTAATGCCGTTCAGGTTTATGATTATATGCCGGGCGCTCTTTTTGAAGTTTGGTGTGCCCCCGGCTATGTCAGCACTGTGGCATTAAAGCCCGGAGAAAAACTAATTAGTGCCAGTGCCGGCGACACTGTGCGATGGGTTTTAGGGGAAACAGTCACAGGAAAAAACGGACAATCGCAAACGCTTCTCCTTTTAAAGCCTGTGCGCCCTGATATAGCCACGAACCTTATTATTACCACAGATCAACGTGTTTATCTTATGGAGGCCAAGGCTATCAGAGGTGGCGTTTATAATGCGGCCGTAACATGGAATTATCCGCATGATGATTTTCATGAGATAAAGAACAGCATCCATGCCAAGCAACTGTCCGAAGATCAGGTAATTGCCGGAAATGTCTCTGTTGATGATCTTAATTTTGATTACGATATTGAAACGGTAAGCGACCATAAAGATCCAAAGTGGAAGCCTGTGCAGGCTTTTGATGATGGGATGAAAACCTATATTCGCTTTCCCAAATCTCTGGGTGTTTCAGAAGCGCCGCCTTTATTTGTGCGTTCAGGAGATGGCTCTACTGAAATCGTCAATTACCGCGTGAAGAAAAACTATTACGTCATTGACCGTCTGGTTGATATAGCGGAATTGCGCTTAGGCGAAGATCCACAGATGGTTGTTGAAATCCGGAGGGATGGCGAAGCGTCTTTTTGGGGCATCTTTGCTTCTGCCGATCATGGCAAATTAAACAACTAGAAAGGCAGAAATCATGGAAGACGATATTTTAAACCAGTCAGGGAAAAAGCAGGAGCCGGAAGCTCTGTCTCTTGATCCGCCTGAAAGGAAAATTACGCGGATCAATCGTAGAACGATAGGGATAGGAACAGCAGTTCTGGGAAGTCTTTTGATGGTTGCCTTGGTGTATGGTCTGGACTCTACAAATCATACGGGCAATCAGGCAAAGGAACCCTCTGCACAGGCTGTAACGGGCTTACCATCTGACCGCATAAGCCAGCTGCCTTCTGATTATGGCGCTATCGCAAAGCCATTACCGCCAGATCAAAGGAGCCAGCCAGTATTAATGGCCGGCATACAACCTGCAGCTGGACCGGAGCTTTCACAGCAGGATATGATCGCTATGCGTGAACGGGAAAGGCAGGATCAGGAGGCACTTAAAAGCGATGTGTTTTTTGTGAAGCCGGATATCGAGCAAAACATATCAAGCTTAACAGTGCCCAAATTACCTGTTGAGGGTGATGATTTTACGGGCAGGGTTGATGCAAATTACGGTTCCGAGCTTCCTGAATACGCGCAGCAAAACCTTCAGGGTCAAAAACTGGCTTTCCTGAATGAGTTTGCAATAGGAGGAACATATTTAGAAAGACCTTATCAGGGCCCAATTTCAAAATATGAAGTGAAGGCCGGCACTGTTATTCCGGGCGCATTGGTCACTGTTGTAGATTCAGACTTGCCCGGTGATGTAATCGCGCAGGTAACACAGAATGTCTTTGACTCGGTGACAGGCCGTTATTTGCTTATCCCGCAGGGAGCAAAGCTCTATGGGCGTTATGACTCTGTTGTAGCATACGGCCAGAGCAGGGCTTTAGTGGCCTGGCAGCGTTTAATCATGCCCAATGGCTACTCTATTCAGCTCGATGGCATGATTGCCACTGACAAGGCTGGTGCCAGCGGTCTATCCGATAAGGTGGATTACCATTTGAACCGTCTTGCAGGCGGCATATTAATGTCAACGGCAATAGCCTGGGCAGGAAACCTTGCAGATGATGAGGGCGGCGACTCTCTAAATGATGTAGGGGCAACCGTGGCACAGGAATCCGGCCGCGTAGGGCAGGAAATCACCCGCCGTAATCTCGATGTACAGCCCACGATCACGATACGGGCCGGATATCCGGTCAGGGTGCTTGTTAACAAGGACATGATTTTAAGCCCGTATCAATTCTAATTATCCGGTCAGGTGTGAATGGGCAGGGGGGATCTAGAAACTAATCAGATGCACTAGGTTCGTGCGTAATAATCTTTTCTGTTCTATTAAACGCCCAATATGATAACTTTCTATTATCATATTGGGTATTTTTCTGGACTTTCTGAGTATTTACATGTATATCAAAGCCCATGATTAATAGCGCACAGGTAAAAGCAGCAAGAGCTTTGCTTAACTGGAAACAGGAACAGCTTGAACTCGTAAGCGGAGTTGGAAGAAAAACCATCTATGACTGTGAGAGGGGTTCTTCGTCAACAAAGGATACAACGCTCAAGAAGTTGCAAAAAACCTTTGAAAACCACGGTATAGAGTTTTTACCGCGATCCGGCGTAGCCTTAAGGGATCAGATGGTATCGTCTTATGAAGGCATAGAGGGCGAGCAATTCTTGCTGGACGATATCTATAAGACTCTTAAGGAGACAGGCGGAGAAGTGCTTGTTTATGGTGTTCATGGGGAGTCGCCTCTGGATTATAAAGAGTTCAGGGAAATGGTCGTAAAGCATGTTGAGAGGCTTTATGCGGCAGGCTTAACGCAGCGCGTATTAAAGAGGGAAGGGGATACGAACTTTATAGCGCCTGAAGAGAGCTATCGGTGGATGCCCATTACCGAAACGGTGCCAGTGCCCCTGTACATATACGATAACAAGGTGGCCTTTTCACAACTTACAGAGCCTAAGACGACAACTATTATCGAGAATATCATGATAGCGGAGTCTTGGAGGCACTTGTTTAACTTCGCATGGGACAACGCAAAGCCAGTCTCAGCAAAGAAAAAGAAGAAAAAAGCCTAAACTATTTAGAACGTATTTTTGACATAAGGTAACTGGCGGGTGTATAACCTACGGTTGTTTTACGGAAAATTACAATAGAGACTGAATAATGCTTAAAAAAGAGCTGAATGAAGAACTTACACAAGTAGGGAAGGGCACGCCTGGCGGGGAACTTTTGCGCCGTTACTGGCAGCCTTTTGCCCTTGCCGGTGATGTTGATGATGAGAACTCCATTAAAAAGATCAAAGTGCTCGATGAAGAGCTGATCCTGATAAAGAAGGATGATGGCGGGTTTGCTTTGATGGGTGAAAAATGTCCTCACCGTGGCGCTTCTCTTAGTTATGCTTTTCAGGAAGCCGATTCCATTCGTTGTTGCTATCATGGTTGGGAATTTGATTTTGATGGCGTGTGCATAGACAAGCCTTTTGAGAAGAAAAACAAGCCCACAAAGCTGTTACCGTCTTATCCGGTTGTTGAACGCTGCGGTATCCTGTTTACCTATATGGGGCCGGAAGAAGATGAACCTGTGTTTCCAGAGTGGGATATGTTGCACAGGACAGACGGTTCTTACAAAATCGAGGTGCAAGACGATCACCAGTGTAACTGGCTTCAGATACAAGAGAACGCCGCCGATGTAACCCATACTTTTTTCCTTCATGCTAAATATCTGGAAGCGATAGGGGCGAATGATAATACAGGCTTTAATCTGCCTATGAAGAAATACGGTTTTCAGCCGTTTGATTGGGGCATTGTAAAGAGTTGGGAATATGAAGGTGATGATAAAGAAGGTTGGGGAAATTTGCTTGTTTTTCCGAACATTCTAAGGCTTATGACCGAAACTCATTGGCGCGTGCCCATTGACGATACGACAACACGGATTTTCTGGCTAACCTTTGTGCCAGGGGAAGAGTGTAAGCCCGGTGAAGCGCCTGAAATCGAGGTCGTGAAACAGCCAAAACGTCAGGATGAAGATGGCAAATATAAAATGAATGACTTTATGAGCCAGGACGCTATGGCGACGGAAACCCAGGGGCCGGTGTATGACCGTACAAAAGAACGACTTGGAGCATCCGATAAAGGTGTTGTGATGTTCAGGAAGATGTTGAGAGATCAGATAGAAGCTGTAAAAAATGGTGATAGACCCATAGCAAACCAGTATGATAAAGATCAGGCTGGAAAAATCATAGATTTGAGAGACTGGATGGGAGGCTATATTCCCATGAGTTGTGCAGAAGATCCAGAATTTGTGCAGAAGAAAACTAAAGAAGAAACTTTTGATGAAAGACATTCGGAATATGAACTTCCTGAGTCTTCAAAGAAAGCGTTGTCGAAGAAATATAAAACAGGAATGAAGTTTGAACCATGACCAATGAAATCTATACGAATGATGAGCTCTTGAAGCAGGTGTTTTCCAGTAACGCAGTGTCCATATGGGATAACCAGAAAGGGCCGGTTTTCTGGTATGCGGCGGGTGTACCCGGGCCTTTTTACGTTAATACTGAAAAGCTTTTAGGAGAAGATGCGGCAGGTAGCCTTCTGGGGCAAATCAGTAATATTGTGCAAAAGGTTGGCTCTATAGAAGAGAAATCAGAGAGTCTGTTTAGTGCGGTCATGGAAGAATACGGTAGAAATCCAGTGTTTCAACGGATCATTGCAACATTGATTGATAGCAGCAAAATTTTTGATGGTCAGGATTATAGCTGCATTTCTGGCGGAGAGCGCCGGGACTGGTTTTTCTCGATACCTTTTGCCCAGGAAACGGGCAGAGACCATTTGTTTATTTTTAAGGATAAGAGTGTTCTCAGACGGGGTTTTGATGGAGAAACAATTCAGGCTGGCCCTAATGTCATGCATGTTTCTGATTTGATTCACAACGCGGCCAGCTACTTTGACAAATGGTTGCCGGTTCTTAAGGAAAATGATCTGAATGTTGTAGGCACCTTATCTGTGATTAACAGGGGTAACGCTGGCCTTGATAAGCTTAACGAAGCGGGCTTTAAAAGCCTTACATTGAAGGGTATTGATCTGGATTTCTTCAAAGAATTGCAGGAAAGCGGTCTCATAGACGCTGATACCTTCGCTGAGCTTGATCTGTATTTTGAATCCAGAGAAGAATGGGCTAAAAAATATATTCTTTCAAACCCAGAGCTTTTTGACGTTGCCGCGCTTGATGCTAAATCCAAAGAAAGACTTCAGTTCTTTGTTACAGAAGATCCATGGGGGCTGGAAGCTGATGCGGGTGATACTTTCACGGCGCTCAGATCTTCTTTAGGGGTAAGCAAAAAAAATCGTTTAACCATGTAATTAGCTTGAACAATAGGAGGGGCTGTTATGCACGATGATAACTATTATATGAAACGTGCTTATGAGCAGGCTTTTAAAAGCTATAATGAGGGCGGCTGTCCGATAGGGGCAGTAATAATAGACGAGAACGGCGATATCCTGGCTGAAGGCCACAATCATCTTGTTCAGGAAGGCAGCCCCATTATTCACGGTGAAATGGATGCTATGCGCAAAGCCGGCAGGATGAAATCACGCCGCCATGTAACCATGTACACCACTTTAAGCCCTTGCATGATGTGTGCCGGTACGATCGTACAATTCAAGATCGGCCGCGTGGTGGTTGGGGACACGGTTAATTCAGCTGGAAACGTTGATTTTCTTGAGGAACGCGGTATTAAGGTGACAGTTTTAGACGATTCGGATTGCGTGGAGCTGGTTAAAAGATTCCGGGATGAAAAGCCAAAACTATGGCTTGAAGATTGGGGCGGGGAATAAATAAAAAGCCTTCTTGTGAAACTTAATGACTTTTTCATACGAATACATTAACGTCATGAATATGAAGAAGATTTTGTTCAGTCTTTTAATCCTTTCCATGGTTACACCCATGCTGGTGTGTAGCACTGGATTTGGTATGAAGAACGCCAAAGCAGCGGTGCCTTGCCACGATGAGCATCCTGGTGAACAGGCAGATAGTACTTCCGATGGCATAATGTTTATGCTGGACTGCATGAAGACTGACCTGTTTAGCGCTGATGGCGGTGAGTCCATCAAAAAATCTGATCAGTCTTTTGAATATGTTTCTTATGATCTGACTCATCTTACGACTTCATACCAGGTTATCAAAGGTCAGCAAAACGCTCGCGCACCGCCCGGTTATTTGCTGAAGACCGCCGGTTTTTCACCGCCCATTATTCTAACGACTCAGCGCTTCCGCATTTAAGATACATCTTTTCCGGCGTAGACTATGTCTCAGTACATGGTCACGCATTTTTTATGTTTTCGGAAAAGGAGTGTTGTTATGCGAATTCTATGTCTTTTTTTATTACTGTTTTTATTCACGGCCCCTGCTTACGCGGAGACACTGACACTCGATCAGGCGGTAGCGCTGGCCGGACAGGATGACCCGGCATTAGCGCAGATTGAAGCGGGCGCACAGGCACTAGATGAAAAAGCCGTGGCAGAGGGGCAGCTTCCTGACCCGAAAGCATCATTTGCGCTCCAAAATTTTCCAACAGATAACTTCAGCCGTTCGCGTGAGGGTATGACGCAAATTGTTGTCGGCGCATCTCAGGCTTTTCCGCGTGGTAGTACGCTCGCTTATAAAAGCCGCAAGACAGGGGCCATGGCTGACGGCCAGCGGGCACAGCTTGAAGATCAGAAACGCAACATTGAACGCGCTGTCAGGCAGGCATGGCTGGATTTGTATTACTGGGAACAGGCGGCTTACACCGTTAAGCATAGCGAGTCTTTGCTGAAAAAAGTTATTGAGGCGACGGAAACGCATTACAGTACCGGTGGCCGGAATGCTCAGGATGTCATCGGGGCAGAACTGGAACTCAGCGTTCTACAGGATAAAAAAGTCGATATAGACCGTCAGATTGAAACGGCCCGCGCCGAACTGGCTAAATGGATAGGTCAGGCGGCGGCACGGCGGGAACTGCCGGGAGACTTTCCTAAATTGCCGCCTCTTATGGCTTATGAGGCGATTGAAAACGAACTCTCTAATCACCCGCAGATTAAAGCCGCCGAAGCCATGATGAAGGCTGGGGAGCATGGCGTCAGAATCGCACAAGAACAATATAAGCCCGGTTTTAATGTCGGCCTGAATTACGGGCTACGGGAAGGAAACTTGCCGGATGGTAATGACCGGCCTGATTTTGTTACAGCCAAGGTCACATTGGATGTGCCCCTGTTTACAGGAAAGCGGCAGGACAGAAAGCTTGCAGCCAGTCGTTATGAAGCGGCTTCGGCACAATATAAACGTGATGATGCCCTGCGCAACCTGAAAACCATGCTGGAGACGGACTATGCGAACTGGCAGCGGTTTGATGAACGGGTGATACATTATGAAGCTTCTGTCCTGAAACAAGCGAAAGAGAACTTCGAGGCTTCGCTGCAAGCATACCAGGAATCCCGGACAGACTTTTCTTCTCTGATCAGGGCACAAGTCCGAGAGCTTGATACTAACCTTCAAAGGATGAAACTGAAAACGGATAAAGCAAAGGCACAGGCCCGCCTGCTTTACCTGCAAGGAGACAGGTCATGAACAAATTAATAACAGTTGCTGTCCTACTGGCTATCGGCATTGGCGCTGGCATTTTTATTGATAAAAGCTTTTTAAGAGGCGATGAGAGCGGTTCTGCAAGTAGCGAACGCAAAGTTTCCTATTGGGTGGCACCGATGGATGCCAATTATCGCCGTGATGAGCCAGGTAAGTCACCAATGGGGATGGATTTAGTGCCCGTTTATGAAGACGAGATGAGCGGCGGCGGACAGGACGATACAAACGCTGTTAGGCTTAGCCCTTCTGTTATCAATAATCTGGGCGTTCGCACCACAAAGGTAGAAAAGAGCCCGTTCCGTATGCAAGTCGAGACAGTTGGTTACATTGATTACGACGAAAGCAAGATCACGCATGTTCATCTACGCGCCGACGGCTGGATTGAAAAATTATATGTGAATTCTATCGGCGAACGCGTAAAAAAAGGTGATCTCCTGTTTGAGATTTACGCTCCTGCTCTTGTAAATGCACAAGGCGATTATATCAATGCGCTTAGTACTGGTCGGGCCGACATTATCCGCGCTTCCAAAGAGCGTTTATCTGCGCTTGATATTCCTGAAAATTTAATTGAAGAGCTTAAAAGTACCAAGAAAATCAGCCAGTATGTCAAGGTTTATGCGCCACAGGATGGTATTGTTTCTGCGTTGAAGGTAGCGGAAGGCATGTTCGTTACGCCGAAAATGACGACAATATCACTGGCGGACTTATCAACCGTATGGCTTCTGGTCGATGTCTTCGAAGCGCAAGCATCACAGATTGTGGAGGGTCTACCTGCGCAGGTGCACCTGTCTTATGAACCCACAAGCGTTTGGAACGGAAAAATAACCTATATCTATCCTCAGATTGAGGCTAAAACCCGTACGCTCAAAGTGCGTTTGGAATTTGAAAACCCCGATGAAATTTTAAAACCGGGTATGTACGCTGATATTACTATTTTCGGCAAGAACAAGCCCGGCACGTTAAGCATTCCGCGGGAGGCCCTCATTCGCACCGGCAATTCGGAGCGCGTTATTCTGGCTTTGGGGGATGGAAAATTTCAACCCGCCGCCGTGATAGTCGGAATTGAATCCGGCGACCGTATTGAAATCATCGAGGGGCTTGAGGAAGGTGAGAAAATTGTTTCCTCCGCGCAATTCCTTATTGATTCCGAGGCCAGTTTTATTGGCAGCACGTTGCGGATGAGCAAGGCGCAAGGGGCTATGCCGGACATGGCCATGGAAAAGGAAAGGAAAGAGCCCGCAACCTATGAAGCACAGGGAACCCTTCACAAGATCATGGCGGAGGGAAATAAGGTCAACGTCACGCACGGTCCTATAGAAGCTTTGGGCTGGCCGGATATGACCATGGACTTTATGACCGCCCCGGATTTGGATATGTCCGCCGTGCCTGAAGAAACAAAAATCCGCTTCAAAATCCGCAAAACGGAAAGCGGCATGTATGAAATTATTGAAATGGAGGCCATAAAATGATTAACCGCGTAATTGAATGGTCTGTCGAGAACCGGCTTCTTATTCTTTTGTTGATGGCTTTGCTCATCGGCTGGGGCGGTCTTGCCGTTAAAAACACGCCACTAGATGCTATACCTGATCTTTCGGACGTGCAGGTGATTATCAAGACCAGCTATCCGGGGCAGGCTCCGCAAGTGGTGGAAGATCAAGTCACATATCCGCTCACCACCGCCATGTTAGCCGTGCCTAAAGCCGTGAACGTCCGGGGCTATTCCTTCTTTGGGGATTCCTACGTTTATATCATTTTTGAAGACGGCACGGATTTATACTGGGCGCGCTCAAGGGTGCTTGAATATTTAAGCCAGGTTGCGCCGAACTTGCCGGAAACCGCGCGCGCGGCGCTAGGCCCGGATGCAACCGGCGTCGGCTGGGTCTATGAATACGCGCTGGTTGATAGAACCGGAAAGCACGACCTTTCCCAGCTGCGCACCATACAGGATTGGTTTTTAAAATTTGAATTGCAGACCGTTCCCGGCGTTTCCGAAGTAGCCACCATTGGCGGCATGGTCAAACAATATCAGGTGGTCATAGACCCCGACCGCTTGCGCGCCTATAACATGCCGTTGCAGCAAGTCCACATGGCGATCAAAAACGCCAATATGGAAGTCGGCGGCTCCGTCATTGAAATGGCTGAGGCCGAGTATATGGTGCGCTCGGGCGGCTATATCAAAACCATTGAAGATTTGGAAACCATCCCCCTGAAAGTTTCGGAAAGCGGCACCCCGCTTTTACTAGGCGATATTGCCGATATTTCTTTAGGCCCGCAAATGCGACGCGGCATTGCCGAATTGAACGGCGAGGGCGAAGTGGTCGGCGGCGTTATTATTATGCGCTGGGGCGAAAACGCCCTGAAAACAATTGAGCTGGTCAAGGCCAAGATGGAAAAACTCAAAGCCGGATTGCCAGAGGGCGTCGAGATTGTCGAAACCTACGACCGGTCAAGCCTGATAAAGCGCGCAGTTGAAAACCTAAAAGAAAAACTGACCGAAGAATTTATCGCAGTGGCTTTAATTTGTGCTCTGTTCCTGTTCCATTTTCGCTCGGCCTTAGTCGTTGTTGTTAGCCTGCCCATAGGAATTTTGATCGCCTTTATCGTCATGCAGGCACAAGGCATAAACGCTAATATTATGTCGCTAGGCGGGATCGCGATTGCCATCGGCGCTATGGTGGATGCGACCATTGTGATGATTGAGAATTACCACAAACATATTGAACGCGAGGGCCTCACGAAAGAAAACCGCTGGCAGCTTGTGCTTAATTCTTCAAAGGAAGTCGGCCCCCCACTATTTTTCTCCCTGCTGATTATCACGCTGAGTTTCTTGCCGGTGTTTACCTTGGAAGGGCAAGAAGGTCGCATGTTTGCGCCGTTGGCCTTTACAAAAACTTACGCCATGGCAGGCGCGGCGTTTTTGGCAATTACCTTGATCCCGGTTTTGATGGGCTATTTCATCCGCGGCCATATCACGCCGGAGCAAAAGAACCCTATCAACCGCGGGCTTGTGGCGATTTACAAGCCGTTCCTGAAAGCAGCTATGCATTTTCCCAAAGCGGTTTTGCTGGTTGCGGTACTTGCCGCGCTGACAACCGCGTGGCCTCTATCAAAATTGGGCAGCGAGTTTATGCCGGAATTGAACGAGGGCGACTTGCTGTACATGCCAAGCGCCTTTCCGGGAATTTCCATAGGCAAAGCGCAGGAAATCCTACAACAAACCGACCGCATGATTAAAACCATTCCCGAGGTGGAGTCGGTTTTCGGCAAGGTAGGCCGGGCGGAAACCGCCACCGACCCCGCGCCGCTAACCATGATTGAAACGACTATCCGCCTCAAGCCGCAGGAAGAATGGCGGGAAGGCGTCACCATGGACACATTAAAAGCCGAGCTTGACGATTTGGTGCAAGTGCCGGGCATGAGCAATGTCTGGATTATGCCGATCAAAAACCGGCTTGATATGCTCGCCACCGGCATTAAAACGCCGGTCGGTATCAAAGTCGCCGGGCCTGATCTGGACGTTATTGCCGAAATCGGGAAACAGATCGAAAGGGTTTTAAAGCCGGTAGAGGGCACGGCTTCGGTTTACGCCGAGCGCGTTTCCGGCGGACGCTTTATTGACGTGGATATTAACCGCAAAGCCGCGGCGCGTTTTGGCCTGAATGTTTCTGACTTGCAGAATGTTATCCGTACCGCGGTCGGCGGTATGAATGTCACGCAAACGGTGGAAGGGCTTGAGCGTTACCCGGTTAATTTGCGCTATCCGCGCGATGTTAGGGATTCGGCGGAGAAATTAAAATTGCTCCCCGTTGTCACGCCGACCGGCGCGCATATCCCGCTGGGCGAAGTGGCCTCTATTGAAATCACGGACGGCCCCGGCATGGTGCGCAGCGAAAATGCGCGTCTCAATGGCTGGATTTATGTGGATATTGCCGGGCGCGATTTAGGCTCCTACGTGGCTGAGGCTAAAAAGGTTGTGTCCGCACAAGTGGACTTGCCGCCCGGCTATTCCCTTGGCTGGTCGGGCCAGTTTGAATTTATGGAGCGCACCATCGAGCGCATGAAAACCGTGGTGCCGATCACGCTTATGATTATCGTGCTTTTGCTTTACCTCAATTTCAGGCGCTTCGGAGAAGTGCTTATCATTATGGGATCGCTCCCCATGGCGCTTATTGGCGGCATCTGGCTTATTCACATCCTTGGTTACAATATGTCCGTGGCCGTTGCGGTCGGTTTTATTGCCTTGGCCGGGGTGACTGTAGAAATCGGCGTCTTGCTTTTGGAATATCTAAATCGGGCTTTGAAAGAACGCCGGGAAAAAGCCGCTGCGGAAAACCGGGAATTGACGGAGGACGACCTGAATAACGCCGTGATCGAGGGCGCATTGCTTAGAATCCGGCCCATCCTTATGACTGTCGCTTCAACCGTTATCGGGCTTTTGCCAATCATGTTAGGCACTGGCACCGGCTCGGAAGTTATGCGCCGGATTGCCGCGCCGATGGTCGGCGGTATGCTCAGTTCAACCATTTTGCTTTTACTGGTTATTCCGGCAATTTTCATCCTGTGGAAACGCGCAGGGCTACAGCCCCCTAATCAAACTGAAAGGAAAGTATCATGAAAAAACTAATACTAACCACTGCGTCCGTTCTTGTGCTCGTGGCATGTAACAATGTTAAAGCAGAGGAGTATACCGTCAAAATGGTGACCAATATGGATGCCGATCAGGTTTATTATTTTGAACCGAATGAATTGACGATCCAGCCCGGCGATACTTTGATATTCATCAATGCGCAGGAGGACTTTCATAATGTTGTTTTCGACAGAGTGCCTAAAGGTGCTGAAAGCGTTGAGAGTCCGATGCTGGAGGAAGAAGGCGGGAGTTGGTCTTATACATTTAACGTTGCCGGAACCTATGGCTTTCACTGTCATCCACATGCGTCAGGCGGGATGATGGGAACTTTGATCGTTGGAGAACCATCCGAACCCAAAGATATGCAGGAAAGCAGTCATGGCGAACATGACCATGGTGCTGTTCCTGATGATGAAAAAGAACAAGGAATGCAATGTGAAGCAGGCAAAGATTGTCCTATGCATGAAGATATGAAACACGGTGGTGATCATGGTCACATGAGGGACATGAATATGGATGAGCACCAAAAAAATACTGAAGAAAAAGAAAGTGATCATTCAGAGCATGAGCACTAAAAATAAGGAGTGAATCATTATGGACTACAATCATAAGCACTATCATAGACCTGCAAATAGCGGCAGCTGGTGGAGCACGCCTCACGGCCTTATAGCTCTCTTGTTCTTAGCAGGAATTGGCTATTTTTTGATTACTGAGCATATGGCACATGTTATCGAGTATTTACCGTATCTCATAATTCTAGCGTGTCCCTTAATGCATATATTTATGCATCATGGGCATGGACATAGTTCTGAGGAAGCGCCCAAGCAAAAACCAGTAGCAACTGCAGAACGTCAAAATCATATGGGGCTTATTATTGTGTTGGCCTTAATAGGCTTTGGATATTACCTGATTACTGAACACAAAGCTCACCTTATCGAGGCCCTACCCTTGCTACTAATCGTTGGTTGTTGCGTTTTAATGCATGTTCTTATGAACCGCACTATGAGCATGCAAGGGCCAGATCAAAAAGATAACGAAGAGGAATAAGACATGGAACATCATATGGATCAGGCATACGGTTTATGGACGCTGGTGATATTAAACTCAGCGATCTTTATCATTTTTGCTTTCAGCTTCTTTAAACCACAAACCAAGCGTGATTGGAGGTCGTTCAGTGCTTTCTCTGCTTTTATTGTAGCGTTGTTTGTTGAAATGTACGGATTTCCGCTCACTATCTACTTGTTGTCAGGCTGGCTAGGAAGCCGTTTTCCAAACACTGATCTGATGAGCCATGAAAACGGTCATCTTTGGTATACAGTTTTTGGCTTGGAAGGGGACCCTCATTTTAATATTCCTCACATTGCGAGTATTGTTTTTATCATTTTTGGCTTTTCCCTTTTAGCAAAAGCATGGACGGTTTTATATAACGCTCAAAAAGAAAACAAACTTGCTGTAACGGGATTATATGCAACAATTAGACACCCACAATATATTGGCTTTATCATGATAATGTTTGGTTTCTTGCTGCAATGGCCAACTATTCCAACTTTGATCATGTTTCCTGTCTTAACATACATGTATGTTAAATTAGCGCGTAAAGAAGAAGAGATGGCGCGTAAAGAGTTTGGAAAAGCTTATGACGATTATGCTGCTCATGTCCCTGGCTTTATACCCAAATTTTCATCCGTAAAATCTACTGGCGGGGAGCGTAATTCATGAAGCATTCTCATAAGCACCATATGCAGGATAATAAGAAGACAGAATGCTGTGACGGTGATCCCAAAAAAATGGAAGATATGGGAACAAAAGACCCCGTTTGTGGAATGAATGTTGATCCCGAGAAAACAGAGTATCATTTCATTTTTGAAAAACAAGAATACCATTTTTGCAGTGAACACTGCTTGCATAAATTCGATGAATCTCCAAAACAATATCTAGAAGCAGATGAGGAATCTCCTGTTGCCGCAGGAACAATTTATACTTGCCCCATGCATCCTGAAATCGAACAGGTTGGACCGGGTGATTGTCCGATTTGTGGCATGTCGCTGGAACCTAAAAACGCGGTGGAAGGCGAGGGGGACACGAGTGAGCTGAAAGACATGACCCTGCGCTTCTGGGTTAGTGCCGTTTTGTCTACTCCCGTTCTGCTGCTGGTGATGCTGGCGCATTTGCCGGGCAATCCGCTAGAGCAGTTTATCAGCATGAAGACAGCGATGTGGATTGAGTTTGCGCTGGCCACGCCGGTGATGTTATGGGCGGCTATCCCTTTCTTCAAGCGGGGCTGGGCTTCCATTGTAACGCGCCATCTGAATATGTTCACGCTGATCGCTCTCGGAACGGGTGTTGCCTATCTTTACAGCATTGTTGCCGCTGTGATGCCGGGGATATTCCCGGCTGAAATGAAGATGGAAAACGGCATGGTCGATGTTTACTTTGAAGCCGCCGCCGTGATTATTACGCTCGTTTTGCTGGGGCAGGTCATGGAACTGCGCGCCCGGGCACAAACAAGCAGTGCTATTCGTGCTCTACTTGATCTCTCTCCCAAGACAGCGCGGATTATCCGTGAGGACGGTACAGAGGAAGATGTGTCGCTTGATCAGGTGCAAGCGGGAGATAAATTGCGTGTACGTCCCGGTGAAGCTGTGCCGACTGACGGTATTATCCTTGAAGGCTCAAGCACGATTGATGAGTCCATGATCACTGGCGAATCCATGCCTGTGACCAAAAAAGAAGGAGATAATGTAACTGGCGCGACATTAAACCAGACTGGCGGGTTTATCATGCAAGCTGAGAATGTTGGTGCTGATACTGTGCTGGCTAAAATCGTGCATATGGTCGCCGAAGCACAGCGCAGCCGCGCTCCAATTCAGAAAATGGCGGATATTGTTGCTGGTTATTTTGTGCCGGTGGTTGTTCTGGTTGCACTGGCGACAGCCATTATCTGGGGCTTATGGGGGCCGGAGCCTAGATTGGCTTTTGCTGTGATTAACGCCGTAGCAGTGTTGATTATCGCTTGTCCCTGTGCTCTGGGATTGGCAACGCCGATGTCGATTATGGTGGGAACCGGACGCGGGGCACAAGCTGGCGTTTTAATCAAAAATGCCGAGAGCTTAGAGCTGATGGAAAAAATTGATGTTCTGGTGATTGATAAAACCGGAACGCTTACCGAAGGCCATCCAAAATTAACATCAGTTATTACCTCACCAGACTTCACGGAAGATGACTTATTGTTTTTAGTGGCCAGCCTTGAAAAAGGCAGTGAACACCCTCTGGCTACGGCCATTGTCGAAGGCGCGGTAGCCAAAGGTATTTCTCTGCTTGATGCAAAAGATTTTGAATCTTTTACCGGCAAAGGCGTGTCCGGTGTTGTTGATGGCAAAAAAGTTGCGCTGGGTAATGATAAATTGCTGGAAACACTAAACATCGAAAGAACTGATATTATCAGTCAGGCCGATGATATGCGTAGTAAAGGGCAAACGGTGATGCTTGTCGCCGTTGACGGGCAGATGGCGGGACTTGTTGGTGTTGCCGATCCGATCAAGGAAACTACACCGCAAGCCTTACACGATTTACGCAAAAGCGGTCTTCGTATTGTGATGTTGACGGGCGATAACGAAAAAACTGCCAAAGCCGTCGCCGGACAGCTTGAAATTGATGAAATCGAGGCCGGTGTCCTGCCTGACCGTAAAAGCGAGATCGTAAAGCGCCTGCAAAGTGAGGGCTATAAAGTGGCTATGGCCGGGGATGGCGTTAATGATGCCCCGGCTCTGGCACAGGCCGATGTCGGTATTGCGATGGGAACCGGAGCCGATATTGCGATGGAAAGTGCGGAAGTAACCCTTGTGAAGGGCGATCTGACAGGCATCGTAAGAGCGCGTAAGCTCAGCCGCGCCACCATGAAAAATATCCGGCAAAACCTGTTCTTTGCCTTCGTCTATAACGCCACCGGCGTCCCCATTGCCGCTGGATTGCTCTACCCGTTTTTTGGATTGCTCCTCAGCCCGATAATTGCGAGTGCGGCAATGACCTTTAGTTCCGTATCAGTGATTTTGAACGCCCTGAGATTAAAAAAAGCCAGCTTATAAGAGAATAAAATGCGCCAACGCAAGTTTCAAATACGCGGCAAAACTTTACATGCAGACCAATGGGCTAGCTTAATGATGCTGGCTGCACTGGGGTTGGCACTGCTCTGGGTTAATTCGCCGCTGAAACTATCATACGATTTGTTTCATCATACGCCGATGGCTATCAGTTTCGGAGAATTTATCCTGCAAAAGCCGCTGGTGTTCTGGATCAATGAAGGGCTGATGGCGTTTTTCTTTCTGGCTGTTACTACAGAGATCAAACGGGAACTTCTTGAAGGCCACCTTTCAGCGCCCAGACAAATGCTTTTGCCCGCCTTTGCTGCCCTGGGTGGCATGATTGTTCCGGCAGCGATCTACCTCTTTATAAATCAAGGTAATCCCGTTTTTTCTCAGGGTTGGGCCATTCCCACGGCAACGGATATCGCTTTGAGCCTTGGCGTGTTGTCGCTGTTTGGCAAACGTGTACCATTAGAGCTTAAAATCTTTCTGGCAGCGCTGGCTATTTTTGACGATCTGGGCGGCATCCTAATTATTGCCGTTTTCTATGGAAGCCATTTGACGTGGAGTGTTATGGCTTTTGTTTTGGCAGCTGTGAGCGTGCTTTTCTTATTGAACCGCTTTGGTGTCACGCGCGTGTCATTTTACATTGTCATCGGGATATTTCTCTGGGCCGCGCTACAACAATCGGGCGTTCACCCGACAATGGCCGGTGTTGCGGTTGGTATGGCCCTGCCGCTACGGTTTAAGAAATCCTGCGCCTATATTCCGCTCAAGGTGGTTGAGGATGGGTTGCATCCGTGGACGGCCTTTTTCATTGTACCGCTCTTTGCCTTTTTCAACGCCGGGATTGTCTTTTCAGATGTTACTCTTTCAAATCTGGCCACACCGCTTTCGTTTGGCGTTATAGCAGGGCTTTTTATCGGCAAGCCGCTTGGTATTTTTCTGTTCGCGTGGATCGCGCATCGCCTGAAATTTGCCAGTCTGACCGATCATGTAAACTGGCGGCAGATATTCGGTGTTGCCCTATTGGGCGGTGTAGGCTTTACAATGGCACTGTTTTTTAATGCGCTGGCCTTTCCGCTTAACGGAAACCCTGAAATTGGGCGGGTGGCCATACTTGTCGGCTCGCTGCTATCCGCTGTTTGCGGCGGATTATGGCTGCATCTGAGTTTACCCAAAACGAAGGATAATTTATGACGGATAGACCAAAGCCGATACTGAAACTCCGCCGCCTTGGTATAGATACCTACAAGGAAGCCGTCATCTATATGCGCGAAGATTGCCATGTCTGCCGCGCTGAAGGGTTCGAGGTACAGGCGCGTGTACTGATAAGTTTGAACGGTAAATCTCTGACCGCGACTCTGAATATGGTCCGGGATGGACTTCTGGAACAGGGCGAAGCGGGGTTGTCCGAACATGCATGGGCAAAGCTGGGTGCAAAAGATGGTAATAAAATTCACGTATCGCACCCGCCGCCGGTTCATTCTCTCAGCCACGTGCGTTCTAAAATTTACGGTAATACGCTGGATGCTGATCAGCTTGGCGTCATCATCAATGATATTGTAGCGGGGCGCTATTCGGATATCCATATATCTTCTTTCCTGACAGCTTGCGCCGGAGGTCATCTCAGTGAAGAGGAGATTGTTCATCTGACCGACGCGATGGTGGAAAGTGGAGAAAGGCTGGATTGGGGCAAGGAACTGGTAGTGGACAAGCATTGCGTCGGCGGGTTGCCGGGTAATCGCACCACGCCGATTGTCGTGGCGATTGTTGCCGCTCACGGCCTGACTATGCCCAAAACATCTTCCCGCGCCATTACCTCCCCGGCAGGCACGGCAGATACTATGGAAGTGCTGGCTCCGGTCGATCTGGATGTTCCGGTGATGCGCAAAGTCGTCGAGCAGGAAGCCGGCTGTGTGGTCTGGGGTGGCTCAGTGTCCTTAAGTCCGGCGGATGATTTGCTGATCCGCGTCGAAAAGGCACTTGATCTGGATAGCGAGGGGCAGCTTGTGGCCTCTGTCCTGTCCAAGAAGATTGCCGCCGGGTCATCACATGTGTTGATTGATGTCCCTGTCGGCCCGACTGCCAAGATACGCAGTATGGAGATGGCCGAAGCACTCGCGCGTTATCTGGAACAAACAGGAGCAGCTCTGGGAATAGGTGTACGTGTTCACACCAGTGACGGCAGCCAGCCGGTCGGGCGTGGCATTGGCCCGGCACTGGAAGCGCGTGATCTTGTCGCTGTCTTGCAAGGTGATAAAGATGCGCCGCAGGACTTGCGGGAACGGGCGCTTGATCTGGCCGGACATATTATTGAATTTTCACCGGACGTAAAGACCGGACAGGGACGGACGCTGGCTATGGACATTCTGGATAGCGGCAAAGCATGGGCAAAGTTTCAGGCTATTTGTAAAGCGCAAGGCGGCATACGGGATATTCCTGAATCCCCCTATACCCATGTGATAGAATCAGATCGAGCAGGACAAGTCACAGAAATTGATAATCGCCGCATTGCCCGTACTGCCAAGCTCGCAGGCGCTCCGGCAGATAAAGTGGCAGGCGTTGATCTTCATGCACCGGTTGGCACCAAAATTGAAACCGGTCAGCCGCTTTTTACTGTGCATGCAGAGTCTCCCGGCGAGCTTGATTACGCGCTTAGCTATCTCGAAGGAGAAGACGGGATCATAAAAATAAAAGTGGAATAACATGACAATATTATTTGCGTATCCAGACAATGAGAAACAGGCCGCATCGTTGGTTAAAGAAGCCGGGTATGAGATGGGAGCCATAAAAACCCATCATTTTCCTGACGGCGAAAGTCTTGTGCAACTGGAAACCGATGTGAAGGGCAGAGATGTTATTTTATTTTGTAGCCTTGATCACCCAGACAGCAAGGCCATGACGGTTATGTTTTTTGCGCAAACAGCTAAAGAGCTGGGTGCTAAATCGGTGGGGCTAATTGCGCCCTATCTCGGTTACATGCGACAGGATAAGCGATTTCATGAGGGCGAGGCGGTCACGTCCAATATCTTCGCTGCCTTTATATCAAAGCATTTTGACAGCCTGATTACTGTTGATCCGCATTTGCACCGTCATAAAGATATGAACGAGATCTATACCATCCCGGCGAAAGTTGTTCACGCGGCAGATGCTATAGCGGTATGGGTTAAAGACAATATTGAAAATCCTGTTCTGATCGGCCCGGATGAAGAAAGCGATCAATGGGTGTCTGATGTGGCAAAAAAAGCGGGTGTTCCTTATACGGTGCTTACAAAAACCCGTCATGGAGATAAAGATGTTGAGGTGTCTGTCCCAGAAATTGATAAATATAAGGATCATACACCAGTTCTGGTCGATGACATTATTTCTACCGCCCGTACTATGATGGCTGCTGTAAAGCATTTAAAGGAGGCTGGGATGACCGGGCCTGTTTGTATCGGTGTGCACGCTGTATTTGCTGGGGATGCTTATAGAGCACTGGAAGATGCAGGTGCCGGCCGCATTGTGACCTGTAATACCATTCCACATCTTACCAACGCCATCGATGTCAGTGATTTAATTGCACAAAATCTGTGAAAAATTATAGAGCTTGACTCTAGAGTATGGTCAAGGGTCTAGGCTGGAATTAAAGGAGGCAAAAGTGCTGATTGGTGAACTGGCTGAAAAGGCGAATGTAAGTGTCGATACCATTCGTTATTACGAACGGGAGGGACTTATTGAACCTGTTTCAGTCAGAGATTCCGGCTACCGCGAATTTGACAAAAGCTCTGTTGAAACTATCCGTTTTGTCGTGCGAGCGAAAGATTTGGGGTTTTCCCTCAAGGAAATCCGGAACCTTTTAACACTGAAAAACGACCCAGACAAAAAATGCGCCGAAGTGAAGGCGCTAGCCGAGAAAAAGCTAGTTGATGTTACCGCCAAGATTAAAAACTTGCAGGCCATAAAAAAAGACCTGATCGGCCTTTTGAATGAATGCACCGATACGGCAGCCTCCGTAACCAAATGTCCGATAGTGGACTCACTTGACGGAAAGGAGAAACGACCATGAATATTGAACTGGTTTATTTTGAAGGATGCCCAAATGCGGACGCTGCGCGGGAAAATTTGCGTAAAGCATGTTCTGTGCTTGGAATAGAAGCTGACTGGAAAGAATGGGATCAAAACGGCGAGAATGTGCCGGAGCATATCAACGCTTTTGGTTCCCCCAGCATTCTGGTTGAAGGCAAGGACGTTGCAGGCGGCTCCGGTGAATGCTGTCAGACCAAGTCCTGCCGCGTTTATGAAGGCGGTCAGAACGCCCCTGGCGTGGAGATAATCAAGATCGCCTTGCAGGAAAATATGCAGCCATGAGGAAATTCATCATGGCGCTGCCCTCGTTTCTGGCCTCCGCGTTTGCGGCCTTGCCGGTGCTTACATGCCCGGCTTGCTGGCCGCTTTACGCTGGGCTGCTCAGCGCCCTTGGCTTGGGATTTGTTGATTATACGCCTTTTCTGCTACCGGGAACAACGGTGTTGCTTCTTATCGCGCTTGTTCCGCTTGTATTGAAAGTGCGGCAAAGGTGGGGATATAAACCGTTTGTTCTCGGTTTTATCGGCGCGGTGGTCATTTTATCCGGAAAATTCTGGCTACAAAATCAACCAGTTTACTATGCTGGCATTGTCATACTTCTGGCCGCTTCAATCTGGAATATATGGCCTAAATCTTCCTGTCATAGCTGTACATAAACCAAATCATGTTGCAAGGTCGTTGCCAGAACAGGAACTTGATGTTAAGTTATTCACAATGAAAAATGCTTTATTTTTGATATGTGCCCTTGCTCTTTTTGCCACTGGATTTGTTTCAGCGGCCCATGCACATGTTGATGTACAAGGCTCCGATCAGCAGATTGGGTTCAGCATAGATCAGGATAATACGGACAGTAATGCCGCCGATCCTATGTGTGATATGCACTGTGCTCACCATCACCATCTTGCTTTTTCCGGTTCTTCACAGTCTGTGTGTGCTGAAATATCAGCCACGCAATTTAGTATGGATTCAGACAATATCAATTCTGCTCCCGTTTACGGTCTTAAACGCCCACCCCGTTCCTGATTTCAGGGGTGTAGTGCGTCTTGATTCAGGCTTGTAGCCTGACCTGATTTTCAAACATTCCCCTGTCTTTAACGCAATCGAAAGCTGATCTTTCGCTTCGCCTTGCGTTGTATTGTTTCAAACCATCAAAGGAATACCCCGATGAAACCACGATTACGAGTAATTGCTGCTATGGCCCTAGCAATGCTTTTTATATTGCCCGGCATAGCTATGGCACAGCATCAAGAGCCGCAAAAACCCGGCATAACCAGTTTTATCAATCACATATGGCAGGTAAGCCCTGTCATACAGGAAGCCGAAGCGCGGGTTGCGGCGGCTAAGGCTGGTCAGAAAGCAGCATCACGCTGGCAACATAACCCGGAACTGGAATACGAAGTTGAAGATGTTGATGGTGAAGACAAGACCAAGGTGCTTGGTGTCAGTCAGACAATAGATTGGAGCGGTAAGTTTCTTTCCTCCGGCAAAGCGGCTGAATATGAATTTATGGCGGCTGACGCTGAAAGGGATGGGGTGCGCCAGAGTATCACCGTAGAAGTGCTTTCGGCACTGGCCGATTATCAGGCAGCGCAGGATATTTTCAGGCTATCGGTACAGCGCACCGGCCTGATGGAAGACTTTGCCACGCTTGCTGATAAAAGCTTTAAGGCGGGAGATATAGACCAGAGCGAGTATAACTTGGCGCAACTTGTATTATCCGAAGCCCTGATTGAACAGGCGGAAGCGGAAGCGACCAAGGCCGAAAACAGACAAACGCTGGATTCTGCTATCGGCTTTCCACTTGAAAATTATTTCGGGTTGCCGGAATTACCCACCATATTGCCGGGACTGTCTATGAGTACCGGAAATGAAGATGAAATTTTAATGAAACTTCCCGCTCTTCGCGCCATGAAATACCGGGAAGAAGCCGCCAAAGCTGTTATCTCGCAAGTTCAAAAAGACCGCTTGCCCGACCCGACTATAGGCTTTCGCGGCGGTAAAGATGCGGGGGCCGATATGGTTGGCTTTTCTGTGTCTGTCCCGCTTCATGTCTTTAACACCTATGGCGCAGAAGTCGATGTAGCAAAACAGGAAGCCATCGCCGAAGCCAAATCATTCCAGAGTGCCTATCACGCCGCCCGTACCCGGCTGCAAGCAAGTCGCAGAAGCTATGAACTTTCCAAGAAGGCGTGGGAAAACTGGCAGAGCAAAGGGGCGTTGGCATTGGCTGATCAGGTTGAAACGCTGGATAAAAAATACAAGGTTGGCGATTTAAGCGCGACTGATTATCTCGTGCAAATTGAACAGGCACTGGATACGCAAGTCGCCGCCGAAGAACTTCACAGCAAGGTGTGGCAGTCATGGTTTGCGTGGCTGGCTGCATCAGGACGTACCGAACAATGGATTCAAATATCAGGAGAGCAACAATGAGACTCATATTATTTTTAACCGTACTGGCCGCATTAAGTTTTTCATTTCCGGTATTCGCCGCCGATGATGGGCATGGACATGCAGAAGAAAGCCATGTTGAAGACCAGCATGAAGAGGCTGAACACGAAGAACATGGTGAAGACCATGAAGAAGCAGGTCACAAGGAAAGCGATCATGCCGAAGAAAAGCATGAAGAAGCTGACCATGAGGAGCATGGCGATAGTCATGAAGATCACGCGAAAGAAAGCGATGGACACGAGGAACATGAAACAGGTCATGAAGACCATGATGGTGAGGAAGAAGGTCACGACGACCATAAGGAAGAAGGTGGTCATGGTGATCACGACGAGCATGGTGAAGAAAGCGGTGCGGTTAATCTATCCCCTGAATCTCTAAAAGAAGCGGGTATCCTTGTTGAGCCTTTAACCTTGCAAAATCTGGAAGGTGAAGTGAAAGCACCGGGTGAGGTTCATCTTAACTCTTATCTAAGCAGTAAGGTTACGCCCCGTATAGAGGCGCAAATTGTAGCTCGTCATGCCAAGCTAGGCGATATGGTCAAAAAAGGGCAGCCGCTTGTTACATTGTCCAGTGTTGAAATGGCCGAGGCCGTGGGTGAATTGCTGGTTGCGCATAAAGAGTGGGAGCGCGTTAAACAGCTTGGCTCTGCCGCCGTATCCGCCAGACGCTATAACGAAGCCAAGGTTGCCGATGAACAGGCACTTTCCAAGGCCGTAGCCTATGGCATGACAGAAATACAGCTTAAGGAGTTGCATGAAAAAGGCACAAGCGGCAATCCCGGCGAGTTTCAGCTTGTCGCATCGCAGGAAGGCACGATTGTCAGTGATGAATTTATCGAAGGTGAACTGATCGAACCGGGCCGTGTGTTGTTTGATATTGTCAATGAATCTGTGTTGTGGGTGGAAAGCCGCCTGTCTCCGGAAAAGGCGAAGGAGGTTGAAGTAGATGTACCTGCCCGTATCCATATTCCCGGTAACGGCTGGCTCCAAGGCAAAGTTGTGCAAAAACACCATTTGCTGGATGAAGAAACAAGAACAATCGGCGTTCGTATTGAAGTGGACAATGAGGAAGATCGTCTACATCCCGGTATGTATGTCGATACGCGCATCCAGACAGGGGATGAACAAAAATATCTGGCTGTCCCTACGGCATCCGTATTGCGCTCTCCTGACGGTGACTGGGTAGTGTTTGTAGAGAAAAAACCCGGTGAGTTTCAGCCGCAGGAAGTTAAAACCCAGCACACAGTTGAAGATTACACCGTAATAGACGGCCTACCGGAAGGCACAAGGGTTGTCACCGAAGGTGCGTTTTTTGTTCAATCAGAACTCGCCAAAAGCGGCTTTGAAGTTCACAACCACTAAGGCGGGAGATAGATTATGCTGAATGCGATTATAGACGGTGCGGTACGCAACCGTCTGATGGTGGTTTTGATGCTGGCGGCAATCCTGGTTGGGGCCGTGATGATTTTGCCGAAACTTAATCTTGATGCCTTCCCGGACGTGACCAATGTACAGGTCACAGTCAACACAGAAGCCGAAGGGCTTGCGGCGGAGGAAGCGGAACAGCTTATTACCTACCCGGTCGAAGCGGTCATGTACTCGCTCCCGGACGTGGAAGAAGTGCGCTCGATTTCAAAAACCGGACTGTCGCTTGTCACGGTTGTTTTTAAAGAAGGAACAGATATTTATTTTGCTCGTCAGCTTGTGTTTGAACGCTTGCAGGATGCGCGGGAACAAATTCCCGAAGGCGTGGGAACGCCGGAAATGGGGCCGAACACCTCCGGGCTGGGACAGGTATTTCAATACATGCTCCGTACTGATAATCCGGAGAAATTCGACACGATGGCGTTGCGCTCTCTTAATGACTGGATTGTAAAACTTTTACTCATGCCGATTGACGGTGTAACTGAAGTTCTTTCATTTGGCGGCGATGTTAAACAATATCAGGTCAATCTTGAACCCGCCAAATTGCTTTCTTACCAGATTCACGCCGAAGACGTTGTGGCGGCGATTGAAGATAATAACCGCAATGCCGGGGGCTGGTATCTAAACCGTGGGGCTGAACAGCTTGTTATTCGCGGCGTGGGTTGGGTGCGTGGCGGTGAAGACGGTTTGCGAGACATTGCTAATATCCCGGTCAAGGATGAAGACGGTGTGGTTGTAAGGGTAAGTGATGTTGCCAAAATTACTTACGGTTCTGAAATCCGTCAGGGCGCAGTCAGTATTACCATGCGGGATGAAGCTGGGAAGCCTAAACAGATGGGCGAGGTTGTGACAGGCATTGTCATGAAGCGCATGGGCGCGAACACTAAGAACACCATTGACCAGATATATGAGCGTTTACCGATCATTCAGAATGCACTGCCGGAAGGGGTGACCATTGAAGCCTTTTACGATCAGGCCGATCTTATCAGCAAGGCCGTGCATACTGTAAGCAAGGCGTTGATTGAAGCCTTTATATTGATTGTTATTGTGCTGCTTCTGTTTTTGATGAATGTCCGTGCGGCTGTACTGGTTCTGCTATCTGTTCCGATCTCGATTGCGCTGGCGTTAATGGCTATGGCCTATTGGGGCGTTTCCGCTAACCTTATGTCGCTTGGCGGTTTGGCGATTGCCATTGGGATGATGGTGGATGGTTCCGTTGTGATGATGGAAAACATTTTCAAGCATCTATCCCATTATGATGAAGACGACCGTCCGAACAGTGTCAAATTGCGTATTCTGGAAGCGGCGCGGGAGGTAGGAAGGCCAGTATTTTTTGCGGTACTGATTATTATCGTGGTCTTTACGCCGCTCTTTACGCTGGAAGGTGTTGAAGGCAAGCTGTTCCAGCCGATGGCGATTTCTATTGTGCTGGCTATGCTGGCTTCTCTGATGGTGGCGCTTGTCGTCATTCCTGCGCTCTCTACTTATTTGTTCCGGCGCAGTGTCGATCATAAGTCGAATAAACTTATTGATGCGATTGACGCCACTTACAAGAAAAGCCTGACCGCTGCCCTGAAAGTCAAAAAGATGGTGGTCATAACCGCTGTAGCTTTATTCATAGGCTCTATGGCTCTTGTGCCATTTTTAGGAACCGAGTTTGTACCAGAATTGGAAGAAGGCACAATCAATATCCGTGTCACGCTTGCCCCGTCTTCTTCACTGGAAACCTCATTAGGGGTTGCGCAGAAACTGGAACGAAAACTGATGGAATTTCCTGAAGTCACCTATGCTTCCAGCCGTGTAGGACGGGCGGAACTTGGCGGCGACCCCGAACCTGTTTCTAACGTGGAGATTTATGTCGGGCTAAAGCCAGTCAAGAAGTGGACTTCGGCCAAAAACCGTTTTGAATTGCAAAAGCTGATGGAAGAAAAAATGTCAGTTCATCCGGGACTACTCTTTACCTTCTCGCAGCCGATTGCAACACGCGTGGATGAATTACTTTCCGGTGTGAAAGCACAGCTTGCCATTAAGCTGTTTGGGCCTGATCTGAATGTTCTGGCCGAAAAGGGCAAGGCGATTGAAACGCTGGTGCGTAAGATCGACGGGGCGCAATCCGTAGAAATGGAACAGATCGCGGGAGAGGCACAGCTTGTTATCCGGCCTGATAGGGACAAACTGGCTCGTTTTGGTATTCCTGTCGGACAGGTTATGTCCCTTGTTTCCGATGCGATTGGAGGTAACGATGCTGGACAGGTTATTCAGGGCAATGAGCGTTATGATATTTACGTGCGCTTTGCCAAGCAATACCGCAATGACCCGCAATCTATAGCTGATCTAATTTTACAGGCTCCGAGCGGCGCATGGGTACGGATTGGCGATGTAGCCGATGTGTCTATTGAAGCCGGACCCCCACAAATCCGGCGTGATGATGTACAGCGGCGCGTGGTGATTCAGTCAAACCTTTCCGGGCGCGATATGGGCGGCTTTGTTGAGGAAATCAACAAACGGATTAAGGAAGAAGTAGAGTTACCGCCCGGCTATTCTATAGTCTTCGGTGGTCAGTTTGAAAACCAGAAACGGGCGCAAGCACGGCTTATGATCGTTGTACCAATTTCCCTTGGTTTAATCTTTCTACTGCTGTTTTTTGCTTTCGGATCGGTACGACAAGCGGCATTGATTATGCTTAACGTACCGCTGGCTATGATCGGCGGTATCGCTGCACTGTATTTTTCCGGCCAGTATCTCTCCGTTCCCGGTTCCATCGGGTTTATTGCTCTGTTTGGCGTGGCTGTCTTGAACGGCGTGGTTATGGTCAATGCCATCAATTTGCTGGTCGAAGGTGGTACAGACGCAGACACAGCCGTTTTTAACGGCGCGCTTTCCCGCCTGCGTCCTGTGCTTATGACCGCCTCTATAGCGGCATTGGGGCTTATTCCGATGCTGCTGGCCTCCGGCATAGGTTCAGAAGTGCAAAGGCCGCTGGCAACAGTGGTTGTTGGCGGGTTGGTGTCTTCCACGCTGTTGACACTATTTGTTCTGCCAGTGCTGTACGGTGCGTTTTCCAAGCGATTTGTTGAAGAACACAGAGTAACAGATTCATAAAAACAGAAAGGATACTCAAATGAAAAAAATTATATCTACATTCGTCATGTGCCTTGTTCTAGCGGGTTGTGGTTCTTTTAAAGTTGCGACTATTGAACAAAGGTTAGAAGGTAAGACAGGCGCAGAGCGTCAACAGGAACTTTTTTATATTTGCTTGCAGCGTTTCGATAAGCCAATCGCTGGCGGGGGCCACTATATAGGTCATAAATCTCGTAGAGGAAAGCTTTGCCATCAAATGTATGAGCTGGACGGACAACCGAAAGACCAGGAACGGCTTGTCTTGGCGAAAGAGTGCTCTAAAGAGATAGAAATGGGCCTTGTCAGAGACAATCCACAAAATGTAAAACAGCACAAGACCATGCAGCGTATTTGCGAGGAAATGACAGAAAAGCCTGTGAGTGTTGAGTATTAGGTGAAGAGGGTAAGAGGATGAATAAACTGTTTCCCATCAGACCAAGTTGCTAAGAGAGAGTTTTTGGCTTATCGAAGTGAGTGAAAGGAACGAAGATGAGCCAAAAAGACAAGCATGATACACGTGATGAAGCGGGTAGATTTGTTCGTAATGTAAAGCGTGTTACCAAGCGTAAATACAGCGCAGAAGAAAAGATCCGTATTGTGATAGCCGGTATACGTGGTGAAGACAGTATTGCTGAGCTTTGCCGTCGTGAAGGTATTAACCAGAACCTTTATTATCGTTGGAGCAAGGAGTTTTTAGATGCAGGTAAAAAGCGTCTTGCTGGTGATATGCAGCGTGAGGCCACATCTTATGAGGTAAAAGACCTGAAAGCTGAGAATATTCGGCTTAAAGAAGCTTTAGCAGAAGAGATGCTAGAAAAGCCGTAGAGAAAGCAAAAAACGAACTGGCATCTGGTGATGATGGCAGGCTGAAATATGCTGAAAACCAGAATAGAAAGTAAATTACTATGAACGCAGAACAATCGCCAATGGGTATTTTTGAGCGTTATCTGTCCCTGTGGGTCGGGCTTTGCATTGCTGCCGGAGTGGGGCTTGGCTTGCTTGTGCCAAGCGCATTTCAGGTTATTGCTTCGCTTGAATATGCCAGTGTCAATCTGGTGGTAGCGGTTTTTATCTGGGTGATGATTTACCCGATGATGGTCAATGTGGATTTTGCTAGCCTTAAAGACGTTGGGAAGAAACCCAAAGGCTTGTGTATTACGCTGGTTGTAAACTGGCTGATTAAGCCGTTTACAATGGCCGCGCTTGGCATTCTGTTCTTTGAACATATCTTTGCCGGACTTGTCAGCCCGCAAGATGCCAAGGAATATATTGCCGGAATGATATTGCTTGGCGTTGCGCCCTGTACGGCGATGGTGTTTGTGTGGAGTCAGCTTGTTAAAGGGGATGCGAATTATACGCTGGTACAGGTATCGGTGAACGATATTATTATGATTTTCGCCTTTGCGCCAATTGCTGCGCTTCTGCTTGGCGTGACGGATATTATTGTGCCGTGGGAAACGTTGCTTTTGTCGGTTATTCTCTATGTGCTTATTCCTTTGGCGGCTGGTTATATCACCCGTAAAAAACTGGATGGTTCCGGCAACCATGAACGCATTGTCAAATTCACGGCCAAAGTGAAGCCGTTTTCCATTATGGGCTTGCTGGCCACGGTGGTTTTGCTGTTTGGTTTTCAGGCCGGAACGATTATTGAAAAGCCAATGGTCATTGCCCTGATTGCTATTCCTTTGCTTATTCAAAGTTACGGCATCTTTACTATAGCCTATGGATGGGGATATCTTTGGCGTGTTCCATTCAGCACTGCCGCACCAGCCGCACTCATCGGCACATCAAACTTCTTCGAGCTTGCCGTAGCGGTAGCGATCAGTTTATTTGGTCTTCATTCTGGCGCGGCATTAGCAACAGTTGTTGGCGTCTTAGTTGAAGTGCCTGTTATGTTGTCATTGGTAGCACTTGCAAATAAAACCAAGTATTATTTTTCATAAATTATATTATCACCATATTATATGCACATAATTGACCCACATGGACTATGTTGGTATAATGATAGATATTGAAGGAGATAATTATGCAGACAACATCGGATCAAGAATTATCAAAGCGCCGCCCGATTAACTTAACAATCAGGGAAGATGTGCTCAAAGAAGCCAAATCCCTCAAGCTTAATGCTTCCAAAGCAGCTGAGGCAGGGCTCGTTCATGCCATTAAAGAAGCACATGCCAAGGAATGGCTTGAGGTTAATAAACAAGCACTCATAGCTCATAATAAACGCGTAGAAAAAGATGGCACTTTTCTTAAACCTAACTGGGCATCTGAGTAATGGCGCGTTTTGATGTTTATGAATATGGCAGCAAATCAGTACCGTTGGTCCTGGATGTACAAGCCGATTTACTGTCAGATCTTAGTACTTGTGTCGTTGTCCCATTGGTTCCTGAAACAAAAGCCAGAAAAGAAGCTGTCCCCAAACTTAAGCCTGTTATTCAGGTTGATGGTAAAAATTATATCCTGATAACAACTGATATTGCTGCTATCACACGTAAATCTCTGGGAGAGGCTGTAGCAAATATTGAGGATAATCACCGCCAGGACGTTACAGACGCGCTCGATTTTCTGTTCCAGGGTTTCTAAGTAGTAGCACCCTCTTCTTTACTTTGTATTTGTCGTAAGATACATTATCACACTTAGAGTTGTACGTCGTCAGAGTATTCTGGACACGGTGCGTAAAAATATAAGGTGTGTTTTTGGCCTCCGTTTTGTTGATTTTAAGCAGCCTTTTGTTTCCAGTACAACTGCTTTCTAAGTTTTAGAGTTTCCTCTTTGATTTTGCGCCGCTGCTGGAGAATGGATTCTCCTCTTCCGAGCCAGACGTCTTCCGGTGTTAGATTGTTCAGGCTTTCATGGTATCTCCTTGTGTTGTAGTGGGTTACGAACTCTTCTATTTTCTGCTCCAGATCACCGGGCAGATAATAGTTTTCCAGCAATATGCGGTCTTTCATCGTGCGGTGCCACCGCTCTATTTTCCCCTGTGTCATCGGGTGATAGGGCTTGCCACGGGTGTGGGTCATATCATTATCAGCAAGCCAGTCTTTGAGCTCACCGGAGATGTAACAAGGACCATTATCGCTGAGTAGCCGTGGTTTTTGTTTTCTGGACAAGCCCGCAGCTTTTAGGGCATCTGCGAGCGTGTTAGAGACATCTGATGCCGCCATACCGGTGCATAGCCTCCACGATATAATGTAACGGGAATAATCATCCAGGATAGTCGAGAGGTAATACCAGCCCCAGCCCGTGACCTTCAGATAAGTAAAATCTGTTTGCCAGAGCTGGTTCACAGCTGTTGTCGGCTGATGGAACTTATCCGCCGCCTTCATCACAACCCACGCCGGTGAGGTCAGAAGATCATGCTTCTTGAGGATACGGTAGGCCGTGGATTCAGAGATAAAATATCCCTGCTGCTCGGTAAAGCGTACAGCAAGCTCTCGTGGTGAGAGCTCTGTCTCATCCAGTGCCATATCAACAAGCCGCGATTGCTTGTCTTGCGGCACTTTATTCCAGACCGTTTTTGGACAAGGTAGCTTGTCAGCAAGAGCGTCCAGACCACCATTTATGTAACGATCATACCAGCCATAGAAGGTCGAACGGGCAATACCAATTTGCTCTAACGTGCGCTTGATGCCCAAATCTGACTCTTCTACCGTGCGGATGATCTCGTATTTTGAGCTAGCCGAATATCTCATATATCGTCCTCCCCATCCGCAATGACGCTTTTTTTGAGAAGGCGCTTCTCTAGCATCTCTTCTGCCAGAGCCTCTTTTAGGCAGGTATTTTCATTACGTAGATCTTTGACCTCGGAGGTGCTGGCTTCGCGCTGTGTATCGCCTGACAGACGCTTTTTACCAGCTTCGAGAAAGTCACGGCTCCAACGGTAATAGAGGTTCTGGTGAATGCCTTCTTGGCGGCACAGTTCAGCAATGCTGTCCTCACCGCGCAAACCGGCAAGAACGATCCGTATCTTCTCTTCGGAATTGAATTTGCGGCGTGTTTGCCGCTTGATATTGCGAACAACCTTGTCCGCTTCTTTTTTGTGTTTTTTGCTCATCTTCGTTCCTTTTCAAGTCACTTCGATAAGCCAAAAACATCACCTTAGCAATGCACCGCTAGTTGTCCAACTTGTGCTGACGTTAAACAGTATAGCAGTAAGGATTCGAACAAATTTAGATTGAAACCTCGCCTGATGTGTTTTATGAAAAAATGGCAATATCACGTATGAAAATCATTTTCCACAATCGATGATATCGCACTTCACTTAGAACTTTCATCTTTCTTAGGTATGTGAATTGCCAGATTACTGATGCACTGTTTGAATAAAGTGCCCTCTAGTTCTATTTGCAAAGGCTACCAGTGAGAGCATCACGGGAACCTCAACCAGCACACCAACCACAGTTGCCAGCGCAGCGCCGGAGTTAAGGCCAAACAGGCTAATGGCAACAGCCACGGCAAGTTCAAAGAAATTGGAGGTTCCGATCAGAGATGCAGGCGCTGCGATATTATGCGGCACTTTCCACAAATAAGACCAGCCATAGGCAATAAAGAAGATGCCGTAGCTCTGTATCAGTAAAGGCACGGCAATAAGGCCGATGACAAGCGGTTGTTCAAGAATAGTCTGTGCCTGAAACCCGAACAGCAATATTACAGTCGCCAGCAGGCCAATAATTGAATATGGTTCAAGATGGTTCACAAAACGCTTTAAAGTCTTACCGTCGTCGTTCTTTCTTATGAGGACATTGCGGGTTATATAACCGGCCACCAGAGGGATAACGACATAAAGAACAACGGAGAGCAGCAAGGTTTCCCAGGGCACGATGATATCCGTTATGCCGAGTAAAAAGGCCGCAATAGGCGCAAACGCAAACACCATGATGAGATCATTGATTGACACCTGTACCAGCGTGTAACCTGCATCGCCACGCGTAAGCTGGCTCCACACAAAGACCATGGCCGTACAGGGCGCAACCCCGAGCAAAATCATCCCTGCGATATATTCCTTGGCCGTTTCAGGCGCAACCAGACCCGCAAAGATATGCTCAAAGAATAAAATTCCCAATGCGGCCATCGTAAAAGGTTTAATTAACCAGTTTACAACCAGTGTAATGCAAAGGCCGCGCGGCCTGCGCCCAAGATCTTTAAGGCTGGAAAAATCCACTTGCGTCATCATCGGGTAAATCATCACCCATATGAGAACTGCTACCACTAAATTGACACTGGCATATTCCAGATTAGCAACAAACTGAAAGATTGACGGAAAGACATACCCCAAGCTGACACCGGCAAGAATGCACAGCCCGACCCAGAGGCTTAAATAACGGCCAAAAATGCCCAAAGGGGAGGAAAGGGATGATTGTTCGCTCATGACAAAAGCTCTTTCTCAATACGGTCTTGCAGCATATTAAACGCCTCATCAAAAGCGTCCTTAATATCCTTATCGCTTCCTGTCGCCCTGGCCGGGTCCGGCGTGCTCCAGTGAAGCTTTTCGCAGACGCCTGTGAAAGCAGGACAACTCTCTCCGGCGGCCTGATCGCAGACGGTGATGATAAGATCAAAAGACTGCCCGGTGAACGCGTCCCATGATTTACTGCGCGGCGTTCCGGAAGTTATATTATGCCGCCTGAGCGTTTCGATAGATTGAGGGTGGACAGTGCCGGTCGGAAAACTTCCTGCGCTAAAGGCCTGATAGGTGCCCTGGCCCAAATAGTTGATCAAGGCCTCGGCTATAATTGAGCGACAGGAATTTCCTGTACAGAGAACAAGAACTTTCTTAACCAAACTTGCCCCCAATATAGTCTTTGGTTTGCTGATGCTCGGGATCGTTAAAGATTTTTTCTGTGTCGCCGGATTCAACAATATGGCCCAGATGAAAAAAGGCTGTGTGATCGGACACGCGTTCGGCCTGCTGCATAGAGTGTGTAATAATCACGATGGTAAATTTTTGTTGCAGCTCTGCAATAAGCTCCTCAATACGGGCTGTAGCAATGGGATCAAGGGCAGAGCATGGCTCATCCATCAAAACAACTTCCGGTCTGGTCGCAATCGCGCGCGCAATACATAAACGTTGTTGCTGGCCACCGGAAAGAGAAGTTCCGGGCGCAGAAAGGCGGTCGCTGACTTCATCCCACAGCCCTACTCGTTTTAATGTTTTTTCCACCAGCGCATCCAGCTCATCCTTATCAGATGTGAGCCGGTGAATTTTGGGGCCGTAAGCCACATTCTCATAAATGGACTTTGGGAAAGGGTTTGGTTTTTGAAAAACCATACCAACTTTTTGACGCAGCAAAATCGTATCGACTTTATCTTTATAAATATTAAAACCGTCCAGCCTTACTTTTCCGGTAACGCGGCAGCCTTCCACGTAATCGTTCATACGGTTCAGGCACCGTATAAATGTCGATTTACCGCAGCCTGAAGGGCCGATAAGCGCTGTGACCTTGTTCGTATATATATCAATATTTACATCAAACAACGCTTGCTGGTTGTTGTAAAACACGCTTAAGCCCTGCGTCTTCATGCGGACGCCATTTTGATCGTCAATATCGGGTTCTTTGATTTTTTTCTGTGCAGTCATTTTTAAATCACCATTTAATTTCAAAACGCCGGCGAATATAGATCGCCAGCAGGTTAATTAGCACCATAAAGGTTAGCAGCACCATGATGGCTGCGGCTGTCTTTTCCACGAAGCCCAGTTCAGGATTATTTGCCCATAGATAAACCTGCACAGGCAGGGTTGTTGCCGGGTCTGTGAATGTTTTGGGAACATCAGCGATAAAAGCAACCATGCCGATCATAAGCAGCGGTGCTGTTTCCCCAAAGGCACGGGCAATACTCAGGATAACACCGGTCATAATGCCGGGTAGCGCGTAAATCAAGGTATGATGAAACACGACCTGTGTCGGTGTAGCCCCCAATGCGGCTGCGGCGTACCGAATAGAGGGCGGAACGGCCTGTAGAGCGTTACGCGTGGCAATCACAATAACCGGCAGAATAAGGAGTGCCAGAACCATACCCCCCACCAGTGACGACGAACGCGGCAGTCCAAAAACATTTAAGTAAATCGACAGGCCCAGTAAACCGAAAATAATCGAAGGCACGGCGGCCAGATTATTAATGTTGATCTCGATAAAATCCGTAAACCAGCTTTTGCGGGCAAATTCCTCCAGATAAATCGCCGTAGCAACGCCCAGGGGGAAAGCCATCAAAATACAAATAAGGATGGTCATGAATGAGCCGATGGTACTAGCCAGTACGCCCGCCTGTTCAGCTTCCCTTGAATCACCGCTTTTAAAGAAGGAGGTATTGAATTTAAGCGCCATGCGCTTTGATCTTGCCAATTCTGTTACCCATGCCGCGTGAGAGGCTGTTATTTTACCCCCTCTTTTTGCCTGTTCATAAAGATGCTGCTTATAAAAGACACTTATGGCGCTGGATGCGGGCACCCATATATCTTCTTTGCTGCCGATGAGCGCCGGGTTTTCCTTCACCTGTTTTCTGAGCATATGCGGCGCATTGCGGCTGACCAGCCCGAACAAAGCTCTTTTCTCTTTTCCGGTTTCTACTTGCGGGAAAAGCTCCAGAAGGGAATTCTGCACGATTTTCCTGTAGGCATCCTGATCAACAAGCTCGGCCTGAAATTCCACAGGCAAGTGTATTTGTGCCTCTGTAAAAGCCGAGTAACCGCTTGAAAAGATATTCCAGATCAGACTGGCAAGAAACAGGGCCGCAATCACAATCGCAACAAATCCCGCGCTCTTGAAGCGCCGCTCCTGCGCTTTTCGCTTTCCCAGCCATTTATGCTTGGGTTTTGGACTATAAGATTTATAGGTAAAGGGCGCTTTTTTCTTTTTAACGCGCTGCACGGCAATACGGGTGCGTCTTTCAAATAATTTAATCATAACGCTCCCTGTATTTTTTAACGATAATCAAAGCGACAATATTCAAGAGCAATGTCATAAAGAACAGAGAAAACCCAAGCGCAAAGGCTGCCAGTGTTTTGTCGCTATCAAATTCATGATCGCCAACCAGTAATGTCACGATTTGCACTGTAGCGGTTGTGACCGATTCCAGAGGATTAATCGTAAGGTTTGCCGCCATACCTGCCGCCATAACTACGACCATTGTTTCTCCTATACCGCGTGAAATACCGAGGAGAAGAGCGCTGACAATGCCGGGGAGGGCTGCCGGCAGCACAACTCTTTTGATGGTCTCTGATTGTGTAGCACCTATGGCTAAAGAGCCAAAGCTCAGGGATTTGGGAACAGAGCTGATGACATCTTCGGAAAGAGACATGACGTAAGGCGTAATCATAATGCCCATCACCGTTCCGGCTGTTAAAGCGCTTTCAGAAGCGATAGACAACCCAATCATCTCACCGCCTGCGCGCAATATTGGCGCTAAAGTAATAACGGCGAAGTACCCGTAAACAACGGAGGGAACCCCTGCCAGTATCTCTAAAACAGGCTTGGCCCACGCCCGAAACCCGGCGCTGGCATAGACCGAGAGATAGATAGCAGCATATAAACCAAGCGGGGCAGCGACCGCCATAGCAATCAGCGTGACCAGAAACGTACCCATGAAAACGGGGACAGCGCCGAATGTTCCCGAGCCTCCAGCCTGATCAGCCCTGATAGCAGTCTGCGGGCTCCACTCTGTGCCAAAGAAAAACTCTGTTAAAGGAACGTGGGAGAAGAAACGAAGCGTTTCAGAAAAAACAGAGAGGATTATGAGCGCCGTCACCAGAACGGAGAGCATTGTACAAGCCAGTAAACTGGCTTTTATCCATTCCTCAAATTTTGCCATAAGTTTCTATTTTTTTACTTTTTATTGGTTTTAAGACATAGTCGCCTTGGGCCACTTTGAAAGCGACTATGTCTGATCGGTTTATCTGGAGCAACCTAGAAATCCCACTGCGCCCGCAAATTATAAACCGTTGGGTCATCATTTGCTGCCGTAGCGGCATTTGCATCAGTATCGACATCAGTGACATTGGCCATCAGGCGAATGTAATCCGTCAGATGCCAGTTCACACCGAGCGATGTATTATCAAGCTCACCGCCCAGTATGCCTGCGCCAGCATCATTGAGATCGACATTCTCATAGCGAGCGAGCACTTCCCATGCCCCCCAGCCGCCGTTTTTCAGGCTGAACGGGTCTTTCGGCTTCACCCGGCTGAAATTTCCGGTACCGCCTTTATAAGGACGGCTCTCACCAGTCAGGAACCAGCCAGCCTGCGCATAATACCCGTCAAAATCAGCATCCATATTGCCATTATCACGGCTGACATCAGCTTTGAAGTATTCGCCCTGAAAACTTACAGGACCGACGACAGCGGCAAGCTCGGCACTATAAACACCGACATGTTCAGTCGCGCCAATTCCACCAGTACTAACCAGAGATGGTCCTTCACCGGCAGGAGCGGCAGCGAAGGTAACGGCACCTTCCGGTTTGCGGTGAGAATAACCGGCACCGACATGCAGAACATTGCCGTTTTCATTTCCGGTCAGCCCCATGAGGTTCACAGAGCCGCGCACATCAAAGGTGATGTCTTCATCCGGATCGCCGCCCGTTGGCCGTGCGTCCTGGTTAAAGATGCCACCACTCAAAGACCAGTTATCGCCGCCGCCCAGGATATTGAGGCCTATTTCTTCATCACGCGTAAAGGCGTTTGTCGGAGCAGAGCGCTCAATAAACATGATGTAGTTTGAACTGGTATTTTGCTCCATCCCGAATGACGGTTTCTGGTGACCAATTTTGATATCGGCGTTCTCCAGTCCAGTATAAGCCAGAGTCACTTCCTTGAAATTCACAGCTTCCTCGCCGAAATCAATTTCAGTTTTATATTTGAAGTCCTCACCCAGATTGCCTTTCATCCCCAGACGCGCCCGGCGGAAATTGCCATTGCTCGGGTGGTCAAAAGCATCATCGTCAAAATGCGTGGCGTCAAGATGAACCCGACCAAAAGGCTGGAAGGAATACTGGCCGTCTGCGGATTCGATTTTCGGCATCGGCTTCATGCTGATTTTAACATCACCGCTGACGCCGCCTGCTGCCGGTGCGATATTTGCAATCGCTTCGGCAGAAGCCTGCTTTTGTCTCTCAAGCTCTGCGTCCTGCTGTTTGATCGTTTCACTTTGCTCCGCGACAATCTCTGAAAGATTTTCGACCTGGGCGGCGAGTTGTGCAAGCTGGGCCTGGATGGCTTCCATGGACATTTTCTCCGTCGCCATTGCGGGGCTTGCAGCAACCATTAAGGCTAATGCAGAGGAGAGAAGTAGTGTTTTTCTAAACATGGCTTTTCCTTTCTGATTATATGATTTTGTTCGTTTCTTATTGCGTGGAACTGACTGTACGTTGCTGCATGATTTTAAGTTCTGTTTCGGTCAGAGGAATCAAGCCTTTTTCTGATAGATATCCGAACTCACCGGCTGCTTCATCGCCAACAAGCTCCGTGATAAATTCCTTAAGCCCAGCCGTTTTTCCAATACGGCCTTCCTTGACATAGACGTAGAGTGAACGGGATATGCCGTAAGAACCATCCGAGATATTTTCAAATGTGGGCTCTTTATCGTCGATCAGGCTCCCCTGAACGGTGTCTGTATTTTGGTCCAGAAAGCTAAAACCAAAGATACCAAGCGCTTTTGGGTTGCTGCGCAATTTGTGCACGATGACATTGTCATCTTCCCCGGCCGGAATAAAAGGGCCATCCTCGCGCAGGAGATGGCAGGATTTTTTACGGTCTTTTTTGTCCGGATATGCATTTTTGAATTCCGGCAGGTCTTTACAGGATGGCTCCATTACCAGTTCGGCAAAGGCATCGCGTGTGCCCGATGTCGGTGGCGGACCATAAACTTCGATCTTTGTGTCAGGTAAAGACGGGTCAACATCGCTCCAGTTCCGGTTCGGATTGTCGATCAGCTTTCCATCAACTGGTACCTGCTTGGCCAAAGCCATAAATATTTGTTCTTTCGACAAATTGTAGCGCTCTGTTTTTTTGGAATTAGCCAGAACAATGCCGTCAAAGCCGATTTTCAGTTCCGTGATGTTTTTGACGCCGTTTTTGGCACAAAGCTCTTCCTCGCTTTTCTTGATTGCCCGCGAAGCATTGGCAATATCAGGATGCGAATCACCCAGCCCTTCGCAGAAGACCTTGAAACCACCACCGGTGCCGGTCTGTTCGACGATCGGGGTGCTGAATTCTGTACTATTGCCAAATTCCTCTGCCACAACAGTGACAAAAGGATAAACCGTCGATGATCCTACAATTTGAATTTGATCACCGGCCTGTGCCTGTACCGGCAAAGCCAGCAATCCGGTTGTCAGCCCCATTGCCAACAGTGATAAAAAGGGTTTTCTCATAACATTCTCCTTCGGTTTGACGTTACAAATTTGTTTTTGGGTACAAAAAAAGCGGTCTTGAAAACCGCGGGACTCTTACTACCAATACAGACCAATAGACTGGCTCTGTAAATTTTTCGTTCTTTAGTTATTTTTCGCCGCAACATGCGGATAACTCCGGTAACTCTATTAATGTACAGCCCTGCTTTTTGCTGTCTTTCATATTGGCAAATTCTTCGTTACAACAATCCTCGACCATGAAGCGGATCAAGTCCTGCACAAGGGCTAAATCTGCCGTGTAGATAATCGAACGGCCTTCTCTGCGCGAGAGGACAAGGCCGGCATTACTCATATGTGATAAATGGAATGAAAGCGTGTTATGGGGTATGCCGAGCTTTTCACTAAGAACACCTGCCGCTACCCCCTTTGTTCCCTGCTTGACCAGCAAGCGAAAGGTCTTAAGGCGAGTTTCCTGTGACAGCGCATCGAAAGCTATGAGTGCGTCTTGTATCTCCATACGTCCAGACTTATAGACATGTTACTCCTCAGTCAAGAGCTTTTTTTAAAAGGTTATAATAACGCTGAGAGGTCTTATTGGAGCTTAAACAGTACGGGAATGGCTCTTGAAGCACCTCAATACGACCACTTCGAAATCCTATATTTAGAGCGCGTTATACTGCTGGATACCCTTCAATAAGATCCTATATTAAAATTTCCGTAATTTAATTCGTGGACTGAAGGTCGTAGGCACAATTCCTGATATGTCGAGAGACTCTCTATTTTCCACAATCGATGTTATCGCTGTTTCAAGCTGAGTCTTTGAACAGAACATACTTTTCCGGGATGTTGATTGGTTTATAGCGAGAATCTTTGTCAATTTTTTCCAGTACGCTTTCATGAAGCAGAGCATTTTCAGGTATTTTGCGCGGCTTAGGAACAGGAATGACCTTACCCTTTTCAAAATAAACATGCCCTGTCAAAAGGCCATGCAGCCACCAGTGTAATGCCATTTTGTCATGGAGATTACGCATGTGATCGGGCGCAACATACTCTCGCTTGCTGCCCCGGCGCGGCTTGCCCATCACATAGCGGTTATATTTAGCTGTGTTGATAATTAGTCCTGCTTCTTTGGCCTCGTCTGCCATCCACTTCAGGGAAATCTTGGATAATCCACTTTCCTTTTCAGGATGGCCGCCGCCAACATCACCGTGATGACCGCTAAACCAGACCTGCTTTATATCCTGATCCTTGTTGTCCTTCGGGTTAAAGAAATTCAGATCAAAAGGCTGAGGCTCAGTCCATAGATCACAGGAAAATAGCCTGCGCCGTTCATCAATGGCAAGCGCATGGCGAAATATCTCGACACTTTTGTTTTTGTCCGTGTGTGGCAAGCGTTCCAGTTTGAACCCGATCGGCAAAAACTCCAGTTTTTTCCAAGACACCAGCTGAAATTTGGGAACAATCACGGAACTAACCGTATCCCATACACCAATAAATTTTATAGGGATGCGTTCTCTGGTCGAGAGTACGCTTTTAAAAAGCCATGCCTGTTCGAAATCACCCTCGGATGCTCTTCTATAGGAGCCGAACGCATGTTCACAAAGATTTTCATGTTCAGGTTTTAAGAGTCCCAACAGGTGTATGAAACCGGCTAAAACCCTGACGGTGTATGCACCACGGCTGTAGCCAAACAAGTAAATCTGGTCGCCATCCTCGTAATTGTGGATCAGAAACCTGTAGGCTTTAAGGACACTTTCATCAACACCGAAACCCAATAGACCGATCAGCGCCCTGCTCACCCATTTTTTAACCCAAAGGTAAGGTGTTGGATTGCCTAGAACGGCCATGCCGGGATCATAATACAGGACTTGTTTATCGTTTTTCTGCAGAATCCGGTACAACAAGACCACATTGGACAGCGCGTCCGTTTTAACGGTGCCTGCCGTTCCATCACAACAAATCACGATATTTTTTGGCATCACAGACCCTCTAACCTTTTCTATCTACCGTGTATGTGTGCTGTCTATATCAGCAAACCATCTTTCCCAGGTGCGCCAGCTATCTTCATATTCATCTATACCAATGTCCTGGAAAAAATCGAGTCCCGTTAAATTCTCGATAATGTTCACCGAAGTCAGGAAGTCCTGGATTCGCCCGTGTTTAACTTGTTGGTGGGGGAACAGGAATGCCAGTACCCTTTGCGGCTTATCGTTGGTAGCATCGAAACTGACGATTTTGTAAAACATTGGTGGCACAGAAATATTTGAATTTTGCCCCACCACTTCGATTTCTCCTTGTCCCATGACGGCACCGGCGATAATATGGGCCTCTTCTCCCCTGTTCTGCACCATATCATCCTGCACCCACCTCTCAAGGTGCCACCACAGACCGGGGGAACCGTTAAAGCCGCTATGGTGCTGCGGGGCGATGTTGCTCATGTAGTTGCCTTCAAAAACCGTCTGTTCATCGTCCGGATCGCTCTCCCCTTCCAGGTGCGCATATATGCCGTCGCGATCACGGTCACCGCCCAATACGCCATAAGGCATAAAATGTCCTCTGGCATAGCCATGTGATTCAAACAGACCAACATATTCATCATCACTGGCTTCATTCGCAAGATCAGGATCCGATCTGAAAGACGAAAACCTGCTTTTACGCTCCGGCGTGTTTCGGTAGTCAGGTTTTACATGATACATCGTCCATGACGGTATGCGGTGAACATCATTAAAACATAGCAGGTAGGCTGTCCTGATCTTAAAATTATCCGTATCACATGCCGGCACACCGTAAGGAGCATGTTCCTGGATAAGGTCAGGCTGGGCGCGGACCGGAGTTGACTGTAGTAAAACGAGCAAAAGCGCGATTAAAAAGAGCTTCATCTTCAAATATCCAGTTTGGGTTTATAGTGTATGACGATACCCTATTCCCGCAGAATTTCAGATACCTAATTCGTACGAAGAACAAAAATGTTCTCTTTTTGTTCTTGACTCCCCTCTCGATTCGAGTCATGAGTCCAATTATGAACTGGGATCAAATATACAGAGATATGGCCTTCGCCCCATACAAAGGGGACATGGCCGAACACATGAAGTTGCGGGACGCGCTAACCACGCTGTTTTGCTTCATGCAAGGCCAAGCCAAAGATTACGACGTTCATGACGCGCTTGGTTATCTCGAACAGCGGTTCGGCAACGGTGTCCTCATAGGCTGTAATATGATCCGCAAAGCACTGAGGATCGAAGACGAAACGGCCAGAGATCAAGTTTGCTATGAAGGGATTTCCTTGATAGAAACCTATTTGCGGAGAAACCATAGCGCGAGAGTGGAATAATGAGATACAACCCCGAAACACCCAGTGTAATCAATTTTAATGTACACCTACTTCTGATACCCGTCCTTTTATGCTTTGTCGGTTGCGCAAGTATTACCCCAGAAGCTAAAAGCGTGATGGTGCATTCTCAAATCAGCACTTTGCTGGATGATTGCGAACGCATTGGTAATGTTACGGCTGACGTGAGCGCGTTTCTAGACGAAACTACCGCCTTACAGCAAGCCGAAAATGATGCGCGACAAAAGGCGTATGAAATGGGAGCAGATACAATAGCTGTGGTGAACACGGACATTATGATGACAGAGGTATCGGTTCAAGCCATCGCATTTAAGTGTAACAAATAGGCACAGCAAGAAATAAATGACCGAACCAATCGACTTCAAAAAACACCAAGACATTAAAGCCCGAGCCGACAAGCAGGCTCAGGAAGTCAGGGAATATTTTGAGAAGAATGGCGTTCATCGAATGATACCAGCAAATATCGATCCGTTTAATGGGGAGTTCTTCGATGAAGTATCTCGTGTATTTTATGAATCAGAACTAGCGGGGCTGGAAGATGATACCAAGTGACTTAGACATTCACCGCACGGCGAAAATCATTATCGACCAGTATGGCAAAGAAGCTGTTCTGGAAGCCATGCGGCGCGTTGAGCGATACCGCGAGAAGAATAATGAGAATGGGATGCGTGTCTGGAACCGCGTTGCCGATGCGATCACATGGATGCAGATGCCCGAACACCTGACAGGGGAAACGGTTCATTGATTCGTGTTGTCGTGTTCATTCTACTTCTTTCCTTGCCAGCGACGACGTTGGCCAAAGAAACCACAACAACAGCCGAACCACCACCACAAGTCTTCTGTACCGAAACAGGTCAGAAGGTTTGCTTCGATAACCCCGAAGGCGCAATCGAGCTTTCTATCGCCTACGGCGCATATGAATTTGAGAGTATCGTGGACGGCGACAGCTTCAAGACTACTGACGGCACGACCATTCATTTGTGGGGTGTGAGAGCGCCTGACAAAGACCACCCCGCAAGCTGGGCGGGGCGTACCCTGTTCGAGAACATGCTGAAGAACAGCGACGAAATCGCTTGTAAGCTGGTTGATTTTATCTCTGAAGAAGAAGCGGCCATGCACTGCATTCTTGACGGCCTTGATCTTGGGTCGATGCTAGTCCAGATCGGCGTTGCTGAAGCCGACGGCCAGCTCTACCATCACGAGCAAGAGATCGCACAGCAAAAAGCCATAGGCATGTGGAAACACTAGAGCCGAGAAATAATGAAAATTTTAAGCTTCCTGATAAACAAAATGCGAATGACAGGTATATACCAGCCTGTCATCATCAAGCACTTGCTGTTGAAGGGCGGCACGTGCTCAGTGAACGAGCTGGCAAACACGCTGACTAAATACGACGCGGGTGTGATCGAGTATTATGAGAAAATCGTTATGCGCTACCCGAAGCAGACGCTGACTAAGCACGGTGTTGTAGAGTATGACCGCAAGGAAAAGAGCTTTAAATTGCTGGATATGCCGAGCACGAAAGCCGAATTGAAAGAATCCCTAGACATCTGTGACGAAAAGATCAATGAGTGGCTGCACAACCGCGAAATGGAGAACGACCCCGATGCCACGCCATCATTGCGCTACGAAGTTCTACGAAAAGCCAAAGGAAAGTGTGAACTATGTGGTATTCCGTCTTCCCTTGCTCCCTTGGAAGTTGACCATATCGTGCCACGATCTACAGCCAAGAATGGGCTGGTAAAGAAAGACGGTAAGATGATCCCACTTAACTCGGAAGAAAACCTTCAGGCACTGTGCTTTAGATGCAACCGAGCCAAGCGTGACAGTGACAGCACAGACTTTCGAACACGCAAGAAGCTTGTGCGCGATAACATCCCTGCCATGATCGAAGCTGAAGGTCGCATCCCGCATGTCAAGGAATTGACTGGCAAGAACCTGTGGTCAGCATTGTGTGACAAGCTTGTAGAAGAACATGCCGAGTTTCTAGAGGATGGTGATGTTAGTGAGCTTGGTGACATGATAGAAGTGATTACAGCGCTGGCGGAACAAAAAGGGGTTACTCAGCAAGAGCTTTTAGCCATCGTCGAAGAAAAGCGTATGAAGAATGGTGGTTTTGAACGCGGGTACTTTTACGCAGGCGATAAGCAATAATGATGCTGCGAGAATATAATGGAAATACAAATATGAAATCAATTGAAAGCCGTTTTTTTCTATCGCTGTTATGTGTGACTTACTTAGTGTTTAATTTTCCCCACTGTGCACAAGCAAACGAGCTAGTCGGCTACACAATGATTGACGAAAAGACAGTCGATGGTGAGTTTGAAGGCTGTGACTTTGGTAAAATCATTCGATTCATTGATGGTACAGCTTTTGAGTGCAGTACCTTTAGCTATACATTTAGCTTCATGCCTACGGCACAGATTTATGCAAGGGAGCTTAAATACCAAGGAAATAGCTTTGTCGACATCAAGATGGTAATCGATGATGATGTTTATGATATGATGCCAGTATTATTGGATTGAAAACGGGGGTTACCAACTCAAGAACGGTGATGTAATGGACGTGCTCAGCGATCTGTTCATCACCAAGGGTATTACCGGGCGGCTAAAGCTTCGATCACATTATTGTGGTGATCTATCCAGTCGGCGGTAACGGGACATATCCAGGAAACCGTTGTCATGATGCTTTGATAATCCTCCGCCAAGTGCCTTGAGAAAATTGGTTCGTGGTGGGCGATCCGGTTTCTAAATAGCCTTAGATGGTCAAGAGTTCTATGAATTTCCGCGCGGGGTTTTGAAGCATGGGGAAACGCCTTGTGCAGAAACGGTATCCAGAAGCTTTGGTGATATTGCTTGTTTAGCAGGGAAAGCCAGAAACCAAATGAAAGCTCTGCAACCACGTGAGGCGGTGTTATGGTCTGATGAAGCCGCTGGACTTTCCATTTTGCTTTATCGACAAGCTCTCCCCCTACTCTATCTAATGGCGCTGTTTCATACCAATTTTCTGCACCAAAATGATCCGTGCAGACTTGATGTAGAGAATTTCTGAGCGTTATTTCCAAGCCCTGCAGGGGAATGTAAAATTCGGCGCTAACTTTTGAGTTCCACCAATACAGCTGCAAGGCTTCTTCTTTATTTCCGCTTGTTTCATTCAGATACGTAGAAAAGCGCTCGGAAGATATGGATTTTTCCAAGTTCTCAATTATTTCAGTGGTATAGTCGTAGTCTGTGGGCATATTTTTGTCGATTTTACTTGCTTTTAACCATTTTGGTGATATATTACACCTGTATGACCCCGGATGTCCCTGCCTTTGGCACACTACCGGGGTTAAGCTTTTTTAGAGCTTTTTTTCTCACAAAGATACTATTTCTCTTACCGCAATCCGTAAAGTATGAAAGCCGAAGATTTTATTGCTTTCTCATCGCTGTGCTTGAGAAAGCCAATAAAATTTCGCCCAGGCCCTTCTTGCGAAGGGTTTCAAACTTGACTGATTCCGGCGCTTTAGGTCGCTCCGCGACATTAGGGAAAGAAGTGCAACGCGCACTTTAACCCTAAACGTCAACAAAGGAGAATGACCATGACGACCACGACTTTAAAATCATCACAAATCGAAATCTCTAAAGGCAACCCGCGCAAAAAATTTGATGATGCGGCGATCGAGGGGCTGGCGCAGTCTATCAAGATTGATGGGCTGATACAGCACCTAACGGTGGCCAAGCCGAAGGGTAAAAAGAAAAAGCACCCTATCATCTGCGGGGAGCGCCGTTTCCGTGCCATCCAGTTTTTGATTGAGAAAGGCGATTTTTCCAAAGACTACGAAATTGCCGTAGAGATCAAGGAAGGCTTGAGTAACGAGGAAATCCTGCGCATGGCCACGATGGAGAACATGCAGCGTGAAGATTTGACACCGCTGGAAGAGGCCGAAGCCATTACCATGCTGATACAGGACGGTAAAAAGCTGGACGATATTCTGGCACAAACCGGACTGTCAGAAAGCACCTTAAAGCGCCGCCTTGTACTTATGAGCCTGAATGATGCTTCAAAACAGGCGCTCGCGGACGGTGAAATCACACTATCCAAGGCCGAAGTTCTAAGCATGGCCAGCCATGAAGAACAGGACAGCTTTCTTGACATGGCAAAAGACGATTATTGGGATGCCGAAGAAATCAAAGACCGGATTTTGGGCGAGTTACCGACTCTCGCTATGGCGATCTTCGATAAGGCTAAATATACAGGCCGTTTTACCCATGATCTTTTGGCCGAAGAAGACGAAACCTACTTTGATGATGTGGAGCAGTTTTACGCTCTGCAAAAAGAGGCCGCAGAAATTCTCGTAGAGCAGCACAGAGAGTCCTCTGAGTGGGTCGAAATACTTGAAGGGCATTTCCACTCATGGGAATACAAAGAAGCCTCAGAGGGCGAAACTGGCGGCGCGGTGGTCGAATTGAATCCATCCGGCAAGGTCGTCGTCCATGAAGGGCTAATCAAAACCAAAGCCGATAAAGCCACGACAACGGCTTTGAAAAAACCGCGCCCGACTTATTCAACGCCTTTGGTCAAAGAAATGGCGCAGCATAAGAGCATTGCGGTACAGGCCGCATTGCTTGAAAGCCCGCGCACAATGAAAGAGATCATTGTTGCCAGCAAGCTTGCCATGTTCCGGCATACATCACACGGCCATCTCAGTTATTTCGATAACGAGGAATGCAATCCCCCTGCCCTGCAACAGATCAATGAAGTCGCAAAACACATCTATGTGCTGTTTGACGAGGTACAGGACGATACGGCTTGGTATGACTTTGGCCAGCTTTTTCACTCACATGAAGCAGCCTACGATCATGTTAAAGCTCTCAGTGATGAGGACTTGGAAGCTGTACTGGTCTTTCTGCAAGCGCTAGAATTTGGGCAGTGCAATGTTGACCGGCTCGATACCGATGAGGACAGCCTGTTTAACAAGGTTGCCATTGACCTGAAAGTAGATATGAAAAACTACTGGCGACCCGATGAACCGTTTTTGAAGCGGCGCAACAAGGTTCAGCTGCAAAAAATTATCACGGAAGCTGGTTGCTCGCTTAAGTTTGGCAACGCGGCAGGTCATAAGAAGAAAGACCTCGTTGCGGCAATGACCAAGCACTTCCAGCACGTATTGAGCTTGGAAGCCCCGACCGCAGACGAATTAAAGGCCATATTCTGGCTGCCCGAAGCCATGCAGTTTCCGGCCATTGACCCCGATGCCACGGAAGACGAGCCGGAAGAACACTTCGAACAGGACGAAGAAGACGAACTTGCCGAAGCTGCTTAGTCCCCTACTCTGCCCTTGCCGCCCGCTTATTTGCGGGCGGCTTTTTCATACCAGCAGCAGAAGAAAAGTCTTATGAATAATATAAGGACGTTTATGGTATGGCCCGCAGCAGTGCGGGCCATGCTTGTTTTTGCTTGACCCCTTCGGTCCGAATATCAAGGCCCCCCTTCGGGTCGCTGCGCGCTACGCGCCGGTTTCCCCAAAATTTTTTCTTTCGCTGCGCTTCGTAAAAAATCATGGGTGATACCCCTCCGGCGCTCCGGGCCGTGACATTCTCCCCCGCTTTAAAGGCCGCTTGCGCGGCGCATAGGAAAAATATGCGCCACCAACAATGTTTAAGGAGTAGCAAGCGATGAAAACCGATATTTACCAGACCGTCACAGACACGATCATAGAAGCCCTTGAGAGAGGTTTAACAGGCAAGTTTGAAATGCCTTGGCATGGATGCTCTGCGATCCCCTGCAATGCCAGAACGGGAAATCTTTATCACGGTGTCAATGTTCCCCTTCTCTGGGTTCACCAGATCAAGCGCGGCTTTGTATCCGGCACATGGGCAACATATCGCCAGTGGCAGGACATGGGCGCACAGGTTCAGAAAGGACAGAAAGGTGCTCAGATAGTGTTCTGGAAACAAATTGAAGTTGAGCCTTCCGAGGATAACGAGGAAGGGCAAACCCGCATGTTTGCGCGGTACTCGACTGTCTTTAACGCCGATCAGGTTGACGGATTTGACGTGCAGAGTGATATAGAGCCAGCCGACATTCAGGCTATCGCCGCCGCCGATGCCCTGATTGACGCATCAGGAGCGGATATTAGGCACGATGAGCCGGGCGCCTATTACGATATGAAGGACGATTTTATCAATGTCCCCTCCCCCGAAGTTTTCAGGGAAACCAAGGGCAGCAGTGCTACACAGAATTTTTACAGCACCGTTTTTCACGAACTGACGCATTGGAGCGGAGCCAAACACCGCCTTGACCGTCTGGAACATAAAAAATTCGGTGATGCCGCCTATGCTTTCGAGGAATTGGTTGCCGAACTTGGCGCGGCCATGTGCTGCGCGGCGACCGGCGTGGCTTCAGCCCCGCGCGAAGATCACGCCCACTATATCCAGAATTGGCTTTCTGCTTTGAAATCGGACAGGCGGTTTATTTTTGCCGCGAGTTCGCAGGCACAGAAAGCTGTCGATTACCTGTTTTCACTTCAAGAGGAAGCCGCAGGGGTGGCCTAGCCCCCCTGCCCTACCATTGGCAGAGACCGGCAGCGGCTTACACTGTGCAAACTGATACAGAAAACGACCAAAAATGATTCACGTGGAACAATGGAAGTCATTGTTCCACGTGAATCATTCAGAACAATCCCCTGTTTTGCTAACAGCTAGCCGAACAACCTTTTGAAAAGGCCTTTGTTTTTTTCTGCATCGAGGGCTTTTTTCAAGGCGCGGTTTTGATTAAGAAGCTTTGTTGCGCGCTCTTCTTTTTCTTTAGCCTGCTTTTCTTGATTGGCAATTCTTTGTTCGAGGGATTGGAAAGATTTTTGCCAGCTATCTGTCTTTTCCTTGTCTTCCCGCTTATCTTCCAAAAGCCTTTGTTGGCTATCCTGGGCTTTATCGAGAGACTTCCGTAAATTTTCTATTTCTTCCTGTTGCTGGTCACTTAAGTTCTCCATCCCCGACATCTTTTCACGCAGTTTTACAAGCTCGATGAGCTGTGATTCTGGAACTGTAAAGTTATTCTGTTCAGAGTTTACACTTCTTGACACTTTTTCAGCGTCTTCAAGTTTAAGAGATCCATAGACTCTTTCGAGTTCGGCCACATTTATAACCCTTCCGTTTTTGCCCTTGGGTGTAAAGCTGAGCTTCCCGGATTCCATGTCATTATAAAGTGTGGTACGGCTGACGCCTGAGAGTTCGGCTGCTTTGGTAACGGATACATCGGTCATAGTAGTCCCCTTCCCCACGTGTAAAGCAATTTAACACTACTTTACACGAATTTGTTAAGTGATCCAACTGGTTAGTTCTTGACAGAAAGTGTCAATAAGGCTGTAAAACTGTGCACTTTTTAACAGATTTATTTTACACTTTGAATTTACACCTGGACGTTAAGTTTGTAAAGACATTGACAAAAATTTAAAATATAGTAGCAAAAACAATACAATAAACTGTAAACCTAAATGTAAACTTTACAAATGGCTGTCAAGTCATTGTGTCAAGATGTGCACAGTTGATTTACAATTTTACAAATGTTAGGCTTTTCTTATCCGATTCCCTCTTTCTGAGAGAATCACTTTGTCCCACCGTAACCTATTCAGGAGAGAAAGCAGAATTTTTGAAATTCTCTAGATAAGCAAAAACCGCCGTTGGAGCGGCGGTCTTTAAAAAGAGGTGATACCTCAATCTGTAAGTTCAATGGTATCGCCACCCGAATCGGAATGCAAGTCAGAAATGACTTTTGCAAACGATTTTGTAGTGCTTATTCACAGGCGTTTTGAAGATTTTTGCAAAAAAAATCATGGAGCATACATCATACAATTTTTCAGCAGAAAAGCAGAGCAGGGGAGGGCGCATCAGCTCTTCCCGCTTAAGGGAAACAATCGACCAGTCCCAGGATTTTGAGGGACTGGAAGAAAATGTAAAACCGTTTGACCTACTAAAGCTTGTTAAGAGAGCAGGGAAAGCGGCCGGTTTTACATCAAGGATGATACAGCTTTTAGATTATTACATGATGTTCAGCCGTGAAAGTGATTGGCAAGAAGGCAGCCAGCCGATCGTTTACCAGTCGATTTATAAAACAGCGATGGATTTAAACGTTTCAGATCGCCAGATACAAAAGCTGGAAAAACAGCTTTTTGAAGTAGGGGCCTTAACATGGAATGATAGCGGCAACTGCAAACGTTACGGGCAGAGATGCGCTAAAACAGGCAGGATTATCTATGCCTACGGCGTTGATTTGACACCGCTGGCTTACCTGAAGGGCAAGCTGGAAGACATTATCGACGAACAAGAGCTGTATAAAGCCGCGTGGATGGAAACAAAGCGGCAGGTTTCATGGCACAGAGGCCAGATCAAATCCATTCTGGCAGAAATGGACGATCTGGATATTCGGGGGCAGGGGGCTTTTGAAACGGTTTATGAAGAGATAGCCGTTCCTTATAGAGCCAGTATGAGCCTTGAAACACTCCGCACCATGCTTGCCGAGCATAAAAAGCTCTATCAACAAGTTTTGGAGGTGTTCGCAACTGATAATAACAAAGCAAATTTAGAAAAAAGTTCACCCAAGGCCGACTCTTTGGGCGTGCACATACAAAATACGATTCAAGAAAAATTTAATAAATTAAATACGAGTAGGGACACGTCCCATTGCCTTCAGGAAGAGCGTAACGGATCTACCGAGGATAAAGAGGTAACGACAGGGGGAACAGAAAGGCCGGAGAAAGCAAAAGGCCGGATTCAGGCTTCCCAATCAAAACCAGCAGGTCATTTAAAAACACAGGAATCCGGGAGTAGGGGCGATCTTATACTCAAAACGGGCTTGCAGCATATTACGGTGAAGCAGATTTTAAACGCGGCTTCCCAACGTTTTAAAGATCATATTCCGCTGGAGCACCGGGCCATGAATATGGAGGATGTTGTTGAGGCCGCTTATGCGCTGCGACCCGCTTTGCATATCAGCCAAAAATCCTGGGCAAATGCCTGTCAAATCCTGACAAAATACGGTGCTGCCGTTTGTCTGCTGCTGGTGGATCAGGCCGCGCAGCGTACAGAAAATCCCGTTAGAAACCCCGCCGCGTATTTTAACACCATGATAGCGCGCGCCAGGGCCGGGGAGTTGTACCTGCATAAATCCATTTTCGGCCTGTTAAAGCGTGAAACCGAAGCGCAGGCCGCCAATGATACTTCCGAAAAATCACCGTTAGAGAGGAGCTAGAGCCATGAATTTACAAAAACGCATTCCCGAAATCGCCTACCTGCCGATGTTTTCCATGCGGAATTACCGCCACCGGCTTTACACAAATTACCATTACACTGATTTGGTACGTGAAAAGCTGTGCGAGAGGGGCGCTTTCTGGATAGTTGAGCGTATCTTTGCCCTTCAGAAACATCTGAGAGGCCACAGTTTCAGCAAGATTCAGCACTGGGATCTGAAAACCTTGCCGGATGGATACGCCATGTTGACCTGCACAGACAAAAAAACAGGTGAGATACTTTTTTATGACCATGGCTATTCCGAGAGTCATTTAAATGATGATCTGTCATTTGTTCTTTACCGGAATATTCTGCAGATCAGGAACGCTTAAAAGCTATCTGGAAAAATTGAAAAGCGGCCTGTTTAATTTGCAGGTCGTTTTTTTGCGCGGCGGTGCGGGGCAGGGGGACGATTTCCTTAAAGTGCTACATGAAGTTTATTCCGCAAGTGGTGGTTTAATTTATAACGCCACTTGCTTTTAGTTCGGATATACTGTTAAAAAAAGCGGGTAACGGATTAATATAGAACAAAAATAAATATGATCCGTGGCGTTTCGTTTAATGTAATATTTGAGAAAGTTTAATGGCTGGACGGGGGAAAACAAAGCGGCAAGATCGTGGAAAACTTTTAGCTTTATTGCTCGTGGTGGTAGGGCTTCTGTTTTTATGCTGGCCGCGTACCGGGGGTAAAATACTTATCTATAATCCGACGCCGAGTGTGCCTGTAGGTTTTTATTTACGTGATGGCGCGGCGCCAGGTAAGGGACGTCTTGTTCTTTTTCGCGTGCCGGACGTGGTGCGGGAATATTCAAAAACTCATTATGATAAAGAGCCGCTGAAATATTTTCTTAAGCCGGTCATTGGTGGCGGCGGTGACAAGGTTTGCTATCAGGATGATGTTTTTACAATTAACGGCCATGAGTTTGGGAATGCGACAAAACAGGACAGAGAAGGGCATGATTTGCCAATCTGGACAGAATGCCGCACGTTGGCAGGGGATGAATTTTTTGTGTTTTCAGACCGTGTTTCCCATAGTTTTGATAGTCGCCATTATGGGCCCGTTTCCAGAAGCACCATTCTTGGTGTTTTCAGGCCGTTGTGGGTGAATGAAGAGTAATGGCGTGTCTGATATAATCAGACCAGGTGCTATTCGCTAATCATCCAGCCGGCACAAGCGCCGACCAGATGATAATCTCACCGAACCCCATCAAAGAGATGGGTTTCGTCCCACAAGGGGTAACGCCCCTTCACGCATAGAGTTTTAGCCATTCCGAAAGGCCGGAATGTCATTTTTGTTTGGGCTTGCAGCCCGAATTATCAAGCAAAATAGTCCGAAGATTTTACCGCTTTCCGTCGCAAGCTAGGAAAGACAATAAAATTTCGTCGATTTCACCTGACAATTCTCCTGACTTTGTAGCGCCAGTTCCTGTCGCCTCGAAAAAAGTATGTTTCGAGGCGCAATTTAATTTGAAAGGGACTTTTGAGATGGAATTACAAACAGGCAGTGCAAACGGCAAACACCCCAGAACGCTGCGCGAGCAGGAAGAATGGCAATTAACAGACGAAGAAATTGTAGACATTGAACGGGTTAACGCTGAAGACGCCGCTTTAAATGTAGCAAAGAGCAAGGTTTTTGCAGTCCGTATGCAAACGCTCAATCTTTATAAAATCGAGGTTGAAGCAGGTAATCCCGATGAAGCACACAAGAAAGCCATAGAGCTTTTCAAGGCCGATAATGACAGTGCCGAGTTACTACGTACTGATTACGGCCATTCAACAATAGAAAAACTGGGATAGGGGGCGGCTATGCAGCTTGATTATTCCAGATTTAAACAGGAGATCAACTTAACCCAATATGCCGCGCATCTTGGCTATGAGGTTGACCGGAAGAAAAGCACCCGCAGCAGTATTGCCATGCGTAGCGGAGCCGATAAGGTCATTATTTCCAGACGCGGCGCAATCTGGGTTTACTTTTCAGTCAGTGACGACCAAGACAACGGAACAATCATAGAGTTTGCCCAAAACCGCACGAACAAAACCATTTTTGAAATTGGGAAAGAGCTTAATTCCTGGCTTAATGGCGGCGCAACCCTGCCAGAGCCTAAAAGCTATGTTGCAGATGTTACAGAGCAAGAATATGACCCCGAAAGGATTAAACGAATATTCGGGCGTTGCCGCCCTGTAACAGAACAGGATTATATTGAGAGCAGGGGAGTCACCAGAGCGCTTTTATCACTACAGCGATTTACGGGCAGGATATTTCTAGACCGCTACCAGAACGCCGTATTTCCCCATTACAACGTTAAAGGTATATGCGGCCTAGAATTTAAAAACATAGACGCTTGCTACTTTGCACGCGGCAGCGAAAAAACCCTGTGGAGATCAAACCGCAAGGCAGAAGACGATACGCTGATAATTTCCGAGGCCGTTCTTGACGGTCTTAGCTATCACCAGATTTTCAACAATGAAAAAGCCCTGTATGCGGCCACAGGGGGCGGTATGTCACCAGAGCAGGCCGGACTCATACGCGATTTTGCCCAGAATTGGGACAGCCTGAAGAAAATCATCCTCATTACTGACAACGACCAAGGCGGCGACAAGCTTACAGCCAGAGTTTTAGCCGCCATAGGGGAAGGCACATTTTCAGGAGAAGTCATACGCCATAGCCCGGAGCGCCAAGGCGAGGACTGGAACGATGTTTTAACCGCCAGCCAACCATAGAAGGAGCAAGAGCAATGGAAGAGGACGACAAAGCAAAACGTATAGCGGAATTAAATGATCGTATGCGCTTATATATCGGGACAAGAGATACTGATTCACTGGGCACAGTCGTAATGACAAGGGCTATTACGACGCTGGATTATTCAGATCAGCTGATAATTTTGAGCCGCGTCAAAGAATTTAAAAACTTTACCGATGGTGATGATCCCTATCAGGAGCATGATTTTGGAGCGTTCAGTTTTAAGGGCACAAAATATTACTGGAAAATTGACTACTATAGTCCCGATCTACAGGGTGCAAGTGAAGCCCCGGAAGACCCTGATAGAACCTACCGAATTTTAACAATCATGGAAGCAAGCGAATATTAATAAGACCTAAAACGCATCTGTTTTTACTTGCTTAAATAGTCATAATAAATATCAAAAATAGAAAGGAAAGTTGTCATGTCTGGCGATCTTGTAACGGCTCATTTACCACTCAAAATTTTTGTATCAGGGAACATAATTCAGCATGTTGAAGATGCAGAAGGGCACCCGATTGAATCTGAAGTCTGGGATACTGACACGGAAGGATTGGAGGAAAATGACCCCCAAATTAAGACGGATGAAGAGGGAAAAGAACACCACGTATATTATCCCTGATTGTGTTTTTTAAACGCCATTGCTTTTGACTTACAGGCTGGAATTTCCAGCCTGTTTTTTGTCCTCTGAGAGCACCAGCAGAGGCCCCAAATTTTCAAACCATATTTAAAGGGAAGGAGAATAGAGACAGAACTTAAGCTTTATAAAAGTAAGGCAAGATAAAAGAGACAATGTATTGCCTCTACTAACTAATTGATTTTATGAGAAAAGTCACACATTGTTTTTGTTTTTATAATGTGCTATAGTCTATATATACAGTTATAACAGATAGTTAAAGTAATGTATTTTCATTTAACGCAGCAAAATCAAGGGTTTCAGAGCAGGGACGAAGATGTAATGATTCGCCTGGGCAGGATCAGTGCTGCCAGTGAAAATTCAGTATCAAAAGGGATATACAAACGGCTCAGTAAAGAGGGCGTAAAAAACTTTTCCAAGACCGCAACAAAGACGATTCAGCAGGTAGGTATAAGACGCGGAAATATGTTTGCTTATGGCCGGACAAAGTTTCCTCAGAGGGTTGTCGTTAAAACGCACTACGTAAAACACAAGGGCGTAGCCAAGGGCGGCGCTTCACTGAAAAGTCATGCCCGTTATTTGGCACGAGATGGCGCGGGAGCCGATGGTCAGCAAGCTCCTTTTTTTAACGCAAAACAGAACGGGCTTGATCCGGCAGCGTTCGTTGATAATTGCAAAGCTGACCGTCACCACTTCCGCGCCATCATCTCTCCTGAGCATGGTGATCGTATCAAGGATTTTGAGGGCTATGTGCGCAAGGTTATGGCTCATATGGAACGTGATCTGGGTACGAAGCTGGACTGGTTATCCGTTGTTCATTTCAACACGGATAACCCTCATGCTCATGTGATGATACGGGGGGCTGATGATAAGGGAAAAGATCTGGTTATAGCGCGTGATTATATCAGCAACGGCATGAGGCAGCGTGCGCAGGAAGTAGCAACAGAGCTTTTAAAAGAGCGCAGTATTAAGGAAATACAGCAGGGGTTAATCAAAGAGGTAGAGGCCGAACGCTACACGTCGATAGACCGGAAGATTGAAAACCGCCTGAGCGAGAATAGAGTTATTGATGCAAGACCGTTAAGGGGCGTTGCTAAAAATAATTTTCATGAAAACCTTGTTCGCGGACGGCTTTCGTATCTTGAGAAAATGGGACTGGTGAAAGTGCTGGATACGGGTATATATCAGGTTTCTGAAAATATGCGTGATGATTTACGGGCGCTTTCACAGCGCAACGATATTGTGAAAAGCATATATGCCCGTATCGGCAACGAGGCCAGTCATATTGCCATTCACTCTATCGGCAAGTTTAAATCAGATAGCTTGTCAGGCCGTATTCTTGATAAGGGGCTGCATGATGAACTGACTGACAGGCGTTATATTATCATGCGCGATGCAGGGGGGAGGCCGCATTATGTTGATATAGGTCGTAATGCCGAGTTTGACAATTTGCAGCGCGGCTCTATTATTCGCTTGTCGCAGCCTGAGGCGTCGAAAGGGAAGGCCGATTATAATATTCTCAAAATCTCCAAAATGAACAAAGATGTTTACGATGTGGCGAAGCACGCCGCGTATGTAGAAAAGTCCCGTTCAGATATCGAGCCTGAGAAGAGGGAAGATTATATTCAGCGTCATATAACCCGCCTGGAAACTTTAGAGCGTTCAGGTGTTGTAGAGCCTCTTGGTGATGGCCGCTTTAAAGTGCCGCTTGATCTGATTGAGAAAGGCAAAGCTATTACGGACCAGATTAACGAAGCGCAGAAGAAGAAAGCGTTTGTTACTCTCAGCATCTTGTCTGAAAAGCCTGTAGAGGGGCAGATTGGTGCGGAAGCATGGACATGGATAGATCGCGAGCTATACAAACGCTCCAAAGGCAAGCCGCCGAGTATTGAGTATGATGCGTTAATCAAGGGCGCTATGAAGCAGCGGACCCAATGGCTGCAGAAAAACAAATATGCCGAAATCAAGGGTGATGTTGTGCGTATGAAGCCCGGTACAGCAGACAAGCTCAGAGACGCAGAGCTTGGCAAAGTTGGTGCCAAACTGGCGCTTCAGACAGGCAAGCCGTATGAAAAAACATATGATGAGGGTGAGTATCAGGGACGCTATCATGGAACTGCCGGGTTGCACTCTGGACGATATGCGGTTATAGAAAGAAAAAGCGCGGTGTCTTTAGTGCCGGTGTCACGAGCACCAAATATCGAGCAGGGGACTTATGTAAGTCTCAAACCAACAGGACGAGGCCGGTTCTTTGTAACCGAGCTGTCCAGAGATAAAGACCTCAGTAAATGAACAAAGCAAAATCTGTTTTATATACGGGTGCATTTGGTTTTAGTGCGCTGATTATCGGCCTTTGGGGATCAACCCAATGGGCCGCGCACCGTTTTGACTATCATCACTCATTGCAGGGACAGTTAGCGAATTTTGGCAGTTTTAAGCTCTATATGCCTTGGGAGATATTTGACTGGATGGGCCAGTATGGCGATGCTTATGCAAGCGTTTATGATGAAGCCCTGTGGTTTTTATTTTTTGCTGCCGTGATAGGTGCTTTGGTGCCGTTACTATTCCTGAAGAAATTCAAACCTGCTGTAGATGAGTTTGGCAAAGAGGAATGGGGAACGCTGGCTGATGCCAGGGAAGCAGGCTTGCTTGAAGGCAAAGGCGTTGTTCTGGGTGTTATGGGTGGCAAACTTCTAACTTACAACGGGCCGGAACATCATCTTGTCTCAGGGGCGTCAAGGTCAGGTAAAGGGGTAGGACATATAGTGCCTACAGCTTTAAATTGGGATCAATCCGCCATTATCTACGACATTAAAAACGAGCTTTGGGATTTAACGGCCGGATGGCGCAATGAGTTTTCTCACGTTCTGTATTTTAATCCTACAAAGCCTGAGAGCGCGAAGTTTAACCCTCTGCTTGAAATCAGGAAGGGTTCTAATGAAATTCGGGACGCTCAAAATGTTGTTGAAATCCTTTCTAACCCCACGGGGCAGCATGAGCCGGATATATGGGATAAGAAGGCGATTGAATTTTTAGTCGCACTGGTTCTACACATTCTTTATACGGAGACAGAGGAAAGAAAAAATCTGGCAGTTGTCCGCGAAAAACTCATGGACTTTGATAAGACCGTTCATGAAATGCAAACTTGTAAGCAGATTCTAAATGCGGAAACCGGGAAGGTTGAAACACATCCTGAAATTTTGCGCGTTGCTAATTCTCTGGCTGATAAGGCAGATCGCTTTAAGCAAAGTGTAACCGGTACAGCAGAAAGCTATTTGACCCTGTTTGCCGATCCGGTTATTGCATCCAACACGGCCACCAGTGATTTTTGTATTGGCGATTTAATGTGCGCTGATAATCCGGTATCTCTTTATTTACAGCCGCCGCCATCGGATGCAGCGCGGTTAAGCCCTTTGATAAGATTGATGCTCAGCCAGATATCGCGGAGCCTGATGGAACATAAGGATACGGATTCACATGGCAGGGTAAAAAACCA
>JAJFGW010000041.1 GCA_021775915.1 Alphaproteobacteria bacterium | reverse complement strand
CGGAGAAGCCTTAAGCCACCGCCATATGGCCGGGCTTGTACCTCCTTATAATCCTGACTGGGGAAACGGAGCAAGCCCCCCCGCCGTTGCCGCCGCGATTGATTTTGCCGTCGGCGACAAAGAAGTCGGCAATATCATCATAATGGGGCACACATTATGCGGCGGCATAAAAGCTTACATAGAAGGAAACGCCAGCCCTCTGATCTCATCATGGATGGGAAATATTAGCCCCATTCTGGACAAAATAGACCCTCAGCTGCCCAAAGAAGAGTTACTGCGGCAAGCAGAAAGAGAATGCATCAAACACAGTTTTCACAATTTAGGAGCCTACCCGACCGTGCACAAAGCCGTGGCAAAAGGCGCGCTTAATATTGAAGCTTGGGTTGACGACATTGAAAACGGCGTCCTGCTCCGCTTTGATCCGAAACTGGATGATTTTATAGAACTACAAGAAGATGGAGCCGACGCACCTGCCCATACAAAAAAACGCACCTGCATATAAACATGGGCATGATTAAGCGTTTTCTATTGCCCTGAGGCCTAATATTCTCTACTTAATTGATCTCGGTACTTATCTTTACCGAGGGCACATGCCAAAGCGTACTGACATAAAATCAATTGCCATTATTGGCGCGGGGCCTATCGTTATTGGGCAGGCCTGCGAATTTGACTATTCCGGCGTACAAGCCTGCAAGGCGCTACGCGAAGAAGGCTACCGTGTTATCCTCATAAATTCCAATCCGGCGACGATCATGACCGACCCGGAGATGGCTGACGCGACTTATATCGAACCCATCACACCTTCTGTTGTTGCCAAAATTCTGGAGCGTGAAAAACCGGACGCGCTGCTGCCAACTATGGGCGGGCAAACGGCACTAAACACCGCCATTGCGCTAGCAGAAAACGGCACATTAGAAAGACTTGGAATTGAGCTTATCGGGGCAGACCAAGAAGCCATCGAAAAAGCGGAAGACCGCGAGAAATTCAAAATCTGTATGGACGAGATCGGCTTAGAAAGCGCCAAAAGCCAGCAAGTCAGCAACTACGAAGACGCGCAAGAAGCGCTCGAATTTGTCGGTCTGCCCGCCATTATCCGCCCATCATTTACGCTTGGCGGTTCCGGCGGCGGGGTGGCTTATAACCGCGAAGACTTCAAACGCATTGTCACCGAGGGGCTGGATATTTCACCCACCAGCACAGTTCTAGTCGAAGAATCGCTGATCGGCTGGAAAGAATTCGAGATGGAAGTGGTGCGCGATAAAAACGATAATTGCATCATTATTTGTTCAATCGAAAATATAGACCCGATGGGCGTTCATACTGGCGATTCCATTACCGTTGCCCCGGCACTCACCCTGACCGACAAAGAATATCAAATCATGCGTAACGCCTCGATTGCCGTGCTGCGCGGGATCGGCGTTGAGACCGGCGGATCGAACGTGCAATTTGCCCTGCACCCGGATACGGGGCGCTTGCTGGTGATTGAAATGAACCCGCGCGTTTCGCGCTCCTCCGCACTGGCATCCAAAGCAACGGGGTTCCCGATTGCAAAGATTGCGGCAAAGCTGGCGGTTGGTTACACACTCGATGAACTCGGCAATGATATTACCGGCGGTCGTACGCCTGCGTCATTTGAACCAACAATTGATTATGTTGTCACAAAAATTCCGCGCTTTGCCTTTGAGAAATTTAGCGGCTCAGAAAACACGCTGTCCACCGCGATGAAATCTGTCGGCGAAGCGATGGCAATTGGCCGCAACTTCGAAGAATCAATGCAAAAGGCGCTGCGCTCTCTCGAGAAAGGCTTGAGCGGATTTAACCAAATCCCGATTGCCGGGGTCCAGAACGGCGATGCGCCCCACCCCGATCAAATCAGGGCCGCGCTGTCCCGCGCCACGCCGCAGCGCATTCTTTATATCGCGCAAGCCATGCGTTACGGTTTTAGCCTTAAGGACATTCACGAGATAACAAAATATGACTTCTGGTTTTTGGAGCGCATTAAACACATTGTTGACACCGAAGAACACGTCCGGGAAAACGGCTTGCCGGTTGACGGGGAAGGATGGCTTGATCTTAAAAAGATGGGCTTTGCCGATAGCAGGCTGGCGCAGCTTGTGAAGGTTGATGAAGGTGCCGTTCGCAAAGCGCGACTAAATCATAATATACGCCCGGTCTATAAACGGGTCGATAGCTGCGCGGCGGAAATCCCATCTGAAACACCTTATATGTATAGCACTTATGAATCCCCTTTCTTTGACGGCAACAACGAATGCGATCCCAGCGACAAAAAGAAAATTATTATTCTCGGCGGCGGGCCAAACAGAATTGGCCAAGGTATTGAGTTTGATTATTGCTGTGTTCATGCGGCTTATGCCCTCAAGGAGGCCGGGTTTGAAACCATCATGGTGAACTGTAATCCTGAAACGGTTTCGACTGACTACGACACATCCGACCGTCTTTATTTTGAACCGCTCAGCGCTGAAAACGTCATTGAGCTTATTGAAGCGGAAAGCCAAAACGGTGAAATGCTTGGCGTTATTGTTCAGCTTGGCGGACAGACACCGCTCAATCTTGCCAAAAAACTCGAAGACGCCGGCATAAAAATCCTCGGCACGACCACAGATGCGATTGATATGGCCGAAGACCGCGACCAGTTTCAAAAGCTTCTTAAAAAGCTCAAACTGCGCCAGCCTTATAACGGCATCGCACATTCGGAAGAGGAAGCCTTTGAAGCCGCCGAAAAGATCGGGTTCCCGCTTATGATCCGGCCGTCCTATGTACTGGGCGGACAGGCGATGCGCGTTGTAAATACGACAGAAGAATTAAAACAATATATCAACACCGCCGTGCAAGTTTCCGGCGATACACCGATATTGCTCGACCGTTATTTAAGCGGCGCGATTGAGATTGATGTCGATGCGATCTGCGACGGCAAAGATGTTTACGTTGCCGGAGTCATGGAACATATCGAGGAGGCGGGGATTCATTCCGGCGATAGTGCCTGCGTTCTACCGCCGCACTCACTCCCTTACAAAACGGTAAGAGAGATTGAAAAACAAACAATAAAAATGGCCAAGGCGATTAAAATCAAAGGGCTAATGAATGTTCAATTCGCGGTAAAAATGAACCGCGACACATCCGAGTATGATATTTATATTATCGAGGTAAACCCGCGCGCCTCGCGCACAGTCCCCTTTACCGCGAAAGCAACCGGAACGCCCGTTGCCAAAATTGCATCCCTTATTATGGCGGGAGAGAAACTAAAAACATTCAAAAACGCGGACATGCTAAAAGGCATGGATTTTGACCACACAGCCGTCAAAGCCCCGGTATTCCCGTTTGATCGCTTTTCCGGCGTTGACCCGATATTGGGGCCAGAAATGAAATCAACCGGCGAGGTCATGGGCATCGACCACGACATGGCACACGCCTTCGCCAAATCACAAATAGCGGCAGGGACACTGCTACCGACAACGGGGCGCGTTTTTCTATCGGTCAAAGCCAATGACAAGGAAGGGCTTGTTCCTATCGCCCGCGACCTTACCGAGCTTGGCTTTACGCTGGTAGCAACAAGTGGCACCTGCGCTCATTTGAAAGAGGCAGGACTTGATGTTGAACGCATTAACAAAGTCATGGAAGGGCAACCGCATATTGTCGATGCCGTGATTAACGGCGAGATTGATTTCATTATCAACACTACCAAAGGCGCGCAGTCTGTTGCCGATGCCTCTTCGATCCGCCGTATGGCGCTAACCTACAAAATTCCATACTACACCCTCCTCAGCGCCGCCCGCGCCGGGATCAAAGCTATCCGCGCCATGCGCGCGCGTGATATTAATGTCGTGCCGCTGCAGGATTATTTTGAGGAAGAAGAAACAGACCAAACCACAGCTGCCAGCGCATAATAACATTTACCGTAAAACTTGACGCCCCTGTCGTTATATTGCTATAAAACCGACTGAATTCTAATGATTTATGGAGATATAAAAATGGGAACTGTATCTGGTAAGACCATGCGACCTACTCTTAATCAGCAATTATGTTCTACTGCATTTAATGACAAAGGTTTTGAATATAAAAAAACCACTGCCTGCTTCAAAAAAGAGCAGGACAAAGCCCTAAACGAGTTTAGGGCAGTCTGTCTAGTCACAAGTGCTGCCTGCTTTGGCGCAGCATGGGTGCTATCCCTATAAATATAGTAATATTATGAATTTCTAATTTTTAGAAAAGGAGACAATGCAATGGGAACAATATACATGAGGTCAATGCCTTCACCGCGAATGGAGAAAGCACTTCGTATAGTACAAAAAGGGGGGCATAGTTCTAGCAATAGAATGAAAGACACTATGCTGGCCTTTACAATAAGCACAGAAGAACGATTGAAAGAGATGGAGAACTTAACTACAAAAAATAGCGACCTACAAAAAGAAAACTTTCTCACTCTAAAAAATATACTAAAACCACTATAATGGAGCAACTTCTCAGTCTGAAGCAAATATGTTGACCTGAGGGGCGCAGAGGCTCTATATTTTTCCGATGGAACAAGTACCGATGACAAAAGAGGGGTTTGAGACCCTCGTTGTAGAGCTTAAAACGCTCAAACAGGAAAAACGCCCGGCAGTGATCGAAGCGATTGCGATTGCGCGCGAACATGGCGATTTGAAAGAAAACGCCGAATATCATGCCGCACGTGAACAGCAAAGCTTTATCGAGGGCCGCATTCAGGAACTCGAATTCGTGACATCAAAAGCACAGATTATTGACCCGGCCGCGCTAAGCGGTGATACGGTCAAGTTCGGTGCCCGCGTTCTGATCGTTGATGAAGAAACAGATATAGAAGTTAATTACCACATTGTTGGTCATTACGAATCTAACGCCGATGAAGGCAAGCTATCGATTCAAGCGCCAATCTCCCGCGCCCTTATCGGAAAAGCCATCGGTGACAGCGTGGAGATTCACACCCCGCAGGGCAAAAAATCATACGAAATTCTTGAAGTTATGTTTGGGAAGTAGTCAAACCTCAATCGGAACGCCAACTTCATCTTTGGCAGCGCGAATGGCGAGTGATGATTTAACGGAAGTAACATTTGGCGCAGCGGTAAGGTTTTCCGTCAGGAAATGCTGGTAATCATCCCAATCATGAGCAACAACTTTCAACAAAAAGTCTGTTTCCCCGGCCAGCATCCAGCATTCACGCACCCTATCCCATGAGCTTATAAGATCTTCAAACTTGTTCAGATCGGTTTCTGCCTGACTAACCAGCTTAACATGGGCAAAAACAGTGACGCCATAACCCAAAACCGCCGAATCAACTTCGGCATGATAGCCTTTTATAAAACCGTTTTCTTCCAGAGCACGGACACGACGCAAGCAAGGTGGCGCAGAAATACCGGCGCCTTTAGCAAGCTCGACATTTGTAATACGCCCGTTTTCCTGGAGATTTTTCAAAATCTTGAGATCTATTTTATCAAGCTTCACGCGTTTCATAAAAAAATGCCGTCTGTAAATATATTGTCCAAAATGATACTTAGTTGGTATAAAGTTGCGCGAGACTTTGCGCAAGCTATTTTTGGGATTTAAAAAATATGACGAGCTGCTGGATTGTAACAGAGGGAATGGCCGGAACGGAAAACCAATGCCTTGGCGTTGCCGAGGCATTGGGCGTTATGCCGGAGATCAAACGTATCAATCTGCGCCAGCCCTGGAAAAGCCTGTCTCCATATTTAGGACTTGAGTCAGACTGTAGCTTTACCGGCGACCCTTTAAACCCACCATGGCCAGATCTTTTGCTGGCTTCCGGGCGCAAAGCGATTGCCGCCGCGCGCTACATAAAAAAAGCCAGCGCAGGTAAATGCTTTGTCGTGCAAATACAAGACCCGCGCATTTCCTGCGCCGGATTTGACCTTGTCGCCGTCCCTGCCCACGACCCAAGCCGGGGGAGCAATGTTATTGTCACCAGCGCCGCGCCCAATAGAATCAAAACAGAACACCTTGAAGATGCGAAGAAAGAATTTGCCCCCCTACTCTCCCCCCTGCCGCAGCCGCGCGTTGCTGTTCTCATCGGCGGCAATAGCAAAGCCTATAAAATGACACGGGCCATTACGGAAGAGCTGGCCGATAGTCTCAAAAATCTGGCGGCGCAGGGGTATGGCCTAATGGTAACGTCCTCCCGCCGCACCGGAGAAGAGAACGAATCAACCCTGAAAAACGCTTTATCTCATGAAAATGTCTATTACTGGGACGGCAATGGTGACAACCCCTATTTCGGTTTTTTGGCGTGGGCAAATTTTATTCTCGTCACTGCCGATAGCACGTCAATGATCTCAGAGGCCGCGACAACCGGAAAACCTGTTTATATGATTCCGCTTGAAGGCGGAACAAAGCGCTTCGATCTTTTTCATGACAATCTTCTGCAAAAAGGAACCATCAGGCGCTTTGAAGGAAAGCTGAATGAATATGATTACATGCCGCTTGATGATGCGGGAATGATTGCGGCGGAAATTAAAAAGCGTATGAAGTTATGAGCGATGATTTTCTAAATCACACGGGCTGGGAAAATGCCGCGCACGCGCCTACCAGCGAAGATGGCTCCGCCCGCCGTTATTTTCGCCTGAGCAAAGACGGTAAAACCACCGTTTTAATGGACTCCCGTCAGGACAACAGCCTCCCTGATTTTATCCGTATCGGCGATTATTTACGTTCCACCGGGCTAAAGACACCGGAAATATATAAGGCTGACCTTGAAAATGGTTATCTCTTGCTGGAAGATTTTGGCGACACATCTTTTAGGAAGGCTCTTTGCAATCAAGATAATAAAACGAAACTCTACGAATTAGCGACTGATGTTCTGTCCCACATGCGAAAAAGCATTATTGATTTGCCCGACTATTACGACAGTACTGTTCATGAAGGACACAGGCGCGTCATTGACTGGTATCTGCCTGCTGTGCGCGGAGAACAAAATACCGATGGACAGGTCGAAGAATACTTGAATATATGGGCGGAAATCGAACAAAGCCTACCGCCCTGCCCGCAAGGCTTTCTGCATATTGATTATCATGTCGAAAATTTAATGTGGCTGCCGCAAAATGAGGGGCTGGCACAATGCGGCATTCTCGATTTTCAGGGCGCGATGCGCGGGCCTGTGCCTTATGACCTCGCCAATTTGCTGGAAGATGCGCGCATAGACACAGACAAAGAGTTGCGCCGCGCCATGCTGGATAGATTTTGCGTGGAAATGACTCCCGAAGACAAAGAGGCTTTTGAAAACTGGTACCGCGTTCTGGCAACGCAATTCCATTGCCGCGTCGCAGGACAATTTATCAAGCTGGCGCTCAAGGATAACAAAGAGCGTTATCTGGAATATTTACCGCGCGTAACAAATTACCTGAAAGAAGGGCTGGAACACCCCGTTTTACAACCGCTGCAAAAATGGTTTAATGAGCAAGGTTTGAACTTTAATGAAGCGCCTATTATTAGCGCCGCAAAAACAAACCCGCTTATCCGGGTTGATGCTTTTTAGACAAACCTTGTTCATACTCAGTTATATTTGGCCAATACGCCTTTTTAGTCTCTGGATTTTTTAATTTGTCTACAGTCAAACAAAAACTAGCCGTATAGAGCGAAAACAACCCCAATCCGAAACCAGAGATAGCAACTGCCCCGCCACCGACAGCAACAAGCAGAATCCCTGCCAATACAGTCGAAGGTCTTACCACTGGCTCATCTATTGAAACCCCCGCCTCTATCTCCGTCTGACGCACTTTCTTGTCTTCTTTATACCTTTCATTCAACGCCCTAAACGGCATTCTGACTGCATCATTGAAACCCGCTTTCAGGTAACTCCAATTATTTTTATTTTCCAGCGTCATTTCTTATCTCTCCAATTTCTTAAAATTATAATTATGTATATGTTTTACATTGAGAAAAGTCAAGAAATGTATGCGCTCTATTGCCTTCGCCCCCCCCCACACCTATGATACAGGACACTTCACAAAGGAGCTTGAGCCATGCCATTTCTTGCAAAAAACATTCAAAAAGTTAAACCGTCGCCAACCTTTGCCATTGATGGCAAAGCCAAGGCCATGAAAGCCGAAGGCAGGGACGTGATTAACCTTGGTCTTGGCGAACCGGATTTTGATACGCCGGACTTTATCAAGCAGGCCGCCAAAAAGGCGATTGATGAAGGACAAACAAAATATACGGCTGTGGACGGTACGCCTGCATTAAAAAAAGCGATTGTCGGTAAATTCCAGCGTGATAACAATCTGACCTACACCCCTGAACAAATCATTGCGAGCACAGGCGGCAAGCAGGTGCTTTACAACGCCCTTACCGCCACACTTAACGAGGGCGACGAAGTTATTATCCCCGCACCGTACTGGGTGTCTTACCCTGACATGGTGAAGCTGTCTGGCGGCACACCGGTTATCGTTGAATGCACAGAAGAAAATAATTTTAAGCTCACCCCGGAAGATCTGGAAGCGGCGATCACACCACAAACGAAATGGGTCATTCTTAATTCCCCGTCCAACCCGACCGGCGCGGCCTATACCGAGACTGAAATGAAAGCGCTGACCGATGTGTTTATGCGCCACTCCCATGTCTGGATCATGAGCGATGATATATACGAGAAAATTGTCTATGATGATTTCAAATTTAAGACCCCCGCCGAAGTTGAACCCGGACTTTTTGACCGGACGCTCACAATAAACGGTGTTTCAAAAGCCTACGCCATGACAGGCTGGCGCATTGGCTATGCCGGCGGCCCTGAGGAGCTCATCAAGGCCATGAAAAAGCTGCAGGGACAAAGCACATCAAGCCCGTCTTCCGTGTCTCAGGCAGCCGCCACAGCGGCGCTAAATGGTGACCAAAGTTTTCTTAAAGACCGTAACGATGAATTTAAAAAACGCCGCAACCGAGTCATTGAGATGTTGAAAAAAGTTGAAGGCATCACCTGCGCCACACCGGAAGGGGCGTTCTATGTTTACCCGTCCTGCGCCGGAATGATCGGCAAGAAAACGCCTGACGGAAAAACAATTGAAAACGATGAAGACTTTGTCACCTATTTGCTGGAAGCAGAGGGCGTGGCCTGCGTTCATGGCGAAGCCTTCGGCCTGTCACCGCATTTCCGAATCTCCTATGCCACGTCGGAAGAAAATTTGGTTAAGGCCTGCGAACGTATTAAGAAGGCTTGCTCTGCATTGACGCCGGGCTAATCCGACTTTCGTCGCCCGGAGAATAAATAATAGAACTTACGGGCTCTTGATGACAAGGAAGTCTGCCCCTCATCCCCGCGACGATCACGGCGATGAACAAGCAAATGGCAAAGAGCATCAAATTTAGCGCTGTTTTCTTCCATGATTTCTTCTGAAAAGGTTTTCAGGTTTTTTAAATTTTCCGGACTGGCGTCATCAATCTGGGTGCTGGGCGCGCCGGGATCATCCAGCCCTGCAATCATGGACTTATTAAAGATATAAAGATTATCACCCATATCCTCTTCAAACCCGTCAGTCAGGGCACTTTCAGAGGCATGGAAGAAAATATTGATAAGCGGCAAATCATTAACCGGATCAACAACTCCTAAAGAGCCATAACGATTCCAGTCTTCTTTTTTGATAGAGCGGTTGGTATAGCCCGTGCCCAATATGATCATAACAAGATTATGATCCTTCGGCACATGACGGCGGATGGCCCCCAGATAACTAATACAAGGATTGTCAAAAATAACACCGTCAATGGCAGAGTAAGACATCTCGCCGCGCTCATCCGGGTAACGCGCATTAAAATGATGGCAAGGGAAATAGGTCGGTGCCGCACAACTAGCCATCACAGCATCGTATAAACTAACGTCCGGCGTACGGCCAGAAGCGCCAGGCGGACAATTAGTCTTCATATTCTTAAGCCAGACAGCATGCCCCCCTTCATCCCTGAAATTATTAACTGTACGGGCGGGAGTATCGCCGGTCTCATCCAGCTCCTCGGCGACCTCAAGCTGCTCACCATCTATATTATAAGCCGGAATAATCAAACTGGAGAGCGAGTCGCCCAGTTTAGCGTCCCCGTAAAGCGCCTTTAAAGCCTTCCCCAAATAATTCGGGTTATAATGGCCGTGACGAAAAAGTCCGTTAAGCTGGCTAAGCTTCAGGGTGCGGTTATTAAAATCGTGCAAAATACCGCGAAAATCACGGAACTGATCAGGCGGAAAAATCTTTATGCCCTCGCGCTCATAAAACTTCACCAAATGCCGCGCCTTATAAAGAGGCCTCGCCGGGTGATCCGGATGGCGGCGCGTTATCGCCGCATTCAAAATAGAGCCAGTAGAGGGGCCGGAAAATATGTCCACCATATCCGCCATACGCAGCCCGGTTCGCTCCTCTATCTTGGCCATAAAATGCGCAGGAACAAGCCCGCGCATACCGCCGCCATATGTAAATAATGCTATAAGGGTTTTATCAGAGCTACTCATGTCATGTCCGAAAGGATGTCGTTATCATTATTGATAATAGCGCACTACTTGATACTTGTCAGCGAGTAACATAACAGCATGCATAATCAGGCAAAAAAAAACCGGGTCAATTTAATGACCCGGCGAGTTGAACAGGGAGGTTTCACGTCTGGGAGACGTGGGACCTGGGAAGATCCCGTCAGCGCCGAAGCGCCGATGAACAGGGTTATATACTGAATGGACTCTGCGTGGCTAGGAGTTTCTTTGCATACCTGCCATGCAAATTATGCATATTTAATGTACAAGTTTTGGAAAGACGCTATTCCACAAGGGCTTTAACAGAATCACCGGCACAAAAAACGATATGTAAAACTATTTAGAACTGTGTTTTACTGACCTGCTCCAGCAGGAAATCACGGAAAATAGCTATTCTTTGTGAGCGCCGACGTTCTTCCGGATAGACAAAATAAACCTCAACTGCATCCGGCTGATAGTCCGGCAAGACAATTTCAAGATCATCGCTATCCGCCGCCAGATAATCGGGCAAGGTCGCCAGCCCGGCCCCGCCTTCCAACGCCTGATGAATCGCATACATAGAATTCATCATTAACAGATTATTCTCCAGCCCGGGGTCAACACCGGCAAGCCGGAAAAGCCAGTTAAGATCAGCAAACGGCGCGGCCGCAGCCGCAGGATAACCAATCAAGGTGTGATCTTTTAGATCTTTCGGTGTTTTAGGCACGCCGTTCTCAGCAAGATAAGTTTTTGAGCCATATATATGGAAGTGAATCGTTGTCAAGTGACGCTGAATCAAATCCTGCTGTTCCGGCTTGTAAAGACGAATAGCGGCATCGGCTTCCCTCATGCTCAAATTAAGAATGCGATCATCCAGCAATAAAGTAAGCTGAATGCTTGAATGTTTTTCATGCAGCTCTTTGAGCCTTGGCGCGAGCCATGTAGAACCGATAAATTCCGTCGTCGTGATTCGCAAAGGACCTTCGGGCAATTGTTTGGAATCCAGCAACTGCCCTTCAATCATAGAAAGCTTACCAAAGATGTCTTTGGCCGCTTTTTGCAGTAGCTCGCCCTGCTCGGTCAGCAAAAGCCCGCGCGCATGACGGTGAAACAGCACAACACCAAGACTTTCCTCAAGCGTACTAATTTGTCGCGAAACAGCAGACTGGCTCAAATTCAGAACATCACCGGCATGGGTGAAGCTGCCGGCCTCGGCAACAGTGTGAAAAATCCTGAGTTTGTCCCAATCCATATAGTGTTAGTCCGTTTTAACCTTTAACCGCCAGAACACGAGTCAGCGTATCATAATATTTTTAAACGCAAAGTACGCAAAGTCGCGCAAAGTATATCGTGTCTATTGGCCAGTATCTCAGTAAAACTTTGCGCGACTTTGCGTACTTTGCGTTTAAAATTTTACTGTGGCTTCATCACATGTTTCTGAAACTATACTTACTCCGCCGCTTCTGCCTTGCCGTTTTCCGATTCCAGCGTTGCCAGAAATTTATCGGCCTCCAAGGCTGCCATACAGCCCATCCCCGCCGCCGTTACGGCCTGACGATAAACCTGGTCTGACACATCACCGGCGGCATAAACGCCGGGCACAGAGGTTGCTGTCGAGTCAGGGGCTTTATTAATATAGCCATGCTCATCCATATCGACCTGGCCTTTAAAAATTTTGGTCGCCGGGTCGTGACCGATGGCGACAAAACAGCCATCGGCACTCATTGTTGTTTCTTCGCCGGTCTTGGCATTTTTAAGACGCAAACCGGTCATACCAGTTTCATCGCCGGTGATTTCCTCAACAACGCTATCCCAGATAACTTCAACTTTCTCGTGATTAAACAGACGCTCCTGCATAATTTTTTCAGCGCGCAGCTCATCACGGCGATGGATCAACGTCACCTTGCTACAGAAATTAGTCAGAAACAGGGCTTCTTCAACCGCGCTATTGCCACCACCAACAACCGCGACTTCCTTGCCGCGATAGAAAAATCCGTCACAGGTCGCACAAGCCGATACGCCCTTGCCCATAAAAGTCTGTTCAGACTCTATACCGAGCCAACGCGCCGTCGCGCCTGTGGAGATAACAACCGTATCCGCCGTATAAATAGTGCCAGAATCACCGATCGCCTTTAAAGGCCGGACGGAAAAATCAACTTCGGTAATAATATCACTAATAATGTTAGTGCCAACATGCTTGGCCTGCGCCTGCATCTGCTCCATCAACCACGGGCCTTGCACAACATCGGCAAAGCCGGGGTAATTCTCAACATCCGTGGTAATGGTCAATTGCCCGCCCGGTTGCAGTCCCTGCACCAGAACAGGGCTTAAATTTGCCCGCGCTGCATAAATCGCCGCCGTATATCCGGCAGGCCCGGAACCAATAATCAGGACTTTTGTGTGCAATGCTTCGCTCATAATTTTCAACCTCTTAACAATAAGATAGTCTTAATGCGCTCACCGTCACAGGTAAAGCTCATTATTTTCATTTTATAAAGATTGGAAAACTTAATCCGACTTCTTCGGCACGGTGCTTTTGCTGGCAATGTGTTTTAACGCCTCGATATGACTTTTGGAGGCCTGCCCTCTGGGCATAGGTGGCGCATTGCTTTCCTGCCCAAACATAGCCGCACCATCGCTTTGCAGAGCGTTCAAAATCTCTTTTCCGAAGGTTTCAGGTGCTAAATCCAGACCTTCAGGAACATCCGGGGCTTCCGGCTCAACTACATCCTGCTTATGAACAACGCGGCTAATGGCATGCGCAACAATACCCGTCAGATGCGGGCGCGCCAAAGCTTGCAATAATTTGGGATCTTCGAACGTCCAGGCAATAATTCTCTGCCGAGCCCTGGTGGGATTGCCTTTGGAGAGCTTTAGCGCCTCCCTGATACGGCCTTCTGCATATTCACGGCTCATGGTAATAATCCTAAGTATGAACGAGCTTCCTTCTTACAGGATAACACGGTTACACTAGCTTTGAATACTAAAGAAAATCTCGTTCAGCGCCCCATCCGCTCCATGGTATCCATAATCCGGCCAACATTCCCCAGCGTTTCACCAGCTGTAGACAGTTCGTTTTCCTGCGGTTTAGGCCCGATTCTCTCTTCAACATACTGCTCCATCGCATCCTTGCCAACCAGTCCCTGTCTTGTGTCCTGATATGTTTGCCGCAATTCCGCAGATTCTTCCTTATGCTCGCCCCTTAACTCACCCATTTTTTCTCTTTGTGCATATCCGAGATCTATTCTCTTCTCTTTGTAAGTATCAGCATCCATCTCGCCACTTCTATACTTCTTTGTAAGGTCGGTCATCTCGGCTCGCTGTTCTTTTTGCAGGGCATGAGTTTCTTTCCCGTGCTCATTCCTTAATTCTCCATTTTGCTTCTGATAGTCTTTAGTGAGCTTTTTACTGGCCTCCTGGCTAACTTTCCTGAACTCCTTCGTTACTTCTCTTTTGTTCAGGTTATACTCTCTCTTTTGCCCCTGCTCTATCTGACGACCCTGCCTTCTCATGGCACCACCAACGGTTTGCGCAGCGCGGCCTGTCTGGCCTCTTTCCATTTGCCTGTCAACCTGCTGGCCTGTCCTCAGGCCTCTGTTCGCATTTTTCAGAACCTGATTTAGACCGCCAACATTAAAAGCGCTACTAATTGAACCTAAATTCCAACCGCTCATTTTATTTTCCTCTTTATTTACGTTCTTTTCCAGAACGCCACACCGCTTCACAAGTAATATGCCATAAAGTTTTTAACAAAAGATTAACTTTGGAGTTTTAGGTGAGGAGAGGAAACATAAAATATAAGTTAAAACAATAACTTAAAAGGAAGCGAGCTCTTTCATTAAGCTCTGAACAGCTCTAACTCGCTCGGCAGCACTGCCCCATTGACGGATAGCGACAAGCTTCTGGTCGTGGCGCATCTTTATGGAACCGCCCTGCTCCTGTATCCAGCGCATAAGCCCGGCAATATCGGGCGGGCTGTCATTGTGAAACCCGAACACGACCCCTTTTGGCCCGGCATCAACCCGGTCAATCCCGGCGGCGCGGCAAAGCTGTTTAATCGTCATGATATGCAGCAGGTTTTCGACTTCTTCGGGGATATCACCGAAACGATCAATCAGCTCGGCAGCGAAACTTTCGATGTCCTGCTGGTCTTCCAGCTCGGAAAGACGACGGTATAAGCTCATGCGAACATTTAAGCCTTCGACGTAATGGTCTGGAATTAAAACAGAAGTTCCGATATTGATCTGCGGCGACCAGCGATCTGGTATTTCTTCTCCGGTGAAATCAAGCCCTTCACGAGCAGCCGCCACGGCTTCCTCTAACATCTGCTGGTACAGCTCGACACCGACTTCTTTAACATGGCCGGACTGCGCATCACCGAGCAAATTACCCGCCCCGCGTATATCCATATCATGACTAGCGAGCTGAAACCCGGAACCAAGAGTGTCAAGCGTTTCAATAACTTCCAGACGCTTTTGACCTTGATCTGTCAGCTTTTTGGCCGGATCGTACGTTAAATACGCATAGGCACGCATTTTCGAGCGCCCTATGCGCCCGCGTATCTGGTAAAGCTGCGCCAAACCAAACATATCGGCGCGATGAATAATCATTGTGTTTGCAGTCGGTATATCAATGCCGCTCTCAATAATATTAGTGGCGAGCAAAACATCATACTGCCCGTCATAAAAGGCGGTCATACGGTCTTCCAGATCAGCCGGGCTCATCTGGCCATGGGCGGTAATCAGTTTCACTTCGGGAACAAGCTCTTTGAGCTGCTCCTCAAGTTCCTGCATGTCTTTAATCCGGGGGCAAACATAGAAACTCTGGCCACCGCGATAATGCTCACGCAATATTGCCTCGCGGATCACGACCGGATCATAGGGCAGCACGAATGTACGAATCGCCAGCCTGTCCACCGGCGGCGTCGCGATCAGGCTCATTTCCTTCACGCCCGTGAGCGACATTTGCAACGTGCGCGGAATAGGCGTTGCCGTTAAAGTCAGCACATGGACATTGGCTTTGAGCGCTTTGAGTTTCTCTTTTTGTTTAACGCCGAAACGCTGCTCCTCATCAACAATCACAAGACCGAGATGGGCGAATTTAACGCTGCTACCAAACAGCGCATGGGTACCAATCACGACATTCACCGTGCCATCAGCCAGCCCTTCTCTTGTGCGCTCAGCGTCTTTAGCAGACACCAGCCGCGAAAGCTGCCCGACACGCAGACCTGTGCCTTTAAAGCGCTGCATGAAATTCTGATAATGCTGCCGCGCCAGCAAGGTTGTCGGCACAATAACGACAACCTGCGCGCCACTCATCGCCGTCACATAAGCCGCGCGCAAAGCGACTTCGGTCTTACCAAAACCAACATCACCGCAAATAAGCCTATCCATCGGATGATCGAGGTTTAAATCCCCCAAAACAGAATCGATCGAGCGCTGCTGGTCTTCCGTTGTCTGATAAGGAAAGCCTGAAACAAAACCTTCATAAAGGTCGTTAGCTATATGATATTTCTCTGCTTTTTTCAATTTTCGCGCAGCGGCAATTTTCAAAAGATGGTCCGCCATCGCCATCAGGTCTTTTTTGACCCGGGCTTTGCGCGCCTGCCAGCCTGCGCCACCGAGCTTATCAAGCTGCACCGTATCACTGTCTCCGCCAAAGCGTGTCAGCACCTCGATATTTTCAACCGGCACAAACAGGCGGTCATCCCCGGCATAAACGATCTTCAGGCAGTCATGCAGCTTTTTCGCAGCCTCAAGCGTCTCCAAACTCTCAAACCGGCCAATCCCGTGCTCAACATGAACCACCAGGTCACCGGGCGACAGCGAGGATATTTCGGTCAGGAAATTATCGGCCTTCTTGCGCTTTTTGCTTTTACGGGCGAGCCTGTCACCTAGAATGTCCTGCTCGGTTAAAACCGTGAGATCAGGCGCCGTAAAGCCACTTTCCAAACCCAAAACCGCCATACCAATATCGTGCGCGCCCAGCTTTTTCAGGTCATCAAATCCGGCAACATCCTTAAAGTTTGTAAAGCCCGCATTCTCCATCAAACCGCGCAGGCGCTCAGCAGAGCCTTTGGAATAGGCGGCGATCAGGACTTTGCGGCTTTCCTTGCGCTGCGCCTCAATATAATCACGCAGGACTTTGAATACATCACCATCGGGGAGCGCTCTTATGTCGGCAAAGTCACGACCTTTACGGCTATCCCCCGCGATAGTTTCATCCGGCGCGCCAAATGGTGATAAAACCTCCATACCCTGCGCGAGACCAGCCCACTCACCTTCATCCACAAACAGCTTCTCCACCGGCACCGGATGATAAACCGTACCGGCCATATTAACCTTTTTGTTTTTCCCGGCCTGATCTTCCATCGTTTTGCGGGATTCATAGAAATCCTGTACCTGTGCCACGCGCTCAACGCGCGCCTGCTCCCCGTGATGGTCCATAGTCACAGCGGCATTTGGCACATAATCAAACAACGTATCCATTTTTTCGAAGAACAGCGGCAGCCAGTGGTCCATGCCGTTATAACGCCGTCCGGCGCTAATCGCCTCATAAAGCGGGTCATCGCCGCGCACGACACCAAACAAATCGCGATAGTTCGAGCGGAACCGCGCAATGGAGTCTTCATCGAGGAAAAACTCGGTCGCCGGGAACAAATGGAATTTAGACAGTTTTTTCTTCGTACGCTGACTAACCGCATCAAAAATACGGATGGAATCAATCTCGATCCCGAACAAATCAAACCGTATCGGGTCTTCATAACCGGGCGGGAACAAATCAATGATGCCGCCGCGAATGGCGTACTCTCCCGGCTCGCGCACCGTTTCGGTACGGACATAGCCGTTCTTTTGCAGAAAGCCTAAGAAAACCTCCATCTCCAGAGGCCCGCCTTTTTGGGCGGCGAAGACATTGTCTTCAAGCGCCGTACGCGGTGTCACACGCTGCGCAGCCGCATTAACCGTGGTCAGAACAATGCGCGGGTGGCGCTCTGTCGTCTTGCCCCATGCAACCAACGCCGATAGCGCGGCCACGCGCTGTGCCACAATGTCCTGATGCGGTGATACCCGGTCATAGGGCAGGCAGTCCCACGCCGGAAAGGTGACGTAATGCACATCCGGCGCGAAAAAACTCAGAAGCTCGGAAAGCGTTGCCAGCCGCGTATCATCCAGCGCCACATGCACCAGCACCTCATCATCACGCATAAGCGCACGCGCCTTTTCCGCCAACGCGCGCGCGTCCTGCCCCTCCGGCATACCGAAGAGGGTTTTATGTTGTGCTACTTCTGTCGGTTTCGCGATGTTCTGCATAATTATAGCCGAGCAACTTCTCCAGAACCGGCGTTATGATATTGGCCGGAGCCTTCTCTTTGCCAGTAATCCAGTTATATAAATCAGGATCGCTGTTTTGCAGGATTTCATCATATTGCGCAAGTTCTTCTTCGGAAAAGGCCGAAACATAAGAATCAGCGAACGACCCCATAATCAGGTCCATCTCCCGCGTTCCCCGGTGCCATGACCGGAAAACCAAGCGTTTGCGTTTCTTTTCGCTATCTTCTAAGCTTGCTGCATCACTCATAGATAAGAGTCATAAACACATGAAAGCATTTTTAAAAGAAAACTTTGTCCTTGCGCTCGGTGTATCGCTGCCGGTTATCCTGATTGCCGTGTTCATGATCGCGCAATCCATGACCAAACTGGTTGATCCGCCGCAATATAAAGCTGTTTTTTCCTTGTCCCACCATAACAACAACGACGCGACGTATCGGTTTGAAGTTAAAGATAAAAAGCTTGTGGCCACTTACAAAAAGCCTGACAAAAACAATACATATAATCACAATACCAGGCTCTATATTTTCGACCCTGTTAAAGACGATGTGGAAGAGATAATACTGGAAGCGCCTGATAGCGCCAAAGAAGGAAAGTGGGTCAATGTTTCTCTATCTACGTTCAAAAACATACGCCTTAACCCGGACAAAGAATCTCCTGATGGTTATATTTTTGAGCAATATTACCGCAGCAACGGCAATTTCTTTTCCGGTTTTTTTGGGTACTATAGCAGTCGCGCCCGCTACGCGCTAAGCAAACAAAGCCGCCATGTTCCGATTAAAGGCATGAGAAATCCCTATGGCCGTGACACTTTCATCGGCTGGGTTATCAAAGAAGAGGACGGGCAATGAGTAATAAAGAAAAAGCACTCGGCAAAATTGTTGATCTCGCGGAAAAGAACGGCCTGACGATTGAAGATATAGCCGCGTATTTTGTCCGCAATGCACCCCAAACGCAGCAAGGATCAAGCAGCATTGTGATGAAGCTTCTGACCTATGTCGGGGCGCTGTTTATATTTTCCGGCATTTCCGCTTTTGTCGCGCTACTCTGGGATGATCTGAACAGCGCCGCCCGCGTTATCATTACGTTCGGGCCGGGGCTTGTTGCCCTTATCATGGGGCTGGCCGCCCTGAAAGACGCACGCTACGCCAAAGCCGCCACACCGCTGTTTCTGATCGCCGCTTTTCTGGAACCTGCGGGGCTGTTTGTCTTCCTGAAGGAATATTTCGACGGTGATGACGCCGCGCTCGCCACCATGGTTGTGTTTGCGCCGCTGGCCGCGCAAATGGGGCTGTTCTTCTACGCCAAGAGGCAAACCAGCCTTCTGTTCTTTACCGTCATTTATGGCTTTGCCTTTTTCGGCGCGGCGATGGCCAAGCTTGATATTGATGAAGATCTGGTTGCTACGGTACTGGGTCTATCTGGCCTACTCATATCTCATGCCATTAACAAAACGCCGCACCGCGCCTTTGTTCCTTTTAGCTATTTTATCGCCGCTCTCTGTATGGCTACCGGCGCTTTTTCGCTATTGGAAAGCATACCACCCTTTGACTTCCTGCTGATTGGACTGGCGGCGCTTATGATTTACGCTAGCGTCGTAGCGCAAAGCCGTTCGTTTCTGGTCGCCAGTGTTATTGTCATGCTGGGTTATCTGGGCTATTACACAGAGGAATATTTCGCTGATGTTACAGGCTGGCCGCTTGCCCTGATCGTGATGGGCATGGTGATGCTGGGGATAAGCTCTTATGCCGTCAAGCTGGGGCAAAAGATTCAGACAAGGATATAGGTCACCTACCAGTGGTCTTGCCTAAAGAACTTACTGTCCGAACGAAACTCTGAAGTTTTCACACCCTCTACAGGAAAGAAGACCTTTTGCTTTTTTCCCGCCTCTACAGAAATACTTACTTGAAAAGCCTTCCTTAAATTTCTCATTACCTTATTGACCGTTTTAACCGCAGCTCCCTTATTTATATTTTCATCCCCCTCAGAACCAGCAACCCTGATTGAAAGAAGCCTGCCGCTATTAAAGTTAGCGCCCAAACCAACATGCACATCAGGATGCACTTTATCAACCTCACGAACCGCCGTATCTATAGCGCGCTCTACAAGGTTGCTATGAATACCGAGATTCGAATAAATATGATTATACTTATCATGTGTTCTAATGCGAAAATCCATCAAAGACTCATTTCGACCGATAGGTGTCTTCTTTCTTCGATGGTCACTAAAAAAAGTTCCACCCTCTCCATTAAAGACATTTGTAATAACATTTAGTTGATTCATAACAACAATCCCTTTGTTCAAAACATATAAATAAAACTATCAACGGCGACGGTAACATAAAAATTAAGTTATGTAAATAAAAATCTTCTTTAGTGGTAATAACAAAGAAGAAACGTTATTTATTGATGATGAGCAATGCGGTTAAACAAGAACAGCCTACATCAACAGGACGCCCCTTCGCGCTTGATCCGCTATTCCGGCGTGTGACCGATTTAGCAGGAATTGGCCCGCGCAATGCGGCGCTGTTTGAGAAATTATGCGGCGGTGACAAAATGCTGGATTTACTCTGGCATAAGCCGATTGATTTTGTTGACCGGCGCTTTGCACCCAAAATCAAGGATGCTCCTGCCGGACGCATCGCAACGCTCACTGTCACCGTCCATAGACACTTCCCGAACGAACGCAAGAACCAGCCCTACAAAGTCTGGTGTACGGATGAAACCGGTACGATCAATCTTGTGTTTTTTCACGCGAACAAGCAATGGCTTGAAAAGCAACTGCCCGTAAACGCGACGGTCATTGTCAGCGGCAAAATCGAGCATTATCAGGGCAAACCGCAAATAACGCATCCCGATGCCATCGGTACCGAGGAAGACCGCGCAGCGATTGAAACTGTGGAGCCTATTTACCCTTTAACGCAAGGGCTGACCAACAAAGTCGTTTGCAAAGCGGCAAAAGGGGCGCTCGGTCTTATACCGGAACTTCCTGAATGGCTGGATGAAGCGCATAAAAAGCAAAATAACTGGCCGGATTGGAGTGAGGCCTTAGACATTCTGCACAACCCGCCCGGCGCTAACGGTCTTGAACCGCACCACCCGACGCGGATGCGTCTGGCTTATGATGAGCTTCTCGCCAATCAGCTTGCCTTAGCCATGGTGCGCCATCATCAGCAGCGCAGGCAAGGACGCGTGTATAAAACCGGTGGCGCGTTGCGGGACAAGCTTCTTGCCACGCTTCCTTTTGAACTCACCGGCGCACAAAAACGCTCTATTGCTGAAATTGACAGAGACATGTCAGAACCCATTCGTATGCTGCGCCTTCTGCAAGGCGATGTCGGCAGCGGCAAAACCGTGGTCGCGGCGCTTGCCATGCTTAACGCCATTGAAAGCGGCACACAGGCCGCGATTATGGCGCCGACGGAAATCCTCGCGCGGCAACATCTTGAGAGCCTCGGTCCATGGCTTGATGAATGCGGCATTCGTTACGTGGCGTTAACCGGGCGCGATAAGGGTAAAGCGCGCGAAATATTACTAGAACAAATCCGCAGCGGCGCAGCGCAGGTTGTTATCGGCACCCATGCGCTGTTTCAGGAAAGCGTCGAGTTTGCCGATCTAGGTGTCGCCGTGATTGACGAACAGCACCGCTTCGGCGTGCACCAGCGCCTCATGCTCACCGCCAAGGGAAAAGGCGTGGATGTCCTCGTTATGACCGCCACCCCAATTCCGCGCACGCTGACATTAACGGCTTACGGCGATATGGACGGCAGCAAGCTTGATGAAAAACCGCCCGGAAGACAATCGATTGATACCCGCCTGATTGCCAAAGAACATATCGAGCAAATGACAGACGGACTCGCCCGGCAAATCAAAACCGGCGCACGCGCCTACTGGGTTTGTCCGCTGGTTGAGGAATCCGAACTACTGGACCTTGCCGCCGCCGAAGAGCGCTATGAGATTCTTCAAGCCCGCTTTGGTGATCGTGTCGGGCTTGTCCATGGCCGGATGAAGCCCGCTGAAAAAGACGAAGCCATGGCAAAATTCGCAAAGGGTGATCTGGATATTCTGGTCGCCACCACCGTGATCGAAGTGGGCGTCAATGTACCGGAAGCCACCATTATGGTCATTGAACATGCCGAGCGCTTTGGCCTCTCACAACTTCACCAGTTGCGCGGCCGTGTCGGGCGCGGCGCGGATAAATCATACTGTTTTCTCGTTTACGCCAAAAATCCGGGTCAGACAGCCAAAGAGCGTCTGTCGATTATGCGCGAGACAGAGGACGGCTTTAAAATCGCCGAAAAAGACCTGGAGCTACGCGGAGCCGGGGAAATACTCGGCACACGCCAAAGCGGCCTGCCGGTCTTTAAGCTCGCCGAGCTTCCAGCCCATAGCGAGTTACTCGCCGCCGCCCGCGATGATGCGCGGCTTATCATGGGAAAAGACCCTGAATTACAAACAGATAGAGGAAAATCACTGCGCACGCTGCTTTACCTGTTTGAGCGCGATCAGGCGATCGCGTATTTACGCTCAGGCTGATTTGCATAATTAGTAGAACGTTAAGGAAAAATAGTATATTATGGTCTCCTTAGCTGGAATTACAGGAGCCATTTATGGCGGGTTATACAGGCACCAACACAGGCCAGAACAGCCAAAAAGACTTATCTTTCAGAGAGTTAATGGCGCTTCTCTATGGCCAAGGCATTGATGAATGCGGCTTTCCCATCAAGAATACAAATCCCCCGGTCCAGAGTGCGGACTGGCTTGATAAATTTGAAAAAAATTCAGGCTCGGCCACAAATAAACTCATTGGCGATTTACCCCTTTTAAACCCTTCCGTAACAGGCATTGAGATTACAAATAATGAGGTCAAAGGTGACCTGACAGGAAAACCGGAAGAAAGATTATTCAAAGCCTTTGCCATGGGGGTGACAGCCATGGCCAGCAAAAACATGCGCGATGGCGGCGTTACGATTGACGGAGACACAGTCATTGAGCAAGCCTTCCTTCTTATAGCCGCGCACTTTTTAGGACTGAAAGTTAATAACGAAACTCCGGAAATGCAGAAAAAAGCGCAAGAAATTGCGCAAAGCACGGACATAAGCGCTCTCTGGAAAGAATTTTCCAGCCAGATGGATGCGTTGAAATCTCCGAATCCGAACCAAAATCCTGCTCCGGCTCCGGCTCCGAACCCAAGTTCGAGTTCCGGCCCTACCGGGCAACAGCCACCTAATAATAAACCCCCTACCGGGAAACCGCCTTCTACAGGGCAATCCGTGCCACCCCCTGCAAACAATAAAAACACCCTGCATCCCGACCTTCTGGACGCGTTGAGTAAATATATGGGCAAAGATTCTTTTGCTTCAAAATTTCCTTCAAGCCTTAACATCACCGATAAAGACCTTGAAAAGCATTGGAATCATTTTGATGATTTAATGAAACAAGGATTTTTAGAAGACCACGCTCTGGATCATATTGGTCTGGATGGACAAGAAAAACCAGCGCCAACACCAAAGGACAAATCAAAAAATCAAAAAATCACAATACCTCCTGACCTTCTGGCAGAACTACTTAAAAAGAAGTTACGTGAACACCTAAAAGAAGAGCTTGCCTATGGAGATGAGAACGTTACGGATGAAATGCTTGCAAAATTCTGGGATGATATTGGCAATTCAATGAAGCAACGTTTTTTAGAAGAGATACATAAGGATTACGCTTCAAGTCATACGGCTTCAGATAAACAAGAGACACCTGCCTCCGAAGAAACCAATACAGAGCCTCCTGAAGAAGATCATAGTGCTCTAAACAGGCAAGAGAAGCCCATGCTAGCACCAGAGGGTAAACCGGAGCCCGAACTCACTCCCGAAGAAACAACAGAGCCTGAGGTATCACCTAAACCAACCCTGACGGAAATCTTTAATCGCGAAGTGCCAAGGAACGTTAAAACCTTACTCACTCTCAATAAGATTGATGAAAACGACTACAAAAAAATCAGTGAAGCTGTCATTAAAGATGATGATGCCAGAGGGAAAACTTTGAAAGAGAAATACAAAGACGATTTCAATCTGACCCACAAACAGCTTGATAACATCGTCAAAGCCATGGATGAAGAAGGCATTACATCCAAACCGGAAAGACCCGGTCAGGCACGCGCTGTGAATTACGATGAGCATGGTCAGCCTAAAAACCCGACGATAAATTAATAAAATTTATTTCTTCAGGCTTTTCTATCCGGCGGCACGATAATACCGGCGGAGACAATAAGCTTGGCAGCTTCCTCGACCGTCATATCCATGAAGACCAGCTCTTTTCTCGGTACGAACAGCAAATAACCGGAAGTCGGGTTCGGCGTTGTTGGCACAAAAACGCTCATGGTTTCTTCTGCCGTCGTGCGCTGCACTTCCCCTTCCGTGCTTCCTGTAACAAAGCCCAGAGACCAGACGCCTTTACGTGGATATTCCAACATCACGACCTCACGAAAAGCCTGTGACTGACTCGTCATAATTGTTTCAAAAATCTGCTTGATGGCTTTGTAAAGCGTATTAATGACCGGCATACGGTGAACGATATACTCGGAAACCCGGTACAAAAGCCGCCCTAAAACATTGCGTACAAACCAGCCCACAAGGATAAAAAAGACAATAGCCACGACCAGAGAGATCAAGGCCTTAAAAAGATCAATACCCGGCAGAGAAAACGGCAGGGAATTAAAAGGATTATACTGCTCCGGGATCAGAGCCGTTACCCGGCTATCAATAAAACTCAGGAATATCCATGTCAGGTAAACGGTAATGCCGATGGGCGCGGTCACAAGAATACCGGCAAAGAAATAGGTGCGCAAACGAGCAAACGGCTTTAATGGAACACCGTCCGCCGGCCCCTCTAAAAGGTTATTGTTATTATTTTCTGAATGATCGCCGCTCATGATCCACGTGTGAAACTGATTATAATTATATCAGAGACATAACATGAATTCACAAGCTATGACCAGAGACTATTTCTCGTTGTCTTTACGCTCAACAAGAGAATTTCCTTGATTAGCGCGTTATGTTTATATAGAAATAAGCATAATAATTTATGACAACCGGGACGTTTGAAATTCAGCTGACATATGGCTGACATCTGGGAGGTACTACAGCTTGGCGAAGAAAGCATCACGCATAGTTTCCGCTATAGCCGGAGTTTTTGCTTTGGGCATCGTTTTCACGAGCGCAGCCGAAGAAATCAATGAGCCTGATACCAAGACACAGGGCGAGATTACCCTCCCTGCCGATATTATCGCCCATCCGCTAGCAGGCGATACAGTTACAATAGAAATAGTGGCAAAGGACGCCGCCGGACAAGAGGCAACAAGCCGCCCTATCACCATCACATTGCCACAGCGTACTTTTACCAACCCAGTAGCACGTATCATTGCCGAACAGCGCCGTATTCTGGCTCTGGACAGCAGAAAAGCGGAGGACGTCGCCCGCATCCTTGAATTCATTATCCGCGAACAAACGGACCTCACAGTAACAGCGGAGATCTATCTCTCCTTACGCGTTGCCCATAACAGCATCATTAAAGCCCGCGGCCCTGAGGATTTAAGCAAATCCGTTGCTTTGCTGTGGAATGTCATGCTCGAGCTTGAAGAAGAACAACTGAGCCCGGCAGAAAGAAAACTGCGCGATGCTCAAGAGGCCCTACGCAAAGCCATGGAAGATGGCGCATCTCCGGAGGAGCTACTCAAACTTATGGAAGAAGCTCAGAAAGCAATGGAAGAGCTTCTCAAGGAAAAAGGGAAGAGCCTTAGCCCGGATGAGCTGGAAGCACAGAAAAAACTGCTGGAACAGCAGAATAAAATGATGGAAGAGCTGAAAAAGATGATGAAAGAGCTCTCCAAAATGGATCCTGAACTTGCCAAGCAAATGATGGAACAAATGATGCAACAGATAATGAAGCAACAAAACCAGCAACAACAACGGGGCCAGCCACAACAGCAACAAATGACTGCAGAGCAAATGCGCGAGCAGATGAAGCAAATGCGCGAGCAAATGAAACAGTTGCAACAAAAACAGCAGCAGCACAACGAACTACAAGAAATGATAAAAAAACAGAAAGAGCTGCTGGACAAAACACTAGAACAAGACAAACCGCCCATAGACCTTAAGACGCTCGATAAAGTTCTGGAACAGATGAAGAAAAATGCTGAGAAGATGAAAGAGGGCGCCAAGGAAAACCAGCAACAGGCGAAAGAACTGCAAAAGAAAGCTGAGGAACTTGGGAAAAAGACACAGGAAAAAGACAGCGAAAAACAGCAAACAGAAGACGCTCTGAAAAAAATGCAGCAAAAAATGGGCCGGCAAAACCAGCCCATGAACAAGCCTGAGCTACAAAAAATGATGCAACAGATGCAGAAACAGCTCCAGCAAATGAAGAAGCAGCAACAGCAGAGCCAGAGCAAGCAGCAAAAAATCGACGACATGCAGAAGCAGCTCCAGCAAATGCAAAAACAAACAAGCCAGCGGCAACAAAACAAGCCAATGGACAGAGAAGAGCGCCAAAAGAAGCAAGACGAGCTGAAAAAAATGCTCAAGGAAATGCAGGATGTCGCCAAGCAAAAAAACAGCGAGCCCCTGAATGAAAAGCAGCTCCGTAAAACCATGGAACAGATGCAGCAAGCACTGAAAGAGATGAAAAAATCTCCTGCCATGCAAAAGCCTGAGCAACAAAAAATCAACAAAATGCAAGAGCAGCTCCGCAATCAAACGAAGCAAATGGACAAAATGCAGCAGCAAGGTCAGTCCATGAATAAAGAGCAGCGAAAACAAGCGCAGAAAAAACTCGACCAGATGATCGATGAAATGAAAAAAATGGCGCAGGAGGCACAAAAACGCAGCCAGAAAAATTCAAAGAAAATGGACGGGATGAAGCAAGATCTGGATCAAATGCAGAAGCAAAGCGATCAGATGCAGAAAAAAGATCAGCAAATGAACCAGCAGCAGGCTCAGGACACCCTGAAAAAGCTTGAGCAAATGCAGCAGGAAATGAAAAAAATGGAGCAGGAGCAGCAACAAAACAAACCCGCTGGCAAACCCCTAAGCCCCGAACAACTCAAAAGATTGCTCTCACAGATGGGGCAGGCCATGGACAAACTTGGCCAGCAACAAAAAGAAACCGGAAAACAAAGCGAAAATAATATCAAAAAGCTCGACGAAACCGGGCAGCAGATGAAACAAAGCTCACAGCCCGACCCCCGGCAACTCAATAATGTGTTGCAAGGGCTTCGTCAGTTTATGGAGAAAAATCCGCAATCAGGTAACGACCAAAAACTGGAACAGCTCAAGCAAATTGAAAAGCAACTAGAGCAACTGAACAAACAAACCGGGAGCAGCGCTTCCATACAACAAAGTAATGGCCGGGCGTTTATTGTCCAGTTTGCCGCGCTAAACGCACAAAAAGCAGCAGAGCCGGACGCCCGCGCGCTACAGCAACAGCTCCAAAATTTCATAGAAGATATGCGCCAGGAAAACCTGAAAACGCAGCAGGAAAACAAAAACAGCCAGGACAGCCTTGGTGAAATACAAGGAGAGCTTAACACTCTCGAACAGCGTCTGGACGATACAATACAGCAAACCCCTGTCCCCAGTTACGATGAGCATGACGAACTTAAAGACATGGCAACAGACGCCCAGAAGCTGATGGACTTACTCCAGAAACTGATCCCGAAACAGGAAAAACAGTCATCCCAGCAACAAAAAAATCAGGATCAAAAACAAGATCAAAAGCAGGATCAAAAGAAACCGGAAGAACAACAGCCGGAAGAAATGAAAAACCTGATAGACCAGTTAACAAAAAAACTGCAAAAGATGATGAAGCAGCAGCAAAACCAGCCGCAGAATCAGAAGAAAAACAAAAAACAAAAAGATATGCAGCAGCAAATGCAGCAAATGCAGAAACAGCAGCAAAAAGGCAACAAGCTCCAGCAAGACCAAAAGAAGCTACAGCAGCAACTTCAAGAAATGCAGAAGAAAATGGAACAGCAAATGAAATCCATGAAAGATGCTGACAAATCCATGGAAAGCGCCTCGAAGCAACTAGGAAAGGGCAAGCCCGGCAAGGCCACCCCTAGCCAGCAACAAGCAATGGAGTCCATGAAAGACGCTGCGAAAAAAATGCGCAAAGACATGATGCAGCAAATGCAAAAGATGAGTCAGCCCCCCAAAGATGGGCAATCAGGGCAAGCCACAGGATCATCACCAATGAGAAATCCCAACCAAAACATCAAACGAGGTGACACAGACCCGTTGGGACGGAACCCTGACACTATTCCTCAGGGGCAAGGCGACGTGCCTGAAACTTCAACAGAAAAGGAATCCCGGGAAATCAGAGACGAATTGCGGAAACGCAGTGGCGAAGAAAGCCGACCATCAGAAGAACGGGAATACATTAATCGCCTGCTAAAACGGTTTGGCACCCCTGCCCCCGGCCCTAAATAAAGCGTTTATTATCCTATATAATCATTTTACGGGGATGGTTATCTTTGGAAGGTTATAAAGGGGCAATGGCCTAGCATCCGGATCTGCCGGCTTTATTGGCGCTATCCGCCCTTCTGTTACCTCAGCGTCATATTCATCCTCCAACGTGTAGGTAACACTCAAATTCGGCTGCTCCTCATTTTTCTTCTTATCTTGCGGCACCGGCGCCACAGAAATTCTCGGCGGTAAATCAGGCGTCACATTAAAGCGCCAGCTTAAAGGCTTATGCGCCCCTCTTTTAACAGTAACGCTAGCACTACTTGCCAGTTTAAACTCGCATTTCGTCGTATTGTTATAAGAAAAAGATGAGCATGAATCCTCAACCGAACTCGCCCCCCCCGTCACTGAAATTTTTTCTTTAGCATCTTTGTCATGAACATTGATTCTTAAGACACTACGCGCCGGAACGGTAAACTTAGACTTGGAAACAGCAGACTTATCAGCATCCGTTTTCGACAAATAAAGCGGCGCCACCCCGGTATAAACAGGCGGAGAAACCCAGGCATCAACCTTAACCGGACCGGCCGACGGGGCCTGCAAACTCCAATCAAAAGCCGCTGTAACACGGTCAATTTCCTGCCCCTGCGACATAGCCACGCCCAAAGAAACCCCGGTAACAAGAAGAAGCGCAAAACGAGCTCCGAACGGATCCCTGCGCCCAAGACTAGATTTTGGTGCACCGGCATCAAAACTCCCAACTTCTTTTTCAATACGCTTCCGCTGAATTTGCCAAAGGGCTTTAACTTCATCATCATCTCCCCCTCCTTCACCAGCAGATATATCACCATAAGTCGAAGCCGGTCTATTCGGCTTTCCCGTGACATTATCCATACGATTAAGAGCCTCTTCTCTGGTCAGTCTTTTAACCTTAAAAAGAGGACGCGCCGCGGTAACAAGAGCCGCCGCAAATAAAATAACACCGACAACGCGCGCCGCAGGCGTCACATTCTGCCACAATCCAAGCCAGGAGGCGCTTAAAAAAACAGCACTCAAACCACCAACCGTTGGTACTGAACGCTCCCATGCGCGCTCCAGAAAGCCAGACCAGCGCGCACGCCCTACAGCACGCTCAAAAGACCGTGCAAACTTGCTGCGGTTGCGATCCGGATCATTAGTTTTAGCTGGTAACCCCATTATAGATAGAACCCATCCCTGTCGTTTAACCCATCATTTAAAAGACTTGTACTAAGTCATAAAGAGAAGGCTTCACTATGTCAATTATCTTCTTGTCTGGTAAATTAATGGGAGTTAACCGTTTTTCAACGTCCACTCCGCCGCCGCCGGGCGCAGCGGTGGTAATTCCATGCCTTCGAAATGACGCGTTAGATTTGCAATGCGCTCTTCTTCGCTTATCACATGTTCTTTTTCGCCATCCGGGCTACCCTCTTCACCAAGAGAAGCATCCGGCCAATCTTGTTCTGTCCATGGATAAGCGGCCGTTGGTTGACTGGAATCCTGACCTCCACCCTCGGCTTTTGTATTAAACAGCCACTGAATATGTTTGAGCGTCTGTTTCTTTTCCTCCGGAGTTACCAGAGCCTTATTATCCCCGGCAATTAAAAGCTCCAGCACCTCCGCTTCAAAATGCTCTTTTGTCAGGCTCTCTGTTTTATGAGCTTTTTTGCCTTCATCTATTTCATCTTGTTTTATGAGGCCCGTTTTAACCTTGATGTCTTCAATTAATTTCTCGTTCAGCACGCTGGACAGGAAATCCTCCTGTTTATTTTTACCATTTTCAGGGATGCGGACTTTCCGTTCTATTTTGATAATGCTTTCCTTATCCAGCCGCGCCGCATATTTTGACAAACCATTACCATCGCTGGCTGCGATCTCCGGCCTGTGCGCCGCATAAACTGTTGTCTTCCCAACCGTTTCATTAAAATGAACAAGTAACACGAGCCCGCTGTCCAGATGATAAAAGCTCATCATAGCCGGGTTAATAACAAAACCGTGAGAGGGCTGGTCCTCATTCAGAGAACGCAGGATGGATTCCTCAAGCCATTGATTCGATGACACATCGACGGTTACCCCGTCATCATAGTTCATGCCGGCCTCTTCCTGAGTTAAAAGACGTAGAAAAGGGGATTCCTTGGGATCAAGCATAGAAAGCGTACTATCCTCGCTATTTTCTGGATCAATAACGTAATCTTTCTTCACATTGGCATAGGGCTTAGATGCATTTTTTTTCTTTTTTCTCTGCTTTTTAGTTTTCGTCATTAAAAGACGGTCTAGAACACTGCGCACCTTTTCCATTCCCTTGGCGGATTTATCTTCCGCGATCTTACCGCCCTTCATAGCAGCAAGCGACAGAACCAGTGCCTTAGCAAACACTAAAGCCTGACGGCCCTTAACAACGGGCAACATAGCTAAAGTAGGCAAACTATGAATCAAAATTTCTTTCCACTCCCGGTTTTTAATATAACTGTTAAACGCACTAACGAGATTCCGTTTGGTTGTCGTTACCGGGCTTTTCATCATTTCCATCAGTGTCAGAGGTGACTTGCCGTCCCGTATACGTTTTGCCCGTTTACTCCAGTCAACGACACCATAGGCGTAGGCTTCAGCAAGAGAGTTATACACCCCTACCTTTTCCCCGAGGGAAAAGGCATTATCCATACGCCCGTCAGGATTATAGGGGTCAGTTTTAACAAAACTGTCTCCGGCCTTTTTTTCATCGCCATCCGTACGGATATAACGGCGCGAAAGCCACTGGCCATTTTTCTGTTCATAAAAACCATAGGAAAACTGTTCATTCGGCATAATGATTGTTCTTAAAGAACTCATTTCCGCCGTCGTCTGATCGTAATCATTTTCATCCCCGCCCTGCTCCCTTAGAGAGGTAATTTCGGACGGGTAGAGATTCAGACGATTTCGTGAGTTAAACTGAATCTTCGCTTCATGCGCATTTGTATCATGACGAAAATCACGGCCCTTTCTTGGCGAACTCCACTTGATGCGGCACATATCAGTATCGTCATCATTACTAATAGTCATGCCCGGAGACCAGCCGGATACGACAGAAAGTCCTTCTGGGTTTTCTTTCAACCAGATGTCCCTGTCCTCACCACGGACACCGACTAAATCATTATACATAGAGCCGCGGAGCAAAATACGGCTTCCCGTACCAACATCCTCAGCCAACCGATAATTGCCATTGGCCCGCAAAACCATGCCGTCATCGACGTTACCACGCTCACCATTGGTTCGTTTGCCAATATAACGGGGAGAAAAGTCAGGGCTTGCCCCCCCTAAAAAACCCAGAGCAATAGCCCGCGTCAAAGCATTAGCATCTGCTTTTTTCAAAACATATCCTTCCATAAAGTCTGACGTTAATAATTAAAAACACCTAACTTTATAGCTTATTTTTATGTGTTATGTCAAGGAAAACGACCGCACACATAGGCACTGCCTAGCGTCAGCACAAGTTTGACACCATCACCGATTTGTCTAGCCTTGTAGGAACCTTGTGCTAAATAAATGACCTTCGGCTCACGGCTAAAACCCTCGTCTTTGAGGTATCCGCCGGAAACTGTAAGTTCTTCATGGAGCCTGTGGTGATTGCTCCCAGTGATAACCAAACGAGACACGACCACGACGGCCAGATTATCGAGTTCGGAATCAGGCAGAGTTCGAACGTCTATTGTTGGGTCCTGCAAAGGCATAGAGCCTAAAAAGGCAGATCATTTTAACATTTTGTTCATTACCTTATGGGAATATGCATTAAGTCGTAATATAGAGAAGGTTTGCAAGCTATGACCAGTGAAGATGACATACCAAAAGATACAATTTGCCCTAGTGCAGATATCAAGGAAGACTTTGCCGCCAGCGTTTACGGCCCAGAACCTTTTCAAATCGAACTTAAGGGCAATGAATATGTTGCCAAATTTAGTAATACTGGCGGTGATCATCTCACATTAAACCAGCAGGCTCTGTTTGACAAAATAAGTGATTTGAGGGCGCATGATGTATCTAAAGATAACCCTGAACGAGTTACTTATCAGGCGGCCCATGACCTGGTAGAAAATTATAATACTACCTTGAAATCAAATCTAGTGCCTGGCAGTGCTCTAAATTCTGGTTAGCGAGTGTATTCCGATCTTTATAAAAATTCTCAGGTTGATCCAAGAACTGCTCTGATATAGAGAACGGCAATGGCACGGGCAATAGCCTTTTCTTTTGCCGGATTGATTTTTATGGCAGTCCAAAAATCTGTCTTTTCCTTGCCCGCTTTGGCGGCGCGGGTAAAACCCTCACGGGTTTTGCCCTTCCGTTCCGGGGTTGCCATGCGACAAATTCCTGTGATGCTTTACTACGCATCATGTGCAAGGCCTTGTTCCGAAGCGGTGCCCACTTTTTTCGTTTTTGCCACAAATTTGCCACAAGCCGAAACGGATTAAAAAGGACAATGGCGGATTTCTGCGGGTTACAGAGGACTGGTATTTTGTGGCAAAAACCGCCTTAGAGTTTTTTATTTTAACGGAAAGCCTTATGGAGTAATGGTGACCGCTGAGAGATTTGAACTCTCGACCTACTGATTAAAAGTCAGTTGCTCTACCAGCTGAGCTAAGCGGTCTTACTAGACGTAAAAAGACTGGCGTAACTTATGGATTTCACTGCCAAAGGTCAAGTTTTCTTTTAGGCAACGCACATATTTTGCCCCTCAGCACCATATCGGGTCTTAATATAATCTTCCAGAATAGCCTGAAATTCCTCGGCAATCGCCGTGCCGCGCAGCGTATGCGCCTTTTTACCGTCGATAAAGACCGGCGCGACAGGACTTTCTCCGGTTCCCGGCAGACTGATACCAATATCGGCATGCTTGCTTTCGCCGGGGCCATTGACGATACAGCCCATCACAGCGACATTTAACGCCTCCACGCCAGGATATTGTGCCTGCCAGAGCGGCATTTGCGTATCGAGGTAACTCTGAATATTCCCGGCAAGCTCCTGAAAAACGGTGCTGGTCGTACGCCCGCACCCTGGACAGGCGCTAACCTGCGGCGCAAAGGAGCGCAGCCCCATCGTTTGCAGGATTTGCTGGCAGACCTTCACCTCTAATGTCCGCGCTCCGCCCGGCTCCGGCGTCAAGGACGCACGAATCGTATCGCCAATCCCCAGCTGCAACAACACAGCTTCGCCAATGGCGGTGGCTACAATGCCCTTAGAACCCATCCCGGCCTCTGTCAGGCCCAGGTGGAGCGCATAATCGCTGCGCTGCGCCAGCGCGCGGTAAACGGCGATAAGGTCCTGCACACGGCTAACCTTGGCCGAAAGAATGATTTGATCTTTGCCCAGCCCAATATTTTCCGCTTTTTCCGCACTGAGCAACGCCGACTGCACCAGCGCTTCGCGCATCACGCTATCTGCTGGTTGCGGCTTATCCAAGGCGGCATTCTCATCCATAAGCTTCGTTGAAAGCGTTTGGTCAAGGCTGCCCCAATTCACGCCAATACGAACGGATTTATTATATTTAAGCGCGGCTTCGATCATCATCTCAAACTGCCCGTCGCGCTTTTTGCCAAAGCCGACATTGCCCGGATTGATACGGTATTTATCCAGCGCTTGCGCCATTTCAGGGTAATCAGCCAGCAATTTGTGACCGTTATAGTGGAAACACCCGGCGAGAGGGACATCCAACCCTTCTTTGTCTAGTAACGTGCGAATTTTGGGAACAGCCTTGGCCGCCTCATCATTGTTGACCGTAAGGCGCACAATCTCCGACCCGGCCAGGAACAGCTCCCTGATCTGCGCAAAACTTGCCTGCACGTCTGCCGTATCCGTGTTGGTCATGCTCTGCACCACGACAGGGGCGTCGCCGCCAACAATGACACCCCGAACTTTTACCGGATGTGTTTTATGCCGTTTGATTTCTGCCAGCGCTACCATATTACTTACCGAGTTTAGCCTTTAATCTCTCTTCAACCGCAGGCGTGACAACCTCGCTAATGTCGCCGCCAAGGCTAAATATCTCTTTAACAAAGCTGGAAGACACAAACTGCCAGCGATCCGCCGCCATCAGAAAAACCGTTTCAATTTCAGGGTCAAGCCGGGCATTCATCCCGGTCATCTGAAACTCATAATCAAAGTCAGAGACCGCACGTAAGCCCCTGAAAATACAGGCAGCATTAGCATCGCGCGCAAAATGAATAAGCAGGTTATCAAAAGACCGCACTTCTATTTCGCAGTGCTTTTCGTACATATTCTCAATATCAGTGCGCACCATCTCCAGCCGCTCTTCAAGATTGAAAAGCGGCTTTTTACCGGGATTATCGGCAACACCGACAACAAGATGGTCAACAAGCTTGGAAGCCCTGCGAATAAGATGCAAATGCCCCTTCGTTGCCGGATCAAACGTGCCCGGATATACGCCTATACGGTTATTATCAGTCATCAGGTTGTTTTAGCGGTAAATTATTGCAGACGCAAACTTTTAAGAATTCGGACGACCAGCACACAGCCCCGGCTTTGGTGACCAGCCCCAGGCGCGGTAGCGTTTGCCGCCGGGAAAGCGCCCGTCTGTCGTTTTTTTGGTATGGGTATCGACATGGACAAAATCGCTGCCCCGGTAATACCCCACACCGCCGCGCTGCTGGCACCAGGCCATATTACGCAGCTCCACTGTGCTGATACCCGGTACACGAATATCTATGGCGTCACCCTGCATATGGCGGGACTTTTTGGCCTGACCACCACCGTTTGCCCGCAACATGCCATTGCTCTGCGGTGAGCGGTACCCGGAAATAACGTGAAAAACAATCTCCTGCTCCGGATGAAGGCGCTGTAAGCCCTGCTGCGTGCTATAAAGCACATTCATAAGGTTATGGCTGATTTCATGGACATGGCCGTTACGGTGATCGCGCAAATAGTCGCTAATCTCTTCCAGCGCATTCCTGTCATAGCGGCCCTTGCGCCAGTAGGTTACTGACAGGCTTTCCCGCGTATGAGTGTTGTAGAAGCGCAGCGTGCGCTCTTGCTGCCCCGCCGCCTGCCTGCCGGACACACCGGACGCTTTTGTGCTGAGAGAAGGCACGCACAGCCCGAAAACCAGCGCCGCCATCAAAGAAAAATATCTTAATTGTAAATCCATGCGCGGGAAACTAGACGAGTTTTCCCGCAAAAGCAAGTTTTTATGGCTAACTACTCACAGGCCGGGGACGGAGCAACATCAATGATGTCTTCTTCCTCGTCATCTTCTTCGACCAGCCAGGCAACGGAAACAACTTTTTCGTCATCCGCGACCTTGAAAATAGTAACACCCTGCGCGCTACGTCCGGTAAAGCGAACATTTTTCACAGGTGTACGGATCAACTTACCCTGATCTGTCACCAGCATAATCTGGTGGTCACTGGTCACGGGGAAGGTCGCCACAACAGCGTTACCATTTTTGGCTGTCAGGGACATATTAACAACGCCCTGCCCACCTCGTCCTGTAACGCGGTACTCATAGGTGGACGTCCGTTTACCAAAGCCTTTCTTGGAAACAGTCAACATAAACTGCTCTTTAGATTGCAGCTCTTTAAATCTATCTTCTGAAAGATCGGCCGCATCGCCTTCAAATTCCACGCCTTCTTCATCAGCGCCGCGCAATTTGTTTGCCATTTTCAAATAAGCCGTGCGCTCATCCGGCGTCGTTTCAACGCGCTTGATAACCGACATAGAAATTAGCTCATCACCCTTGCCCAGCTTGATCCCGCGCACGCCGGTAGAGTTACGCCCGGCAAAAACGCGCACATCATCGACCGCAAAGCGGATCGCCTTGCCTTTTTTAGAGGCCAGCAGGACATCTTCGTCTTCCTTACAAATCATCACAGAAACCAGCTTTTCCTTATCGCCCAGCTTCATGGCAATCAGGCCGTTAGAGCGAATGCTCTTGAAGTCTGTCAGCTTGTTACGGCGAATTGAACCATGAGAGGTGGCAAAGACAATATCAAGGTCATCCCACACATCTTCATTCTCCGGTAAGCGCATATAAACACTTACATTTTCATCTTTTTCCAGCGGCAGCAGATTAACAATCGCCTTGCCCCGCGCCTGCGGACTACCCAGCGGTAATTGCCAGACTTTCATCTTGTGCACAATACCGCGCGATGTGAAAAACAAAATTGGCGTATGGGTGCTCGCAACAAAAAGATCGGAAACAAAATCCTCATCCTTAAGTGCGGTTCCGCTACGGCCCTTACCACCACGACGCTGTGCCCGGTAAGTATCCAGCGGTACGCGCTTGATATAGCCGCCATGCGTAATGGTCACAACCATGTCTTCACGCTGAATAAGCTCTTCAATGTCTTGTTCAAATTCAACATCCATCAATTCAGTACGGCGCGGTGTCGCAAACTTTTCTTTAACCTCAACCAGCTCCTCGCGCATAATCTCCATCAGCTTTTCCGGGCTACCAAGAATCTCAAGATACTCAGCAATACGGTCAGTGATTTCTTTTAATTCTCCGCCGATTTTTTCGCGTTCCAGACCAGTCAAACGATGCAAACGCAGGTCAAGGATGGCTTTGGCCTGTATTTCTGAAAGCTGGTATTTGCCACTAACAACCGGGTATTCAGGGTCATCGATCAGGGCAATAAGCGGCTCCACATCAGCAGCAGGCCATGACTTGGCAAGAAGCTGTTCACGCGCGGTCGCCGGGTCTTTGGCCTCACGAACCAGCTTGATGATCTCATCAATATTAGCGACAGCGACAGCCAGACCAGCCAAGACATGCGCGCGACCACGCGCCTTGCTCAATTCAAAAATTGTCCGGCGGGTAATGACTTCTTCGCGGAACTGGATAAAGGCGCGGATAAAATCGCGCAACTTCAGGATTCCCGGCTTGCCATGATCAAGCGCAAGCATATTGGCCGGGAACGTTGTCTGTAACAAAGTGTGTTTAAAAAGTTGATTCAGAACAACATCGGCATTCGCGCCCTTTTTCAGGTCAATAACAATCCGCACGCCATCGCGGTCTGATTCATCGCGTACTTCGCTGATGTCCTCGACAACCTTCTCACGGGCCACTTCGCCAATGCGTTCCATCAAGCGGCCTTTATTCACCTGATAAGGAATTTCATTGATAACAATCGCCTCGCGCTTATTCCCAATATCTTCAATTTCGGCCTTAGCGCGCATACGAATCGAGCCATTGCCCGTATGATAGGCTGATAAAATACCACTCCGCCCTAAAATCTGTCCCCCGGTAGGGAAATCAGGCCCCGGTATAAGAGCAATAAGGTCCTCCGCCGTTACGTCCGGATCATCAATATAAGCACAGCAACCATCAATAACTTCGCCCAGATTATGCGGCGGGATATTCGTAGCCATACCAACGGCAATACCGCCCGCCCCGTTAACCAGAAGATTGGGTACGCGCGAAGGAAGCACGTCCGGCTCCTTCAGAGATTCATCGTAGTTCTTGTGAAAATCGACAGTGTCCTTGTCGATGTCATCCAGCAGCATCTCCGCCACTTTTTGCAGACGCGCCTCAGTATAACGCATGGCAGCCGCAGGATCGCCGTCCATCGAGCCAAAGTTACCCTGCCCGTCAATCAGCGGCAGTCGCAGGGAAAAGTCCTGCGCCATACGCACCAAAGCGTCATAAATCGCACTATCACCATGCGGGTGATATTTACCCATGACGTCACCGACGATACGGGCTGACTTCTTGTAGGCTTTATCAGAGGTGTAACCACCTTCGCGCATAGCATAGAGAATGCGGCGATGCACAGGTTTCAGACCATCCCGAATATCAGGCAAAGCCCGACTGACGATCACGCTCATAGCATAATCGAGATAAGATGTTTTCATCTCTTCTTCGAGAGAAATACTCGGCGAAATTTCGCCTCCGGAAACCGCAGAATCACTCATGTTTTGGCGACCTTCAAATAAGTTGTAATTAACCTGATATTTCTAGCAGTTTTCAAACAGCCAGACAATGTTTAAATAGGCAAAAAAACCTAAGTTTTCCGGGGAGAAGAAAGGCGTTTAATTCGCCGTCTTACCCATACGCACTTCCATCAGAGCTTTATCTATTTTTTTGACAAGCTCCGGCGTCACAATGCTTTGATATACAGGGGTTTTTTCAGTAATAGCCTTGCCCTCGGCAGAACCGTGAAAATCAATCATTTTCTCCAGCTCGGCTACCGTAAACGTCTCGGCCATAGCATTCACAGAAAGCTCTGTTAAGGCCTTACTATCAAAGGTCTGCACCATTTTTGAAACAAACAGCGCCCTTTTCTCCTCCGGATACCTCAAAGACAGGCGCTTAACAGCGTCCTCTATCTGCACATTCATAGGCCTTATCTGATGCATCTTCTGCGCCAGCGACACTTTTTGCTGATAATTTTGGTCAGCAGTATTGTCCTGCGCCATAACACTGGCACTCATCAGCAGTATCACTACGAAATAAAGAGTAAGAGCAAATTTGTTCATCATTATCCAGCCATCCTAAAACGGGATTTCATCTTCAAGAGCATCAACGGGCTGCGTCGCGTCATTTGAGGCTTGCGGCTCTGCCGATTCAAAAGGTGGCGGTGTATTGCCTTGGAAATTGTCACCAGAATCACCCCGTGAATCCAGCATAGTAATTTCCCCTTTAAAAGGCCGTAAAACAACTTCCGTTGAATATTTTTCAACGCCGTTATTGTCCGTCCATTTACGGGTTTCCAATTGTCCTTCAAGATAAACTTTAGATCCTTTTTTAAGGTAAGATTCGGCCAGCTTCACAAGAGGCTGAGAAAAAATGACAACACGGTGCCATTCCGTTCTTTCCTGGCGTTCTCCGCTTTTATCTTTCCAACGCTCAGATGTCGCTATAGACAAATTTGCAACTTTATCTCCGGATTGCATGGTTCGCACTTCCGGGTCGCGCCCCAAATTACCGACAAGGGTCACCTTATTCACACTTCCAGCCATAACAGCACCTCTTTTGTTTACGAATCTATAATGGATAAGCTCCCAACTATAACCATCACACCGCAGAATCAAAGGGTATTTTTACACCACAAAACGAAAGATACAATTTTATCCATTTTTCACGGGAGATTTACCTGAATGTGAGATCATAAAAGAGCAGGGAAAAACATTGTTTTGGAATAGGTTATGGGGAAATTCGTATTAGAGCTGGCTCTTTTTACTGGTATTTTATGCCAGATTTACCTGCTAACTTCACGCACCAACAACAATGAGGGGGCACCGCCGGTTACACTAATGAGTATCGAAGCTACGTATAAAAGTGACAGCTACACCATGAATCCATATGAAGTAACACCTCATATATCCAACCAAACGATTCTCCAGGAACTCGCCCGAAAAGAAGCAGAGAGAATTATACAAACCGGCGACTATGAATCTTTTCAAAAAAAGCTCGAAAACAATCAGGCCATACGCAACCTCATGGGGCAGAGTTTATAATTACCCTTAAAAATCAAAAAACTATCTAAGTTTCCTCACCGCACAACACAAGAACTCCCTGTCAGGCAGCATTGTTATAGTTAGATTCTCCCGCTTGAAACATTCGTAATTTTCTGCTCTACTCTCTGAAATAAACGAATAAAAAAAACAAGAAATATTGAACAGGGAGAATATCAAGATGAGTCTGAACAATGACTTTCACGTTGCCAATGCGCACACTGCTTCATACCAAAAGCTTGCACAGTTTGTGATGTTTGCCGCACAGGTAACAAACACCCCCAAAATTAAAATGGCGCTGGATCATGGCCCGGAAAAAGTAATCAAAGGCAGAAGCTTTCTACAAATGGCGCTGGACGATGCCATGGATGCCTTCGCCGAAATCATGGCTAACACAATTGATAATAGTGATGCTGAATTTGAAGATATACCACATGAGTTTTACCTCAAATTAATGCGCGACCGCCACGGCATTAATATCTCCAAACAGGAAGCCAAAGATAAACTGGAAGAACATATAGAGTTCAAACAGAACCGCCCCTACAGCCAGTACAACTCAGACATACCAACATTTATGAGGGTCATCATGGATGAAATGGAACTGCCGCTTTTGGCCAATCTGGCCAACAACTGGGCAACCGTCATTCGTAGTTTCAGTACCCTGATGATGTCCGGACAAGGAATCGCTGCTCAAGATGCGGCAAAGGAACTCACTCAGGACGCCATGCAGGAAATACAGGAATATGTCTCGAACAGGCTCCAGAGCGAAATGGGCGCGGGCGGCATGGATGGTATGGACGGCGCCAATGATAACGAGGAAGATGAGGACGAAGGCGTTAAAATCCACAAATATGAAGAACTTGATGATCTTGAGACAGAGATGGATCGTCTAATTGGCATGGACGAGCCCAAAGAGCTCATTCGAGAAATTGAAGCCAGAGTGCGCCACCTCAGAATATTAAAAGAAGAAGGACTAGACTCAAACAAAGACGGTGGTGGCATTGAGCATTTTGTTTTCACCGGCAACCCCGGTACCGGCAAAACCACCTTTGCGCGCCTGATTGGTAAAATATATCGCGATAACGGTATGTTGGAAAAAGGCCATGTTGTTGAAGCTGACCGTGGAGATCTTGTTGCCGGCTATGTTGGTCAGACGGCGCTCAAAACTAAGAAGGTTATAAGTCAAGCACTCGACGGCGTTCTGTTCATTGACGAAGCCTATCTGCTCAAAGGTGAAGGCAATGATTTTGGCAAAGAAGCCATGGGCACTCTGCTCAAAGGTATGGAAATGAACAAAGACCGTCTTGTTGTTGTTATAGCCGGCTATCCCGGCCCGATGAGCGAACTGGTCAAATCAAACCCCGGCCTGTCGCGGCGCTTTAAATACCATATGAATTACCCTGATTTCTCTATCGATGAATTAATGGAGATCTTTGATAAAAATGTTGCAGACGGTAAGAGGAAAATCACACCGGATGCCAGAACACAGGCACAGGCTCAGCTTGCTGCTAACAAACAATCAATGGGCGCTCATTTTGGTAATGCCGGTACAGTCGAAAATATGGTTGAGCTTCTGAACAACAAACTGTCTTTGGCACTTGAGAATGATGGGACTCTCGATAAATACAGAGAGCTCAAAAAACAAGGGGCACCAATTCCACAGGATCTCAAAGACAAGCTCGTAACCATCACGACCGATATTGTCGAGCAGATTCAGCTTGAGGCCAACAAAGGCGCCACTTCCACCGGCGAGATAGATGCTGCGGGCCTTGGAAGCCTCAGGGAAGAAAACACACCGGAAGAGCCGGAAGAGAATGATGCACCGGAAGAAAACAAAAACTCTTTCGGCTCTCCTCCACTCAAGTTCGGGATCAGATAATTACCAAAACTACCTTCTTCTTCGAAAAACCAGCCTTCCGGGGCTGGTTTTTTTATGAAAAAGCTTGCAATCAAAGCCGTTTCCGACTACAAATATCAATTCTTTTTACATATAGGAGAGGTCAGTGAGAAACAGTTTTATGATAGCAAGCCTTCTGGCAGGGGGATTGCTGTTGAGCGCCGCCAGCGCCTTTTCCAATGCTGCAAAAATAGAAATAGACGAGTATAGCGAGGATTTGAAAGCTCAAATACTGGACACTATACTGACAGGGAAAAAGCCGGTCAAGTTTATCAGGCGCCCCATAAATCTTTCACAAGTCGGAATTAAGGTCATTGCCTGCACCACAGACGGTAAAAGGGCACATAGCACGTACGGATTTCGCCAAAGGCCGGAAAAGATAAAAAATGGCAAAGAAATCATAGACACCATTCAGGAAATGCATGAGGCATATATAAGCGGCTTTACGTCTAAACAACTCCTGAACCCCACAAGAGAAACTGCCAAAGCCTACACCAGCGCCATAGACAAAGCAGAAAAAAAGCTGTTTACTCAGGAAGCAAGCGCTCCCGGCGCTCTTATAAGCAGCGTGACATTTGCAACCATGATTGACGGCGGACGATGCACCCCTCACCCAAAATAAAAGAAAAGTACCCTCCTGAATAAAGGGCTGGCTTTTTTCATGTACAGAGCCTACATAATTCTGTTATAACAGACAAGAACATATCAGGAACGTTAACTATTCATGCTTACACATATCAGCGTCCGCGGCGCGCGGGAACATAATTTAAAAGACGTCAACGTCGAGATACCGCGCGATAAGCTTGTGGTTATCACCGGGCTTTCAGGGTCGGGAAAATCCTCGCTCGCCTTTGATACGATTTATGCGGAAGGCCAGCGCCGTTATGTCGAGAGCCTATCGGCCTATGCTCGGCAATTTCTGGAACTCATGAGCAAGCCGGACGTAGACTCGATTGACGGGCTATCGCCTGCCATTTCCATTGAGCAAAAAACCACTTCCCGTAACCCCCGTTCAACCGTCGGCACTGTTACCGAAATTTACGATTATATGCGCCTCCTTTGGGCGCGGGTCGGTGTGCCCTACTCCCCCGCCACCGGCAAGCCGATCGAAAGCCAAACCGTTACGCAAATGGTTGACCGGATCATGGCAATGAAAGCTGACACCAAGCTTTACTTGCTCGCCCCCATCGTCAGAGGCAGAAAAGGTGAATACCGCAAGGAATTCAAAGAGCTTCAAGCCAAGGGATTTCAGCGCGTAAAAGTCGACGGCACGCTCTATGAAATTGACGAAGTGCCGGAACTCGAAAAACAAATCAAACATGATATTGAAGTCGTCGTCGACCGGATTGTTATTCGTGATGATCTCGGCAATCGCCTTGCTGATTCCGTGGAAACAGCGCTTCGCTTGGCTGACGGCCTTCTCATCGTTGAAAATGCCGACACAGGCGATCAAACAATCTTCAGCGAAAAATTTTCCTGCCCGGTTTCCGGCTTTACCATCGCGGAGATTGAACCACGCCTGTTTTCCTTTAACAGTCCGCACGGCGCCTGCCCATCTTGTGACGGCCTTGGCGTTCGGATGCATATGGACGAAGCGCTTGTTGTGCCGGACGCAAACAAAAGCATTGATGACGGTGCCATCGAGCCATGGTCAAAGAATTTCGCGCCATTTTATATGCAGGCGCTCCAAGCCGTTGCCAAACATTACGGCTTCAAAACTGATGTGCCGTGGAAAAAAATGAAGCAGGAGCATAAAGAGATTATCCTCTACGGCTCCGGCCTAGGCCGCCCGGCACTCCCTGACGGGGCTGAGCTTCCAGAGACGGGTGCGCCAACGCCGATGGCTCCGCTGCTACCGGTGCCGGAGAACCTCGACGACTTTGTCAGCTCGCTTATCGGCGGGCGCACGGCCACGGTGCAATTCGCCGGACTCGCCC
>JAJFGW010000005.1 GCA_021775915.1 Alphaproteobacteria bacterium | reverse complement strand
ATGGCGTTGATCTTAATAATGTCGCGATTGGTGCTGAAGGTGAGGAAAGTGTGAGCCAGGATGAGGCGGATGGCAGCAATAGCCGCCGTGTAGAAATAAGGGTACGCCCTCATTATGTTGCCAAAAATAAGAACGGCTTGCACGGCCTGTCAGGCTGGACGCATGGTGGTGGCGGGGTCTGAAATTTATTGACATATCTTCGTATGCTCACTAAAGAGGAGGTATGTTAAACAAAAAATCAATAACTCTGGCAACGGGGCTGTTAACTTGCGTTACTGCATTTAGTAGTGCCAGTGCGCAGGAAAACATTCTTGAGACCATGACAGCAATGGCTGAGAAAAAAATAGAGCACTATGATAAAGCAAAAAATCTTTGCGATCTTGTGAAGCAGGTTATCTATCCGAAATTGAGTGAAGCAGGTATTCACAAGGTGCTGAGAGGTGACTTTGAGGCGGAGACTATGACGTGCTCGGTTTATCTGGGTGATAAGGAAGTAGGCCGCTATTTGGGGAGTTATATAGATGAGCGGACGGAGGAGGGGCTAGCCAAGGACCTTCTTAATGCGATGTCCCGTGATGACTGGGTAAAAGTCAGGGACGAACTGCCCGGGCTTCGGCTTCTCAGGTAATTTAGATTAATTCCCGCTGCTGGCGGCGGGAATGGCGGTGCCCTCGTCTTTATATTGGTTGAGTTTGTTTCTTAGCGTGCGGATAGATATACCCAAAATATTAGCAGCATGAGTGCGATTGCCGAGGCAGTGATCAAGCGTATTGAGGATCATGTCTTTTTCGACATCGGATATGGTGCGGCCTATTAAATTTTCAACAGCGCCTGTGTTTTGAATAACGGCCTCATGACCGGCGCTGGAAACGCCAGCAGGATCGGGCGCGCTTGTTGCTGGTTGTGCCGGTGCGGCGCCCATCGAATCCTGAAGGTCAATAGCGCCCGCTTCGATTTCATTCTCGCCTGACATCAGAATAGCGCGGTGCATGGTATTTTCCAGTTCACGAATATTGCCGCGCCAGCCATGAGCTTTTATTCTTTCTTCTGCGGCGCTGCTGAGTTTCTTTTTCGGAAGTCCGTTGGCTTCCGCGAATTTATCGACAAAAAACTGAGCAAGGGGAGCAATATCGGCAGGCCGTTCGCGTAAGGCGGGCAAACGGATATTGATAACATTCAGGCGAAAATAAAGGTCTTCGCGAAACTCACCTTTTTTCACAGACTCTTCAAGATTGCGGTTTGAGGTGGCAATCAGGCGGACGTCAACTTTGACAGGTTCGTTGCTACCGACCCTTGTTACTTCCTTTTCCTGAATAACGCGCAGGAGCTTGGCTTGGAGCGAAGGGTGCATTTCCGATATTTCATCGAGCAAAAGCGTGCCGCCACTAGCTTCTTCGAATTTACCGATGCGGCGGCCTGCTGCGCCGGTGAAAGCGCCTTTCTCATGGCCGAAAAGCTCGGACTCTAAAAGATTTTCAGGGATAGCGGCGCAATTGATGGCGATGAAGGAACCGTCTTTGCGTTTTGATTTGCGGTGAATGTAGCTCGACATGACTTCTTTGCCGGTGCCGGATTCGCCGGTAATAAATACAGTAGCTTCGGACGGCGCAATTTTGTCGGCCATCTGGACAACGGCCTTCATCACCGGATCACCCGCGATCATTGTATTGCTTTCCTCGGTAACCGCTTCAAAGACAGCGGCGATGAGAATGGCATCCGGGGGCAGGGGCACATATTCCACCGCGCCATCTTCAATGGCCTTTACCGCGGCCCTTGAGTCTGTATCTATGCCGCAGGCGACAACGGGCATGTGAATGCGCTCTTTATCCAGATCTTTTATGAACTGGCAAATATTTTGTTTTATGTCGATCATGGCAAGGTCGGCACCCTTGCCGTTGAGCAGAGCGCCGAGCGCTTGCTCTGTATCATCACAGTGAATAACCTTGGCGCCGCGCTGCAGGGCTATTTTGCCTGCGGCACTGATATGGCCTCCAAGATGACCGACGATCATCAAACGCATAAAAGAAGTTCCCCCAATTGTTAACGTCTTATTGTTGCGTATTCTTGAATATAAGGCAATGCGTATAAGGGTAATCTTTAGGGCCGTTTTTCCATTGCACTATAATTTCATTGTCCAGACGCATGGTTTTTGAAATCACTTTGCCGACATCCTGAACAAGCGGCGTGAAGGTGCGCCTTCTTATATTATCAAGCTGCACAACAATATGAGCATTACGTTTCATGAGTTTTGAAAGCTGCCGGAATATATGTTCCATGCGTTTTAGGTAGGATTCATACCCGGCTTTGGCAGGGTCGCCGCCATAAAGCGGGTTCCATTTGTAGTTTTTAGGCATGTAGGGCGGTGATGTTATCGCGAAATCCATTTTTGGGAAATCATAATGGAGCATTTTTGCAGCATCGGCCCGGATCAGGTTTGTCCAGTTGTTCAGTTGCCCGGCAACCCACTCATACCGTTCCTGATCCGCTTCCATGCCATAGGGCATGCGCGCCATTTCTTCGGCAACAAACAGAGTTGTTCCCAGTCCTGAAAAGGGATCGAAAACATTGTCGCCCTTTTTTGTGAATTCTTTAAGAAAATAACGGACAAGAGACTCCGGATATTTTATATCGTCCCCTTCAAAGGGTGGCTTATCTCTTTCAAGCTTATAGGGCAGGGTTATGAGAGGCGGGCAGCAAGGCATTAATCAAAATACTTAATCCGCTCTTCCGGCGGTATCTCGCTATTGAGCATCATTTCAAGGCGGCGCGGGTTTTCTTGCCGGGCTATAGACCCCATGGCGGTCAGAACCATGTTTTTTATCATGGTTTCATCATTGGAGTTGCGCTCCAGCTTGGCGGCAAGCGGCGCCAGAACGATTGTGCCCAAAATAGCGCCATAAAATGTTGTTAGAAGTGCCAGCGCCATGGCCGGGCCAATAGAGGAGGGGTCATCAAGCTGTGCCAGCATTTGCACCAGCCCCACAAGCGTTCCGATTAACCCCATGGCCGGGGCAATTTCCGAGCCGCGCCTTATAACGCTGGCCGAGCGGCGGTGACGTTCGGCTAGTGCGTCAACTTCTTGTCCTAGAACATGATCTATATCATCGCCGTTATAGCCATCGGTTACGAGCTGTACGGCGCGGGCCAGAAAAGGATCTTTACGCAGTTCCGGTTCGGCACTTGTAAGAGCCAGCAGCCCTTTTTTGCGGGCCAGAAAAGCAATATCCATGAGCTGTGTTGCCATGATGGATGGTGTGCGGATGCGGCGCAGTAATGTGTTACCGATAATGCCGGGCACATGTTTTAGCTCATCGCCCGTATAGGATATTGATGTCGCCGCCATAGTGCCAAGGACAACGATCAGGAAAGAGGGGCCATTAATGAAATTGGCATTACCGCTTCCCATGGCAATGGCCGCAATGATAAGCCCCATTACAAAAAGTAGGCCCAATATCGTAGCAAAATCAGGTTTTACGCTTGGTGCCTTGATCCGTATGTCCGGGTCGCCTCCTCTTGTGGCTTGCGCCTGCGCTGCATCACTACTCATAAATTATAATTTCCTTGGGCTGTTTGTTCGGTTTTAGCTGCGGTCGGATTTAACAATCTCCGTCATTGTAACACCCAATTTATCTTCGACAACCACAACTTCACCTCGCGCGACAAGGCGATTATTCACATAAATGTCTATTGCTTCACCGACTTTGCGGTCAAGCTCAACAACAGCGCCCCTGCCTAGCTTTAGAAGCTGGCTGACCTGCATGGTTGAACGCCCCAAAACGGCAGATATCTGAACCGGGATGTCATAGATGGCCGTAACATCGCTAGCCATAGGCTCCCCAATATCAAAGTCCTGCTTCTCATCGTCATCAATACCATGGCCCTCGATTTCATCAAGATCCATGCCGCCTTCTGCGGGAGGAGCTGCGGGTGGTTCTGCAGGCGCATCGCCTCCATCTCCTCCCATAAGTTTGTCAATATCATCTTGTGAAGTTTGCTCGTCATCGCTCATTGATCTTCTCCATTTGCCGTATCTTCACTGTTTTCCTGTTGAGGCTCTTCTTCCTCTTTAATACTATCCTGACCTCTATTATCCTGCAGAGTGGGCTTATCGGCAAGCATATGTTCAAGTTGCCTGTGAATTTCTTCTGAAATTTTTGTTACGTCACGCCCGGCACCGCCGTCATCCCAGACCATGCGGCAATCTCCCGGCCCGAGCTTATCGTTGCCTCTGACTGTGATTTTACCGCTGTCTTGCAAGGTTCCCGTGAGTGTTTCGAGCAGTTTTTGAATAGAATCACTATAATCAGGGTGAACTTCAACAATGATTTCCTGCTGATTTCTTTGGTTGTTTAGCACTGTGGTTATCATTGTTTCGATTTCATTCAGGCCTTGTTTCCTATTCAAAGTAGGGAATAGTTTTTCAAAAATGGCATGCGCCAGGAGTACGGCTTCTCCTTCATATTGCGTTGCTCGTAATTGTTCGGCAGCAAATAGGGTTTGAAAGTGCGCGGTGACCGTTCCCAGAAGGTCGGCAACATACTTTCCCCGGCTGGCTTTTGCTTCGGCAAGAGCTTCTTCGCGTCCTTGATTGAATGCCGCCTCTTTAGCTGCGGCTAATTCTTCTTCACTAAAAACGGGTGGGGGAGGTTCTTCGAAGATGACTTCTTCTTCAAAGTCGTCATCAAAGTGGTTTACATCAAAGAAGAATTTTTGAGCTTTGCGGGGAACTGTCTTTTTTTTTGTTTCGGTCATGGCCCTAGTAAATTAACTCGTCTTCGTCATTGCCGACTGCGATAACAATTTCGCCTCGGCCTTCCAGCTCTTTGGTTACGTTGACAATATACTGCTGTGTTTCTTCTACTTCTTTTAGACGAACCGGCCCCATCGCGGCCATATCTTCCTTCATAATTTTGGCGGCGCGCTCTGACATATTGGAGAAGAAAAGGTCGCGCAGGGTTTCTGTTGCGCCTTTTAGAGCCGTAGGCAGTTTGTCTTTATCGACAGCGCGGATGACAGTTTGGATGGCGGTTGGGTCGAGTTTCATCATATCTTCGAAGGTGAACATCAGGCTGCGTATTTTTTCGGCGGATTCTGGTGCTGATTTTTCCAGCTCTTCCATGAATTTTGTTTCAGCAGAACGATCCAGACTGTTGAATATTTCAGCCATCATCTCATGGGAATCTCGGCGCTGCGTACGGGCCAGGTTGGACATGAATTCAGTGCGCAGTGTGCGCTCAACATCTTCCAGCACTTCTTTTTGCACGGCTTCCATGCGCAGCATGCGGTGGATGACTTCAAGGGCAAAATTTTCGGGCAGGAGCGCAAGACAACGGGCGGCATGGTCGGACTGGATTTTTGACATGACGACGGCAACGGTCTGAGGGTATTCTTTTTGTAGGAAACTAGCCAGAATATCTTCGTTGACGTTGCCCAGCTTCTCCCACATGGTGCGGCCGGCCGGACCTCTTATTTCCTCCATGATCTCGCCGACTTTGTCTTCACCTAGCACTTTGTTTAGCAAGCGCTCAGTTGAATCCAGTGTGCCGACAAGGGCGTTGGATGAACTCATTTGTTCGGCAAAATCAACGAATAGACGTTCTACGACATTGGAGCTGACTTTACCGAGATTGGCCATGGTCTGTGAAATCTCCATGATTTCATCATCGTCCATGTGTTCGAATATTTTAGCGGTATACTCCTCACCCAGAGCCAGCAGAAAAATGGATGATTTTTCTGCTCCTGATAATGTACGGTAATCTTCGCGTACCCGCATGGTTTTTTAGCCCCTGTATTTTCTAGCTTTCCGCGCTCATCCAGCTCCGCAAGACGGAGACTGTTTCGTTCGGGTAATTTTCAACAATGTCTTCAACTTTTTTCACAGATGAGGCTTTCACTTTACCTTCAACCTGTTGCATATCGATTAGTGATTCTTCTTCTTCCAGGGCAGGAGGTTCAAATTCTTCTCCTGTGTCTGGCCCTTCTAAGGCCGGCCCTAGCGGGCGGCCGGACAGAAGCTGCGCTTCGAGGTCTTCTTCAAGCTGTGGCCCTTCTGTGGCCAGTAAGCGCCCGACCATCGGCTGCAACACCAGCAGGATAACGAGAATGATCATGATGGCGACAGTTATGATTTCAACAGCATCAAGTAGATCGCTCTTGTCGAAGCCGAACATAAGCTCTTCTTCCAGAATGCCTTGCCCCGTATCCATGTCGGCGAACTGCATATTAATAACTTCCAGGAGGTCGCCGCGGCTTTCATCATAACCGATTGCTGATTTTACCAGTGCGGAAATCTGGTCTAGTTCGCTTTGTGAGCGGGGCTGGTAGCTTTCGTTCCCGTCCGCATCAGTGATGCTGTTGCCATCAATAAGCACGGCAACAGAGAGATGCTTGACTTCTCCGACTTCACGTACGACGTTGCGTATGGTTTTACTTATTTCATAGTTTGTTGTCTCTTCAATTCGGTTGCTTTCAAGGGCTGGTTTAGGGTCGACAAAGAGGTCGCTGGCAATGCCCGGCAGGTTGTTCTTGACGGAAACATCGCCGCCAGCACCATCACGCTCGACATTGTTTTCTTCAACAACTTGTGATGAACGGATGACTTGTTTTTCCGGGTCGTAAAGTTCTTCGTTTGTGACGATGTGATCAAAATTAAGATCGGCTGTAACGCTGGCCCGGACTTTTCCAAAGCCGACAATGCGTCCTACCAGGTCCTCAACGGCGCGGGTTAATCTTTGTTCATAGCTACGGCTCATTTCCTCGGCTTTGAGGGTCATCATATTTTCATTTGTATCGCCGCCGCGTGCCAGAAGGTTGCCGTTGCTGTCAATGACGGAAACGGTGTCTGATTTTAATTGCGGCACTGCCGAGGCGACAAGGGACTGGATGGACAGGATTTGCTCTGTCTCAAGTTTGGCGCCCGGCCTCAGGGATATAAAAATACTGGCGCTCGCGGGGCGCGATTCACGGCTAAATAATTCACGTTGTGGCAAAACCAAATGGACGCGCGCGCTGCGCACATCTTGAAGGGAGCTGATGGTGCGGGAAAGTTCACCTTCCAGAGCGCGAACCTGATTGACGTTCTGCACAAAGTTGGTGGTTCCAAAGCTGGATTGCTGGTCAAATATCTCGTAGCCCATGGACCCGCCATTGGGTAGCCCTTCCTGTGCCAGCAGCATACGGGCTTGGCCGACCTGATCCTGGGGAACCATGATGCGTGTGCTGTCCGGGCTTATATCGTAACGAACTCCGGCTGAACTTAAGGCGTCCGCCATGGCATTTGAGTCGCTTGATGACAGGTCGCTATAAAGAAGTTGAAGCTCTGGCGTTGAAATGCGCATGGAGACGAAAACAAAAAACAGTAAAAGCCCGACGATAACGCCGCCCATAATGGCCAGTCTTGCCGGGCCGAGCTGTTTTATTGTTTCAAGAAAACTATCCACAGACATCACCTTTGTTTAGGAATACCACCGTTTTCCCGAAGATATAGCGGGCGGCAATAATGGTTGGCGTGAGGGAAGAAAGCCCTCTCTCTAGCAGGATACTCGAGATTTGCGAATCACGCAAACCCCATCTTTCCATACTAATTATATTGTTTTTCACAATCTGCTTTCCTTCTCTTATAATTTTGAAGCATATACTTTAAAATATTTATAAATATGTAGGGTGGTTTTACTTATAAAGGCGCAAAATTTTATTTAAATTTTTTAAGTTCATGTAGTGGAAGCTGTGTTTTCCCATGGTCTTCTTTGTGCTGTGAAGTTAACTGTGCTGTTTATTAGGTTTGTTTCATATAAAACATGGTTGTATTATATGCTTTGCAAAAGTAATCGCTAGCCGCCTTTTGTTTTTACAGGAGTGTCTACTTGGGAATGCTTGGAAGGAAACTTGACATTTCCCTTTAAGTGCGATAGTATGATAGTAGGTTATAGTACCTGAAATGCATCTAAAGTATCCTTGGGGGATAAGCATGGCAGGTTACTATTTGGGATTAAAACACGGTTAGGAACGATGATTGAAGCTGTAAATTCAGTATTGCAAACCGCACCGTTTGTTCGCGCCAGTAGCGAACAGATTAGTTCGGTTGATTCTTTCGCGGCCAACCCTGATCGGGTGCAAAAAGTGCCGCAGGCGCCGTTCGTTAGTCCTTATATTTCCGTAGATGTTAATTTTGACAAGGCTGTTTTGCAGTTGCGTAATGGCGAAACCGGTGATGTTGAAGACCAGTTTCCTTCTAATGCAGCGCTTGAGGCTCAGGCTCGTCAGGCCGCAGCAAGAGCGCCGCAACAGTCGCAACAGCAACAGCAGGTGGAGCTGGCTCCGGAACGTCCGGCAGAAGCGCCGCAACAATCTCAGAGACAAAGCGTAGATCCGGCACCGCAGCAGCGGCAACAAGCTGCTCCAGCAGCTCCGGCTCCGCAACAACAGACACCGGCTCCTGAGAGTGCTGGGAGCAGGGTGTCTATTACGGTGCAACAACAGGCCGCTTTTCAGGCCGCGGCCCAGTCCGGGAACAGCAATGCCGGTAATATTACGCTTCTTGCTTGATTGATTAAGATTAAAAGGTAATTTGAGGAGGTCAGCCCATCGTATCGGTGGGCTTTTTTTCTGTCTCTGCTGTTGGCGGCGGTGGCGTTTCTGTTTTGGGCTTGGTCATCAACCCGGCCGCAACTTCGCGGTTGATCTCAATCAGAATATCCAGCTTTTCCGGTGCGGGATCGGCCAGTACGGCCAGCGTATGATTGAAAATAAATACGCCAAGATTGGCTATATTATTGCGAAGCGCCGTTGGCCTTTCATCGCTGTCATCTTCTACAGCGGTATCGACAAACATCATCCAGATCTGGCGGTTATATTTTAGGCAATCATCCAGATCTTCACGGGAAACATTTTCCCAGTTCTTCTGAACTTCCTGAAACGCTCTTACCGCTTTCAGCAGCACGCGTCCTTCCGTTTCCCGCTGGTCAGGCGTGTGGGCCTGCGCATGCTGGTCGTAAGCTCCCGCGGCTGCTGCGTAAGGATTATTATTATTCGGCATGGGCGGGTTGCCGGGTTTGTTTTCTGACATTATCTAGTAACTCTTCCTCGTGCTTCATTAACTCTTTGGCTTCTTTCATGGCCTTGTAGTACGACCCCTCAATAATATGGTCATTAATTTTCATGACAAAGAGGGTGATACTTGGCGCGGCGTCTTGCAGTTCTTTGACAAGCTCAAAATACCTGTCGTGGTAAGTCCGCGGTGCGCGCGCCAGATACATGCATTGGATCAAAAAATAGATCCCCTTGCTCGGTGTGTCCGCGTCTTCTTCCTGCATGACATCCTTTTCCCGCAGGATAGGAGAGTCGCCGGAGATATGAAGCCGCGTGCGTTGCTGGTCATTAGTAATGACGGCATCGCCGATAAGAATTTTTTCACCTGGTTTGAGGTCAATTATAAGTGCCATAGGATTTCTTCCTTTGTTAAGTTAGCTTCTGCCTTTACGATGCAACCACCGTACCACTAATTATAGCCTTAAAACCGTTAATTTCCAATGAGCAATTGGTAATTCCTGCGCGTTACCCGGCAAAATTTGCCGCTTTTTTTGTGTAGCCGCGTCCATCCGGCCAAAAAAAACCGGAGGCTTCTGCCCCCGGTTTCCCTTGTAATCGTTATTTTTAGTACCCCGGTCCGGTTTAGAAGAGACGCAGGATAGATTGCTGTGACTGCGAAGCCAGAGACAATGAAGTAACACCCAGCTGCTGCCTTGTTTGCAGGGCAAGCAGTTTGGCGCCTTCTTCGTTCTGGTCGGCATTTACCAGCAGATCCGCACCTGCTGTCAGCGTGTTGATCGTGCTTTCTGTAAACGTCTGACGCGTTTGGATAACCGTCAGGTCATTTGCCAGTGTTCCACCGAAAGCACGGACAGCTTCCAGAGCTCCCCTTATCTCAGCAAGTGCACTATCCACTGAGGCGGTACGGGAGAAGTTCGCGGCATCAACGCCAAGACCATCAGCCGTGAAGGTCACGCCGTTGGTGGTCTGGCTGCTGGTTCTGAATTCGTTGAACACAGTCAGCAGGTTGTCACCATTCAGCAGATTGGTACCCCGATAGCCAGTATCACCGTTTGTAACCAGTTCACTGATCTGGTCACGAATACGGTCAAAGTCCGACTCGAGAGTTGCCAAGGTCCCCGAAGCAGCACCAAGGATGATGTTCTCAACATCAGTTGATGCACCACCGGTAAGGGCGGCGGCACCGAAGCCAAGATTTGCCGTGACAGAAGCTGTAGCTCCAATCTGGACGCTGGTCGTGGTGGCGTCAAGGGCACGGATCGTTAGCTGTCCGGTGTCATCATCAAAATCGGCCTCGATCAGAGTGTTCAGAGATGTATCGTTATTGATCTGATCGATAACGTTTTGAACGCTAACCGAAGCGTTTGCGGCGTCAGTTAGGTCGATTGTTGCCGCCGTGCCGCCATTGATACCGATCGTCAGGTCATCGACAGCAGCGTTCACACCAGCAAAAGCAGCAAGAGGTGCACCAGTACTTGACTCGTTAAGGTTGTTTATCAATGTACTGCGCTGTGCCGTTTGCTCCGTACCAACACCATCGGTAAAGGTAAAGGCAAAAGATGACAGAGCGACATCAGAGATTGCTGTTAGCTCGATATTGTTGTTGTTGGCACCAGTACCGTCGTTGGCGATACGGGCTTGGTCAACGAAGCCTAATCCGCTGGCAAGTGCCAAATCGCCGCCATCAGTAGCTGCAACGGAAGCAAACTGCAGATTGAAGTTGCCGCCGTTTAGAGTCCTGACTTGAAGGTTTCCGCTGGCATCAAGGGAGGCTTCAAAGGCCTGGTCTCCTGTTGCCGCCGGTACAGCAGCAAGATTGCTGAGCGTGATAGAGTTGATGTTGTTAATCAGATCATCAATTCCATCATTGGCACCGATGGTAACGGTGGCTGTCGCTGCGAGGGCGCCGTTAACATCAGGCGCGACCGTGATGGCTGAGCCATCATCTTGCGTGACGGTAAAGACGAGTGTATCACCTGCAACAATCTGGCCGCCGGCTGGCGTCAGGTCAACAATACCACTCAGGTCAGTAGCGCCGGTAATTTTGGCTTCAGCTTGTCCCTGAGCCAACGCTTCCTGAGCGTTGTTTGCAACAGAATCGGCCTGCTCGATAAGAGAGGTCAATGCTGTCACGCCGTTGTCAGCAGCTTGAATCGTCTGGATGGACTGTCCGATAGAGTCCAAAAGACGGGTCAAATCACTTGCGCGGTTGTTCAAAGCTTGTGAAGCGAAGAACGACTGCGGATTATCAAGCGCGGAATTAACTTTCCGGCCTGTTGACAGACGAAATTGAGTTACATCGATTTGGGATTGAGTGTTTTGCAGCGATAGCAGATTGCTCCGTAGCGCTGCCGTTAATACGACATCTGAAGTCATGATAGGATTTCCTTTCTTGGGTTTCCTAATTTATGTGTCATGCCGGAATCCTCCCGGCACATATTTCATCATACGACGAAAACTCTTAACAAGAGCTTAACAACGCTAGCACGGGTTTGAACGGGTGTCTATTGCTTAAAACAGGTAGGCGGTTTTAAATATGATGACATATCAACGTGTTATGTCATTTTTTGGCACCAGAACTGGTACATAGATATAAATGTCAGGGGGTTTTGTTCTTCAAATATCGCCCAGTTTTCAATATTACAGCGCTTTAGGTCCCCGGGAAACATTTTGTCATATTGCGCGACTTGATCGGGGTTGCTCATGGAGAATTTTGTGCTGACTAACCCTAATTCGTCCATCATACCCTTGATTTGCGGCAGGGTCATGCGATGTTCCTGCACATGAAAAATAAGGTCCCGCACTAGAGAAGTCGCGTAAAAATCGCCGCTACCCAGAAGATAGATGCGCATGGGGTCATTTGAAGGGAGTTCAAAGACAGCTTTGCGACAGGCCCTGATGCCTTCGGTGGTTGAAGGAAAGTCATACTTTTGTATGAACGTGCGCGCTTCAACAATTTGTTGCCGTGCGGTGGCACTATAAAGTCCAATTTTAAAATACCCGCCCGGTTTTAATATATTGTTGAGTGCTTTCCATCCTTCAAACGGGTCTTCCATGTGGTGGAGTACGCCAGAACACTCAATCATATCAAACTGTTCTTCCCAGTCGGCCATTGATAAAATATCGGCGTGGATGAATTTGATACGGTCATCAAGCCCACATTCTTTTGCTTTCCTCATACCATAGGCAATACTTGCTCTACTGAGATCTATAGCTGTAACCTTGGCGTTAGGATGCCGGGCAGCGGCACTGATCGGTTGTCGTCCTGTTCCGCACCCTGCAATCAGGATATTTAATTCATCGTTGCGTGTTTCATTGTCGGGACAGTCATCTGTAGGCATAGGCTGCGTACATAAAGTCGTCCATCTTGGATACGGGTTTTCTTCGTATTGACTCTGTACGGCTTTGGAAATTTCGTTAGCAAAGGCACCATAGACCGGAATACTTTGTTTGAGTCTTTCTTCTTCAGCAGGGTCATCAAACTGCGTTTTTACAAGTTTTGCAAAATATACATCTGTTTTTGAAAATTCATGTAGTTGCCGTTCTTGAGCTTTAAAAGTTTGATTGAGAGGGTGGTAACAGGCAATGAGGCTAACGGCTGTTTTATCAGGGCTGTTTTTTGCTTTGTTTATTAGAGCTAGAATCTCTTTCGTTTCTTGCTCTTCTTCATTGTAAACATACTCGTTGAAAAAACATTGCTCGGCTAGCGCACATATAAAATGTTCAAATAACTCGATCCGGCCATTTTGGGTAAGCTCGTCAAAATTCAGGGTAATATAGCGTCTGATTTTGGTAAGAATTTCTTCCATGCCGAGATAGGCGATAATCAGCACACGTAGGCCTTCGGTGAAATAAGGGTCTTTTAGAAAGGCGCCTGATTGTTCGTCTAGCGCATCCATCCATGAGTAAAACTCTTCATCGCTTTTCATCATTTGTGTTTTAAAGAGTTCTGAATATAGGGGGTCTTTAAACATTAAGCCGAGCCATGACCCTGCTATACGAAACAGGTTTACGTCATAAATACTCTTGAAGCATTCAAGAAGGGCGTTTTTGACTTCAGGGTAAAATTTTGAGAACGAAGGGGTGAATAGTGAGGTGGCAAATACGCTTTTTATGACCTTGTTGTCAGGGGCCATACACACAGCACTAGCCATATCAACAACTGCTTTTTCAGTGCCGCCGGTCAGGTTTTGTATCAACCCTAAATCCATCAGGGCCATCGGGTCATCCGGGAGGAGGCGGCAGAATTCTTCCTGACATATATGAGCCTCTTTATATTGGCGTTTCTTTTTTAAAATTACGAGAATTGCTGAGTAGGACCCGAGAAGGTTTTCCTTGCTTGCTTTTGGCAGTGTTTTATTTACCTCCTCCATATCCAGCCCCAACTCCGGACTTGTTCTTGCCATCATGGCGAGGGCGAAGTGGACATCGGCTTGCGTTGGATCAAGGCGCAGGGCTTCTTTGAGAAGGGGGACGGCATCGGCTTCTTTTCCTGCGGCTTTGAGGGCGTTTCCCTGCGCTTTTTTTTCAAGCGCCAGCGCGGCGTTATCGCGCGTTTTTTTGGTGGTTTTTGTGCCGGATTTCTTTTCCTGCAAACGGCGTTGTTTTCTGTTCATGCTCATGGATTGAATCATTACATAAATTCCTATTTAAGGCCAGCCCGCAGGCGTGCTGACTTTCTGGATCCCCGCTGTTTAAATCTGCTTGCAGCAGATCGCGGGGATGACGCCGGGGCGGTAATAAAAAAAGGGCGTGGCGGCGAGAGTATTATTATGCCCTCTTCAAGCCATCCACGCCCTTGCCGGAAGATATCTTTTTCCGGTGTCTTTTTTAGAGAGTCCCGGGCAGATTAAAACTCTGCCCGGGAGGGGTGGCTGTGCCCTCCTTGCGTCTCCATCCTGGAGAAAAAACACAGCCCTATACGGTTTCGGCTTCCTGCCTCACCCTTTGACCGGCCCGCTGTATTCTCCATCCTGGAGCAGAGGCTTGGGTCGAAGGGGCAAAGCGTCCTGCCGCCCCAATAAACGGTTTTTAGTTTTTAGTGGTTAGTTTTTAGTAATCTTAACTAATTACTATTTCCACTAACCACTAATCACTCAATTACTAGAACAGTCTCAAAATCGACTGTTGTGATTGCGATGCCAGAGACAATGACGTCACGCCGAGCTGCTGCCTTGTTTGCAGGGCGAGCAGTTTTGCGCCTTCTTCGTTCTGGTCGGCAACGGTTAGTTTGTCCGCGCCTTCGGTTAGCGTATTGATGATACTTCCCGTGAACGTTTCACGAGTCTGGATCACGCTTAAATCATTCGCTAGCGTCAGGCCGAAATTACGAACCAGTTCCAGCGCGGCCCTGACATCGGTCAGTGTGCCGTCTGTCGAGGAAACACGCGAGAAGTTGGCGGCATTCAGTCCCAGTCCGGCAGCGGTGAATGTAACACCGTTACTGGTCAGGGAGCTGGTGCGAAGCTCGTTGAATACGGTGAATAGATTGTCGCCGTTCAAAAGGTTCGTGCCCCGGTAGCCGGTATCGCCATTGCTGACAAGTTCCGTGATCTGATCACGAATACGCTCGAAATCACTTTCAAGCTGCGCCAGTGACGCGGCGGCAGAGGCAAGGCGGATGGTTTCGGTAACCGGTTCACCGGCAGCACCTGATACAAAGCCGCCAATGGCTGTGTCGTTAACGCCAAAACCGAAATTAGCAGTCAAGGGGCTGGTGGCACCTCCTGTGCCGTCAACACCAATTTCAATGCTTTCCACATCGGCACCAATCGGCTCAAGAGATAATTCTCCGGTTGTGGCGTCGTAGGCAGCAACAATGCTTTGGTTTAGGGCGGTGTTGTTGTTGATTTGGTCAACGAAGTTTTGAATTGATACGGCATTACCCGCACCATCTGTTAGGTTAATTCGTTGTGTTGTCCCACCATTGATGCTGATAACATAGTCATCGTCTACGCTATCAAGGGTTCCAAACAGCGGGTTGGCAGACGAGTCTTCCAGAACATCTAATGCATCACTGGCATCGGCGATAACCGGCGGCACAGCGGCTCCATCAAAGAGCTGGAAGGACGTAAGAATAACATCGGCCAGAGCGGTGAATTCGATATTGTTATTACCGGCACCATCACCTGTTAGTCTGGCTGTGTTTGCAAAGCCGAGTTCGGATGCCAGAGACAGGTTGTTCGGGTCAGCATCGGCAGACCCTACGGCAATAAATTCAAGGTTAAAATCACCACCATTTAATGTACGGATTTGCAGTTGGCCGGCATCGTCAAGGGATGCTTCAAAGGCTTGTCCACCTGTTGCTGTCGCAGGGGCGCCAAGGTCACTGAGCTGGATGTCGTTAATGAGCGCAACCAGATCGCCTGTAGAGGTGTTGGCAGGAATGGTCACAGTCGTTGATGCACCAAGAACGCCACCAAAGGGACCTGTTTGCAGGGCTTGGCCGTTTGTATCTGTAGCGCTGAAGACCAATGTATCACCGGCGGTTATTCCCGACAGGCCTGTAAGGTCGTCAATACCACGTAAATCCTGAGAGCCAACCGCCTTCGCCTCAGCTTGTCCTGCGGCCAAAGCGTCACGAGCGGCGTTGGCGATTGAGTCGGCTTGTTCAACTAATTGAGTGAGCGCGGTAATGCCGTTATCGGCGGCCTTGATTACCTGAATGCTCTGTCCCATCGCGTCGAGAAGACGGGTCAGGTCACCGGCTCTGTTGTTCAGTGCTTGCGCAGCGAAAAACGATTGCGGGCCATCAAGGGCGGAGTTGATTTTTCTACCAGTTGCCAGTCTGAACTGTGTCGTATCAATCTGGTTCTGGGTGTTTTGCAGGCTGAGGAGGTTGTTCCTCAGGGCTGCTGTTAACACTACATCATTGGTCATCGTCGGGGTTCCTTTCCTAAATATCTACTTTTCTAAGTATTGTTCGATTAACGCAGTCTGAGCAGGTCTTCCGTCATGTCATCGACGGTACTTATGACCCGCGTATTGGCGGAAAACGCACGTTGGGAAACGATCAGCTTCGCGAATTCATCGGCCAGATCGACGTTTGATGTTTCAATTGTCGAAGGTTCGATAAACCCGGCGCCGCCGCTTCCGGCTTCACGTAAGTTCTCTTCACCGGATTCTTCGGTTTCGCTATAGGCCGTGCCGGACACTTCCTGCAGGCCGTTCACATTGGCGAAGGTAATAAGAGGGACTTGATAAAGGTCAGATGTTGCGCCGTTAGAAAATCTGGCAACAACCTTTCCTTCCCGTGTCAGTTCAACGCCTGTCCGCAGGCCGAGCTCGGCTCCATTCTGGTCGGAGAAGATCACATCGAAATTCCCGGCAAACTGACTAAACCGTTCAACGTCAAGGTTGATATTTTGCGGGTTAGAACCGTTTTTCCAGTCAATCTGGTTCAGGTTGATGTCAATATTCCCGGCAGAATCTGACAGCGCGTTCAATGAGCCGTCACCGTTAAAGTTCAGCAAACCGTTAGAGAGGCTGGTGCCGTCCGGGTGAACAATATTGAGTTGCCACCAGCCGCGATTGTTATATTGCGGATTACCAAGAGCATTGGGAAGATTCTGGAAGGCGGGGAAAGTATGGACGTCCGTTAATGCACTGTTACTATAAGGCGGATTATCTGTTGGTTCACCGTTATCGTAGGTATTAGCTGGTGGTATCGTAACAAGATCATCCGAGGCTTGCAGAGCGACCGACAGGCCAAAAGATGTCAGGGGCGTGCCGATTGTATTGGCAAGCTGAATTGATTGTGCAGCACCGCCTAAAAACTCGGTGCGCTGGATCACGAGATTGCCATCATTGCCTAGAAAAGCTTCTGCGCCAGCCACGTTATTATTGATATCGTCAATGATGTCATTGACGGTGGTAACAACAAGATCACCGACAGGAGGAATAGGCCCGAGGCTGGCAACACCAATATCATAACGTCTGGCCAATCCGCCATCGACATCAAGTGTAAATTGGTCGCCTGCTGTAAAGCCGGAGTTTGTAAGAACATCTGTGGCAAGGAAGTTACCCGTTCCGCCTGCTGCTGTTCCCTGCGGGCCGTAGGTTTTTGTATATTGCAGTGTCAGGACTTGTGCGGAACCGAGGCTGTCAAACACAGTCAGGCCACGCGTGAAATCAGAGGGGCCGTTTACGGCGACACCCAGTTCGCTGTCTATGGCTTCGGCATCAAGGTTAACGGCCAGTTCGGCTTCCGATGTTGGCCGTGTCAGGCCGCCAAGGAAGGCCACATCGGCAGGGACAAGGGAAATCAGATCGCCGGCATTGGCAGGCAGGCCGCCTTGTGCATCCAGTGGCCATGCATAAAGAACAAACCCGGCGGTGTTACGCAGAAGTCCTTGCGCATCTTCACTAAAAGAGCCGCTTCGTGTGTAGAGGAATTCCTGTCCGGCTGCGGTTGAACGTTTCACCGTAAACATACCGTTGCCGGAAATGGCGCCATCGGTGCCGGATGAAGTTTGTTGGATCGGACCTTGCTGGTCGACGAACTGCACCCGGTTCACGGAGACGGTGCCCGGTGAAAATTTTGAAGACCGGCCTTCGGTTGTGACCAGACTAAAGAATGAGGCTTCGGACCTTTTAAAGCCGACCGTATTTACGTTCGCGATGTTATTGGCGATCATGGCGGTGGACTGCGACTGTGCCCCGATGCCTGATACGCCTGTAAATAATGCTCCAAATAAACTCATTTTTAGTCTCCTTTGTTTAATCGTCGTAAATGGTTTCTACCGTTTCAGTTGCCTTAGCTGCTCTGTCATTTCGTCAATCGTATTGACGAGCCGTGAGTTGGCCTGAAAGGCTCTCTGGCTGACGATCAGCTTGGAAAATTCTTCGGATAGCTCGACATTCGAGCTTTCAAGTGTTGAGGTTAAAATTGTTCCTGCGCCGCCCGTTGTGGCGACACTAAACGTGACATCGCCTGAATCTTGCGTGCGCGAGAATACGGTGCCGGACTCTTCCTGGAGTCCGTTTGCGTTGGCAAAAGTCGCCAGCGGTATTTGATACAGTGTTTGTTGCTCACCATTTGAGAAGTTGCCAATGATAAGCCCTTGCCTGTCGATCGTGACATTGGTCAGGGTTCCGGCCTCAACACCATTTTGTTCAAATAAGAGAACAGAGGAAGGGGCCGCGAATTGCTGATAGCCGGATATGTCGGTCGCAACGCTTATTTCTTCGCCAGCTACAGCGTTGTCAAAATTAATGTTGTTAAGGTTCAGCAAGGTTTCTCCGGCGGCATTTGGTAGTGCGTTTAGCACTCCTGAGCCGTCAAAATTAAGCAGACCTTTACTCAGTTCTACCGGGGGCAGGGCCGTATTTGTCGGGTCGGCCGGGTCTGCAATTGTGACTCGCATTTCCCACCAGCCAAACGGGTTAGGGTCGGTGGTGTTGGCAAAGACGGGAAGGTCTGTCTGGTTCGGATTGGCAACACCGTTCGCCGTCAGTGAAGCGTCTGGCTCGAATATAAGAGGGGAGCCGTCACCGCTGGGATCGTTTATAATATCAAAGCCTGTGACGCCGATCACATTCGCGCTGCTGGCAGAAGTGTCAATGGACGCAGCCGGATCTACGGCGCGTACGAGAAGGCGACCATTGCTTGTTAAGGTCGCGCTAAAGACATCATTGTTTGCGCCATCTGTGAAATTATTGATGACATTCAGGACATCCTGCATTGTGTTGGCTTGATTTATCGAAATGTCTGCCGGGCCGTTTACAAAATCAACGGTAAGGGCGTTACCGCCAGATGTAAGGTTAAATGTATCGCCTGCAACAATAGCCGGTGTAGGACTGGAAAGACCTCCTACTAGAACATCGGAGAAATTTAGACCTAATGTGCCGGAGGTTAAATGTCCCATAGGGCCAACGATTTTGCGGTATTCAAAGTTCAGGTCGCGCGGGGTGCCTGTGCTGTCAATAACTGTCAGGCTTCTTGAAAAATCAGAATCTTCGCCGGAAATCGGTAGTTGTTGCGGACCGGTCGGAAGTGTGTACGGGTCAATGGATTCTTCACTGGCGTTTAGAATAACAACTTGCTCTGACTGCGTTGTTGCTCTTGATATTTCGTCCAAAATATTAATGTCAGCCGGAACCAGTGATGCTTCACTATTGGTTGTCGTTGGGACGCCATTGGCATCCACGGGCCATGCATAAAGTACGAAGCCTGCGCTGTTTCTTAAAATACCTTCGGAGTCCGGGGAGAAGGCGCCGTTACGGGTGTAGAGTGTTTCCAGTGCCGGGTCGGCACCTGTTTTAACTGTGAAGAATCCGTTGCCTGAAATGGCGATTTCTGTGCCGGATTGTGTTTGTTGCATCTGGCCTTGTTGGTCGATGCGCTGAATTCTGGTTGTGGCTACGGAGCCATTAGAGAAGTTGGCGGGTCTTGTCTTGTCTGTAACAAGATCAAAGAAAACCGTCTCGCCGCGCTTGTAGCCCGTCGTTCCAATATTGGCGATGTTGGTCGAGATGTTTGCCGTAGACTGAGTCTGGGCATTCATTCCGGCTACGCCTGTATATAAAGAACCGAACAAACTCATTATGCTGTGCCTCCTTCAACTGGTGGAGGTGGGATGATTTCGCCTTCAGCCGGAGGAGCATCTTCCTCTGGCGGGTCTTCTTCCGGTGTGGTGGCGTTGATAACTTGTCCTAGTGGTACGGCGCGTTCGCCGATCAAAAGAAAGACGATACCGTTTTGGGATTCAATGCCTCGTACATGACCGGAAACAACTGTGCTTGTGTCGATGCCCTGACCTTCTGAATCCAGCGAGTCAATTGAAATGCTGTATGTGCCGGGTTCTGAAATACCGCCGCCCAGATTTTCGCCGTCCCAGATAAACTCATGGGAGCCTGCGGTGTTTGGTCCGTTCGTGCTAAAGACTAAATCGCCGCCTTCGTTGAAAATATTGATTTTTGTTTCCGAAGCATCTTGTCCCAGCGCATAGCTGATCTTGACAGGCTCTTCGCCGCTGAAATCCATGTCGCTGCTGAGGTAGTTGACATCAAGGCCGACATAACCGAGAGCGACACTGGAGACACTGCCGAGTTGGAGGCTAACCAGATCATCAAGTTTCTGGTTCTGGTTGATCGCTTGCTCGACCTGACTGAATTGCACGAGCTGGCTGGTGAATTCAGCTGAATCCATTGGGTCCAAAGGGTCCTGGTTCTGAAGCTGTGTTGTGAGCAGGATTAAAAACTGATCAAAATCTTCGGCCAGTTTTGTAGACTGCGCTTGCGTTCTTTGCGCGTCCTGTACTGCTCCTGTTACTGTTACGTCAGATGCCATTTCATATCTCCTTCATTACAATCTTCATTAAACCAGCGCGTCATAGCGCATCAGCCCGGTATTAGGGTCGGCATACCAGTCCATCGTGGTTTCAATGATTTCTATGTTTTCGTCTGCGGCAGCTTCGGATCCTTCGCCGTTATTGCCGTCGCCGGAACTTCCGCCCTGACCTTTGTTGTCGTCATCAAACAAATTGCCGTCTTGCGAGAGTTCAAAGCTCAAACCGCCGCTATCAACATCGAGGCCCGCATCGAGCAAAGCGCGTTCAAGTATTTGCGCGTCTCTTTGCAGCATTAGGAAAGTCTCTGGTTTTTCTGCAACCAGCAGGGCTTTCATCGTCTGGCTCTCATTGTTGAAATCAAGGCTGATCCGAACTTTGCCAAGAGCCGGCGGGTCAAGCTGTATCGTGATGTTTTTGGCTTCTCCGTTTGTCGCGGCCTTGGTGATTGTGCTTGCAATTACCTGTGTCGCCGGGTGTGGCAGTCCCGCATGTTGGGCTTGTCCTATCAGGCTGGCAAATTGTGCCGGGCCGGTCAGGTTCATGCTCTGCCCCGGCGCGCCGGCAAAATCCAGCCCTTCCGGATAAATGCTGTCTAATACGAAGCTGGTGAAAATTGCACCCAAAGTCGGCGGGGCTCCTTGAACCGTACTCAGCCCCGCACTGATTTGTTTGATAGTGTTGATCGCTTTTTCAAGGCCGGGGTTATTTTGTCCGCGCTCCAGCGCTTTATTTTGCGCTCTTTCGAGAACGCGCAGCACACCTTCAAAGTCGTCTTCTTCTAATGGGAACCCTGTCGTGTCACTCGTCAGGCTATTTGCCTTCATAAGTGTATTGTTTTCAGCCTCTGCCATTGCTTGTGGTGTGCTGATTTCTCCGGCGGGGTGTTGTGGCTGGACAATGACAAGACCGCGCGGCAGAAAAATAGCTTCTTTTTTTGCTTGCGGTGGCAAGATTTTAATCATGCCTATAATAATGCCTTCACCCTGTTCATTGCCGTCGACAATGTCTTCCAAAATCGCGGTCAGTTTTTCAGGGGTTAGTCCTGTGGCAATCAGGGCAGGGGAGGTTGCTTCACCGTTTTCACCAACCTCAATTTGAATTCTACCAAAAATCTTTTTGATTTGGCCGGGGGCAATATCAAGAACAATAGGCTTGTTTTCTTGCGGCAGTCCGGCAACAAGAGACTCTAGAAAGTCCATCAGCTTTTTCGGAGAAGGCGATAGCGGAACTTCCAGGCTTGCCTGTGCATTTGTCTGTGCGTTTATAAGACTTTCTGGCGTAACGCCTTCCGGAAGTTCAGATGCCATCTCTTCCAGTGCCGCCGGATCGGTTTCAAGAATGGCCTGTAGAATTTGTTGCGTTGTCAGGGGTTCTGTATGCCCGTCATAGTCTGGCTGGCTGGCAATTAGCTCGCTGTTTTGTAGTCCGTTTTGTATCAGACCACTGCTCGGTATTTTTGTGTCTGCGGCCAGATGCGCAAAAATAAGATCCATAAAACTGGCGCCTGCCACGGTGCCGAACATGCCCGCGCTCGCCGGCACTTGTCCGGTAACGGGGCCTTTGCCGTTGGTCGCTGCCTGTTGTGTTAAAGCACTTATATCCATTGTTTTATGTCCTTGTTTTCTTAAACGGTTTCGCTGATACCCATTGAAACCGAGCGGTCATTTTTCTGCAGGTTGCCGGTCGCGCTGTAATTCACGTGATTTTGAACGGCCTCACGTGCTGACCTGACAACTCTGTCGTTTAAGCGCTTGACGCCCTTATGCAAGGTGTCCAGAGCTTTTAAGTTTTCAGTCATGATCCCGGAGAATTCTTCCTGTTTGTTTGCAAGCTCTTCTTTCAGGGCAATGTCGATATGCTGAAGGTCGCTGCCGCGTTCCAGTAATTGCTGGCTGCAGTTTTGATAGTCACGGGCCGCCGCAATTTTTTTACTTTGCAGGCTTAGAAATTTTTTGGTGTCGGACCCCAGAAGGGCACTGTTTTCTTCTGTGTAGACATCACGCAGCGAGTCTATTGTTTCCATCATCTGCTGCATGGCTTTGTTGGGGTTGCTTGAAAGAACCAATGTCTTTGGCTGCTCCGCGCTTTCGGTATTGAAAGATTTATCTGTAGCCATTATTCCTGCTCCTTCTGTGCTTCCTGTATCCTGATCATTTCTGCTTTGACGTGTTCAGCCAGACCTACGCCGCCTTGCTGGGCCATCAACTTGCCGTACTCCTGAACCATGAAGCCGTTGAAAACTTTTTCGCCGTGACCGCCGCCAAAGAGCGGATTTGGTTTATGAACTTCGGCAAACATGGGCTTCATCATTTCAGTAAGAAAAACAGCTTCGAACTCTTCTGCTGCTTCTTCGATCTGCTCAAAATTTTTGATCTGACCTTCATTTTTCAGCATTTGGGCGCTTTGCATGGCTTGCTGCTGCGCCGCCCGCATAAGCCCTATATTCGTATCTGCTGTCATTAACTCGTTCATCACATCAATCTCGTTATATTCTCGTTACATTGTTTGTAGTTCTGCCTGCAGGGCACCGGCGGCTTTGATGGCTTGCAGGATTGAAATCGTATCTCGTGGTGCAACGCCGAGGCGGTTCAGTCCCGTGACCAAATCCTGTAGCGTGACGCCGCTTGTCAGTATCCCCAGCTTCACGTCTTCGCCGGTGTTGACCTCAATATCCGTGCGCGGCACGACAACAGTCTGGCCTTGTGCGGAGAAGGGGTTCGGCTGGGAAACTTGTGGTGTTTCGGTGACTTTAATTGTCAGGCTGCCTTGTGCGATGGCGACGGTGCTTATTGTGACATCCGAGCCCATCACGATAATGCCAGAACGTTCATCAATAACGACGCGGGCGGGCTGGTCCGGCTGTACCGGCAGCTGCTCTATGTCTGTAATTAAATCAATGATCGTGCCTTTAAAGCTTATCGGCATTGTTAGTTTTACGCTGCCGGAGTTTTCGGCTACGGCAATGTTGTCAGACAGAAAGCCATTGATGGCTCTTGAAATACGGCGTGCCGTTGTGAAATCGGGGTTGCGTAGCGCAAGATGAATTTCTTTAAAATCATTCAGGTTAAAATCGATTTCGCGTTCGATAATGGCGCCGCCGGGGATGCGTCCTGCTGTAGGAATATTACGAATAAAGGTTGCGGCTTGTCCCCTGACTGAAAATCCGGAAATGTTAACCGCACCTTGCGCTACGGCATAAACTTTACCGTCGGCGCCCATCAGGGGGGTAACCAGTAGAGTGCCTCCCTGCAGGTTTTCGGAATCGCCTAATGTAGAAATATTGACATCAATCCGTGAGCCTTGATTGGCGAAAGGTGGCAGGGTGGCGGTGACCATAACGGCAGCTACGTTTGCTGTGTTCAGGTTCTGGCCGCGAACATTAACGCCCAGACGCTCTAACATGGCGATCAGGCTCTGTTCGGTGAAAGGGGAGTTGTTTAAAGAGTCTCCAGTGCCGTTCAGGCCGACAACAAGGCCGTAACCAACCAGCGGATTGTCGCGAACACCTTCAATATCAACGATGTCCTTGATCCGGGTCGTTTTTGCCTGTGCCGTGAAGGAAATCCCGCCGAGCAAAAGTGCTGCGAGAATTACGGTGGCTGTAATATTTTTCATTTGTTTTAGCATTTTTTTGCCATAACTTAATATTTGTTAGTTTTCTTCGCTCTTATCGTTGCGAACGCCATGCCAAGTTCTGATCTTGGTTTTTATTGTTGTTTTTCAGCGTGTTATATTGATTTTTGGTGTTATAAAAAATAGAGAAGGTGGGCAGTTTTGTTCACTTTTATTGTCAGGGCGGCAATTTTTTCCGGGTGCTTGACCTTTCCCCTGGCAAAGGTGGTAAACTAGGAAGATCAAGAGGATTCACTCACGAAAGTTGAAGGTTTGGTATGAAAGTTGAAGGTCCGGATAAGGCTCGGCAGGCTGGCCAGACGAAAAAGAAGGGGGCCGTCTCCTCAGGGGACGGGTCATTCGGGAGTATGGTCACGGGCGGTGCAAAAGAGGCGGGCGGCGCGTCGCCCACTCATTCCATCGCCAAGGTTGATGCCCTCTTATCTGTGCAGGCTGCTGAAGATCCAACGGAGCGCGCGGCCCGCCAAAGGATGCAGGTCAGGGCGGAGGGCATTCTGGATGAGCTTGATAGTATACGGATGGGACTACTCACAGGCACATTGACCGTAGGACATGTCATTAACGTGGCTGATGTTATTGCTGCGCACCGTGAAAAGGTCATGGACCCGGAGCTGACAGCCATTCTTGATGAAATTGATCTAAGAGCGCAGGTCGAAATCGCTAAAATGCGCCGGGCTTTGAATTCTTAGTTCTGGAAAATTTATTACTATCTTGCCTTTACGGGCTATTGTCTTTATATTCCTGCGTTGTTTCCGATAAGATATTTTATGTTGAAAGGATTTTGAGCCATGGCAGTGCCAGCAAGTGTTCTCGTCTCTCCCGATTATGATCCGGAAAAGGATAAAGGGGACTTTATGAACCCGACTATGCTTGAGTATTTTCGCCTGAAACTTATTAATTGGCGGGAAGAGCTTTTAAGGGAATCGTCAGATACGATTGCCAATACATTACAGGAAACCGAGCTTCAAAAGCCGGACCTGGCGGACAGAGCTTCGGCTGAGACCGATCATGCTCTGGAATTGCGCACCCGTGACCGGGAACGTAAGCTGATTTCTAAAATCAATGAAGCGATATTGCGCATTGATGATGATTCTTACGGTTACTGTGAAGATACTGGCGAGCCGATTCAAATTGCCCGGCTTAATGCCCGGCCTGTGGCTACGTTGACGACTGAAGCGCAGGAACAACACGAGCGCATGGAAAAAACTCACCGCGACGACTAATCAAGGCGACCCCTTAAGGTAGCCATCAAAAAACGGCCCCTGTTTGAGGGGCCGTAAGTTGGTTTTTTCTTGGTGGAGGAAATTTATTAGAACGGGAACAGAATGTCGTAAACCTGCTGACCGTAGCGCGGTTGTTGCACATCTGTGATATGCCCTTCGCCGCCGTAAATAATACGCGCTTCAGCGATTTGGTCGTGATTGATTGTATTGTTGGTTGAAATATCTTCTGGTCTTATAACACCATCAATTTTCAGGATACGTTTTTCAAAATTAACCAGAACTTCCTGACTGCCGTTAATCACAAGATTACCGTTTGGCAATATTTGTGTAATGAGCGCCGCTAGTTTGACTTCAATTTCTTCTTCTCGCTCAACTGTGCCGCTGCCAACGCTACGGGACGTAGAGCCAAGATCGGTGATACTCGCCGGGTCTATGGCTTGCGGTAGAATGCGGCCCAGACTGGCTTCGTAGCCGCCAAGGGCTGGTAGCTGCGCTGTTTCACCGTTGTTGCGGGTTCTTTCGGTTTCATTGTCCAGCTCGGCTGTGTCTTGAATGTTAACAAGAACGGTCAAAATATCTCCGACATCACTGGCGCGCTGGTCTTTGAAAAAGTTTTTGCGGTTTGATGCCCATAGCGAGTTCGGCTGTTTCTTTTCTGCGACAGGAGCCGGCATAGGCATGCTGACCGGTCTGTAATCCGTTTTTAGCTGCGGGTTTTCAATCGCAGTCATAGGCGGCGGGTTGCCAACATTGGCAAGTCTGTCCATAGAGCTACAGGCCGTAAGTGAGCAGCCCATTAGCAAAGCCAGTCCTATGTTTTTATATTTTTTCATGGTCGTTTTCATATCGGCCTCCATTTTTAAGGCATTACCGTTACAGTGAATTCGCCTTCAATAAACGCTTCAACCGTACGGTTGCTGCTTGTGTTTGCAACACGGATGATGTCACCTTTGGCACCGCTCTGCATGGCTTTACCCTGAGCTGTGAGTAGCATAAATCCGTCGTTGTATGTAATTGTGATGGTGTCTCCGCGCGAAACCAGTTGCGGGCGTTCCAGTTCGTTGCCGCGTACAGGCTTGCCGGATATAATCATGCGGCGCGGGGTCATGCCGACAATATCATCGGCGTTTAAAACAACATCGTTTTGCAGGTCGTTACTTTTGACGTCGACCCATTCGATATCATAGGCGTTAATAACATCGCCGCTGGACATGGTTTTTTTCAGGATAGGCACCGGTATAAGTCGCTCGATTTTTCCCGAGACAGTTAGTTTGGCAAGAGCCTTGTCGTTTGATGGCGCTTTTAGTGTTGCTGTAAAACGATCATGTTGCGGATCAAAGCTTAAATTTGAAATTTCCACGGCGGCAAGTTCACCATAGGGCAAAATCATTTCCGGTTGTGCGGTGCTGAAAAAGCTGACGTTAAACCGGCCATCAATTCCTTTTTGTTTTAGGTCATTTGCTACAGCATTTTTGATGTCGTCTGTTGTGACTAATGTAGCCTCCCGGCGAATGGTGATTTGTTCGCCGCTGTGACTTGGTTTCCATGACAGATCCATGGCCATTGCAATATGCATTAATGTACGGGCGTTCAAAACCATGTCTTTTCCGGGAAGTGGGGCAGGACCGAGAACCTTTGAGGCCGTTTCATAAGATAGGCCGCTGAAAATATCACCAACGGTCAGGACATTTCCGGTAACCGTTGCCGTCTCGTTCAGGTTGGCAGCCAAGGCATTGCGGGCACCAAGAAAGATGAACATCACGCCGAGTGTCATGGCAAAGACCAGAACGATAACTCTGAATGTAAAATCAAGTTTTATAGCGAGATTGCTCATCTTTTTTCTCCTGTTATTTTTCGCGCTTACCTTAGCTGTGCAACGCTCTGCATCATTTCGTCACTGGTACGGATCACGGTAGAGTTCATCTCATAGGCTCTTTGTGCCGTAATCAGACTGGTGATTTCTTCCACCACATTGACGTTGGAGCTTTCCAGCGCGCCCTGACGGATTGTGCCGGTGTTGTCTGTACCGGGGTTGTTCGCTTGCGCGGTGCCGGAGGCTTCTGTTTCAAGAAACATATTGTCGCCGATAGCTTCCAGACCGGCCGGGTTGATAAATGTAGCGAGTTGAATTTGTCCCAGATTGGTTAGGTTGATCTGTCCCGCAATGTCGGCAAAGACTTCTCCGCTTTCATTGATTTCGAGAGAGACTGTGTCTTGAGGGGCGACAATGCCGGGATCAAGTTCAAAGCCCTGCGTGTTTACAATGGAGCCGTTTTCGTTGATTTGAAAAACACCGGACCGTGTGTAAGCTGTTTCTCCATCAGGCAGGGTGATCTGGAAAAATCCGTCACCGGTGATTGCTAGATCAAGGGGGTTTTCTGTGATTTGCATGGGGCCTTGCTCATGGATTTTGTAAACCGATCCGACCCTGACACCCAGACCAAGCTGTAGTCCTGAAGGCAGGAGCGTTCCAATATCAGAGGATTGCGCTCCGGGCTTATCGATATTTTGATAAATCAAATCCTTAAAATCAACGCGCTGGCGTTTAAAGCCCGTGGTTGTCATGTTCGCGATATTATTCGAGATGACATCTACGTTCATCTGCTGCGCGAGCATTCCTGAGGCACCTATATCTAAAGAACGCATTGTCTTTCTCCTTGTTTATTCATCAACATTATTTAATTTTTACTGTCCTCTGGACAGGCGCTGAAGCATGGTTCGTTGCCTGTCATGTTCTGATTGCAGCATGCGCTGGGTTGATTGGTAGGCGCGTAAAACATCAATCATTCTGGTCATTTCCAGAACGGGCTGAACGTTTGAGCCTTCCAGCATGCCTTGTATTGCCCTTGTGTTTGTGGCCGGTGTGCCTTCTTCTTCTGTTCTGTAAAGGCCGTCACCGCTAGCTTTTAAATCCTGTAAATTTTCGAATTCGACCATCATTAGCTTGCCGATTTCGCCATCTTCTGTGGCAACCGAGCCATCTTCAGCAATTCTTACTTTTCCGGCATCGGCAGGAATGGTGATTGTGCCGCCGCCTTCGCTCATAACTTTGTGTCCTCTGCCGGTCACTAGCTCACCAAGTGTGTTGACTTGGAAACTGCCGGCACGGGTGTATGTTTTTTCTCCATCAGGAGCTTCTACGCCGAGATAGCCGGGACCTTCCAGGGCAACATCAAGATCGTTCCCTGTAAATTTCATCGGGCCGGGCGCTGTAACCTGGTAATGGCCGTAATCAAGAACCATGGAGACAGGGTCTTGCTTCCCTAAAGAATCATGTTTGCCGGGCGGTTTCTCTACAAATTCGGTGAAAACCATATTCTGGGCGCGGTATCCGGGGGTGGACAAGTTTGCCACATTATTGGCAATCACATTCATTTGCGTCCGTAGAGCAATTTGTTTGGATAGTCCTATGAAGGCTGTATTTTCCATTATGTACCTTGCCTGCTTTTATTTCCGTTTGCGTAAATCTTTGTCCTCGTAGCTTGTAAGTGCACCTGCCATGCCATGTTTTTTAGTCCATTGTTTTCAATGAATTAGGTGTTTTTTAAGGTGGTTTGGTAAAGTGGTTCGGCAAAAATTTACGGGTGAAACTGTGCTTTTAGGCAAAAATTTCCTTGTGCATGGAATGGGGGATAAGGACAGGGACTGTTAACGGGTAGAGCGTATTTTGTTAGTATTGTTAGTAAAATTAACAGCTTTACGGCTGGATTATGTTAGTCTGGTATTGAATTTCAGGAGAAATTGACCATGTCTGAGGAAGATGAAAAGGAAGAAAAACAAAAGGCGACGGAGCCTTCACTTGACCCTGATGGTGATGAAGGCGAAGGAGAAGAAGGCGAAGGTGGCGGCGGCCTTGACGCTAAGAAGATTGTCCTTTTTATTGTGTTGCCCCTGTTCATTTTAGCCGGCGTTGGCGGCGGTCTTTATTTTACCGGTACATTTGAAAAAATGTTTGGTGGTAAAGGAGAAGAAGGTGCTCACGGTAAAGAGGCAAAAGCTGATGCTCATGGCGGCGGCGGTCATGGTGAAGAAGGGAATGTGTCAGGTGCCCATTTTCTTGAAATCCCCAATATGATTGTAAATTTAAGTGCTGATGGCGGGGGAGATTCTCGTTATCTACGTTTGAGTGTGCAATTGGAGCTGGAAAGTCAAAGCGACTTGATGGCGGTTGAAGCTGTGATGCCACGTGTGGTGGATCAGTTCCAAACTTACTTGAGAGAATTGCGCGTTAAGGACTTACGCGGGTCACAAGGTATATACAGATTGCAGATGGAGCTTCTGTCCCGGGTTAACGCTGCGGCTTACCCGATTGAGGTCAAAGATGTGCTGTTTCAGGAAATACTGATACAATAAGAATAAAGGCAAAGAGAGCGCGGTATTTTGGAAAGAGGTATAAATTGAGGCGTAAAAATGAGTGATACGGACGCCGACGAGCTCGAGGAAATGAGCGACGAAGAAAAGTCCATGATGGAGGACTGGGAGTCCATGGCCGAAGACGGCGAGGACGATGGTGGCGGCGATGTCGTTGCCCCTGACGCTACGCCTGAGCCTGACGCTACAGCTGATGAGGAGGGCGGCACACGTATCCTGAATCAGGATGAGATTGATAGCCTCCTCGGTTTTGACGAAGATTCTGTTGGTGGTGACGAAGCTTCTGGCGTGATGGCGCTGATTAATTCGGCGATGGTGAATTATGAACGCCTGCCGATGCTTGATATTGTCTTTGACCGGCTTGTGCGCCTGATGTCGACAACTTTGCGGAACCTGACATCGGATAATGTTGAGGTCAGTCTTGACCAGGTTTCAACGGTACGTTTCGGCGATTACATGAATTCGATACCGCTTCCTGCCATGCTATCTGTTTTTAAGGCAGAGGAGTGGGATAACCACGCTTTGCTGGTGACCGACAGTGCGTTGATTTATTCAATCGTTGATGTGTTGCTGGGAGGACGAAAAGGTACGCCTGCGATTCGTGTCGAAGGGCGGCCTTATACAACGATTGAATCCAAACTTGTTGAGCGCATGGTTAGTGTGGCCTTGAGTGATTTATCTTCGGCTTTTGACCCTCTTTCGCCGGTTAGTTTTTCTCTGGACAGAATGGAAACCAACCCACGCTTTGCGACCATCACTCAGAGCGGTAATGCCTGTGTGCTTGCAAGGTTGCGTGTTGATATGGGTGATCGCGGTGGCCGGATTGAGATCCTTATCCCTTATGCGACGATTGAGCCTATTCGTGAATTATTGCTGCAAATGTTCATGGGGGAAAAATTTGGTCGCGATTCAATCTGGGAAAATCACTTGACGCAGGAACTCTACAAGACGGATGTTCAGTTGCAGGCCGTTCTTGGCGAGAAAGCGATTTCTTTGGATGATTTGTTGAACTGGAAAGTGGGTACGCGGGTGATGTTTACCACGAGAACTGACGATGAGCTGGAGTTACGTTGTGGTCATTTTCCAATGTTTAGAGGCCCTGTGGGGCAGAAGCAGGGTAATATCGCTGTGTGTATTGAACGATATGTTCCGCCGGAAGAAGAGGACGACTCGTGACGAGTTTACCAGTCTCAATCATTCTTGATGGTCTTGTTATTCTGCTTCTTGCGGGAACTATTTTCTATGCGGCGCGTTTGTCTCTCCATATAAAAGTCTTTCGGGATAGCCGTAAGGATTTGGAAAAGCTGATAGGGGAGCTTTCTACAAGTATTGAGAAAGCCGAGCGTGCTATAGGGGGCTTGCGCGAAAATGCAAAAGAGTCCGGGCGCGACCTGCAATCTCTTATTAATGAAGGGCAGGCGCTATCTGAAGAATTGCAGATTATGAATCAGTCCGGTAATAGTCTGGCGGGAAAGCTGGAGAAGCTGGCGGATAAAAATGTAAGAACATCTAAAGCGCCAGGTAGAAGTGCTGGTAAAAGTTCCCGAGGCGCTGCCGGTTTTGACTTGCCTCCTCGTGAGAAGAAAAACCCGGTACCAAACAGGCCTTTGTCTGGCTTTGCTATCCATGATTCTGAATTTGAAAATGATAGTGAAGACGATATGGATGAAGAAGGTTTAATGGGCGGCGATTATGAAGAGGATTCCTCCCCCGATAAATTTTCCAGCCGGGCGGAAAGAGAGCTTTATGAGGCTCTGAGCAAGAAAACAAGGACGGGGGCTGGGGGTGTATCATGATCATGTTCCAGAAACTCCGTATTTTACCGCTTTTGGTTCTTGTCGCCAGCCTGTGTTTCGTGGTGCGCGCGGGTGATTTTGCTTTAAGTATAACCGCTTTTGCACAGCATGAGGTTGAGGTTGATGCCCCTGTTTTGCCGGGCGATGATGAAGAGCATTCTGCAGTCCCCCCCCTCGAATCTGTTGACGGCCATGGTGATGACGCGTCCCTTTCCTCCCAATCTGAAGGGGAGAAGGAGGAGAAGAATGAGGAATGGAAAGATGCAACGGAAGCTGAGTTTGATTATTCAGAAGTGAAGATGGGCCTTTATAAAGACCTGGCGGCGCGGCGTGAGGCGCTGGAGAGCAGTGAGAAATCTCTGGCGGGCCGCGAAGCCTTACTTGAAGCGGCTGAGCGCGAGCTGGATCAAAAATTGCGCGAAATGATAGTTGTTCGGAACGAGATTCAGGGGCTGCTGAAAAAACAGTCTGATGAGGAGCAGGGGCGTATAATAAGTCTTGTTAAGATATATGAAGGCATGAAAGCCAAAGATGCCGCCCGTATTTTCAATACTCTAGATATGGATGTGTTGCTTTCGATGATGTCGCGTATGTCAGAGCGAAAATCTTCGCCTATCCTTGCGGAAATGAGCGCGGACAGAGCGCGCGCCGTTACTATTCTTTTGGCGCAGCAGAAGCAAATTCCTTCAATCCCGCCGCAATGACCAGGCGCTAGCGACTAAAAACAGTAAAATCTCATACAGGGCTATGTTATCTTAAAAATAATTTGGTAAAAGTGACTTTTTTTAAGAAACTTTAAACATGATTTTTATAGACTGGATAGACCAGATAGATAAAAAGCAGAAGAACGGCTTAGGGAAACAGCGCAGCAAAGATAAAGGAGAGACGGGTGTCAGTTACAAACATGAACATATTGATTGTCGATGACTACAAAACCATGCTGAGGATTATAACAAATTTGCTCAGGCAGCTTGGTTTTATGAATGTAGATGAGGCAACAGATGGTGAAATGGCTCTGGATCTGATGAAACACAAGGAATATGGCCTTGTTATTTCTGACTGGAATATGGAGCCGATGACGGGCATAGACCTACTTAAGGCTGTGCGGGCCAACGATGATAAGCACAAAGAGGTTCCGTTTATTATGGTGACGGCTGAAAGCAAGACAGAAAATGTTATTGCGGCTAAAGAGGCCGGTGCTAATAATTACATCGTGAAGCCTTTTAATGCTGATACATTAAAGCAGAAGATGGTCTCCTCTATCGGAAGCTTTTAATATGGGTTTTAATACAAGAAGGAATTTACTATGTCGGAGAATGCGCAGTTGAACAGCGATACCTATGAACGCGATCAGGTCGTGAAGATTATCAATTCTGTTATTGATAAGGTTCAGCAAAACGAGCCTGTGGCAAAAGATGTCCTGGCAAAAGAGTTGCTTGATCTGAAAAATATCATAGAAGAGGCCCGCCGCGAGGTGTGCTCTGCCAATCCCGGTGATATTAAAGGGGTTCACATTCCAACGGCGACGGATGAGCTTGATGCCGTTGTTGGGGCTACGGAAGAGGCAACAGGCGCAATTATGGATTGTTGCGACGTGATTCAGCAGAATACGGACAAGATGGATGCCCCTGTGGCTGAAGCAATTGGGGCCGAGGTTACAAAAATTTACGAAGCTTGCTCATTTCAGGACATTACCGGCCAACGTATTACAAAAGTTGTCCAGACATTGCAGGCGATCGAAGAGAAGGTGGGCAAAATCCTCAAAGTTGTGGAAGATAAAATGCCTGGTATGGCGGATCCTACCTCTACGGCGGCGGGAGAAGCAGAGGGAAGTTCCGGCCCTGATAGCTTGCTAAATGGCCCGCAAATGCCGGATAAAGCGATCAGTCAGGACGATATTGACAAACTTCTTGCTGAATTTGATTAATTAACACGTGAAATTTTAAGCAGATGCAGGCATGCTTGTATTATACAATCACTCTCTTGTGAGGGTGTCTTTATTTTATTGTAAATTTTCAAATGGCTCATTTTATTAGTTCCAGTGATGAAATAACATCCCGCCCCAACGGAAAGACCGGGCGGGAAAGAGGTGCTATGAGGAACAGACGACGTAAAACCGGCGCGGGGACAGCGCGCTCTATGTCAGCCCAGCTTCTTGGTTTGTCTCTCTTTATCATGCTTTTAGCCTTTTTTATCGTGCTGAACGCTATTTCAAGTTATGAGGAAACCAAAGTCCGCCCGATCATGGATAGTTTAGGAGAGGTTTTTTCTTCACGTCTTCAAGAAGATGAGCGCGTTGAAGAAAGTCCTTCTGTCACGGAAGATGAGAGTAAGTCTATTAATGAAGGGAGTGCGCTGGATAAGATGCAAGCCCTTTTCAAGTCCCAGATCCCCAGTCACGAAGCCGTCGTCAGTAATCGTAAGGGGGTGATGTATGTAAAAGTTCCTTTTGATGATTTTGAAGAGGCCATTTTAGCTGTAGGGCAGCCGAGTAAGGTTAAGAAACAGGAGGAGGGAGAGCAGGCACAGTTTTTAAAGGGCTTTTTCTTGCCGACTCTGATTTCGTTGGTGGATATGGACACAGGTAATATTCCTTACCGTATGGATATAGTCCTGAATGTAAATGAAAATCCGGCACGGTTGCAAAATCGCCGCCCTAAAAAACTCGCCGCTTTAATGAAAAAAATGGGACGGATTGCAAGCAAGATAGAAGATGCCGGTTTGCCTACAAAACTTGTTAGTGTAGGACTACAAAAAGGGGAGGAAGATATGGTTGAAATTATTTTTCGTCGTCATATAGCTTTTAATCCTCTGGGGCCTGATGAAAATGAGCAGTGATGATGAAACAAAAAATGAAGACGAACACGATGAAGAGGCTCTTGCGCCGATAACTGGTAAGCGTGTCGACCGCCGTAGGGGTGATGTTCATGGACAGGAAGAGAGCTCAAATACCTGGCTGGTTTCTTTTACGGATGTTATGGCCCTTATGCTGACATTTTTTGTGTTGCTGTTTTCTATGGCGGAGCCGGAACAGCAGGACTGGTCGCAAATTACGTCTGCTTTGCAGTCAGAGCTTAACAAGTTTTATGGCGCGCCTCAAAATAGAGGGACTCAAGATGCGGTTAATATTGATAAAATTGACTTTGATGAGGCTTTGAATATTAGCTATTTGGCTTCATTGATGGAGACGGTTCTCAGTGAGAGTAAGTTTATGGAAGAGGTTACTTTGACGCCGCAGCCGGGGCAGTTGGTGATTTCCCTGCCGCGCGACCTTCTTTTTGATTTAGGCGCCGCCGCTGTTAAAGAAGATGGGTCGCGGGCCCTTTATTCTCTCGGTGGTTCCTTGTCCCGTATTAGAAATAAAATAGAGATCGCTGGTCATGCTGATCCCCGGCCTGTGAGCGGAGGGGCAGGGCAGTTTGATTCGAATTGGGACCTTTCTATGGCGCGCGCAGCCAGTGTCGCAGCAATTCTGGAAAATGTTGGTTATGAGGGCGAGGTCACTATTCACGGTCATTCCAGTGGACGCTATGATGACCTGCAAGGCATAGTGGAAGAAGATTTGCGCCTCGATCTGGCGCGGCGGGTAGATATCATTGTCATGGATCATGATGGCTCAAAACAAAAAGTATTTTTAGATCCTGCCTTTGATTAGCGTATAATGGTTCCGCGAGGCTGGTTCTGGCCTTGTTCTTTCGTTAACCACATGGCATTTTTAATTTAATGATACGCCATATCGTTTTGACATTATCGGCTTTTTTGTTTTTCTGTCTGCCTGCTTATGCGCAGTCGGCGGTGATTTTGCGTACGGGAATACATGATGGCTATACACGGGCTGTTTTTGATTGGCCGTCTTTTGTACCTTACGAGGTAGAAGAAATAGCGCCCGGAGAAATTATTACTAGTTTTCATGTGGCGGCGGACATGACATTCGGGGGCACCGAACATGGAAAAAATACGAATATTCTTGATGTGACGCAGTTATCTTCTGACGGTACAAATTTACAGGTTAGCTTTAAGATTTCACAGGGAAGCCGTTTTCGACATTTTACGGTGGGTAGCAAGGTTGTCCTTGATGTTTTTGACCTCCCCGGTTCTACCAAGAAAACTGCCCAGCCTGTTCAGATAAAGCCTGAAAAAAAGCTGGAACAGCTACAGGTTAAGGCGGCCCCTGTTAAAAAGATCGAACGTGTGGCACTGAAAGAAACTGTTTATGCGGATCCTGTTGATGAAGTAGAAAAACCGGCATCTCCGATTTTGGCTCCTCATGTGATTACAGTTTCTGTTACTGAGTCTGTCGGGCTTGCTGTTTTTCGTAGGCTTGATTGGTTGTGGATTGTCTATGACAACCCGGAGACGTCTATTCCGCCGCAGATTGCCGGGCAGCAAGCAGATCAGTTTGGTTCTTTTCAGCGTCTTGAGCTTAAGGGCGGGGTAGCCTACCGAACAAAGCTGCCGCCGGGCAGTGAAAACATGGAGATTTATGGCGAAGGCGGTGGTCTTATCTGGCGCGTTATTGTTACGCCTAATAAACGCGATATTGATCCTGTTGAAATAAACCGGTCTTTTTCTCGTGCCCGGATCGTTCGCGGCGGGGTCGTAACCTGGCCTCTTTTCATGACAACCAAAGTTGTTGAAATACCGGACCCTTCCATAGGTGATATTTTGAAGGTGGTAACCGTAGAGCAGGCTGATCAGTTTTCAGGGCCTATGCGCCATATGGTCGATTTCAATGCGCTTGAAAGCATCGTCGGAATCGCCGTGCAGCCCAAGGTGGATGACCTTGAAGTAGAGTTAAAAGGAGCCGGTGTTGAAATAACGCGCCCGGGCGGTCTGGCTGTTTCCTCGGCGAAGGATATAACCAGGCGGAAGATGCGTGAGGACGTACAGGAAGTCACGATTGTTGATAAGCCGCCGGAGCCGGGAAAAGAAATCCGGCGTATCTTTGATTTTGACCGCTGGATGATGGGCGGCTTGCAAGCTCTTGATGAAAATCAGCGTATTCTTCTCGCGGGCATGGCGATGAAAGATAATAATGGCCGGGTGCAGGATTTGCTGACACTGGCGAAAATGAATGTTTCCAATGACAGGGGGCAGGAAGCCATTGGTTTTTTGGCTTACGCTGCTGATGAGTTGCCAGATATTGCTGACAGTCTTGAATTCAGGGCTTTGCGCGGAGCCTCTGCGGCGCTGGCCGGTAAGTTTGAAATGGCATTTAGGGAGCTATTTCATCCGACGCTCAAGGAGTATACCGAGCTTGATTACTGGCGGGCTTTTACGCTGGCGGCTCTGGAAGATTGGCAGCAGGCCGTTGAGATGATGCCGGATGATTTTACGGTTTTGATTGGTTACCCGCGACCTTTATTGGAAAAGATAGGTCTGAAACTGGCGGAAGTGGCGCTGCGCTCCGGTGACGTTGAAACGGCTGAAGGTATTTTGGCGGTTTTACAAAAAGAGCGGAGCTTGCTGAAACCATGGACGCTGGCGGGCGTGGATTATCTGAAAGGCGAAGCGCACAGGCAAAGCGGTGAATACGAGATAACAAAACAACAATGGGAGCCTTTGTCAAAAGGGCATGATGATTTACACCGCGCTAAAGCCGGGTTGGCTTTGACGATGCTGGAAATGGAAAATGGCGACACGACTATGGCGCAGGCGATCGACCGTCTGGAAGGGCTGCGCTATGCTTGGCGTGGTAATGAGCTGGAGTCTCAAATTAATTTTATTTTGGGGCGGCTATATCTGGAAACGGATCGTTACTTGAAAGGCTTTACAATTTTGCGGGACGCTACGGGTATGAGTCCTGACTCAGATATAGGTAAAGACATCACAGCATTCATGCAAAATGAGTTTAAGGAGCTGTTGACGAATGACGAAGATTTAACGCCGCTGGATGCTGTGCAGGTTTATGAAGAGTTCCGGGAATTAACGCCTACCGGCGATGCCGGGGACAGGCTGGTGCAAAAATTGGCGGAACGTTTGGTGGAGGCTGACTTGTTGGGACGGGCCGCTGCTATCCTTGAACATCAGGTGGAGTTTCGTTTGAAGGGCAAAGAAAAAGCTAAAATAGCGGTGCGTCTTGGGACTATTCACCTGCTTGATAAAAATGCTCGTAAGGCGATGAGGGCTTTTGCTCTGGGCAGGGATGTGTATGCCCATAGCCTTTCTGGGGCGGAGCGCACCGCTAAGTTAAAAGAAATAGATTTGCTCCGCGCGCGCGGTTTCTCACAGCTTAACCGCACGGAAGAAGCGATAGAGATGCTGAATAAGTTTGACCCTGATCCGCAAGTTAATCGCTTACGTGCGGACATAGCCTGGCAGTCCGGACTATGGGAAGATGCTGCCGAAGCTTTGCAGGACTTAATTTTGGATGAAGCGCTTGATTTAAACAGGCCTTTAACGCCGGGGCAGGCTGATTTATTGCTCAACCGGGCTGTGGCGCTGAATTTGTCTGGCAATCGTGTGGCGCTGAATAATGCGCGCCGTCGTTATGAAGACGCGATGAAGAAAACGGCACGGGCGCGGTTGTTTGATGTTGTTACAAGGCCGCGCAAAACCTCGATTTTAGCAGACCGCGATACCATCGAATCCATCGTCAATGAAGTTGATATGTTCTCTGATTTCCTTGAGTCCTACCGCAGTGATGCGGCAGCGGTTTCGAATTAGATCGAAACCTGTGTTACTTGTTTTGAGGTATTGTTTTTACTTTGGGCCGTCTTTGATGTTGTTGTGACGGGCTGGACCGCTCTCAATTTTTACGGGAATTTTTTCATCCAGAACTGTCTTGTCCTCCATGGCGGTAAGCATCGCTTGAAATAGAAGTGGATGTTTGTCTGCTCTTTCTATTTCATTTATCTGGACGTCAGTAGGGCTAATTTCTACACTGTTAATAAAAATAGGCATCGCTTTTTCCTCATCGTAAATTTTGAAACTGCCGTACAATGTCACTAATTATGTATAATGTTAAGTTTTTTAATCGGGCGTTGTAGTAAAAAAATTACCCCGGCGGCGGGATGGGCGGCAGGGCGCCGACATCAAAGCTTTGTATGAGTGCTCCGGCGATCAAATACCAGCCATCGACCAGCACAAAGAATATGATCTTGAACGGCAGTGAGATCATCACCGGCGGTAGCATCATCATCCCCATAGACATCAGGATCGAGGCGGTCACCATGTCGATAATCAAAAATGGCAGGAATAGCATAAAGCCGATTTCAAAGGCGCGGCGTAGTTCTGAAATCATAAAGGACGGGATCAGCACATGTATCGGTGTTTCCATCGGCGTGGCCGCTTGTGTTTCGCTCAGCTCCATGAACAGGCGCAAATCATCTTCACGGACATGTTGAATCATAAACTCCTTGAACGGGTCTGTGGCGCGTTCAAAGGCCGTGATCTCGTCAATTTCTTCGTTGATAAGCGGGATTACACCGGCCTCATAGGCGCTTTGCAGCGTAGGCGCCATAATGAAGAAAGTCAGAAACAGGGCCAGTGAAATCATCACGGTATTGGGCGGTGTTTGCTGAATTCCAATGGCAGTACGTAGGAATGAAAGCACAATGATGATCCGCGTGAACGAGGTCATCATGATGAGAATGGAGGGCGCCAGCGAAATAATGGTCATGATGACCAAAAGCTGGATTACCCGGCCTGTAACCGTCGCATTTTCTGCGCCGGCACCGAGGTCAAGCGTAATGGCCTGGGCGAAGGCGGGGGAAGAAAAGAAAACTAACCACAGAGAACACAGAGCAACAAAAGAGAGCACAGAGTATTTTTTTAATCTCTGTGAACTCCTGTGATCTCCGTGATCTCTGTGGTTGAAAATCATTCTTTTCCAGAAGCTTTTAATGGCACGACTTCCGTATCTTGCTGTGATTCTATGCCGCTTTCAACGATGACCTCCGAATTTGCCCCCAAAATGATCAGATGCTCCTTGTCGTCACGCTTAATGAGCAGAGCCTTATGCTTAGGGCTCAAAGGTAAGACTTCTATGATTTTCATTCGCTTTTTATGGGGGGCGGTGAGCGGGTGGTTGCTGCCGAATTTACGCATGACCAGGGCAAGGCCACCCATCAGCGCCAGCACAAAAACGAGAGCGGTAACAAATTTAATAATTTGAGAAAATTCAATCAGTTCCATATCAATCTTTCGGTTCTACCCTGTCCTGATAATCTTTTAACTCGATTGATAAACTATCAAGAAGGTTAATTATTTCAATAACCTTGCCTTCCATATTTTTGGCAGTTTGATCTTCGGCCTGAAGAATCTTTTGGCAAAGCTCGGTGACTTCGCTATTCATATAGCTAATATCAACCAGCTCGTTTTGCCTGATTTTTGTGATGGCATGATTAATGTTGTCCATCTGTTTTTGCAGGCTTTGTTCGAGATGTGCCTGATTATCGTTCATTTGTCTGGCCTTCTACGTTTCTTCTTTATCTTTAACATCTGAAAGCACGGCATCAAAGGGATTTGCTTCGCCGTTCGCTTTATACACATAGGACAATATTTCGGCCACAGCCATAAAGGCATCGGCGGGAACGGGGCTGTCGAGCTCGATTGTGGCGAGCATTTCAGCCAAGGCGCTGTCTTCCCGTACTTTGATGCCGTTTTCATAGGCAAGCTGCAGGATTTGCTCGGCAATTTTTCCCCTGCCAGCGGCGGTAATGCGCGGTAAATCCTTTTCTTTTCGTCCATCATCGATGGCGACAGCAACTTGTTTTTTTGGGATTTTGCTTAAATTAGAGTGGGTTAAGGCGCTTTTGTCGCTATTTTCCCGTCCGTCATCATACTGATCAACCATTGGCACGGTTCCTGCAAATTAAAGCCTGTGGGGATTAAAATAATGAGGTACGGAAGCTATGACAACGGAAAACATCGGTTTATTTAAAGCAATGACGTCAAAAATGAACTTTCTGGATCAGCGCCAGCGGGTCATATCCCAGAATGTCGCTAATTCTGATACGCCGGATTATAAGCCGCATGACTTGTTGCCGGTTGATTTTGGCCGCGTCCTTGCTGAAACAACAGGCGGTAACATTGTAAGGCCTACTGCAACGAACAAGATGCATATGCCTAGCCCTAATAATATTGCCGACCCTAAAAATCGTGAAACAAAAACAACATATGAAGTGGCTCCGGCCGGTAATGCCGTAATCCTTGAAGAGCAGATGATTAAAGCGTCGCGGACAACCATGGATTATAATTTGATGACAACGCTGTATCAGAAAAATGTGGGTATGATTCGTACGGCGCTGGGTCGTGGGCAATAGGGTATAGGGAAAATAGGGAGCAAGATTTATGAGTGAATTATTTAGTGCCATGTCAATTTCAGCCCACGGGATGCGTGCTCAGAGCGAGCGGGTACGGGTTATTGCTGAGAATATGGCGAATGCAAATACGGCCGCGCCTACCCCGGATGAAGACCCCTATACGCGCCAGTTCATTGTTTTTAAGAATGTACTGGATCGTGAGATGGGGGCGAAGATTGTCGAGGTCTCAAAAATCGGTGAGGACACGAAAAAACCTTATCCGGTTAAATTTATGCCCGACCATCCGGGGGCCGATGAAAATGGCTATGTAAAAATGCCAAATGTTGATTCTCTGATTGAAGCGATGGACATGCAGGAAGCGCAGCGTTCCTATGAAGCCAATCTCGGTATGATAGAGCAAAGCAGGAATATGCTTTTGCAAACAATCGACATTTTAAGACGGTAAGAAATAAGCTATAATGGAAGGCAAGGAGTTTAAATCATGGTTGATAAAATAGATCCGTCGATAGCCGCAGGCCTATATAAGAATGCGCAAGGCGTAGGTCAGGGACCGCGTGTTTCTGGAAATGACGGCCCTAATTTTGGCGATATGATCAAAAAAGCGGCGTCTGATTCTATTGAAACCATGCGCGCCGGTGAAAAAGCCTCTGCTGAGGCCGTAATGGGCAGCGCTAATTTAACGGACGTGGTTGAAGCCGTAACCTCTGCGGAGCTGACCTTGCAAACCGTTGTTGCCGTACGTGACCGGATGCTGAACGCTTATCAGGAAATTATGAGATTACCGATTTAGTAATTTAGTGATTTTGTGGTTTAATCAGGTATGAATCAAACTGAGATCATTGAAATTGTCAGAGAAGCTATTTTAATTGCGTTGCAGCTTGGCGCGCCGGTGATGCTGATTGGGCTTGTTGTTGGTGTAACAATTGCGCTGTTTCAGGCTTTGACACAAATTCAGGAAATTACGCTGGTCTTTGTTCCTAAAATTATTGCTATTTTCCTAGCTATTTTTGTTTTTTTCCCCGGTATGGCGAGTGTCTTGACGGCCTTCATGGAATCCCTTGCCGACCGGATGATTGCACTGAATTAAACTCTTCATAGCATCTCAATTGCGTACAACTGCCAAGATAGTTAGACTACGCTTATGAATCTTCTCGAAGAATTTTTAGTGCAGGGCGTTTTTGCCTTTATGCTTACCTTTGTAAGGATCGGGTCGGCGATTACGATTATGCCGGGCGTGGGTGATTCTTTTACGCCGCAATCGGTGAGACTTTATATTGCGCTGGGATTGTCTCTGGTGTTGTCGCCGCTGGTGTCTCAGTATTTGCCCAATCCTGTTCCGACAACGGCGGTTCTTTTTACACTGATTGCCATGGAGTTTGTTATTGGGATTTTCATAGGCACGGTTGCGCGGATCTTGATTGTGGCGCTGGATACGGCAGGGATGGTTATTTCCATGATGTCAGGCCTTGGTAATGCGCAGGTTTTCAATCCGGCTTCGGCAACGCAAGGCTCGCTGATTGGCGCGATGTTATCGGTAACCGGCGTGCTTTTAATTTTTGTCACGAATATGCATCATTTGCTGTTTTTTGGGTTGGTGGGGAGTTATGAGCTGTTTCCGGTGGGGGCTATTCCCGACACCGGTTCTATGGCAGAGATGCTGGCAAGGGCGGTGGCCGGTAGCTTTATGGTCGGCGTTCAAATTTCTTCTCCTTTTATTGTTGTGTCGCTGCTGATCTATATCGGTATGGGGGTTTTGACCCGCCTGATGCCGCAAATTCAGATCTTTTTGCTCGCGCTGCCGCTACAGATTATGCTTTCATTTGTAACTCTTGTATTGGTGCTGTCTGCCGGGCTGATGTTCTGGCTCACTAAATTCGAAGACGGCATGGTCTTTTTTCTTAGTGGCGGAGGCTAGATAACCGCATGAGTAATGAAGACGAAGAAGATTCCAAGACCGAAGAACCGACCCCGAAAAAGCTGGAGGAATCCCGCAAGAAGGGACAGATCGCGCTGTCGCGTGAGCTTAATAACTGGGTGATGTTATTGGCGGCAACGATTGTGATTGGGTTTTCTGCGCCGACTGTGTTCTCCCGGTTAAAAGAGCATATGAGAACCTATATAGAGCTTCCACATCAACTTCCTGCAGGAGCTGAAAATATAGGCTTTACGCTGGGCGAATCCTTTTGGGTTGTTTTGTCTATTTTGACCGTGCCGCTATTTATATTGATTTTCTCTGCCTTTATCGGGCCGTTTATACAGGTTGGGCCACTTTTCGCGCCGGAAGTTCTAAAGCCTGATATTAGCAAAATATCACCGATGAAGGGGTTTAAGCGCCTGTTTTCTCTGAATTCAGTCATGGAATTCGTGAAGGGTATACTTAAAATTGCCGTTATATCGACGATCGGTGTAATTCTGCTTTACCCCTTTTATGGACGGGTAGAGCGTTTTGTCGGGTTGCCGATTCCTTTGGTGCTTGATGAATTAATAGCGCTTGTTATTCGCCTTATGATCGGGGTTCTTGTGGCGCTGATTGTGATCGCGGTTATTGACGTTTTATTTCAGCGCGCCCAGCACACGAAGAAAATGCGCATGAGCAAACAGGAGCTCAAAGACGAATATAAACAAAGCGAAGGTGATCCGCATGTGCGCGCTAAATTGCGGCAATTACGTAGCGAGCGCGCGCGCCAGCGTATGATGCAGGCTGTGCCCGAGGCCGATGTTGTGATTACCAACCCGACCCACTTTTCCATTGCCCTTAAATACGACCCGGAAACAATGGATGCGCCTGTCTGTGTTGCCAAGGGAATTGATGATATGGCTCTGCGCATCAGGGAAGTCGCAAAAGAGCATGATATTGTCTTGTATGAAAACAAACCGCTCGCCCGTGTTCTGTATGACACGGTCGAGATCGACGACATCGTCCCTGCCGAGCATTACAAAGCCGTTGCCGAGGTCATTTCCTATGTCTTTAAGCTCAAAGGGAAGCTGAATTAGCGTTTAGAGTGCGATCACACATAACACTTGACATAATATAAAGTTGTATGATACAACTGCGCATCTTGTTAAATTATTATGAAATGGAAATTTAAAATGAATAAACCTAAAGTTGTAGCTTTTGCTCTTGCCAGCATGTTGGGGGTGATTTTCACCGGGTGTGCTCAGAGTGATTATCCTCAACAAACAAACAGAACTTTTACTCAAGCAGAAAAACGTGCCTTTCTTCATTACATGGAAAGACAAGGCGAATCGCATGCTATGGGCAACATTTTGCCCGCAAATGTTTATAGTAAAGATGGGGTAATGTTAACAATATCCGGTAATCCAATAATCAGAGAAGAGGCAGGATGTTTAAATACGGATTGTAAAGGGTTGGCTATGGCAGCCTTGGATAGAGCTGTTTATAGTTACTTTGGAAGCAGAGATGAGAAACACATAAAAAACACTTCAAATGAACGTATAGGGACAGAAATTAGAAGGATAGTAAATAATTTAGAATTAGGGCCTGTTAAAAATTTTAAAATTACGGACATTAAAAATTTTACTCTATCTTAAGCGTGTCGGTTTTTCCCCTGTGCTCTCTGCATCCTCTATGGTAAAAATGAAGCATGAGCATTGATCATTCGGCATTTATCGCCAAGCATCACAGGCCAAGCGAACCAGAAGACAAGCAGAGTATCAGCCGTACAGGCGTGGTGGTCTCTATTGTTCTTATTATTCTGTATCTGGTGGTCTGTACTGTGGCCGCGATTATGATGGAAATCCAGCGCGAAGCTGTGATCGCTGCGGGCCTTGCTTTTATCGCCGCGTCTGCCATCTCATACTATGTTCAGAAGTCATTTCATATTCGCAGTTCCAGGGAAAAAGAGCGCGAGCTGATTAAGGAAGTTCTGGAGGGTAGCCGCGGGGCACGGATTATTACCGATGCCAGTGACAGTACCGTTTACGCCAATGAAAAATTTCAAAAATTATGCGCGGTCTTTGGCGACTCTTCTCTGGAAAATCTTTCCAAATTATTTCAGGAAGATCAGGAGACGCTGGCGCATTTCCGTTTGCTGGCTGATCAGGCGCACAGGGGATTAACCGATTCTATGGAGCTTCACTGCACCTACGAAGACCGGGACTCATGGTACCAGATTACGGCCCAGCCCGTGGCCGGATGGGCCGGTTATATTCATTGGCGCATTGATGATATTACCCAGAAGCTGGAGGTTGATCGCGGCATTCGCGATGAGCGGGAAAAGCTGGTTGATTTTACCGATAATGCGCCGGTTGGTTTTTTCTCCGTTGATGAGAATGGAAGGTTCGTTTTTGTTAATGCAACATTGGCGCGCTGGCTGGGTGAGGACATTCACGGTATTTTAACAGGAGGGCGGCTGCATACTTATTTTGAGTATGTGCCGAATGATGCGCGGCCTTATGATGTTACGCCGGGCGGCGGTGCCAAACAGATGGCCGAAATTTTGATGAAGGGGCCGGGCGGCAAAACTTTTGCCGCTTCCATTAGTCAGGCTGTGGTGAATGAAGGCAACGGTATTGTGCGAACACGAGGCGTTGTCCATGATTTAACAGCAGAACGGGCAATGCGCCGGGCTTTGCAGGCGTCTGAAGACAAGTTCCAGCGCTTTTATGAAGAAGCGCCGCTTGGGATTGCCATGCTGAATGCAGAAGGGGCCTTTGATGATTGCAATCCTGCATTGGCCAACATGCTGGGCTATGATGTGGTTGAAATGGAAGGGCGCCAGTTCGAGACGGTTATCAAACATGATTACCGCGAGAATGCTTTGGCGGCGCTCGAGTCTATAAATATAGAGGCTCACACCAGTGCCCCGATGGAGATTGTTTTACTGGGCAAGGACAAAGAAGCTGCGGTGCAAATGTACGCACGGAAATTGGCCAGCAGTGATAACCTTGTGCTTCATTTTATTGATATGACGCAGCAAAAAGAGCTGGAGGCGCAGTTCGTTCAGTCTCAAAAAATGCAGGCCATTGGCCAGCTTGCCGGTGGTATCGCCCATGATTTCAATAATTTGCTGACGGCCATGATTGGTTTTTGTGACTTGCTTTTATTAAGGCACAAGCCGGGAGATCCGTCTTTTTCCGATATTATGCAGATCAAGCAAAACTCAAACCGTGCCGCTAATCTGGTACGGCAGTTACTGGCTTTCTCACGGCAGCAGACGTTGCGCCCCAAGGTGCAGGATTTAACTGATATCCTCACCGAGCTTTCTCATTTGATGCGCAGGCTCATTGGCGTGAATATTGAGCTTGATGTTGTGCATGGTCAGGATATCGGTCTTGTAAAGGTTGATGTAGGGCAAATGGAGCAGGTGCTCATTAATCTAGCCGTTAATGCCCGCGATGCGATGGAGGATGGCGGGAAGCTGACGATTACCACAGATAGCTATGAGAACAAGACGCCGGTTGAAAAAGGTAGCGACACTATGCCGCCGGGGCATTGGGTGACATTGTCTGTCAGTGATTCAGGGTGTGGTATCCCAAAGGAGCTCCTCAGTCGTATTTTTGAGCCGTTCTTTACGACCAAAGAAGTGGGCGCCGGTACCGGACTGGGGCTTGCCACGGTTTACGGTATTATACGCCAGACAGGCGGATATCTTGAGGTTAAGAGCAAAGAGAAGAAAGGAACTGTGTTCACTATTTATCTGCCGCGCTTGTCTGAAGAAGAGGCGCAGCAGGATAGTGAAGAAGAGAGTGTGGAAGATGATACAAGGGATTTGACGGGTACGGCGCGGATTTTATTTGTAGAGGACGAAGATGCTGTTCGTACTTTTGGCGCGCGCGCGCTGGCGAATAAGGGCTATGAAGTTCTCGAGGCAGATTGCGGTGAGGCCGCATTTAGCCTGATGGAACAGCAAAAAGATGTTGTCCTCGATTTGATGATTACTGATGTCATTATGCCGAATATGGACGGGCCGACCTTGGCCGGGAAAATGCGCGCAGAGAATGAAACCCTGAAAATTATCTATATTTCCGGCTATACCGAGGAAAAGCTCAAAGACCATATGGGCGAGAATATCTGGTTCCTGCCCAAGCCTTTTACGCTCAAGCAGCTCGCCGCTAAGGTGAAGGAAGCGCTAGAGGAGTGACAGTATTTTTGCTAAGTTGGTGAGAGTGGTACGTGAGCACTAATTTTTCTATAATTTTTGTATTTTTCAGGGCTAAAGTTAATATCTCGCATGCTAATAAGTGCAATATTTTTAAGTTCTTCCGGGGTTACGAGTTTACTTCTATTTTCGTTTTTCACACGCCAGTTTCCGTTCTCACAGGAAATACAAAGAAGAGAATTCCCTGTTTGTTCCGTAAAGTAGGAGCTTAATCCTGATAGAGAGCGTTTAAAGGCAAAGAAAATAGGTTGGCCAAGACTAAAGCCAGTGAAGTCCTGTTCAATAGTTTCATAGAGAAAATTTTTGTTTTTTGACTGATGATGCTTAAGAAGGCGGAAATCAAAGCCGATAATGTCAGAAAGGTCTTTCGCTACTTTCTCTTTTTGTTCTAAAAAATATTTCAGTTCGTTGGAAATATTGTTCATGGGGTGTCCTTCCGAAGCCATCATTTGTTACGAATAAGGGTAACTGTATGGAAATATAAAAAATATGTCAATATAAAAGCGACTATGGCGCTATCAATTGAAAAATAGGCACTGGAGGAGTGATTAAACTAAAGAAAGCTTATGCTTCTTTAACGTCTCAGCGATTGTTGGTTGTACTGGGGCTTGTTCGATAAGTGCGCTCTTACTACAGGGAACCTTTTCGCCTTCCCAAATAAGTTTATCAGCAATATATCCGCCGCCTAAAAGACCAAGAATGCCACCGATGACGGCGTAGCCAATGACATCTACTAAACCTGCCATTTCCTTATTTTTATTCTTGCCAAGAGCCCATCCTAAACGGCCGCCACCTTTGGCGACTCCGAAGGCACATCCTAGTACTATAGCGCCTGTAGCGATTGATCTTATTATAGGATAGGACGCGACTGCTTGGTAGCAGGTTGTCAAGGTTTCACTGTCACCGGCCAATGCGGTGCTTGCTAAAGCAATTCCGGTTCCTACTGCCGCTACAAGAAACAATGGTTTTAGCTTTGTCATGAATTCGTTCTCATTTTAATATGTTAATGGTGGGTACTATAGTTCGCTATTTAAATTATGTCAATTTTTTCTTTCTTCTAGCTCGAGTGTGCGTTATAGTTTTTTTGAGATATGAAAATTATTAAACGCAAAGCATTATGGCTTACGATTGTAAATCTGTATTTAACGGTCTTTCAAAGACGGATCGCCTTCAGTTAAGGGGGGCGGCCCTCACTAAGACGATTACAGGTCTAATCAGGGATGATACGCAGGCGCAGCCATGGCGCTATCCTTTTTATGCCTGTTATTTTGTTGTAGTAACAACGCCTCTACCCTTTCCGAGTGCGGCAACAATGTTGGTTATGGCCACGGCAGTCTGGGCAAAGCGGGGCATGACCCCACTGGCAAGGGAGCTTAATCGCCGTATAAAAGACTCATTTAATCATGCGGCGCTGGTCTGTGCTCATAAGGAATTCTTGGAACCTCATCCTGAAAAGACTGATATCCACAGGGTGAAGAGCCTTGGTCTTGCATGGGATACGACAAAACAATCAGCCATTCATTCATGGGACGCTACGAAACATGCATGGGGCGCGGTAAAAAAATTCGTTATAGGTTAAGGTTTTCAGCTCAAATGTTCTGAATTTGTTCTTTTTTCTTTACAGTGAGAACAAATAGTGTACAGTTTTGTTTAGAGATCTTTTGGCGATTCGTGTTAAGGCGCCATTGCATCATTACCGAAACTGTGCAAATTAAGGGGAACAATCATGTCCGTTACAAAACTTAAACTGGGGGAAACCATGGAAAAAACATCTTCATCAGATAAGGAAAAGGCACTTGATGCGGCGTTGTCGCAGATTGAGCGCGCCTTTGGTAAAGGCTCGGTTATGAAACTGACCGGGGATCATAACCCGATGGAGGTGGAAAGCGTTTCCACGGGGTCGCTCGGGCTTGATATAGGGCTTGGTATTGGTGGCGTACCGCGGGGCCGGGTTGTTGAAATTTACGGGCCGGAAAGTTCCGGTAAAACGACGCTCGCTCTGCATATTATTGCTGAAGCGCAAAAAACAGGCGGAACATGCGCGATTGTTGATGCGGAACATGCGCTCGACCCGGCCTATGCGAGTAAGCTTGGCGTTGATGTTGAGAATCTTCTGATTTCCCAGCCGGATGGTGGGGAGCAAGCCTTAGAGATTACCGATACGTTGGTACGTTCCGGTGCGCTGGATGTGCTTGTTGTTGACTCTGTGGCGGCGCTGGTGCCTCGTGCGGAGCTTGAAGGTGAGATGGGTGATTCACATATGGGCCTGCAGGCAAGATTAATGTCTCAGGCGTTGCGGAAGCTGACGGGATCGATTTCAAAATCGGGAACGGTGGTGATCTTTATTAACCAAATTCGTATGAAAATTGGTGTGATGTTCGGTTCGCCTGAAACAACGACCGGCGGTAATGCACTGAAATTCTATTCTTCAGTGCGTCTTGATATTCGTCGCATTGGCGCGATCAAGGACAAGGATGAAATCGTCGGCAACCAGACCCGTGTTAAAGTTGTGAAAAACAAGATGGCACCGCCTTTCCGTCAGGTTGAGTTTGATATTATATATGGCGAAGGCATTTCCAAAATGGGCGAGTTAATTGATCTTGGGGTTCAGGGTGAGTTCGTTGAAAAATCTGGCTCATGGTTTGCTTATGATGGGCAGCGTATTGGTCAGGGGCGTGAAAATGCCAAGAAATTTATGCGTGATAACCCTGAAGTTGCCAAAAAGCTTGAAGGTCAAATCCGTACAAATGCCGGAATTATGAGTGATGGTATGTTAACGGGATCAGAAAAAGTTGAGGAAGCTGCTGAAATAGCGGCGGAGAAAACGGCAAATGATAAGGTTGAGAAGAAGGATACAAAGAAGGCTGCGGGTTAGTCAGGACCATAGCAGCTTGATTAAAAGGCCGCTTATTAGCGGCCTTTTTTTATTGCAGGGCTTTAACGGTCTTTCATGATCCGTTGTTTGTCCCGGCCCCAGTCGCGTTTTTTCTGGGTTTCCCGTTTGTCTCGGTCTTGTTTGCCTTTACCCAGAGCAATCTCGAGCTTGGCAATGCCCCGGCTGTTAAAATATAGCCGGGTCGGGACAATAGTATAGCCTTCACGTGTAACCGAACCGATGAGTTTATTGATTTCTTTTGTGTGCAATAGCAGGCGGCGTGGCCTTGTTGGGGCATGTTGCATCTTAGGGCCGGCTTGCTGGTATTCCGGGATATTCGCATTAATCAGGTATATCTCATTGTCTTTAGGGCCAACGTAGGCTTCGTTGATGCTGCATTGCCCGAGGCGCAGTGATTTTACTTCCGTGCCGACAAGCATAATTCCCGCCTCGAATTTATCTTCAAGATGGTAATCAAATTTCGCGCGGCGGTTTTCAGCGACCGTCGCGTCGGTTGAGAGCATTCCCGATTTACTTTTGTTTTTCTTAGCCATAAGGGTGTTTTACCGCGAAGCAGCGCAGAAACGAAGTTTTTTATTCTGTGGTCTCCGTGATCGCTGTGATCTTTGTGGTGAAATAGCCCTATCCGCAGGCGCGGAGCGCGGTGTTTTTCTCTTCTAAAAGCCCTCCCACTCCTGCCAAGGCCTTGTCGACAGCCTTGCGAGCGGGTTCGGAGGCGCGTACTAGTGGCAGGCGCAGTTCATCGCTGCTGAGTAAGCCCATCTGTTTAAGCGCATATTTTATGGGCTGTGGCGAGCTTTCGTAGAATAGCGCGCTATGCAGGGGCATAAGTCTTTCAGAAATGGCGCGTGCTTTGTTTTTATTTCCTGCTGCCCATGCTTTATGCAGGTCGGCGCATAATTTAGGCGCGGCATTTGCGGTCACAGAAATACAGCCATGGCCGCCTTGTTCGAGAAAGTCATAGATCGTGGCGTCTTCGCCGGAGAGCTGGCAAAAACCTGCGCCGCAGTTCATTGCCTGTTTTTTAACCCGGCTTAGGTCTGCGGTCGCGTCTTTCACGCCAATAATGTTAGGGACTTTGGCAAGGCGTCCCATTGTTTCGGGGATCATATCCACCACGCTGCGACCCGGAATGTTATAGATAATGATAGGGATATTTACCGCCTCGGCGACTGTACGATAATGTGCATACAGTCCTTCCTGGGTCGGTTTGTTATAATAAGGCGCAACAATAAGAGCCGCGTCGGCCCCGGCTTCTTTGGCAAAACCTGTCATCTCTATTGTTTTTTGTGTACTATTAAAGCCCGTTCCGGCGATAACTGGCACTCTTCCCTTGACCGCAGCGATGCAGCGCTTAACAATAGACATATGTTCATTAGACAACAGAGTAGGGGATTCACCGGTTGTACCGCAGGGCACCAGCCCTTGCGTACCGTTTTCAATCTGCCATTCGATAAGGTTATCAAAGGCCTGCCAGTCAATCTGTCCGTTTTTAAACGGGGTAATAAGCGCCGTAATAGAACCGCGAAACATAATCCTGTCCTCCATGCCAAATTTCTTGGTCTGCCGGGTAATGTAACGATAATCTATAAATCTTGCAAGAAAAGGGCGCTATTGGTTCTTTTTACGGGCTTTTTTGTGTTTTTTATGGCTGCGGCGCCTTATGCCATGGACACAAAGGCGGGGGTTATGTCTTCCGACGACAGGACTGCTGTGGTGCAGGCTTTGCAGGCTGTTAAAAAGGGGCAGTGGAAGAGAGCTGAAAATCTGATCGCGCAAACTCATGATCCTTTGGCTGCCAAGATATATTCCTGGCTTTCCTATACTAAAAATGAAGGCACTGTTTCGTTTTCGCAGGTCACAGGCTTTGTTAGAAAAAATCCCGATTGGCCGCGCAAAGGTAAGATGCGGCTGACTGCGGAAAAGAATATTGTCGATGGAATAGGCGATGATCAAATTATTACCTGGTTTAATGATTATGCGCCTCTGACACCGGATGGAATGGAGCGGTACCTGGATGCTTTGCAGCGCCGGGGGTTTAAAACAAAAATGAAGGAGGTCGTGCGGGGCTGGTGGAGCGATACCCTGTTAACGCCGGCGCAGCAGAAGCGCTTTCTTAAAAAATATAGTCGGTATATTGATGAAAACACACACCGTGTGCGTCTGGATAATCTTTTGTTCGAGGAGCATTTTACCAATGCGCGCGCTGTTGCGCGTTTGTTGGGACGTGGTTATCCGACTTTGGCGGAAGCGCGTATTGCTGTGGCTGCCGATGGTGGTGGGGTCGATGGTAAAATTGCGGCTGTGCCACCACATCTGGCGGGCGATCCTGGACTGGCTTACGAGCGGCTGCGCTGGCGTCGCCGTCATAACAAAACATTTGGGGCGCTTGAGATTCTTCATAACCCGCCTTCAGCCGAACGCATAACTAATCTGTCTGATTGGTGGAAAGAACGTCATATTATGGCGCGCCGTTTGATGGAAGAAAAACAGTATGAAAGCGCTTATCTTTTGGTGTCCAAGCATCAACAGGAAGAGGGGTTTGCCTTTGCGCAGGCCGAGTTTTTGTCCGGATGGCTGGCGTTGCAGTTTATGGATAAGCCCTGGCGCGCTTTTGAACATTTTGAAGCGCTTTATCACCGGACATCTACTCCCATTAGTAAAGCGCGCGGTGCTTATTGGGCGGGGCGGGCTAGCGCGGATTTAGGTCATCCTGAAATCGCCCGAAAATGGTTTCGTACAGCGGCGCGGCACCAAACAACTTATTACGGGCAATTTGCTCTCGCTGCTTTAGAGGACGAATATAAACCGCCGCAACAAATGCCGCCGCAGCGCTCTCTTGAATCGCAAAATGCTTTTAATCGTTCGGAGATGGTTCAGGTCGCGCATATTTTGCACAAGGTGCGTTTGCGCAAAGAAACGACGATTTTTATTGAAGCCTTAGCACGCAAAATTGAAACGCCGGATGATTACATTCTTGTTGCTGATCTGGCCGAAGATCTTGATCATTATCACAATGCTGTTCGTGTTGCTAAAAAAGGGCTGCAAAAGAACATCTTTATGATGGAGCATGCCTATCCTACTATTTTGGCTCGGCTTGAAAAAATTGATCTGGAATGGGCGCTTGTTCATGCGCTCATCAGACAGGAAAGTGCTTTTGATTACGATGCAAAGAGCCCGGCGGGGGCACGAGGGTTGATGCAGCTTATGCCCGCGACGGCAAAGGAAGTGGCGCGCCGTAAAGGCTGGTCGCATCGTAAAAGCTGGCTAACTAGTCGTCCCAACCATAATATTATGTTGGGGTCATCTTATATGGAGCAAATGCTGGCCCGGTTTGGTGGTTCCTATCCCTTGGCTTTGGCGGCGTATAATGGAGGGCCGGGGCGCGTAAGCAAATGGCTTAAACAGTTCGGCGATCCGCGTAAAGGTGAGATTGATATTGTGGATTGGGTTGAGCTTATTCCTGTTTATGAAACACGTAACTATGTGCAGCGCGTTTTAGAAGGCGTTTATGTTTATAGAATTAAATTACGTGACGTACAGGAGAATGCGGGAGCGCCCATTCATGTCGCATTACGCAACTCAAAATCGTAATAATTTCTGTTTCTGGCTGTAATCAAAATAATATACCTCTCTGTTTTTGTTTAATAAAATCATTTTTATAATACGGGCGTAGTTTGGCAAGCTACTTGCTTTATCTATCCTTTAGAAGGTAGTCAAAAGTGCATGGGGGTAGGGGTTTGTTATGAGATTATTACTTGCTGATGATCACACGCTATTTAGGGATGCTTTGGTGCAGTTTATTGAACGCGCTGATCCGGAGGCTGTTGTTCTGCTCGCTAAGGACTTGCACGAAGTCATGGACATCATGGAAGGTGCCCCGGAACTTGATCTTATCTTACTTGATTTTCGTATGCCCGGTATGGATGGTTTGCAGGGGCTGGAAAAACTGCGCGAAAGTTATCCTGATACGTCCGTGGCATTGCTCTCCGGCATTGCTGAAAAGCGTGATGTGCAAAAAGCCATAGAGTTGGGCGCTTCAGGTTTTTTTCCGAAGACAATGTCCGGCAAGGCGATGCTCGGCGGTATTCATAAAATTCTGGAAGGCGAAGATTATGTAGCGATCGATCATAATACAAATGAGGTTATGCCCTCCTATTATAATGGTGCCGGAGCGCATAGCGAATCTCAGGAAGGCTCTGATACTGCTTATAAAAATATGGATGAAGTAAGGCTAACGCCGCGGGAAAAAGATGTCCTTTCTCATTTGCTGCGCGGTGCATCGAACAAGGATATAGCCAGAGCGCTTGATCTTCAGGTTGTCACGGTCAAGCTTCATGTGCGCGGCATATGCCGTAAGCTCGGCGCAAAAAACAGGACGCAGGCAGCGCTCAGAGCGCAGCAGATGGGCCTGGATTCAGAAAGCTAGGAATTTTAATGAAATTTAACAAAAGCCATACGGTGAAGTTGGAGCTGTTTCTTATCCTCTTTATTGTTCTTATCTTTAGTCTGTCAGGGGGGCAGTCTACTCACCTAATCTATAAGAAAATAGTGGAAGGGGAACAGAATGATTCCCTTCATGATACTGAGTGGATTGTTAATACAGCAGAAGATAACTTTGAGAGTATGTTCTTCTCCTATTTGTCAGGGGCGGATAGTTTTTCAAAAACCAGCATTGTAAGTGAGCTTTCTTATCTTAATAATATATTGAAAACGTCTATGTATCCCATAGCCTTGAGTTCAGCCCAGGGGAAAAAATATATTGAAAAATTTGAGGATAGTTTGGGTGAATTAGTCACGTTTCTTAAGCAGGACGATTTATTGGTCAGACGGCAGATTAGCAAGGCTATAAGCCTTATGGTGACCTTAAATGCTTCACGAAATGAGTTGACGGAGGTTGTTGGCAGGTTAAATCAGGAGAAGAATCAAGCGTATATTTACAGTGAACATATATTCTTCTTTTTCTCAATTGCCAGTATGGCTATTTCCGGTCTTGGCCTGATTATGATTCTTATGCTTAAGCTACGAAAGCTAGGGCAGGCAAGCATAGATAAAAAGAAAGTTATGGATTTGCTTGTGTCGCGTGCCGCCGCTATGGAGGCGGCCATGGACGGGATTGCTATTACGAACAAGCAAGGGGAGGTTACCTACGCCAATATTGCTCTTGCCTTTTTACATGGTTATGAAGGGGCCGATGAAATTGTTGGAAAATCATGGAAAGCCCTTTATAGCGAAGAGCAATGTAACTGGTTTGAAAAAGAGGTCTTTAAGGAGCTTTTACTGCAATGGCATTGGCATGGTCATTCGTTAGGGTTAAGGAAGGATGGCACTGACTTTTATCAGGATATATCAATGACAGCGTTGGAAGATGGCGGTCATGTTTGGGTGGTTCGTGATTATACCGAAGTAATGGAATCTACCGCTCTTGCCTCTAAACGTCTGGCGGCGATTGAGGCTGCTGACGATGGTATTGGTCTTGTCGATTCAGAAGGTAATATTACTTACATTAACAAGGCGCTTATGTGTCTTCATGGTATTGAAAAAGAGGATCTGGGAAATTATATAGGGCAGAAATGGGAAAGTCTTTATAACGGCGCAGGGCAGGAAGAAGTTAAGAATAACATTTTGCCGCTTTTGAAAAAGGAAGGCTATTGGAAAGGCGATGCGCCGATTCTGAGGAAAGATGGAGAAACTGTTTATGCGGAAATGTCGCTAACTCTTTTGAACGATGGTGGTTTTATCGGCACGGCCCGTGATATTACAAGCCGCAAAAAGGCAGAGCAGGAAAAAGAAGACCTTCAAACACAATTCTTTCAGGCGCAGAAAATGGAAGCTATCGGGCGACTGGCTGGCGGTATTGCTCATGATTTTAACAATATTCTCGCCTCAACGCTTGGCTACGCAGAATTTTTGCTGGAGGACCTTCCGGCGGAGTCAAAAGAACACCATTTCGCTAGCCAAATTATGAGCGGCAGCTTGCAGGCTCAGGGGCTAGTAGAACAAATACTCGCTTTTTCCAGACGCAATGAAGGGGCCAAAGATATTGTTGATTTGGTTGAATCTGTTGGCGAAACTGGCGCCATGTTAAAGGCTATGATGCCTTCCAGTATAGAACTGAAAATAGAGGTTGATGAGGCTGAGGCACCCGTGAGCGGAAATGCCACGCATATAAGCCAAACCCTTATGAATTTATGTGTAAACGCTATAGATGCCATGGGGGAAGAACATGGTTGCCTTTCCATTCATATAGACAGGAAAAACGGTGACGATACGGGTTACCCTGATATGTTGGTGGACGAACCTCTTACTGCTGATGAAGCACCACCCGTTCATATATCTGATGTCAATGGGGCTATACTGTTAAAGCTTGGGAAGCTGGTGCGCGATCAGGATTATGCTCGTCTTCAGGTTTCTGATACGGGAACCGGTATGCCGCGGGAAGTCATGGAACATATCTTCGAACCTTTCTTTACAACTAAGCCGGTAGATCATGGTACCGGGCTGGGGCTTTCATCTGTTCATGGTATCATGACTGCGCATAATGGCGCTGTTGTTGTTGAGAGCCATGAGGGCAGGGGAACAAGTTTTACATTATTCTTCCCTATTTCAGAAAATGCGGGGGCGAGAGATTTGGTTTCCCTGGATGATAAAAATTCTTGTGGTGGAACAGGCTATGTTTTGTTGGTCGAAGATGAAGAGCGTGTTCGGGATATGCTTCTTCAGATGATCGATCGCCTTGGCTACCAAGCGCATGCTTGTGAGGATGGTGATGTTGCCGTTGATCATTTGCGCGAGAACCCTGAACGCTATGATCTTATCATTTCGGATTATACTATGCCGCGCATGAACGGGGCGGAAATGGCAAAAGAGCTTGAAGGCGACTTTCCTGATCTGCCGATCATTATGTTGTCGGGGTACAGTAAAAGGCGGTTAAAAAATGTTATGGCAGAAAACCAAAGCATTAAGGCTGTGCTGCGTAAGCCGGTTAAGCGCGACGTCCTTTCAAAACATATCCATACGGTTTTGCAGGAGAAAAAAGCGGCGGCGTAGTGTTATGATGTTTGTTTGCGGTTCCGCCCTTCAAACCACCATGCAGCAATCATCAGGGTCAAAAGACCAAGCGCATAGAGCCACGAAGGAAGGAACGGATGATCCTTTACGCCTGTTACCGTATAGCTGCGATTTTTACGGAGGCCTAGCCAGTTAGCGCCGCCATAATCGCGTCCGGGCGGCAGCAATCGCAAATCAGGCGTTGCATTATTTTCAAGCCAGTGGACATGTCCTTTTGATGCGGTGGTGATGGGGTTTATCCTGTCAGGCGTGGTGATAACACTGCGCAATTCCAGAGGGTTTAAATCACCAATAATGGCAAAACGTTTTTGCATGCCGTCATCAACACTGTAAATGCCCAGATCATTGCCTTTGATTTTTGCCTGTAAATTGCCTTGTTTGGTCGGCAAAAGTTCTATTGGCTGTTCTGTGCCGTCAGGCTTTGTCAGCGTAGCTGTTAGCGGAATGTCCTTTAAAGAGCGCCGCGTGATGGTAATGGTTTGCCCAAAGACTTTGACATCAAGCGCATTTTCTTCAAGCTCCGGTTCCTTCATTAGCCAGTGCGCGAGCCGTCGCAGTAACTCCGCTTGCGGGCCGCCGCCATCAAAGCCGCGTGACCAGAGCCATATCTGGTCGCTGGCTAATTGTGCTACCCGACCTTCTTCAACTCTGTCCAGAATAAGCAGAGGTTGTTTTTGGATGCCGGTCATCAGGACGTTGCCGCTTAGAGGGTGCACGGCAACCTGGCGCAGCCACGAACCCCAGTTTTCTGATTTGTCTTTTTGGTTAAGCCAGTGCAAGCCCTGTGTGACCGGGTGCCGGAACCCTATATCTGTGATTTCCGGTTTGAATCCCTGCTGGTAAACCTGTCCGGTGGGGTAGGCGGGTAGCACATCTTTTAATGCGGTTGAGTAAACTGAATTGTTGGTGGCAAAAGATGGCCCGCTGGCTTCTAAAAGGGCACCACCTTTTTTTACGTAGTTTGCAATATTGGCAAAGTAATAGTTGGGCAGGATGCGGTTGAGCCGGTAACGGTCGAAAATAATAAGATCAAAATCATAAAGTTTAATCTCAAATAGTTCCCGGAATGGAAAGGCAATCAGCGAGAGTTCATTTTGAGGCGTGGCATCGAGTTTGTTAGGTTCGCGCAGAATAGTGAAATGGACAAGGTCAACACCGGGGTCGGCAGTTAAAAGATTGCGCCATGTGCGCCCGCCCGCGTGCGGCTGTCCTGAAACCAAAAGGACGCGCAAGCGGTCACGCACGCCGTTGATAATAAGAGGTGCGCGGTTGTTGGCCAGTGTGATCTCGCCGTTAATTGGTGACGCCTGAAGATCGACAACATTCTGTCCGGCGTGGCCTATTGTAACCGTGAGGCTTTGTTCTTCTCCAACAGGCACAAGATCCATTGCCGGTTTCTCATCGCTCGCGCGGCTTATAATCGTTGCGTATTCTTCCTTTATATTTTTTGTGTCTTCAATACGGTAACGGATAGTAACGCTTTGCCCGACAATGCCATAGGCTGGCGCTTCGAGAATAACAAGTTGACGGTCACGTTCGTTTTTCTCTCCTGTAAGAAGCGCATGGACAGGGCCGTAATCATTGAACCTCTCTGGATTGCCCGGAACATCATGAATTTGCCCATCTGTAATGAATATTGCGCCCGCCCGTCTTTTTAACGGCACGTCGCTCATGATTTGGTCAAGGGAGTCAAAAAGCCGGGTTTCGTTCGCTATGGTTTCTGTGTTTGCCGGCTCTTCTATTGTCCGCACTTCCAGTCCAGAAAATTTTTCGAGCTTTTCTTTCAGGTAAGCGAAAGCATCATTGCTGCGCTGTGTGCGGTCGCCGTTTAGCTGGCTGGGAGATTTATCTATGACTAGCGCGACGACATCGGATACAGGTTTGCGGTCTTCCACAGCAATTGATGGGTTTAGAAATATTAGAAGAAATCCGGCGACCACAGCCATGCGCCAAAATAGTCCGCGCCGGTAAAGGAAGAAAGATAGGACAAGCATGATGGCAGAGGCGGCGACCATGCCGTAAAGCATAGGCTCTGGAATGAGAGGCGCAAAATGGACGGTCATTGATGAATTGATGGCCCCGTTCATTGCCCCAGCCTTTCCAGTATGTGCGGCAGGTGAACCTGATCGGATTTATAGTTGCCGGTTAAGGCGTACATCATAAGGTTAACGCCAAAGCGGAGCGCCATTTCCTGTTGCTGTGGCCCGCCGCTCAGACGGGGGCCGGAACCGCCTGCGCTTGCCCATGCGCTCGCCCAGTCATGACTGCCGATAATCACCGAGGACACGCCATCACGCCCACTGGTGCTTTGTTCTTCAACCCAGATCGTACCGCCGGTATAGCGACCGGGGAAAGAGCCCATGAGGTAAAATGATTTTGTCAGGACATGGTCTCCCTTGATGGGAATAAGCGGCGGAATATTCAGGCCGCCGATCAGGGACCTAAGTTTTTCGGCGTTACGTCCTCCGCCCATGCCTTTATTCTGGCCGTATGTTCTTTTGGTTTGTGAGATCATATCGCGTGTGTCAAACAAGATGGTGCCACCGTGATCTATATAATATTGAATATTTTGCAGAGCTTTCCCGGATAGTGGTTTTTGCTCCTGCGCCACCGGCCAGTAAATCAGAGGAAAAAAGGAGAGCTCAGTTTGTTCCGGATTGATGGCGACAATACCCGAAGGTTCAACCGAGGTGCGGCGTTTTAAAATCTCGCTTAAGGCTTCAAGGCCGTTATGCGCCATTTTATCAATGGCCGGATTGCCTGTTTGAACATAGGCAAGGTGAATATTGTCAGCATAGCTGGCCATAAGCTGTTTGCTTTGCGCTTGTGCCGGAGTGGAAGACATTATGAGCAGGGCTAAACAGAGCGCCGCAGGACTAAAACGTCGCCAGCTAAACTGCATCAGGGACATTAGCAGCCAGTCGAGCATGAAAAGAAGAAACGCGGCGGCTAAAATAAAAGGCATAAGATTTGTCTCGTTTTGCTTGCCGTAATGGCCGGTTTCTACCCCAACAGGAAGTGATGAAAATGTTTCCAATGCACCAATATGGTCTCCGAGGTTAAATGATTTTTGGTATCCGGCACGGCCATATAAACCAGGAGGATTCATCGGGCCGGGGTTTGTTTTATCAAAATCTTTGGCGGAGATAGGCTGAACAAAATTGCCGGGCTGTGTCACGGCACCATATCCGTCAAGAACAAGCAGGGGGTTTAACATGCCTCCATCGCTATTTTGAGAGCTGTTATTTCCTGCGAGGTTAACAATACGGCGTAGCATTTGTATGAATATGCCGGACAGGGACAAGTCAGACCAGAGCGGCGTTGCCGTGGTATGAACAAGAACGATAAGACCGTTATCAAGATTATCCGCTGTTATAAGCGGCGTTCCGTCTTCAAGTATAGCCCAGCTTTTTTGGTCAAGGCCGGGGGCAGGTGCTGCCAAAAGTTGCCGTCGCACTTCAATGTCATCCGGTAAGTCCAGCCCGTATAAAGGACTGTGCTCAGGGAATGAGGCCAGATTGACGGGTTCGTTCCATGTTAAGGCGCCATCAAGGGCGCGGCCTCCTTTTAGCAGGGAAACGGGGATTAGAAAATTATCGCCCTGTGTCATGTTGGGCCCGGCAAAACGTAGAAGAAGCCCGCCGTTTTTGACCCAGTCTTCAAGGGTGTTTAGTTCTCCCGGCGGTATGGCGCCAATATTGGGTAAGATAATAACCGCAGGATTTTCCGCGAGTATGTCCTGTATCGGGGCGACCGAAATATTGGCGTAAGGCTCCAGGGCGCGTTCAAGGTAAAAACTCTCATTGGTTAGCGCTGTATTTTTTGAGTCTCCTGACGGTGCGGCAATACCTATGTTGTGCCTTTTAAATTGGTCGTCCAGCAATAAAACAGCGCCCGCGCCTTTGCGTCCGGCAAGGCGTATCTGATGTATCTGGTTGCGCATGGCATCGGGAATATCGAACGTTATTTCTGCTGATTTTTTGCTGACATCAAGCTCTGTTTTTTGCGAATCCAGTATGTGACCGTCCGTGCCGAGCGCGTTTACGGTCACAGGCGTTCCCTTGGGCAGTTTTTTAGGGGCGCTGACGAGAACGGAGATATTCGATGTGATTTTATTTGCCGGGCGTAACAGGATAGGAAGCCCCGTGTCGTTAGGCTGCACGTAGCGCAATCCGCCCTGATTTTGTAGGGTCTGTATGAGCTTTCTGCCGTCTTCTTTCTTCCCTTCCTTCAGGCCATGGGAAAGCCAGTGGCTTTGCAGGCTTTCGCTGTATGTGTTTTCTTTTATCAGCTTTGTTGCCGCCTCGTAATCTGCCGTCCATGGTCGAGGTTTCAGGCCGCGTAGAATTGATTCCGCCTGTCCTTGCGTTAATGGCCCGTGATAGGCCGGAGCATCTGCTCCCGGTTCCTTTGTCGTGGTCAGGATATAAATCTCTCTTTTGTCGTGGCCTGCGCTACTGATAAGGCGCTGCGCCTCTTCCTTTTGTAATACCCAGGATTGCGCGGATGCCCAGCTATTATCTACGATGATACGAATAGAGCCGCGTCCCGGCAGAGCCTCTCCGGGGTTAAGAACAGGGCGCGCTAATGCAAAAATTATCAGAGCTAATGTTATAAGTCGCAGAAGTAAGACCCACCATGGTGTGCGGCTGGCCGTTGTTTCTTCGGGAATGAGACCGGAGACAAAACGCGCGGCAGGAAAAACAATAAGGCGCGGCGCAGGCGGCGTGACCCGGAGCAAAAACCACAGCGCAGGCAGGAAGATTAGTCCGGCAAGAACCCACGGATTTAGAAAGGCCAGAGTGCCGAAGCTTCCTGTTATCATTTTCTGCTCCCGCCGTGAAAGGATTCAGGGGCCATCATCATCCAGGAATCAAAAAGAGTATTGCTAATATCTTCATCCGTTGTGTGGAGTAGCCAGTTCCATTGGTGTTTTTTGCAGTAGTCTTTAATGAAACCCATATGGTCGTGCAGGCGCTCCTGATAAGCCGTGCGAATGGTCTCGACGTTATCAACGTGATGTTGTTCATTGGCGTTACTTCGTTCAAATATAACGCGCCCGTCAAAAGGAAGTGTCAGTTCCGCCGGGTCTAGAACCTGAACAACCATGGCGTTTTGTGCTTGATTTGCCAGCAGGTCAAAAATTTCTTTTATCTCATCCGAGGGAGCGAGAAAATCTCCAACCAGAATAAGAGAGCTGTTTCTTGGTATCTTTCGCAGAGCCGTATCTGGCAAGTCACCTGTATGGTTTTCGATCAGTTGCTCTCCCAAATTCTGGATGGCGAGGCTACTGCGCCCCGGCATGGCCGAGCCTTCGAGTGGCGCAATTTGTTCCCCGGCTCTTGAAAGTAAAATACCAAGAGCCATCGTTAGGGTCATGGCGGTATCCTGTTTCGTGGGTAGAGTATCTTGAGAGTGATAATCCATGCCTTCATTGCGCTGGCACCAGAGCATCGCGGTTTGTGTTGTTTGCCATTCTTTTTCCCTGACATAGACGCGGTCACCTTTGGCTGATTGTCGCCAGTCAATATCCTGCGGACGGTCTGATGTATCATATTCTCGGAATTGCCAGAATTTTTCGCCCATACCTGATTTACGTTGCGCATGGTCGCCGGACAATATGCTGGTGGCGGCTTTTTCCGCGGCCATAATAAGACCGGGCAGAGCGCCCGCAGCTTCTTCTGCTTTGTGGCGATATTTCAGAAAAGAAATATTTTTTAGCGCGCGCATTTTTTATAAATCACTGGTTAGCTCGTGAATGACATCAGAAAGCGTAACCCCGTTGGCCCGCGCCTGATAATTAAGCGCCATGCGGTGTTTTAGAATAGGCTCGGCGAGGTCAACAACATCTTCAACTGACGGCGCGCTGCGCCCTTCGAGAAGCGCTTTAGCGCGAGAGGCCAGCATTAAGGCCTGCGAAGCGCGCGGACCGGGTGGCCATGAAACGTAATCATTGACGCTGTCCGGTGACTCCGGGCCGGGCCGGGCGCGGCGTACTATTTTTAAAATAGCCTTGATAACGCTTTCGCCGACAGGCATGTCGCGTACCAGAGACTGAATCTCCAGTAGATCCTGCGGCTTCATAACGGCGTTAACTTTTTCATCATTATTGGTGGTTGTCGCCAGAATGATGGCGCGCTCATTTGTCTTGTCCGGGTAGTCAATATCAATCTGCATCAGGAAACGGTCGAGCTGTGCTTCGGGCAGGGGGTAAGTGCCTTCTTGCTCAATCGGATTCTGGGTCGAGAGTACATGAAATGGTTTTGGTAGGTCGTACTCCTTGCCGCTGACTGTAACTTGCCCTTCCTGCATGGCTTGCAGTAAGGCAGATTGTGTGCGCGGGCTGGCGCGGTTAATTTCGTCAGCCATTAGAAACTGGGTAAAAACCGGCCCTTTAATGAAGCGGAAAGAGCGCTTTCCTTTTTCATCTTCTTCCAACACTTCGGAACCAATAATATCGGCAGGCATCAGATCCGGGGTGCATTGAATACGCCCTGCGGAAAGTCCAAGTGCTTTGGAAATGGTTTCAACCATCAGAGTTTTTGCCAGCCCCGGTACGCCGATGAGCAAAACATGCCCGCCGGAGAGTAAGGTGATAAAAATCCGGTCTACAGCTTTGTCTTGACCAAAAATAACTTTGCCAACTTCCGCCCTTACTTTTCCAAGCTTTGCGGTCGTATCAGCCAGTCTGGATTCTATATCCTTCAGCGCTTTTGCCCCACTCATGATAGTGCTCCTTTTATATCTGGATATGTCTGCTATTGAAAATAGCACGAACGGGCGCAGAGTGAAGGAAAAGGTGAGATATAACCCCATGTAAAAAGCCCCGCTTGTTACGGGGCTAATTAATCTCGGTGCTGGTATTGTTAAAGTATTAAGCAGGCGTTGGCTGCTGATATTTTTGAATCAGGTTTTTAATAACGTCAGCCTCATCAATTTCCTTGCCCCTTGCTTCTACACCCATACCAAAACGGTGTCTGAGAATGGGGTCGGCCAGAGCAACAACGTCATCAACTGTTGTTAATAACCTTCCGTTTAGCAAGGCTCTTGCCTTTGTTGCCAATGCGAAGGCCTGCAGCGCTCTCGTTCCAGGGCCGTATTCGACATTGGTATCTATATATTCATTGAGCTTGGATAGATCCTCGGTTTCTACTTCACCTTCTTTCAGGTCTCTCATATAAGGGCGGGCGTTTCTTACAATATCAAGGATGGCGTTATAGGGTTTTTCGCCCATGTCCAGCTTACGCACCAGATGTTGTATACGGATTAAATCGTTACCGTTGAATACAGATTTAAGCTCTTTCGGGCTAATTACGCCATTTTCCGGTGGCTCGAGATCTACCTCTTCATTAAAAATCTCTTCGAGTGAATGCTGCGTTCCGGTGGTTTTCAGCATGATCTCGCCTTCTGATTTGCGATCAGGGTAGGTCAGGACGATTTCCATTAGAAAACGGTCTTTTTGCGCTTCCGGTAGTTCATTGGTTCCCTCTTGCTCAATCGGGTTCTGGGTTGCCAGAACGTGGAAAGGTTTAGGGAGGCGGTGGGTGTGTTTACCAATGGTAACTTTCCCCTCTTGCATGGCTTGCAGCAGACCGGCCTGTGTACGGGTGTTACCCCTGTTAATTTCATCGGCCAGAAAAAATTGGTTAAAGACAGGGCCGGGGTCAAAACGAAATTTCCGGTCTCCTGTTTGTTTGTTTTCTTCAAGAACCTCAATACCTGTAATATCGGAAGGCATAATGTCCGGGGTAAACTGAACCCGGCCTTCGCTCAGGCCGAATACTTTGGATATTGCTTCAGCCAGCACGGTCTTGGCCAGACCGGGAACACCAACGAGCAGCGCGTGGCCGCCTGACATGAGTGTGATAATAACATCTTCTATAAGCTGCTCTTGCCCTAGGACGGCTCTTCCAGCTTCTTCTTTGGCTTCTTGCAGCCTTGCCGACATATCATCGATTTTTTTCAGTATTTCCGGAGAAATCTTCTGTTTTTTCGGATTTGTTTCCGACGGATCGCTCATGGCGTTGTGCCTTCCCTGTATAAATGGCTTACTCCACCATTATTGCAAATGCAGCTCTATGGCAAGAAAAAATGCTAATATATTAAAAAATTCTGTTTTTTGCATGCCAGCCTCATGTAAAGATAGCTAAATGATTACCGTAGCAAGAAAAATGGACCTTCAGCCTTGGATGACAGCTCGTGAATCTCTCGCGGTTATGAAGGTGTTAAACGAAGGAAAGGCAGAGCCGCAGGCGCTTTTCGTTGGTGGTTGCATCCGTAATGCGCTTATGGGCAGGCCGGTTGGCGATATTGATATTGCGACGTGCTGGACACCGGGCGAAGTCACAGAAAAGCTTAAAAGCGCCGGGATTAAAGTCGTACCGACGGGCATTGACCACGGTACTGTAACGGCCATTATTGGTAAAAAAACATTTGAAATCACGACGTTACGGCATGATGTGGAAACTTATGGCCGCCATGCCGAGGTGGCTTTTACCGATGATTGGGTCGCCGATGCGGCGCGGCGCGATTTTACCATTAATACGCTGCTGGCTGATACGGAGGGACAAGTTTACGATCTTACCGGCAAAGGGCTGGATGATCTTGCGACGGGCAGGGTCGTGTTTGTAGGCGAGGCAAAAACGCGCGTTGCTGAGGATTATTTGCGTATCCTGCGGTTTTTCCGTTTTTATGCAGTTTATGGCGCTGGGGAGCCTGACCCCACGGCCTTAAAAGCGTGCCGGGATTCTGCGGATAAAGTGGTGAATTTATCCCATGAACGGATCACGCAGGAATTCTTTAAAATTTTGGCGACTGACAGGGCTGCACTTGTCTTGGGGCTTATGTTTGAAAATAATGTTTTATCTGATGTTCCGCATGAAAATTACCGCCCTGATCTTTTCGATAAGCTGCCTGATGTTATCGCGCGGCTGGTTATTCTGGCTGGCGGGCAGGAAGATCACAGGGCTGTTTTTGATAAATATATGATCCTGTCTAATAAACAGAAAAAGCGTTTTTCTTCTATCATTCAGGCACAGAAAAGTCTGGGTGATGGCGGAGAAAAAAACATTAAAATGCTGATTTATAAATATGGCGCAGACATAGCGGAGCAGGTTTTACTGCTTGGCGAAAAGGATGTTGTTGATTTGGCGTTTGTAAAAGACTGGCAGGTGCCAAAATTCCCGGTGGGAGGTGATGATGTTATGAAGGCGGGTGTTGCCGCTGGCCCTGCAGTCGGAGAAATTTTGGAAAAAACGGAACAATGGTGGATAGGGCAGGATTTCTTACCTGACCATGGTGCTTGTATGAATAAAATCAAAGAATTGATCGATCTATAATTGCGGTGCAGGCTCAGGCTCGGTTTCTGTTGTGAGGTCGCGCGCGGCGCGTGGGGTAAGTTTCTGTTCTGCTTGTGTATCAAGGCCGATTTTGAAGCCGTAGATTTCCGCCCGTGCTTCCAGAGCGTTTATTTGTTTGCGCGCATCATTAATAAGGTCTGTCCTGCGGTCAAAGCCACTTTCATCGAGCGTGTCTTTTAATGCATCATCATCGGCGTCATCAACAATTTCATCAAATTGCTTGCGGAACATTTCGTTGTTCAGGAGTTGCCGCGCCAGTTCCGGTGTTGTGTTTTTCAAATTACCGGTCTTTTCAAGAAGCTCTTTTAGCTCCTGTGCTGCAGGATCATTTGCTTTTGCGCTTTTCATTGCTGATTTAAGCTGCGCCCCCAATGTTGTGTCGCTGGTAAAAATCTCGTTCCAGTCTGCGGTGTCCGCGGAGTCCCACTGCATATGTTTCTGGATTTGACCCCAGTTTTTATTCACGATCTCGAGCTGCCCCTTTGCTAAGGCTTCTTCGACATCCAGTACGAGGTTATAGGATTCTGCCAGAAGGGCGACTGTCCCCATTTCTTCATAGATCGTTGTGCCGTGTTTAAAGGAGTTTCCTATAGTTTCTTTCACATTAACATCGTCCGCTGCTTCTATGTGTTCTCTAATGTCTTTTAGACGGCCGCTGTAGTTGACAGATTCTGATTCCAGATCATTTCTGATGGAAACTTCTTCCCCTCTGTATGACGGGCTGAACGTGCTTTCTTCTATAGCGTAAAAGCCAAGTCCACCACTGCTTCTGAATGAAAGTTCCTGCTCAAGTTTTTCGCTCATTTCACGGGCGTCCATGATGTCGGCTCCGGCATGGGCATAAGCAAGCTTAACTCTCTCGGTTTCTGATTTCCCAAAGTCTTCCAGTACGTCCAGAATTTCTGATATTTCGGGGTCATCCGGATTTTTCTGTGCTTGCCGTTTGTAAAAACCTGTGATTTTTTCTCTTGCTTCGGGCAGGCGCAGGGCGGCCAGAACATCTTTTGAATCACCTTCTATGCCTACATTGTCACGGATGATCCGGTCTGACACAGCCTCTACTTGTTTCTTCTGTTTGTGGAGGATGCCTGTTCTCATGACGCCCAAAAGGTCTCTGAAGTTTTCTATTTTTTCATGGTCTGTGTCCGCATCTTCATTGATACGCTCCATGACATCGGAAAGACTTTCGCCGTCACGGAAACCTTTTCCGTCCGCAGCGACTTCTTTAACCCACCCCTCCATGGCGTCGGCATATTCGGGGGCGAACATTGATCCAATCATGCCACGGTCAACATCGTCATAACCGAGGCCACGGGCAATGCTTCTGGTTGCTTCGCTGACGCCCAGAGACACGGCGACACCAACTGCCAGTCCTCCTAGTCCGCCCAGAATGGCGCCGGGAATACTAAGGACGCCGCCGCCTGCAACAGCGCCGCCGCCCGCGCCCATAGCGGCAAAAGCAAAGGGGCTGGCAAATTCTACAACGTCTTCTATGGCTCTTACCGTGCCTTCGGCGTTGCGCCCGTCATTAAAGGCAATCGTTGTGCCGGCAACGGGCAGTGTTTCCGCGCCGTTCTTGCCACCTGCGGTGATAGCGGCACCGAGAGCATCCATATCAGATCCGCCTGTAATTTTTTCCATGGCGGCGGCTTCCTGACCGGCATAGAGCGTTACGCCGCCGGCAATAACAGTCATGAGGGCGACGTCAAAATAGCCCGGTATCAACATTCTTATGGCCCGGCTTTTTCGGATTTGTCCGGTATTAATGCCGCGTGTGGGAATATCAATATCTGCGCCGCGGGGCACGTTTGGTGGCCCGTCAATTGATGCTTTGATGCGGGTTTTAAAGGCATCAAGGCTGTCCCCGCTTTCTGCGAGGAAAGAATTCATTTTGTTTGTTTTTATGTCTGCGCCGTTTACATCACCAAAGTTACTTTTAAGCTTGTCGGGAGTGTTCTGCGCCTTGACGGTTTCTAAATCAGCGCCGGGAACGGTTCTTAGCTTGGCGTCAAGATCAGGCGTTCTCTGTTTTATATCCGGGTCAGATGCCGTCCGGGGGGTGCTGTCTTGTGTCTCAATAATATCTGTTGGTTTTTTGGCGCTAACATTGCTGAAATCGCTGTTGATTTTTTTAGGGGTAGCCGCGCTGCTCTGCGCTTGGGCAATGTCTATATTTTTCGCAGGTGTTGCACTCCGTGAAACATCAGGAGCTTCACCGGGAACTCTCGGTTTTATGTCTGGACTTGTTTTGTATAGGTGGTCAATTTGCGTATCGACTAGCTCTTTTGCTAGCGCGCCTCTGGAAATTTCTGTTGGAGGTACGCCCAGTCTTTCCAGGTCCATCTGGATCTGTGCCCGGCTGGGAACGGTTCCGCCCTTTGTCGCATAGCTTTCTAGAAGGTCTGCATAGGGGGTCTTCTTTATAGGAGCCCTTTCAATGCCTTTGGTTTTGGCAAAAATGTCCTGAGGGATTTTTTTCTTTATAACCGTTTGGAGGCGTTCTACCGTTATTTTTGATTCCACTATTTTGGCTTTATCCAGTGCTTTTTGCGCTGTTTTGAGCCTCTTATTGACCTTTTTATAGCCGTCATCTCCGCGATTGCGGGCAAAATTGGAAAGATCGTCTACGCCCTTATTCCATTGTTTGATCTCGTCGGCGCTGAATTGACGGCGGGTTTTGTTCCAGAAAGCCCATTCACCAATGCCTGATTTTTCTGCAATGCGGGCGGCTTGTTTGTAATCGCCACTTTGTACCGCTTCGTTGATCGCTTTCCCGACCTCTGGTTTCTGACGGGCAATGGGGCCATCTAACAGGTAGGTCGCCGGGTTTTTAGCTTCGCGCAGTCTGGCGTCTCTGGCGGCGGTGAGATCATTAATATTTTTGGTGGCGATTTTTATGTCACCTTTATCTCCGCTGATTCTGTTCATGATGCCGGGTTTTTGGTCGATGGTGTCCAGCGCTCTGGTGGCGGCAACGGCCCTGGAGTCCGTTTCCATGAACTTGTTTATTTTTTTCATTTCGTCAGGGGTGGCTTTTACCTTCGGTGTTTCCGGCTGCATGACAATGCGGTCAAGCCCGTCATCGCTTATCGCAGCGCGAGTGCCGTCGGGGTCGATTGTCATTTTATGTTTGCCGCTGTCATCGACGATGATGGGCTTTTTGTCCGGGCCGTTAAGCACTCTGCCTTTGGGGTCGACGATAACGCGGGTGCCATCTCCGGCATCGGCGATCCTGTGACCATTTTCTCCGTCCCCTATCGTTATTTTCTTGCCGTCGGCATCTGTGGCAATACGACCATCCTTGTCGACAACAATCTTTTTCCCGTCAGAATCGGTAACTGTTCTTTTTGTTTTGCCATCGGCATCAGCCCCGCCCTTACGTGCTTTTCCATCCAGATCGCCGCGCATACGACGAACGCGCCTGATTCCTTTCATGCGGCGCATGCGCCTGCTCCAGGGGTATATATCGCCGCCGTCAAGAACATCAGAATTTTTGCCCAGAAGATCCTGCATGGGCATGAAGGCGTTGCTTTTCTTCTTTTTTCTGGCTTTTGCGGCTAAAGCGGCGCGGGTATTAAAGTGTCCCTCTGCGCCTGCGCCGATCATTTGGTCAAAGCTACCCGCGCCGTAATCGCGTGGTCTGCCGGGATCTCGGGCGGCGGGGGTAAAGGCCGTGGAGGCAAGCAAATTTTGAGCAAGACTCTTGTCTGCCATAGCTATAGTGCCATTTATCCTATTAAATTCCTTTAAATCCATTACACCCTCTATTACATGCATATTATACAGAATATGTATGTTTATGCGCAAATTATGCACTGAAAACGGTTAAGAACCCGTTAACTTTTAGGTGTTTTTTGTTGGTGTATAAGGGTTTGAGAGGGTTAAGGCCATTTGGCAATGGGAGGCAATGACATAAGTATGGCTTCTGTGTTGCCGCCGGTCATCAGGCCAAAGCGCGTGCCGCGGTCATAGACCAGATTATATTCGGCATAATGTCCGCGTTTGACGAGCTGGTGCTCGCGCTGCTCTTCCGTCCAGTCTTCGTTCATGTGGCGCCGGACGATCTCCGGGTATATTTTGGTGAAGGTCTTGCCGACATCCTGCGTGAAGGCAAAGTCATCGTCCCAGCTTCCTGAATCAAGGTAATCATAGAAAATACCGCCGACACCGCGTGGCTGGTTCCGGTGTTTGATAAAGAAATACTCATCGCACCATTCTTTGAATTTCGGGTAATAATCCGGGTCGTGGCGGTCGCAGCATTCTTTCCAGGCCGCATGAAAGTCTTCCGTGTCTTTGGGAACTTCAACCATCGGGTTTAAATCACCGCCGCCGCCAAACCAGCCTTTGGAGGTGACAATCATCCGCGTGTTCATGTGAATGGCAGGGACGAGCGGTGATTGCATATGGGCGACCAGTGAAATTCCAGAGGCCCAAAATGCGCCGTCAGAGTCTTCTGCGCCGGGAATTTCTTTTTGGAATTGTTCCGAGAATGTACCGTAAACGGTGGATATGTTCACGCCGACCTTTTCAAAAACCCGGCCACGCATCAGGGAAATCTCGCCGCCGCCGTTCAGGATACTGCCTGATTCGTTTTTCTCGTCTGATTCGTCGCGGCTCCATGGCTTGCATGCGAAGCGGGCCGCTTCCTGTGTGGTGAACTCCGTACCGGTTAATTCGTCTTCCAGTGTTTCAAACTCAGCGCAGATTTGGTCGCGTAACTCTTTAAACCAGCCGGTGGCCTGTTCTTTACGGCTTTCCCAGTTAATGTCTTCTTTTGGTAATGGCGCGTTCATGGTGTAAATCCTCCGGTTTGTCTTAAAGCCTCTCCCGCGATCATGGATGAGGCATTGATAACATTTAAAGACCGCAGCCCCTCTTGCATTTGTATGGTGATGTGATCGTCCGCGGCTTTATAAACATCTTCGGGAACGCCTGAGCTCTCACTGCCAGCCAGCAATATGTCGTCTTTTTCAAACATAAAATCTGTATAGGTCTTTTCAGCCTTGGTTGTCATCAGAATTATGCGCTGTTTTCCCTGGTATGTTTCCAAAAATTTATTCCATGAGCTGTGCCGTATTATGGCGGTGTCTTTAATATAGTCCATACCGCTGCGCCTAATTTTCCTGTCATCAAAAACAAAGCCGCAAGGCTCGATAATATCCAGCCCCATGCCCAAACAGGCACACAAACGCATGGCAGCGCCTGTGTTTTGCGGGATGTCCGGTTGGTATAAAGCTAGTCTGATCATGGTGAATATTAATCATGTTTTGTTAGTTATAGGCAAAATTTTTTTAGGGGGTAGATCATGGGACTTGCATCCGTTATAAATAACGGGTACATGCCTTTTCTCTAATCTTTCAAGGTTAATACTAAAATGAGTACTCAGAATATAGACCACAATGATGATGGCGAAACCCGCCGTGACTTCCTTTATTTAACGGCCGGTGCTTTTGGCGCAGTGGGGCTGACCAGCTTTGCCTGGCCGTTTCTGGATTCGATGAATCCGGCGGCTGATACGCTGGCCATGTCCACGATCGAGGTTGATATAAGCCCGATTCAAGAAGGGCAGTCGATTACGGTTGTCTGGCAGGGTAAGCCCGTCTTTATCCGTCACAGGACAGCCGCGGAAATTGAGCAGGCGCGTAGCACGGATCTAAAAGACTTGCGCGACAAGCAGGTCGATTCAGACCGTGTCCAGAATGAAAAATGGCTGGTGATGGTCGGTATCTGTACCCACCTGGGTTGCGTACCGTTGGGGCAGAAAATAACACAGCCCAAAGGTGACTTTGGCGGCTGGTTCTGTCCTTGTCATGGATCGCACTATGATACATCGGGACGAATCAGAAAAGGCCCGGCGCCTAAGAATCTGACCGTGCCTAATTATAAGTTTATGAATGATACAAGATTGCTGATTGGATAAGCAGGAGAAAAGATAATGTCCGGTGGAGAACGCGCCGAATTTAAGAACCCCGTTGTAAGCTGGATTGATGAACGTCTTCCGGTTTTTTCCCTCATGCAGAAGGAATACGGGACGTTTCCAACGCCAAAAAATTTCAATTATTTCTGGAATTTTGGTGCCATTGCTACGGTGATGCTGGTGTTGATGATCGTAACAGGCATTGTGCTGGCTATGCATTACACGCCTCACGCTGACCATGCTTTTGGCAGTGTTGAGCGCATTATGCGCGATGTGAATTGGGGCTGGCTGCTGCGTTACCTCCATATGAACGGCGCGGCGTTCTTCTTTATTGCTGTCTATATCCATATTTTTCGGGGCATGTATTACGGTTCTTACAAGAAGCCGCGTGAGTTGCTGTGGATTTTCGGTGTTCTTATTTTTGTGTTGATGATGGCGGCGGCCTTTATGGGCTATGTTTTGCCGTGGAGCCAGATGGGTGGCTGGGCAGCAACCGTGATTACCAGTCTGTTTTCGGCGATTCCTTTTATTGGTGAAGATTTGCTGCATTTCCTGTGGGGCGGTTTTTCCGTTGATAACCCAACTCTGAACCGGTTCTTTTCGCTGCATTACCTGCTGCCGTTTGTGATTTGCGCCGTTGTGTTCCTTCATGTCTGGGCACTGCATGTTACCGGTTCTAACAATCCGGTTGGTGTTGAGCCAAAGGGGAAACAGGATACGTTGCCGTTCCACCCTTATTACACGGCGAAAGATACGTTTGGGCTGGCTGTGTTCTTGCTGTTTTTTGCCGCGGTAAGCTTTTATACGCCGAATATCTTCGCGCACCCGGCTCATTTTGTTGAGTTTAATCCGATGGTAACGCCGCCGCATATCGTGCCTGAATGGTACTTCCTACCATTCTACGCCATTTTGAAGGCGGTTACTTTTGATATAGGTATTCCTTTTACGGATGTTGTGTTTGTCTCGGCCAAGCTGGGCGGCGTGATTGCCATGTTCGGGGCAGTCTTCCTTCTGTTCTTCCTGCCATGGCTGGATAATCATCCGGTTAAAAGTGCCCGCTACCGTCCGCTTTACAAAAAAGCCCTGCTTTTATTGGTGGTAGCGGTTCTGGCGCTAGGGTGGGCCGGTGCCCAGCTTCCTGAAGGGTTGCCTGTGCTGGTTGGGCAGATTGGAACGGCTTATTACTTCGCTTTCTTTCTTATTATTCTGCCGTGGCTGTCAAAGAATGAAAAAGCATTGGCTTTGCCTAAGAGTATTAGCGCTGCTGTGCTGGAAGAAAATAAATCCAAGGCGCAAACGACAACGGGGACTGCCACATAATGTTTAAATTTATTTCTGCTCTGTTCTGTCTTTTTGTTCTTACTGTTGCCGTTCCGGTTTATGCGTCTGGCGATGCTGAGAAACCTCCGCAGCAGGAGTGGGGCTCTAATGGTATATTAGGCACTTATGATCGTGCCGCCCTGCAGAGAGGTTATAAAGTTTATTCCCAAGTTTGTGCATCTTGTCATTCTATGGAGCGTGCGAGTTACAGAAATCTTGCTGATCTTGGTTATAGCGCGCAGGAAGTAAAGGCGATCGCTGCGGAGTACACAGTGGTGGACGGGCCCGATGATGAAGGCGAAATGTTTGAACGCCCGGCTTTGCCGAGTGATAATTTTGTGAGCCCTTTTGCCAACAGGCAGGCGGCGATGTATGCCAATAACGGCGCTTTTCCACCGGATATGTCCTTGCTTGTGAAAGCGCGGGCCGGTGGCGCAGATTATATCTATGCTCTTCTGACCGGCTATGATGAACCGCCGCATGGTGATGAGCTTCTTGATGGGCAATACTGGAATAAATATATGCCGGGCCATGTTCTTGCTATGGCGCCGCCTATTGCGGACGGCATGGTGGCTTATGAGGATGGATCGCCTGAGACTCTTCACCAATATTCTATGGATGTTTCCCATTTTCTGGCCTGGGTGTCAGAGCCGCACATGGAAGCACGCAAAAGAACAGGTTTAAAAGCTTTCCTTTTTCTTCTCGTTTTTGCATTCGTTATGTATGGTGTGAAGAAGAAGGTGTGGGCTGACATCCACTAATATACTGTTCTTACCGGAGCATTTAAATGGACGAGGAAACACGTCTGCAGGCAAGAGAACTCTTGCTGCGTTCAAAGATTTATAGGTTTGTAGCCCTCATTTTTGCAGGGGTAGGTGTTCTGATTTTCGCCTGGCTTTATTTTAAGTGGTTTGACGGCGATTTAATGGAGGCCGCTACAAGCGTATCAACTATATTTATTATCATTATTCCTTTTTTGCCTGCTTTTGTTCTGTCCTCAATGGCGGCGGGCGCTGAGAAAAAACTAGCAAAGTTGCTCGGCGGTACGGAAAAGACGAATAAAAAGTAAACGGAAATGACGATATGCGCGATACGAAACAGGAAATCATACATTTCTGGTTTGAGGAAACGGCGCCGCAGCAATGGTTCCAGAAAAACAGCGACTTTGATGATCAGATTAGAGACCGCTTTCTTGTTACCTATGAAATGGCGCGAGATGGGTTGTGTGATGGCTGGAACCGGGATGCAGAAGGCTGCCTCGCTCTGTGTATTTTGCTCGATCAGTTTCCGCGTAATATGTTTCGGGGGGAAGCGGATGCCTTTTCAACAGATGGTAAGGCGCTGCTGGTGGCAAAATATGCCGTGTCAAACGGATTTGATCAGGTTCTGCACGTAACTCAGCGGGGGTTTGTTTATCTTCCTTATGAGCATAGCGAAAAAATGGAAGATCAGAAAAAATCGGTAAAGTTCTTTGAAAAGATGAAAAAGGATGATCCTCTAGGTTACGATTACGCTTTACGCCATATGGAATTAATTGAAAGATTTGGCCGTTTTCCTCACCGTAATGCGAGATTAGGACGAAAAAGCACACCGGAAGAAGAAGAATACCTTGCCGCGCCCGGTTCCGGGTTTTAGAATAAGTATTTGGAATGAAAGCATAAAAGACTGAAGGGTTAAAACCATTACACCGACGCTTGTATTGCTAAATATTATGGGGGGTGTTTGCTTCCTGCTGTGGGGGTTGCGGGCGGTGCGCAATGGTATGACGCGTGCTTTTGGTGCTGATCTTCACGCCATCGTATCAAAAACAACGGGCAACCGTTTTTCGGCTTTTTTGTCGGGGGTTGGCGTTACCGCGCTGCTGCAAAGCTCTACGGCGACGGCCTTTATTATTGCGGCGTTCTGCGGGCAGGGGCTTTTGTCTCTTTCCTCCGGTCTTGCCGTTATCTTGGGGGCTGACGTTGGAACCGCTGTGGTGGCTCAAATTCTTTCATATAATTTGTCATGGCTGGCGCCTTTATTGATTATTTTTGGCTATGTGCTTTTTTCTTTTAATAAAAAACGCGGCAAGATGGAGCATATCGGTAAGCTTCTGATGGGGCTGGCGCTGATGTTGTTTGCCCTGATGTGGATTAAGCAGTCAGCCGCCCCCCTGCAAGACTCCGAGGCGCTGGCGATTGTTTTGCAGTCGCTGAACAAAGATCCGATTATGGCTTTGTTGCTGGCGGCGGTGATGACGTGGCTGGCCCATTCATCGCTGGCGATTGTCTTGCTGCTTGCCTCGTTGGTGCTGAGCGGTGTCTTGCCCCATGATGTCGGGCTTGTGATGGTGGTGGGGGCAAATCTTGGCGGCGCTGTTGTTCCTATTTTTGCGACGTTGCGTGATAGCCGGGAGGCCAGCCGGGTGCCGATAGGTAATCTGGTGATGAGATCCGTTGCGGCCGTGGCCGTGTTGCCCTTCATTGGCCTTGCCCATGACTGGCTTATTGCGATGGGAAGTACGCCGGAACGACTGCTTGTTGATTTTCATATGGCCTTTAACCTGGCTTTGGCCTTCTTCTTCATTCCGCTGACCGGGCCGATGGCAAAGCTGTGTATCAGGCTTGTGCCCAAAGGGACTGAAAAAGCCGATCCGGCAAAACCTATGTATCTTGATGAGAAGGAGCTTGATACGCCTGCGATAGCGCTGGCAGGGGCCATGCGGGAAACGCTGCGGATGGCCGATGTTTTGCAAAAAATGCTGGAGCAAACGATCATTGCCCTGCGCGATAATGATGCTGCGATCATGAAGAAAATCAAAAAGCAGGATGATATTATCGACGGCCTTTATAAGGGCGTAAAACTTTATATGGCCAAAATCACGCGCCAGTCCCTTGACCCTGAAGAATCCTATCATTACGTGCAAATTTTAAGCTTTGCTTCAAATATCGAGAATGCCGGCGATACGATTGACAATAGCTTGATGGAGATGGCGCGTAAGAAAATAGATGGCAAAAAGCGTTTTTCCAAAGACGGGATGAAGGAGATCGAGGAAATCCACGAGTTTGTGCTTGAGACGGTGCGGCTAGCGCAAAGCGTGTTTGTTTCCGGCGACTCGCTTTTGGCACGCCGGATGCTGGAAGGTAAGGAAGATCTCAGGCTCAGAGAGCAGAACGTGACGCAGGCCCATATGGAACGTATTAGCGGCGGTGTTTCCGAAACGATTGCAACAAGCTCAATGCATCTTGATGTCATCCGGGATTTACACCGGATTAACAGCTATATGGTCTCTGTTGCCTACCCCATCCTCGAAGAACGCGGTGAACTGCGCTCCAGCAGGCTTAAAAAGCTTAAAAACAATTAGGCTTTAGCTTTTCTCCCGAATTGTGTATGAATCCTTTGGAAACATAAAAAGGGAAGGGAACAACAATGTCTTCAAATCTGGCAGTTCAATCAAAGGAGAGTTCATCAATGTTTAATGCTCAGGAAATTCTAGGGAGTCTGGGTTTAACGAGTTCAGATGTCACGGGCGGTGATCTTGAAGTGCGCTCACCGATCAATGGCGAGGTTTTGGCCAATGTGAAGCAGCATACATCTGCGGATGTAGCCTCGATGGTTCAAAACGCGGAAATTGCTTTTAAGGAATGGCGTGTTATTCCTGCTCCGGTGCGTGGCGAATTTGTCCGGCTTCTGGGCGAAGAATTACGGGCATCCAAAGATGACCTCGGGCGGCTTGTGACGCTGGAATGCGGCAAGATTCTTTCGGAAGGCCTCGGTGAAGTGCAGGAGATGATCGATATTTGTGATTTTGCTGTCGGTTTGTCGCGGCAATTATACGGCCTGACCATTGCCTCTGAGCGTCCCGGTCACCATATGCGTGAGACATGGCATCCGCTGGGGCCGATTGGCGTGATTAGCGCCTTTAACTTCCCGGTTGCTGTGTGGTCGTGGAATGCGGCACTGGCGTTTGTTTGTGGTGATCCGGTGATCTGGAAGCCATCGGAAAAAACACCGCTGACCGCGCTGGCCTGTCAGAAAATTTTCGAGCGGGCCGTGAAGCGCTTTAAAGAAGCCGGGCACGATCTGCCGGATAATCTATCACAAGTTATTATTGGCGGGCGCGATGTTGGCGCGGCGATGGTTGATAACCCTGCGCTGCCGCTGATTAGCGCCACGGGTAGCACTGCTATGGGGCGGGCTGTTAATGAACGTGTTGCGGCGCGTTTGGGCCGGAGCCTGCTGGAGCTTGGTGGTAATAACGCGATGATCGTGGCGCCGTCTGCTGATCTCGATATGACGATGCGCGGTGCGGTTTTTTCTGCCGTGGGTACATGTGGTCAGCGCTGCACGACCTTGCGCCGTATCATTGCGCATGAAAGCGTTGCGGACGAGCTTATAGCCAAGCTGGTTCCGGCTTATAAAAGCATTCGTATTGGCAACCCGCTGGATACGGACACTTTGATGGGGCCGCTGATTGATGAGCAGTCTTTTAATGCCATGCAAGACGCGCTTAAGCAGGCTGAAAAAGAGGGCGGCGAGGTCTTGACTGGCGGTGATCGTACTGGCGATGAAGGCGGTTATTACGCCACACCGGCGATTGTTAAAATGCCGTCCCAAACTAAAATTGTGAGAGATGAAACCTTCGCGCCGATCCTTTACGTCATGACTTATAAAGACATGGATGAGGCTGTGGCGTTGCAAAATGATGTGCCGCAGGGGCTTTCTTCTTGTATTTTCACCACTGATATACGTGAAGCTGAAGGTTTTCTTGCGGCCTCTGGAAGTGATTGCGGCATAGCTAATGTCAATATTGGTCCGAGTGGCGCTGAAATTGGTGGTGCATTTGGCGGTGAGAAAGAAACAGGCGGTGGCCGTGAAAGCGGATCTGATGCCTGGAAATCTTATATGCGTCGTCAGACCCAAACGGTGAATTACTCGACAGAATTGCCATTGGCGCAAGGCGTTGAGTTTGATGTTTAAAATTAGGTGGCATTTTATCTAAAATTTAACGCCCTTTAACTATTTTACATATACAATAAGAGTATGGAATATTAAAGTTCCTCCTCACACGCAACACCTGCTCAACCGCCATACTTGGCGGTTGACTTTTTTTTACGGTCATTTTAAGCGCAGACGTTAAAGAAATGTAAAGATTATCATGAGATACTGTGTCTAATGCGTGATAATTTCTTACATTCCGGGGAATAAAGATGATGAAAAGCACGGCCCTTTATTTAAAAGTGCCGTGTGTTTTTTTGCGGAATGACAGAATATTACGCTTGGTTTAATCATAAAAACAATAGAGGGCATATTATGCAGGATTCTCGTGGACTTATTTCTTCACAACCAGGACATGTTGAGGCTCTTCAGGCCAAACGTTTGGCTCTAAAGACACAAATAAAAGAAGAGCGGAAACATCCAGCCACGAGTGGCGAAGAATTAAAGCGTCTTAAGCTTGAAAATCTTAAATTGAAAGATGAGATAGAAGAGGAAAGCAAAAGCGCCTAGATATAACTTTGATAAAAAAACGCGGCCTTGATTAATACAGGGCCGCGTTTTTTATGAAATAGTTTTAAAATCAACCATTCTGACTTTCGGTGTCAGTGTCAGAATCAGTTTTAGCTGGTGTTGTCGTCATAAAGTTTGAGAAATCAAAAGTGACTTCAGGTTCAGACGGCTTCTCGCTTTTTTCCTGTTCCTGATTACCAAGGATTTTGTCCTTGTGTGCTTGTATTTCTTCATCTGTTTTGCCCTGTGCTTTAAAGCCTTTTTTAGAGGAGGCTTCCAGCTCTGCATAGGTGCATAGCCCTAAATCAACAGGATGACGCGGTTTGATACTGGAGGCATTAGGGAGCGTGCGGTCACGGACGCGGCCTATTGTTGGCTTGGTCGTACCTACCAGCTTACAAATTTGCGCTTCGGAAACTTCCGGGTGGTGTTTCAGAAGGTAAGCAATCGCGTCCGGTTTATCGCCACGCTTGGAAACCGGCGTGTATTTCGGGCCTTTTGCTCGTATTTTGACGGCAGGGAGGTCGGCTCTTTTTTCCAGCTTCATAATGTAGTTCTGGTCTTTCTCGGCCTTGTCCAGCTCTTCTTGTGCAAGCTCGCCATGGTCAATGGGGCTACGCCCGACAATACCGCGCCCGACATCTTCATCGGCCAAAGCCTGAACTTCAATATGGTGAATACCTGTAAATTCAGCGATTTGCTCAAAAGTCAGGGCTGTGTTTTCAACCAGCCATACAGCCGTCGCCTTTGGCATTAAAAGGGTGGTCGCATCCAGTTTTGTTTTAGCCATTGTTACGGTCTCCTTAAAAAAATAATCCTCTTCCGTCAGCCCGTTATCCCGGGGCTAATGGCGAAAGCTTAATCAAGCTGTCATGGAATAGCGGCACTATATAGTCATTTAGCTACAAAAAGCCAGCAATATTTGTTTTTTTAATTTTTAAGGGGATGCAATTATATAGGTTAGGTTATTTGTAGAATGATTTTCCCCACATGCTCGCCCCCTTCAAGGGCAAGGTGTGCCTCTGCTGCTTGTCCTAGTGGGAAGCTTTTATAAATAACAGGCACAACCCTACCCTTTTCAACATGCGGCCAGACATGCTCCAGAATTTCATCCCTGAGCGCTTCTTTTTCCTCAACCGGCCTTGGGCGCAGGGTTGAGCCGGTCAGGATTAGCCGCTTTTGCATCACCATGGGAATATTAATCTCGGTTTTTGCGCCGGTCATAAAGGCGATGCTGACATGACGGCCATCTGTTTTAAGGACCTTCAGATTGCGCGGCACATAATCACCGCCGATCATATCAAGCACGACATCAATACTATTTTCGCCGAGTTCTTCCACGAAATCCTGTGTTTTGTAATTAATCGCCGTATCAGCGCCGAGGTCGCGGCAAGAGGCGCACTTTTTATCTGACCCTGCTGTAACAGCCACTTTGGCGCCCATAGCTTCGGCCATTTGAATCGCTGTGGTGCCGATACCGGATGAGCCGCCATGGATGAGCGCGACTTGCCCTGCCTTGAGGGCACCGCGTTTAAAAAGATTGTTCCAGACGGTAAAGATTGTTTCCGGCAAGGCGGCCGCCTGCGCCATATCAAGGTTATCAGGCACAGGCAGGCATTGTCCGCCCGGAGCCGTTGCGTATTCGGCATAACCGCCACCGGCCAGAAGCGCGCAGATTTTATCTCCTTTTTGCCACTGCTCTGAGAGGCTTTCTACAATTTCTCCCGCAACTTCCAGTCCGGGGATGTCGGTCACCCCCGGCGGCGGCGGGTATTTGCCCAATCGCTGGACAATATCCGGGCGGTTGATTCCGGCGGCATGTACCTTGATAAGGACTTCGCCATCCTTTGGTGCGGGCTGTGGCCGTTCTGTAAGCGTCAAGACATCGGCGCTGCCAAATTCTGAAATTTCTATGGCCTTCATAAATATTGCCTTTCTGCTCGCTACATAATAGTCTCGCCTCTATGTTTAATGAAGATTTGCCCAAAATAAAACCTGAAAGCGTATTTCCGCGTGACATGGAAAATATGTCGGTTCATGAACTGAACGAGTATATTTCAGAGCTGCAAGAAGAAATAGCAAAGGCCGAAGCAGATATAAAAGAAAAGCAGGCTTCCAAGGATGCCGCTTCCTCAGTGTTTAAGTAAGGAAAACTATGCGTATAGAAGAAGACGTCAAACTTGATTTTAAAGATGTGCTGATCCGTCCCAAGCGCTCAACACTGGCTTCTCGTAAAGAGGTTGATATAAGTCGCAATTATCAATTTAAATGGAGCGGGCGTGACTTTTCCGGTGTGCCTGTTATCGCTGCTAATATGGATGGCGTAGGCACGATGGAAATGGCCAAAGTTTTTGCGGGAATGGGAAATGGCCTAACGGCGGCACTGCACAAGCATTATCCGCTGGAAGAGCTTCTTAAGTTTTATGAAGAAAACGGCAATGAAAATGTTTGGTACAGTATTGGCGTTTCAGATAAAGACGAAGAAAAACTCGATGCCTTCCTGAAAAGCGGCAAAGACATTGATAAAATTTGTGTTGATGTTGCCAATGGCTATAGCCAGCCTTTTACCGATTTTGTTCGGCGTATGCGCGATAAGATGCCCGATGTTACGATTATGGCCGGGAATGTTGTGACCGGCGAAATGGTCGAGGAATTAGTGCTGAGCGGTGCGGATGTTGTGAAAGTCGGTATTGGGCCGGGCAGTGTCTGCACAACCCGCAAAATGACCGGGGTCGGTTATCCGCAGCTTTCCGCCGTTATTGAATGCGCCGATGCCGCGCACGGATTGAAAGGGCTTGTCTGTGCCGATGGCGGCTGTTCTGTACCGGGGGACATTGCCAAAGCGTTTGGCGCGGGCGCAGATTTTGTGATGCTGGGCGGTATGCTGTCCGGCCATGATCAAGGCGAAGGCCATGTCGAGGAAGACGAGCATGGTAATAAACATGTGACCTTTTATGGTATGAGTAGTAGTACGGCGATGGATAAACATGCTGGCGGTGTGGCTGAATATCGCGCTAGCGAGGGCAAAACGGTGCAGGTTCCCTATAAGGGCGATGTGAAAGATACATTGCAGGATATTCTAGGCGGGCTGCGTTCTGCCTGTACCTATGTTGGGGCGGTGACGCTAAAGGAGCTGTCCAAAAGAACGACGTTTGTGCGAGTGACGCAGCAGTTAAACACAATATTTGGTAATGATTAGGTTGCGGTTTTTTTCGCTGCAGGCTAGTGTTCACTATTCAAAGTTAATAAGGAGCCGGGTTGATGGAAGATAAAGAAGAAGCTGATAAAAAAGTTGATATTGAAACAAGGCTGAAAGAAGCGACTGAACTTTGCCTTAAATGCCATGGCGAGTGGAGCAAGAATCAAAAAGATGGCGCTATTCGGGGCAATTTGATGGAAGCCGTGCATGAGCTGCGCAAGGTTGCTGCCCGTCTTGAGATTGAAATCGCAATCAGTGAGCGCAATGAGATGACTTCCAAGCCTATTCCTATTCCTTCTCATCGTTCCAACAAGCGCCAATATCACGATAATAACAGCGAAGATAACCGGGGCAATACGGATGGCGGTAATAGATCTGGTGGCAGAAGTAAGCCCTCAGGTAGCAGCAGACCGCCACGTCGTAAAGCTGGTGGCTCTGCCCCTAAAAGTTCCGGTTAATTAAGATTCGTCTTTGATTTTACGGATTTCGGCAAAGCGTTCTGCTGAACCGGCGCGCAGGAAGGCGTTGGTTTTTTTCTCCAGTTCCAGAACGGAAGGTACCGTGAACTCCCCTGCTTCGCGCATTTTTTGTACTTCAATCATCCGGTTTTGTAAGTCTTCGTTGTCTGGCTCGATGGTCAGGCAAAACCTACCGTTGGATTGTGTGTATTCGTGGGTGCAGCAGATTTTAGTATCGTCCGGCAGCGCCATGATTTTAGACAAAGAATGCCACATTTGTTCGGCGGTACCTTCAAACAGGCGTCCGCAACCCATGGCAAAGAGCGTATCGCCACAGAATAGCAGCTTGCTACCTGCGAAGTGGAAGCAGATATGCCCGGTGGTGTGACCTGGCGTTTCCATGATAGTGGCGGCTTCACCGCCAAGCTTGAATAGATCGCCCTCTTTTAGTCCTTGATCAATGCCGGGGATGCGGTGAGCATCGTTTGCCGCGCCGATAATTTTGCAGTCATAGAATTTTTTCAGCTCTTCATTGCCACCCGTGTGGTCCCAGTGATGGTGGGTGTTGATAATGTAGTCGAGCTTAAGTCCTCTTTTATTTAGCACCTCTATAACCGGATCGGCCAGCGCCGGATCAACAACAGCGGTCACACCATCATTTTCGAGGAGGTAAATATAATTGTCCTCAAGGACGGGGATGAGGGTGGTGTTAATCATGCTTTGACCTCTTTCGTTTTTAACACATCGGCTAGCCTGATGTCCGCACTACCCGGACGCAGGGGTTGTTGCTGGGATTTGTGCGGTGCCCAGCCAATCAGGAAGATCACTTCAAAGCTTGCCTCGATACGCCCGTCTTTTTCAGAGAACTTTTCTTTGTAAAGGCGCTCTGTTTCAGCCAGCATTTTTCTGCCCAAAGGTTTTTTACTGCGATCTTTTAAGCTGTTACTTTCGCCCATGCCGCGCAAATCACGCATGAGTTTGTAAATGTCATCATATGTAACGGTAACAATTTCCGAGTCAACAACAGGCAGGGCAAAGCCCGCGCGCTGCAAAAGAGCGCCCAGTTGTTGTTTGTCAGCAAAAGGCGCTACACGAGGGCTGGCACCGCCTTTTATATTTAGCTCTGCCTGCATCATGCAGTCCCTCAGCTCAAAAAGGGTTTCGCCGCCCAGTAGTGCCCCGAGAAAAAGACCGTCCGGTTTTAAGGCTCTGTTGATTTGTATTAGCGCGCCGGGGAGGTCGTTTACAGTATGAAGTGAAAGCGGACTGATAATCATATCAAGGGCATTTTCTGCGAAGGGCAAAAACTCTTCATCGGCCTGAACGGCTATTTCGGCGTTGCCAAGATAGTTCTCAGCTATGTCCAGCGTGATAAGCTTTTTAATGGCAGAGTGTCTGTCTGTTTGCGCTCTTCCGCCGATTTGAAGGGTTAGCGGAAAATCACGCTTTATATCTTCCAGACGATCCAGAAGATTTTTATAGGCCCAGTTTATCAGAAAGTTGTGGTTTTCAATTGCGGGGGCCGCACGGTTGCGTTGACGGCGTACAAGCTGGCGGTCAAAAATTTCTACTATTTGGGCTTGTGCGCACATAGGCCGTTGTCATTTTCCGTTGCCGTATATCCTAGTCCCGTCATATCGGTGCTATTCATTGTGGCAGGGTTTTTGTTCATTGTGTCTTCATGTAGATTGTTCGTGCCATTAGACCAGTTCATGGCCACTTCGCTATCGTGGGCCTGATCTCTAAAGGCCACCTTACACCTGTAAAGAACATTTAAATCTTCGTTCCAACAATCAAACATATCAATGATTATGCCAATGTAATCCACTGGCGCGTATTGAACGGGACCGCCCAGCGGAGAATCGCCTTTGCCACCGGTGGCAACGCAAAACGGGAATATTCTTGTCGGTGTTACGCTGAGATGACAAAAGTAACTTTCGCCTAGCCGCGCAACTTTGTCCGGCGTGACATCAAACTGTTCGGCAATAAATTTTTTGGCCTGATCTATGCTATCTATTTCTTTGGGTAGGGTAATGCTTGGCGCTCTTAATGTGAGACCGTTGCCTTTATGCCTTTGTGGTACGGGCATGAATTCCGTGCTCAGTCCTGCCATAAGCTCACCGCTTTGGGCGTCTTTTGTTAAAGGCAGGATCACGGCTTTGTTGACGGTCTGGCCATCGGAAATTACAAATTCAATATCGCGGGAGGCCAGTCCTTCAATGCCGTCATTGGCCCAGCCCTCATCGACGAACGTTGATTTTACCGCGCGCAGTTGCCCGGTTGTACCTTTGACATCTTTGAAGCGTTTGTCTTCTCCGGCTAATGTGTTGGCGAATTTTTTTCCATCCAGTTGGTTTTTCGGTGTTCCTTCATCAATGACCAGAGGGCATTCATCCCATGTTTCTGCTTCCATTCCCAGTTTTTCGTACAGACTAAGAATCTGTGTTTCCAGGCGGGCATTCGGGATATAACCGACACTGATGGCGTTTAAAATATTTTGGGCGCTGATTTCGCGGATGACCCCTTTGGTCGCAAACCCTTCTAGGTCGCGTGTTATATTTTTGAGTTCTATGGGGGACTCGTGTTCAGTAACGTGTAAGAACCGCGTTTTAATTTGTTCATCAATAAAATCCGGTGCGGGGTAAAAGGAAGGCCCTTTTTCCAGCGCACTGCCCATGGCGGGCTTCAGTCCCAGATAATCCCGGCTAAAGAGCACGATCGCTTTGGGCTCTCCTTGTTCGGTTTCATAAACAGCCTCTGTGGGAACGGCGATAGCTTCGGTCATGTGGCCAGACCAGCGTTTCCCATCTAATTGTTTTCCCGTGCGGGGGACGGCATTGGCTATGCCGCGTGGTAGTCCCTCATGGATAAATATATTGAGTTCATCATTTTCTGTGATGCGATAGGGCAGTATTTCGGTTGAATCTGTATCGCAGGAGATAATATCAAAAAGTTCGCCGCTGGTGTCGTTGCGCATGGCTGTGATGCGAATATTATTTTCCGTGGTGGGGGAAGAACGGTGCTCTTGCAGATTAAGGCTTTTCTTCTCGCCCATTTTTTGGGCAACAGCAATAAAGCTGGTAGGTGGCGTATTAAGCTGTTTGCCTTCGTCGCTATAGAGGCGGAAACGCCCTTCAAACCGTTCTTTGATAATATTGTCTTCCCATTGTGGCGCGGTATAAAGAACGCGCGCGCCCAGTCCCCGTAAATTTTTGCGGTATTCGTGCGGGGTGAAAAATGTATATTCTTTCGGTAATTCTGTTTCCCATTCTTTGCGGTTGTCTTTACGCATGATGAATTCATAGGCCCATTTGAACGGCAAGCGGAACAGGCGGGTTTTTGGAAATCTTTGCGGTAGTTCTTCCAGAAAAAAGCCTTTGCAAATTTTATCACCATAGGGGCGAGCATTTTCTGCGTACCAAATTAACAAGTCAGACTCAGATAAATTTTCCAGCTCTTTGCCTTTGCTTTCAACATCAGGCATTTCGATCAGGACATATTCTTCCGGCGGGGGCATGGAAAAATCATGGATGAACATTTGCCCTTCCTGTTTTAGCAGGGCAAAGTGCTTTTCAAGCGCGCTTACAACTGATTTTTCCGAATATTTTTGAACGGAAAATATTTCGTGCAGGACAAAGGAGTTGATGACAGCATCAACGGAGCCTTCTTCAAAGCCGGCATGTGTTTTTATATCGCCGTAACGAAATTCAAGATTGGGCCGCTGATAGGCTTTTTGTGCACCCCGGATAAGCTTCTTATTAACATCAACCCCGGTGAAGTTGATTTGTGGGTTCAGCACGGCCATGGCGTAAGTCGCCATAGGGTTACAGCCCATATCAACGACAAGGGCGCCGGGTCTTACTAGTAAGTGCGCCATTGTAAACCAGGCTTTGCGGACAAGGGGGGCCGGTATTCCTCTTAATTCTTCATGTTTTTGGTAATAGGTTTCAAGCGTTCTTGACACAACAGGGCCAGAATCGGGTGTGTTGCTCTCAACTTTTGAGGCCGTATTGTGGCCGTTACGCAGACTGGATCGCGTCATTTTTTCCTGCTTCTCTTAATCGGGCACTATGTATATGATGAAAACGATTTTCGCGCAATAAAATTAGGTTAAAATATCCCATGCGTGCGTTGCAGAGCTTGAAAATTGTTGAAACCGGGTTGTCCGCGGCTGTTGATGCTGTCCTGCCGCCGCGTTGCGTGGTTACGGGGGGCGTCGTTGACCGGCAGGGGATGATTGACCCGCAGGTTTGGCGCGATTTGAGTTTTATCAGTGATCCCGTGTGTGATTGCTGCGGTTTTCCTTTTGAATTTGATGTTGGCCCCGGATCTCTATGTGTTTCCTGCCTTTCCAGCCGCCCTGTCTATGCCAGCGCAAGGGCGGCACTTGTTTATAATGACCTCAGCCGGAATTTGATTTTAAGGTTTAAATATGCAGATCAGACCCATGCCGCCCATGCTTTTATCCCGTGGCTTAAGCGGGTAGGGGGCGATATGCTGGGTCGGGCTGATTATATTGTTCCGGTGCCGCTGCATTCTTTTCGGCTTTTGCGGCGGCGTTACAATCAGGCCGCTCTGATTGCGCAGACTTTGGGCAAGTCGTGTGAGCTACCTTATTTGCCGCAAGCGCTAAAACGTCAAAGGCCGACACCGAGTCAGGGAAAGATGGATTACAAAGACCGCCAGAAAAATGTCAGGAACGCTTTTTCTGTACTGCCTCGTTATGAATCCTGTCTGCAAGGCAAAACCATTGTTCTGGTCGATGATGTCTACACAACCGGCGCTACAGTTAAAGAATGCACTAAAGCTTTGTTAAAGGCCGGCGCTAAAGAAGTTCATGTCCTCGCCGTGGTCAGGGTTGTCAGGGCGCAGTAGCAAGGCTTTGCCCTATATTCCGTAATCTGCTACAATCAACCCATCAACAGGACATCTGCGGCCTAATCCGGCCATTTTATCAGCTGGCATTGTCCCTCTACGCAGGACGGGTAGCTGGACAAATCAAAACATTTACAAAATTCGCCGCTATAGCGGGAACATTTTTTGTCAAAGCTCTGATTGAAGGATTGTTCGTGATTGGCATTAATCGCCAGATAGTCACAGCAAAATCCGCAATTTGTATCAACAACAATGCATTGATCGCCAGTGGCGCAGGCGGTGGTATCAACAGGGGGGGCAACAGGCCCCGGCGTCGCTCCTGTTTTGACATACATAACGGCGCCGCCAATTATTAAAGCGGCTGCAAAAATGGCAATGATTAAAAATTTATTCACGCTATTGCCTGCCTAGTTTGTTTGCCCATATAAATAGGAGGTAACCAACGAGAAAGAATAGCAAGAAAATGGCAAAAATTGAAATCTATACATGGGCGACTTGTCCTTTCTGTTTGATGGCAAAAGGGCTGCTGAGCAAGAAGGGTGTTGATTTTACCGAGCATAAAATAGATGGGGATGAAGCAGCGCGCGCTAAAATGGCTGAGCGGGCAGGTGGTAAGCGCTCTTTGCCGCAAGTTTTTATTGATGACCGCCATATTGGTGGCTGCGATGATTTGCATGCGCTGGATAAAAAAGGCGATTTGGACAAATGTCTATAAAAACGGCCTGTGTTCAGCTTAATTCCGGGCCGGATATGCAGGTCAATCTGGATAGGGCGGTGGCGTTGATCCGTGAGGCGGCGGGGCAGGGCGCGCAGTTTATCGCGACACCCGAAAATACGTGCCGTATGCGGGCACAGCAGGCGGAGAAATTAAAAACCGCTAAGACTGAGGAGCTACATCCCGGTATTCCTGTGTTTTCCGATTTAGCACAGGAACTTGGTGTCTGGTTGCTGGCGGGGTCGATGTCGGTCAAGCTTGATGGTGACCACATCGCTAACCGTTCTTTTTTGTTTAGCGATACCGGCGAAGTTGTTGCGCGCTACGATAAAATCCATTTGTTTGATGTTGATTTGCCGACTGGCGAGAGTCATCGCGAAAGCGATCTTGTCAGGCCGGGACAGCAGGCCGTTATTGCCGATTTGCCATGGGCAAAGCTGGGGATGAGCATTTGCTATGATCTGCGATTTTCGCACTTGTATCGTGATATGGCTCAGGCCGGTGCCGAAATTTTAAGCGTTCCTGCTGCTTTTACCGTACCGACGGGGCAGGCCCACTGGAAAACGCTGCTGCGGGCGCGGGCGATTGAAACCGGCTCTTTTGTCATTGCTCCGGCGCAATGTGGTGAACATGAAGGCGGACGCAAAACCTACGGTCATTCGATGATTATTGGCCCGTGGGGAAACGTGCTGGCTGAAGGCGGTGAAGAGCCGGGAATTATTATGGCTGACTTGGATATGGAAGAGGTCAAAAAAGCACGGCAGGCCATTCCATCCTTGCAGCATGACCGGGACTATAGAATTGCTTAAACCAGCAAGCCTGTATTTACCTGCAAAGCTTCTGCAATGGCCTTGATTGCATTAACAGAGCCGTCTTTTTTGCCGGTTTCAATTTCGGTTAAATAAGGGCGACTTAGTCCAGCAGAGTGGGCTAAGTCCCCTTGTGTCATACCGCGATGCTTGCGCAGGGTTTTAATCGGATGTTGCTCTCCTATATAGACAGCATCAAGGATTTCTTGCGGCAGATTGGCCTCTTTTTCCTCCGCCGCGCCCGTGAGCATGCGGTATTCGTGCAAAGGAACGAGAACATAGGGCTTGCCCTGAATATGAAGTAGATCGTGGTCCATGATATTTGTCCTGAAACGGAAAGAAGAGGTGGGAAAGCGAAAGTCGCTTATGGAGACATTATACCGGGCTTGGCCCACATTATCCAGACACCATCTCATTAAGTTTGCTGTAGTTATGAAAATATGATACTTTACAGCCTTGTTTTAAGAGAAAATGATAATGAACGATTACAGCTCTAACTTACTATGCGACCCAAAGGAATTAGCAGGGCTAGATCCAGCTAAAACCGCGCATATTTGCATTGATGTGCAGGACTATTATTTTCACCCTGAAAAGAGTGAATTTTTTGATGAAAATATGAAAGAAAGCGCTGATAACGTTGCCAAAAGAATAGCTCATATAGCGCCGCTTTTTAATCAGGCAGGTCTGAGTAAAACGATATGGGTGTACCATATGTGTGCTGGAAAAGAATGGTATGTGGTCAAACCTGATGAGGCGCAAGGTGATGAGGTTTTCGGTAAAATGGGATATTCAGCTTTTGAAGGAAAAAAGTTGAAAAAAAGGCTCGAAGAGCTTGGTATAGAAAATCTTATCCTGACAGGCGGATATACATCTTGTTGTGTGCAGGAAACAGCAGCCGATGCTCTTAAGGACGATTATAAAGTTGTTGTTCTTACGGATTGTATTCAGAATTGCGAAGAGCCGCTTTTTGATAGTGAATTGGTGGATATGTTCTCTGTTAAATCAAGATGGTCCGGTAAAAAGAAGCAGGCCCTTTTTACAAATTCAGATACTTTGCTGAATCATATGAGCGTAGTTCAGCCTGTAAAAAGCGCGCCTTCAAATAAAGATAGTATCTGGCGTTTGTTCCCCGGTTTTGCGTAGATATTAAATTACTCTGCTGCGATGGATTTTGCGGCGCATTTGTCTCTGACATAGGCTACAAGCAGCCAGGCACAGGGCAGGGCGAGCAGGCCGTAAATCGTAATTTGTCCGATCAGGCTTTTACCGCTGGCATAGGGGCGGAGAGCGTTGTGTAATTCTTCACCACCCGCAAAAGGCCAGAGAGGCGTTTCTGCCAGTTCGTAAATACCGTAAAGAAACAAATGCGCGGCGAACAGGATCAGGAAGATGCCTGTGGCCTGCATAAAAATCCGTAAGTTAATACGGTGACTTTGGGTCACCCAGAAGTAGCCGATAATGGCGGTTGCTAAAATGCCGAGCGCAGCACCTGTTAACATGGTAGCGGCATCGATTTGCGTTGAAAGTGCGCCGAGCATCAGGGCGGTTTCCATGCCTTCGCGCGTTATCATGATGACCGTAAACAGAAAAATACCAAAGGCCGCTGCCATGCCGTCTTTTTCGGCATGGTTATCAATTTTTCCGGTAATGGATTGCTTGATCGTTTTGGCGGTTTTCATGACATAGAATGTTAGCGAGGCAACAAGCGCCCCTGCGATCAATGATAGAATGCCTTCTGTCGCTGGATTGTCAGCAAGTTCCGCGATATGCCATCCTGTGGTGGCGCTGATCAGCAGGGCCACGCCAATGCCCCCATAGACTGATTTGGACAAGTGTTGCCGCCCGGTTTGTGCCAGGTAGGCCAGCATGATGGCAACAATTAAAAAGGCTTCAAGACCTTCGCGAAAGGTGATAAGTAATGTCTCCAGCATGGCAGAATCCCTTAGAACAAAAATGAGAACCATTCTCATTGTCGCATGTGGTGTTATTTTTACGCAAGCCTTATTTATGGCAGGATATACTCTTGCAGGTGTACAGGAAGATACGATGAATGAGTTTGATTTAAAAACATATACCCACGGCCCGATCTCGGGCGGGGCGCCGAAACAGCTTGTGATACTGCTCCATGGACTAGGATCTGACGGGCGTGACTTGATCGGGCTCGCGCCGCTTTATGCGCAGGCCTTGCCCGATGCGGTGTTTGTTTCGCCTGATGCACCTCACCCTTGTGATATGGCGCCTATGGGATATCAATGGTTTAGCCTGCAGGACAGAGCGCCGGACGCTATGCTTACGGGGGTACAGAGAATGGCGCCGATTCTGGATCATTTTATTACGGCGCAAATAGAAAAATATGACGTACCGGCGGACAGAACGGTGCTCATCGGATTTTCGCAAGGTACGATGATGAGCCTGTATGTCGGGCCGCGTTATCCGGAAAAGCTGGCGGGGATTTTGGGCTATTCCGGGGCGCTGGTTGGTGAGGAAGGTCTTGATTCACAAGATATTTTTCGGATTCCAGTGCATTTGGTTCACGGTGATCAAGACGATGTTGTGCCTGTGGATCAGTACTATCATGCTGAAACAACACTGAAAAACACGAAATTTGCGGTGTCCGGCGGTGTTACGTCCGGCCTGACTCATAGTATAGATGAGGCGGGAATCGCCAGTGGTAGCCAGTTTTTATCTCTTGTTTTGAACTGATTCCGGGTTAATAAAGCCTTCATAATTGTAATAATATTTCCGTGTGTAGTTATTTTTTGTAATAAAAACAATAACTTCGCAGTGCGTCATGGATAACTTCCCTGATTTTCTAGGTGGATATAGCGTTTTGCGGTAAAATGTAAAGTAAGAGCTCTAGCGAAACCTTTTTCCAGTAAGGGTTTCCGCCGCGATCAGCGGGAGATGAAAGGAGTGGTATCTTGATGATGGACGTACATACGCCTCTGGAAAAATGCCCGGCGCTCATTCTAAATGCAGACTATCGACCGTTAAGTTATTTTCCCTTATCGCTGTGGTCATGGCAGGATTCTGTGAGAGCTATTTTTCGGGATTCAGTTGTCGTTATATCAGAATATGAGCGCGTGGTGCGCTCGCCTACTCAGGACATTCATCTTCCCAGCGTACTGGCTTTAAAAGAATATGTTCCGCTGGCGCGTAAGCCGGCCTTTACGAGATTTAATTTATTTTTGCGCGATGGTTTTAGCTGCCAATATTGTCAGGGTGGTTTTAAGGCCAATGACCTTACATTCGATCATTTGATACCCCGGTCGCGCGGGGGCAGAACATCCTGGGACAATATTGTTACGGCCTGCCGGGACTGTAATCTCAAGAAGGGAAGCAAAATGCCTGATGAGTGCGGTATGTTTCCTCTTCATGAACCAAGGCAGCCGACAATTTATGATATTCAGGAAAACGGAAGAAAATTCCCTCCTAACTTTCTGCATGAAAGCTGGGGGGATTTCCTTTATTGGGACGCCGAGTTGGTGGACTGATAAAAAAAGACCATGCCTGCACGCATGGTAAGTTGAAAACCAAACCAAAGGAGGTTGTCATGTTTGGGAATTCATTAGATCTAGGAGCCAAACGGGACTTTATGAGCGCGTTTATGTTTTTCGTAGCGCACTTGATGGTTCTGGTCGGCGTATCAACTGTACTTGTCCATTTTTTGGGCATGGTTGGTGTCGTCGAGGGCGGCGGTAGTTTCTTCGCAGGCGGAGAAACATACTCGCTCATAGGCTCTCTATTCGTCTTATGGCTGGGCGGTTCGGTTCTTGCTAAAAGAGGGCTGACGAGTGATACGATGTCGATCATCATTGTAATGATTGGTCTGTACCTTGCCTGGACGAGCGGCGCGATATTGGGACTTGTTCCTATCGCCCTGTTGACGACGATTAGTAAATAACGAACTACACTTCGTATTGGAGGGAGGCCGGGTTTATTTACCCGGCCTTTCTTTTTGTTGACTTTTTGCCTTTAAAACCTGTAAAAAAACCACTCACATTATTATGGGATTTTTTAGGCATGTTTGACGATTTATTTGATTTTGGAAAAAGGCGTACACTGAAACAATCAGTGGGTTTCTTTATATTTTACGCTGGTATTTTTCTGGGCGTTTCGGCGCTGGCAAATTTGGCGGGTTTATAAAACACCGTTCGCTTTTCGGGTTATTAGGACCGCAGAGATGCCGCAGCCGATGGCAAGTATGGGTGACATGATCGCGTTATAAGCCGCCATGGAAAGTCCGAAGATCGGATCAGCCCATGGAATTTCATCGCAGCGTACAGCCGGTTTGTTATCAAGCATTGCCATCAAATCCTCGACGTTGCCTGCGTTAAAGTCTGCTGCACAGCCCTCCAATATGGATGTCCACCAATGTTGTTCCACGCCGGTATGGTAAAAGGCGATGATGCCGCCGGCCAGGAATGTAAGCGCAGATAGAAAGACAAAGATAGCTGCGTATTTTGTCCCTTCCTGTTTATAGAGCGCGGCCATACCGCAAGCGCCCAGCAGTCCGGCAATCGCAAAAGGCCAGCGTTGGTAAATGCATAAGGAGCAAGGCTGTAGCCCGTAAACATATTGGGCGATTAGTGCCATCATCAGGCTGATCGCGGAGATCAGGAATATTCCGCCGCAGACAGCAAGCGCATTCGCCATTATGTTTTTAATCCAGTCCATCATCCTACAATATAGATTTAATTGTTTCTTTTACGATGTCAAAGGCTTCCGGGCCAAAAATAATAATAGCTGTAGTGAGCATCAAAACCCAGGCCGTGCCGATGAGTGCCCCGACCATAATGGCGAGTCCGTCACGCATGATAAAACCCACAGACATCAGGGCGATGCCAAAGCTGGGCACTGTGTTTGTTAGCGGCACGGGAATGCAGACTGTCAGTGCCATGACTAGGCCGAGCAACCCAAAAAAGCGCGAAGGGCCATCCTGTGTTATCCAGCCGAGGCGCGGCTTGAGAAGAACTTCAAGCCGCTTCATCCAGGGAATGATGCCGCCAATCATGTTTTCCAGTTTTACGCGGGCAAAGCTTTTTTGTTTTATTTTTTGCGGCAGCCAGATTGTGCGGGCGCCCATGGCCTGTTGCCCGGTCAGGAGCAATAAAGGCGTCGCCAGCATAATGTTAATGCCCGGCGGCACCGGAATAGGGAGCGCCATTGGCGCGGCAAAGAGCAGAAGTAACATGGCAATTCCGCGTTCATGCAGGGCCGTTGCCAGATCGTTAATGCTAATATTATCGCCTTTCAGGTCTTTTTTCAGATCCTGAAGCAAAGCGGAAAGGCTGCGAATTGGTGGTGCGGGGTTGCTCATGAAAGTGACAATATCGTATTTTTCCATTTTTGTTAACCACTTGGCAGGACAAAAGATTTATATTTTAAAGGTGCAAACGGGGGAAGATGTATGCCACGCGAAGACCGGCGAATTATTTTTACATACGAAGAAGCCTATAAGGCGCTTTATTCTTTGTGCATGCAAAGGGACATGAAGCGCCCGCCGCCGGGGCAAATTGATAAAATTAATATCGATCCCGATGATGACAAGAAGTTAAGTTTTGAGCTTTCCAACCCGCAGGAGGAGATGACTCATAAAATTGACTATAGTCGTGACTTTCTTGCGGCGGCATTGATGCTTTATTGCCGGTCACTCGGTATCCCTTTTCCTAAAAAAGCGAACAAGTCCGTTGATATAAAGGAAGACAGCGTTGTTTTGCGGATGATGATTTAGGGACTCTTTTAAGGTTTTAAAGAACGTCCTAACCGGACGCCCCGCAGTCGCGGGCTTGTATGAACAACGCTCCAAGAGCGTGCGACGGCACGCCGCGCGTTAGTGCGTTCTTTAAAACCTTAAAATATGTGTATAAATCTGTGAGTATCTTGATTCTTCTTAAATAAATCAGTAGGATAGTAGTGAATATTTGCGTCTTCTCTAAAGAGGGCGGCGTTCTGCCGTTTTCTCTTCATCCTGACGAAAGAATTTGTATGTTACTCCGCTCAATTTGCGCAATGTTGCGGCGCAAAAAGCATAAAAGTTTAAATAATTTTGGGATATTAATCTCAGAATTTCCGAAACTCATTGAAAATAAACGAAAAATACTTTGGGACGGTAAGACTCTGTTAACCGTTAGTAGGCAATATATTAACGAATTCGTGAAAAAATTAATAATATACATAATTATTGTTAACGTATGTGCATGTACACAATATAGGGAGTTTCGGGGGCTGACTTGATACTTGGCTATTTAAAACACAGATGGAATAAACGGAAGGGTGATCGCAATGATCGCCCTACAGTGCGTTCTGCCTCTGGCCGTTCTTCCCGCTGGGGCGAAAGCGGTAATGTGTTTTTCACTTTGTTTGGTGCCGTTGCCCTTGTTGGTGTTGTAGGTGTTGCCACATCTACCTTAATGCGCGGCCCGATGGGTACCGTGATGAAACTCAACCAAACCGCCAAAGCCGACGCCCAAATGCAAATCGCCCATAAGCTCGCGATGCTGGAAGCGTCTCAGAAAACTGATAGCGGTGACTGTGATGCCGATGGTTATGTTGAGCCTATTGGCCCGCTCAATACGGGGGCGGGGTCTTGTGATGGACCAGTTCCTGGTGGCGGTGGTTGTTTACCGAACGAAATTGGATCTTCAAAGAAAGACCCTTGGGGTACGAATTACGGGTATTGTGCGTGGGATCACGGTACCGTCGTAGCTTCGGGGTGTTCTACTTTCCTTAATGCCAATACTGATGTGGCTTTAGCTGGTGACCCTGCAGGTGTTCAAGACAAAGTTTCCATTGCTATTATATCTGCCGGACCTGACCGTAATTTCCAGTCAAGTTGTGCGGCTGATCCGGGTTATCTGACCAAAGCTGGCGATGACCTTGTCATTGATCTCACCTACGCCGGTGCTGTTCAAGCCTCCGGCGGTTTGTGGAGTCTGAAAAGTGGCAACCCCGGAATGGCAACAATTGATAAAGACATTGAAGTTACAGGAGCCGCTAATTTCCAAAGCGGTGGTAATCTCGCTGGTGGTGCTTTCGGTTTGAATAATGCAAGTCTTGAATTTGGCGCGGACAGTTTGCTCTTGCTGCCGACCGATCTAACGCCGGGTAGTATAGTTTGTAATGGCGCGAACCAAGGTTCGTTGCGGCGTAATACTGCCGGGCCGGCAGAGTTGCTTGAAATTTGTGATGTTAATGCATGGGTCAATGTTGCCAGCGCAGCGGCCGGTAGTGGTGCGCAGGGTAGTGCTATAGGTGATATTCAGTTCCGTTCGACCACGGTTGGAGCGTTTGACGCTGCTCCCGGCGGCGTTTTCAAATATGTAGGCGGTCTTATGACTGTTCCTGCCATGACAACAACCGGCAATGTCATAGTTGGCACCGATTTAACGGTTAGCGGTACAACGGCCACAATTAATGCTGCTCTTGATGTTAATGATAATGCGGATATAAGTGGTACGTTAGGCGTGACCGGCGTTTCAACGCTTGGTGTTACAGGGACGGCAGCGTTAACGGCAAGCGGTGCAACACAAATTAATAATACTCTGGGTGTAACCGGGCTTTCTACCGTTGCGGCAGTAACGGCTGGCGGTGCGGTGCAGGTGAATAATACTTTGACGGTCGCTGCTTTTGCAACAAGCCTTGGTGGGAGTCTGACCGTGACAGGCACCTCTGATTTACAGGGCAATATTAGCGATAGTAATAGCGCTGTAACGTTTGACGATGCACAGGGTGTAGATATTACCGCCGGTGATTTGAATGTTACCAATGATGTTTATGCCAACGCTTTCCGTCTTGATGGTGATGGCGTTGCGAAAGACGAAGGGCTTTACTATTCCAGCACCGGGAACGGGCTGGAATTACGGACGAATAATAATGCTCGTTTGTCCATTGATTCCGCTGGAGATGTCGGTCTTGGTATTTTGAATCCGACCGCAACTCTTGATATTCAGGGTGAGATAAGATTACGCAGTAGCGCGCTCTATACCGCCGGGGCGGCCTGTCCGGAAAGTGGTATGATTGCTTATAACGGCGCGGACGAGCTTTTGATCTGTTCCGTGAATACCGGCTTCTGGGAAACGATTGGTACATCCGGCGGCGGCGGTGGCGGCGTTGGTGGTGTGTGGGATGAATTCCCCGATTTTATCGCCTATGAGAATTCTTCATATATTGTCAAAGAAGGTGCAGGCCTGACATTCTCTTCTGCCCTCGAAGGTGCGGGAACGCGCTTTATCTGGTACCCGAGCGCCGGGTCTTTCCGCGCCGGTACGGTGACGGGGACGCAGTGGGACGACGGAAACATGGGGCAGGATTCAGCGGCCTTTGGTCTGGATGTTCAAGCCACCGGACAGAACGCTTTTGCCGCCGGTGATCGCGCTTTGGCCACAACCGAAGATGCGATAGCGCTTGGTACGCAAGTAGAGGCACGGGCAACGGCCGGCGTCGCGCTGGGTAATCAGGCCGTTGTCGCGGCGGGCGCAACAAATTCAATGGCAGTTGGTTTAGGTACGACGGCGGGCGCAGCGCCGCAAGTCACGGGCGCAGGATCTCTTGGCGTCTTTATGGGCGATCAGGCTGGCATTTCTGTCGCCACACCAAACGCGATGGTGTTGGCGGGTGGTAAATTAATTATTGATCCGGATTTAACATCGGCAGGCTTTATTGCGCCGGATGGCGGATTGACGGTTGATGTCGAAGGCCGGGTCGGTGCCCAGCAATTCTGTAGCGAGGTTGATAGTTTCTGTTTCACCGCCGAGGATGTCTTCACCGGCGCGGTCGGTATTCCGGGCAATGACAGCGAGATTTTGTTTAATTCCAATGGCGCGATGGGCGCAGACACCGGGCTGGTTTACATGCGCTCGACGGGAAGTCTGGGTATTGGCACGGCAGCGCCGGAAGCTGCCCTTGACGTTGCCGGCACAGACGCAATTCTCTTCCCGCGCGGTGACGGCACAAACCGTCCGCTTGTCCCTGTTGACGGTATGATGCGCTATAACACGGTCACGAATAAATACGAGGCTTACCAGAATGGAAGCTGGCTGGACATCATCACAGCAGGTGGCGGCGGTATCGTTATCAATGACCTCGGCGACGCGGCGACGAATTATGCCAGTAACAATATGTTCCTTGGTCAAAATTCCGGTGCAGCGATTACGACCGGCGGCGATAATGTTGCTCTTGGCCCGAACGCTCTTGATATCAACGATGTCGGGTTTGCCAACACGGCTATTGGTTATTTGGCTATGACTAACAATACGGCGGGCCAAAATAATACAGCAACCGGCACTCGGTCTTTAAATTCTAACACTATAGGACAATCAAACGCAGGATTTGGTGTTGAAGCCCTGCGCGACAACACGGACTCAAGCAACAGTACTGCAATTGGTTTTCAGGCGCTGCGTAATTTTAACCCGCCAGCCGGAAATGCCTATAATGTTGCGCTTGGTTCAGGCGCGTTGCGGGGTGTTGCTGGCGTATCCGACGGTGTGAACAATATAGCTCTTGGCGGGTTGGCCGGCGATAGCATCACCACGGGTGATGATAATATCCTGATCGGCTATAACATTGACGTCCCCAATCCAACCGACAGCAATTACCTCAATATCGGCGGGACATTATTCGGTGAAAACTCCACCGGCGGCGACCCGCGCGTTGGTTCTTTCAAATTTTGTGATGAAAATCTCGCGAACTGTTTCACTGCGGCGAGTGTTTCTGGCGGCGGCGGTGCAGCACCCGGAAATAACCGTGAAATTCTTTTTAATTCTAATGGCATTCTTGGCACGGCCACCGGATTTGAATTTACCTCCGCCGGGCGGATGCTTTTGGTGGATGCTAATAATAGCGTTTTCCTCGATGGCGGAAATGAGACAAGCGCAGGGGCGTTTAATGTCGGACTCGGTTCTCAGTCTTTGCAAGCGAATGCAGCTGGGGCCCAGAATGTGGCAGTTGGGTATCAGGCGCTTCAGGATAATACGGCAGGGGATGATAATACAGCGCTCGGTACCTATGCCATGCTTGCTAATGTAGCTGGAGATGGGAGTACGGGGATCGGACTTAATGCGCTACGTTTTTTCAATCCACCTGCGGGGGCTGCGCATAATGTTGCATTGGGGTTTTTGGCAATGAACGGAAATGCCGATGGTGTTTCGTCAATTGGGGTGCGTAATACTGCCATTGGCGGTCTGGCCGGGGCAAACATTGAAGACGGCAATGATAACATCGTCATCGGATATAATGTCACGACAAGCGGTGTTGATGCTGATAACGAACTGAATATCGGTGATGTCATCACTGGTGATATGCTGACCGGGACGATCGAAGTTGTCGGGACGGGCGCGTTGCGGACACCTGCTGGTCTGGTGGGTGAGCGTCCGGCGGCACCGAAACACGGTATGATCCGTTATTCCAGCACTGATAATCTGATGGAGTTCTACGAGAACGGTGCCTGGGTTAATCTCGGCGGCGCGGCTGGCGCGATTGATATTGACGATCTCGGCGATGCGGCGACGAATTACGTGAGCAATAATATGTTCCTCGGGCATGAAGGGGCGACTGTTACAAGCGGAACAGACAATACTACTCTGGGTGATAGCGCTGGCGATGCTATTACGTCCGGTGGGGGTAATACGTTGCTTGGTAATTTAGCTGGCTCGTCCGTTACGACAGGGGTCAACAATACCGCCATTGGTAATCAGGCTGGTGCTAGTATTTTGGGAGCGCAAAATAATATTCTGGTCGGTTCATGGGCTGGTAGCGACACCACAACGGGAGGTAATAACACCTTTGTCGGCTTAACGGCCGGTAACAAAAACACGGTGGCAGGTAATAGCGTAGGCGTAGGTAAATTTGCTTTACAATACTTCAATCCACCAGCCGGTGACGCTTATAACGTTGCTCTTGGCCCCAATGCACTGCTTGGTGTTGATGGTGTTTCAGACGGTCAGCGTAATACAGCTCTTGGCGCGCTGGCCGGGGACAGCATCACAACGGGTGATGACAATATCCTGATCGGCTATGATGTTGATACACCGCTGGCAACAACCAGTAACTACCTCAATATCGGCGACACACTCTTGGGTGATACGGATGCCGGCGGCGACCCGCGCGTTGGTTCCTTCAAATATTGTGATGAAAATCTCGCGAACTGTTTCACCGCGGCGAGTGTTTCCAGCGGCGGTGGCGTAGCGCCGGGAATTAATCGCGAAATGATCTTTAACTCCGGCGGCGTGTTCGGGACGGATGCAAATTTTGTCTTTGGCTCTGCCGGAAATCTGGGTATTGGAACAACAAACCCAAGTGCTCTTTTGCACACTTCCGGTGGTGACTTCCTCGTTGTAGGTACGCATACAGGTGTTGATTCAGTTCCTGCCGGTGGTGCTGGAACGCGCATGTTCTTCGATCATGAAAGTTCTGCTTTCCGCGCGGGTAATGTGAATGGTGGGGCTTGGGATAATGGGAGTATAGGAAATTACAGTGTCGGCATGGGCTTTAACACGACGGCAAGCGGTTCGGGCAGTGTTGCGCTTGGTGATGGCACAACGGCGAGCAATAATGAAAGCTTTGCGATGGGGCTTAATACCACGGCAGGCGGGCAAAGAAGTGTCGCGTTTGGGCAAGAGGTCACGGCTGGCGGTGATTACTCTGTAGCCTTTGGTCTTGGCGCTCCTGCCGGTGTTGACCCGCAAGTTTCTCAAAATAGCTCCTTCGGTATCTTCATGGGTGATCAGAGTGCGGTTAACCTGGCCACAACCAACACCATGCTTCTGGCCGGTGGACGATTGGTGATTGATCCAACCATTCCAGCCGGGCAAACAGCACCAAGCGGAATTCTCGACCTCGATGTCGAAGGCGAAATCGGTGCGAAACAATATTGTGATGAACTCGGCGGCAATTGTTTCACTGCCGCGACTGTCGCGGGAGGCGCTACACCTGCACCGGGGGCAGATGGCGAAGTGCTGTTTAACTCCGGCGGGATTTTGGGCACGGACACGATTTTCTTCTACAGCAAGGCAACGGATAGTTTGGGGATTGGGACGAGTACGCCGGGCGGGATGCTTACAATCAATCATGACGCAACGGCAAGTCGTGATCTCTTCAGGATAGAAGCAGCAGGGAATGCGGCTGACGGACTTCGGGTTGCTTATGACTCAGGTTCTGGTGATACGCAGGCCCATTTTGGTCTAAGGCATGCGGAATTTGGAGGTTGGGCTACGCCGGATTGGACCGAAATACGGGTGGGCGTTATACCATATGATGCAGGTTCGTACGGTATTGCTGTTCAGGCGCTTGCCGCCCAGACAGGGGATCTTTTACAAATACGTTCTGATGCATCGCCGGGTGGAAATGACGCCGGTGACCTGTTCGTGGTTAGAGGCGACGGTAAAGTTGGGATTGGTGATTCCACACCGACAGGCCTTTTGACCGTTGGGGATGGTGATAAGTTTACAGTCGATAACGATGGCCTTGTTAGAATTGTAAATCACACCGGGACCGAGATTTGGTTTACCAGCAGCGCAAACGGAGCAAATATTGCCTCTGACACAACGCTGGCATTACTTGCGGGTGCGCTTGGCACAGGTGATATACTTTTCGGCACAGATAACGTCAACAGTCAGATGGTCTTCAGTTCAGGCAATCTTGGCATTGGTGACATCTCACCTGACATCGGCACAGGCGGACAGCTTTTTCTCGATGTTGAAGGTCCTGCGGGCGCGACCAAATATTGTGATGAGCTTGGGAATGACTGTTTCACCGCGGCGAGCATTGCAGCTGGCGGCGGCGGGCTTTGGACAGCGGGCGCGGGCGACATTATTCATTATAATTCCGGTTCGCCGTTGGTCGGAATCGGCACAACGACACCGCGAAGCCAGCTTGAGATTTACGGTGATACCACTGTCGCTGGTTACCAAAACCATGGTCTTCGTATTGTAACAGACTGGGCTGCTAACGGCGGTGTCACTTTACAAAACATGCTGGAGGCGGACACGGGCTTTGACCGCATGTTCGTCGGCCATAATGCATTCTGGGACTTTAATACCAACCTCTGGAACATGGAGGCCATGGGCTCGAATGATGCTGGTGGTACGTATATCACCAATAGCTCAAGCGCCATGCATTTCATACTTCACCCCAGCACGGGTAATGTCGCACGGACGATGACCGCGGCTGATTTCGTCAATGATGGAACGAGGATGACGATACTAGATAGTGGCAATGTCGGGATTGGTACACTGGCACCATCCACGCTTCTTTATGTCAGTGGCGGTGCGACGAATGGTAATTATGTGGCGACGATTGAAAACTCCACAGACAATGGCGAGTTTCTGGAGATGATCAATGATCTCGGCGCGGCGTCGTTCCAGTTTAACCAGATTGTCGATGGCTCCGGGCGGCAATATATTTATGACGCTGCCGGAAATATCGGCATTGATCTGAATGGCGGCAACGGTACGCTCAGGGTTCTCGGCGGTGATGGCAGTCTTCAGTTAACAGATACGAACGGCTTCACAGACCCTCTTGATTACTTCACGCTAAATCCCGAAACCGATACGCTCGATTTTGCTTTCTATGATGACAGCTTAACGGCGACAACGAACATCATGCAGTTCGATACGCAGGGTCTGATCCGCCTGCAAAGCACCGGCGCGCTAATGATGAATGTCGGTACAACGGGGCAGCGCCCGGGCGTGCCTGAAAACGGTATGTTCCGCTATAATAGCGACGTCGATAAATTCGAGGCTTATCAGGGTGGAGCGTGGGCCGATATTATTACCTCCGGCGCCGGTGGTGTTGTCATCGACGATCTCGGCGATGCGGCCACGAATTACACGAGCAATAATGTGTTTCTTGCGCAGAGTGCCGGGAACGCTGCGACAGAAGGTATACGCAACGTCGCGCTGGGTGAAGGTGCGTTGGGATCGCTGGATACTGTCTGTGCCGCAGGCGATTGTTCTAACAACACAGCCATGGGTAATATTGCTCTGGGAGACAATACATCAGGAAGTCAAAATGCAGCCTTTGGCTCCTTTGCTCTTTGGAAAAATACAACAGGGACAGATAACACAGGGCTCGGGCATTCCGCTCTCGAGCAAAATCTAACGGGAGCTCGGAACGTTGCGCTTGGTACCCATGCCGGTACGCTCCTGACGAGCGGTAATGACCACGTTCTGATCGGTTATAACGCCGGTGCGGCGCTGACAACAATCAGTGATAATGTGATGATCGGTTCTCGTGCCGGGGAATTAACAACAGCCGGATTTAATACGTTTGTCGGGCACCAGACGGGCATGAAGAATGTAGGTGGCGCTGACAACACCTTCCTCGGTTATCAGGCAGGTTTCGAAAACACGAGCGGTAGCACGAATACCGCCGTCGGAACATGGGCCGGTCAAAAGACAACAACCGGTGCCAACAACACCTATGTCGGTTATTACGCAGGTCTTAACAATGTCACCGGCGGTAACAATGCCGCGCTCGGAAAATACGCCTTAGAATACTTCGTCGGTACAGGAAGTAACACGGCGATTGGAACGGAAGCTTTACGGGGGAATGTCGATGCGGTGTCTTCAACCGGTACTCAGAATACAGCTCTGGGTCATTTTGCCGGACAGAATTTAGAGTCCGGTGATGACAACGTCTTTATGGGCTACAACGCCGGTGCAGCACACACAACTGCCAGCGGTAGCATCATGATTGGTAAAGACGCCGGGTTGGCTCTGACAACACAGTTACAAAACACTTTTGTCGGGAATCTGTCCGGAAATGATCCCCTCAATACCGGAGCAGGCAATACCTTTATCGGTTCTGAGACGGGCAGAAGAAATACAACTGGAGATTCAAACACTTTTGTTGGCGTGTCCGCGGGCTGGGCCAACACGACTGGAGACTGGAATACCTTCGTAGGTCTTGCTGCTGGTAACAAAAATACGACAGGAATTCATAATACCGTTATTGGTTATGATGCGGGGGCCAATACCACGATAGCTGATAACAACACCTTCGTTGGCGGTGATGCGGGTTTTGCCAATATTGACGGCGGCGGGAACACCTTTATTGGTAGTTCTGCCGGTAATCTTGGCACAACAGGTAATGACAATATTATCATCGGGAATAATATTCAAAAAAGCACGACAACAGCTTCCAACGAACTCAATATCGGCAACCTCATCACCGGTGATCTGACGGCAGGTGGTGTGACATATATAAGTAGTACCGGCGCTCTGCGCATTCCTGTTGGAACGACGGGCGAACAGCCAGCGGTTGAAGCCGGGTTGTTGCGCTATAACACAACGCCTGTTGGAAGTGACGTGGTTGAATTTTACGATGCTGACGGCACAACATGGCGCACGCTTTTATCTTCCGGCGGCGCAGGCGCAACGAATATTGATGAACTCACCGATGCGGCGACGAATTACACGAGCAACAACATATTCCTTGGCACAGGTGTCGGGAACGGTACAAACGGGTCAGGTAATACCGGACTGGGCGGCGATGTCTTGTCTAGCATGAGCGCTGCCTGTGATACAACCGGCCCGGCCTGGGAGTGTCTCCACAACTCAGTCTTTGGTTATTTGGCTGGTAGAGATTTAACGCTAGGGAGCTTTAACACTCTGTTGGGTACCCAGGCAGGGTTGTCGCTTACGACAGGAGAAGGCAATACCATTATTGGCTACAGGGCCGGTGAGGATACAACCGCAGACAACAATACTTATATCGGTAACCAGGCCGGTCAGGAAAACGTAGCAGGAACGCAAAATACCATGATCGGACATTTCTCCGGGGATCACACAGCAGGCAGTGACAATACGTTCCTGGGTTATCTTGCCGGCGGCGGCACTGGCGCTAGCGCTGTCGCGGGAAACAACAACACCTTTATTGGCCACCGTTCCGGACGCAGTTTTGAAGGTGCGAATGACAATGCATTTCTTGGCGAATTCACTGGTTTCAGTGTAACGTCCGGCGATGACAATGTTCTGATTGGTATGGGCGCCGGGTATGATGTAGCTGGTGGTGGTGTGGGGGCCCTCACAACAGGCTCCCGCAATATTTTAATCGGTAAGGATGTACTCGCCACTGCTGTCGGTGCCAATGACGAACTCAATATCGGTAATTTAATCACCGGTGATCTGACGGCGGGTGGTGTGACATATATTAGCAGCACAGGCGCTTTGCGCATTCCTGTTGGTAACGACACGACTGAAAGGCCAACGGGCGAAGAAGGTCTGCTGCGTTATAACAATACGGCTTCCACCGACGTTGTTGAATATTACGATGCTGAAGGCACAACATGGCGCACCCTGCTCTCCTCCGGCGGCGCGGGTGCGACCTCCATCGACGAACTCACCGACGGGATTACGAATTACGTAAGCGGCAATATGTTCCTGGGTCAAGGTTCGGGTGCTTCAAACACCGGCACAGGCAATGTTGCGCTAGGCTCCAATACTCTGGGTAACAACACGTCAGGGGCCAGCAATACGGCCTACGGTTATCAGGCACTGATAGACAACACAACAGGGGCCGGCAATACGGCCAACGGTTATCAGGCGCTGTGGAAGAACACGGATGCAAGCAATAGTGTAGCCTTTGGTTCGCTCGCATTGCGGCAATTCGCTTCACCGGCAGGTAATGCCTATAACGTCGCGATTGGGGCGAGTGCCCTGCAGGGTGCTGCCGGACTTTCGGACGGTATTCAGAACACGGCCCTCGGTGGTCTGGCAGGACAAAACCTGACAACCGGTAATGACAACGTGTTTATTGGTTATAACGCCGGTAATGCCATGACGACGGGAATTGAAACCGTTCTGATAGGTTCCGGTGCCGGGGATGTGAATACCGCAAGCTATAATGTCTTTGTAGGACAGAACGCGGGTGGTTCTAATACATCAGGTCCCGGCAACACCTTTATGGGCGTATCGGCTGGTTCCGCTAATGTAACAGGTGGCAACAATTCTTATTTTGGTAATCAGGCCGGCGATCTTGAAACGGGTGATCAGAACTCCATGTTTGGAGATAGCGCAGGGAGGACAAGTGTGGGCGGCGCTGATAACGCTTTCTTTGGCTACGCGGCAGGTCGAAATAGCGGTGCCGGTGATGAAAATGCTTATTTTGGTAGCCAGGCTGGGGTGAACGCGACAGGAAACTTTAACGTTGCGATTGGAGCCTTTGCTTATGATATAGCGGGTGCGACCGGTAGCAACAATATTATCATCGGTAAAAGCGCGGATGTACCGCTCGCAGCAACAAGCGATTACCTCAATATCGGTAACACGATTTACGGCGACATGACTGGCGCAGGTATTCTTTATGTGAGTGGTACCGGCGCATTGCGTATTCCGGTTGGGAATAACGCAGGCGATCGTCCAACGGGCGAAGAAGGTCTGCTGCGTTATAATAATACGGCTTCCACCGATGTGGTTGAATATTATGATGCCGAAGGCACAACATGGCGCACCCTACTCTCCTCCGGCGGTGCGGGCGCAACAACAATCGACGAACTCACCGATGCGGCGACGAATTACACGAGCGGTAGTGTGTATCTTGGGCAGGGCGCTGGGGCGAGCGCGACCGGTGGAGGTAACGTTGCTCTCGGCCCGGACACTTTGAATGCCAGTACAGGCAATAATAATACGGCGACCGGGTATCGGGCGCTTACCAGTAGCACAACGGGCGATAATAATACGGCGACCGGGTATCGGGCGCTTAAATCTAACTTAGCGGGAGGGTCAAACACGGCGAGCGGGTTTTGGGCGCTTCAAGACAACACAACAGGCAATAATAACACAGCGAGCGGATATCGGGCGCTTGAGAACAACCTATTGGCCGACTACAGTGCGGCGTTTGGTAATGAGGCTTTACGTTATTTCGTGCCGGGTGCCGGGTCTGCCAATAACGTGGCGGTTGGACCATTTGCCTTGCACGGGAATCCGGATACCGTGTCCTCAACTGGCTTACGGAATACCGCTCTCGGCGGTCTAGCCGGGCAGAATTTAGAGTCCGGTAATGACAACGTCTTCCTCGGTTATAACGCCGGTAATGCCATGACGACGGGCAGTGGTTCCGTTCTGATCGGTAAGGATGCCGGATTGGTGAACACGGCAGACTTTAGTGTCTTTATTGGTTATCTGGCCGGCGACGGCAATATAGCGGGGACATCCAACACTTTTGTTGGTACCGGCGCAGGGACGGATAATGTGGCGGGTAACAACAATTCTTATTTCGGTAGCAGCGCGGGGCAGGACACACTAGGATCCGGAAATACTTACTTTGGGGCGGTTGCCGGGAAGTTTAGTACGACTGGTGACAATAACACCTTCTTGGGTGGCGGTGCGGGACTCAACAGCGCCGGTGGTGCTGACAGTGTTTATGTCGGGAGTAACGCCGGGGCGGACGCGACAGGTAACAACAATACCTTCCTGGGTATGGGTGCCGGGTATGGTCCTGTTGGCGTTGGCGCCACAACCACGGGTACGGACAATATTCTGATTGGCCACGAAGTAATTGCCAGCGCGGTAGGAGCCTCCAACGAACTCAATATCGGCGATCTGATCACCGGTGATCTGACGGCGGGTGGTGTGACGTATATAAGCAGCACGGGTGCGTTGCGCATTCCTGTTGGTAACAACACGACTGAAAGACCGACTGGTGAAGAGGGTCTTCTGCGTTACAACAACACCGCCTCTACTGATGTGGTTGAATATTATGATGCCGAAGGCACAACATGGCGCACGCTTCTGTCTTCCGGTGGTGCCGGCGCGACAAGCATCGACGAACTCACCGATGCGGCAACAGATTACACGAGTGGCAATGTATTCCTCGGTCAAACGGCCGGCGGCAGCTCAACGGGTAGCGCTAACACCGCGCTGGGTAAGAATGCCGGTCGTGTCTTAACCACCTCTAATGCCAACACACTTATAGGGACGGATGCAGGGTACAGTTTAACAACGGGTGGTTCGAATACCTTTGTTGGTGTCTCGTCAGGGTCCGTAACCACTGACGGTATCGAAAACGTTGCCATGGGTCATCAGGCCGGACAATGGCTGGATGATGGTGCTCAGTACAATACTCTAATCGGAACAAAAGCCGGGCAATCGCTTACGGGGAACAGCCTGACAGGTGATAACAACACCGCTCTGGGTTCACGGGCTGGACGGCAGTTAACCACAGGGACGGACAACGTTTTTGTCGGTCTTGATGCCGGTAACAATAATACGACAGGTGTTGAGAATGTCGCGATTGGTAAGGGCGCGGCCTACACAGCCGCCACCGCGTCACGCAATGTTTCTATCGGTCATGACGCCGGAAGTGGCGCCACCAACACAGCACAAGACAACGTGATTATCGGTCACAATGCCGGTGATGCGGCGTTGACGGCTGCAGATAACGTCTTTATCGGTAAGGACGCCGGGACAGCAGCTACATCCGGCAGCGGGAATGTTTTTGTCGGAAAATCTGCTGGCGCCAGCAATCTAACTGGTACAGAAAACACGATGATTGGTAATAGTGCCGGGTTTTCGAATACGAGTTCAGGGAACACATATATCGGCGACGCTGCAGGGGATAGTGCAACCAGTGGAGGATTCAACCTGCTTGTCGGGGAGAATGCAGGTGCGGGGCTTACAACCGGCAGCAGCAACGTTGTTTTAGGTCAGGGGGCTGACGACGGTGCAACAGTTATTGGAACCGGTGACAGTAATATTTTGATCGGACAAGGCGTTCTCGTCAGTGCCAGTAATGTCAGCAATGAACTCAATATCGGTGACATCATCAAAGGTGATCTGACACAGGCCGGGATTATTTACATCAGCAATAATGGCGGGTTTGTTGTCTCCAAAGGCACAACCGCGCAGGAGCCTGCGGCGAGTGTCGCGCTGAACGGTATGATCCGTTACAACTCCACAACCAACAAACTCCGCACGATTGAAAACGGCGCGTGGACTGATGTCCTCGGCGGCGGTGGCGGCGCGATTGACGACCTCTCCGATGCGCAGACGGATTACTTCGCAGACGGCAGTATGTATATGGGTCAGGATGCAGGGCTGAACTTTATAGCGGGGGCCCGGAGAAATACCATAATTGGTCAGTTTGCCGGCAAGACTTTGACAAATCAGGAAAGCAATACCTATATCGGCCACCGGGCCGGTGAAAATGCGACAAGCAGCTACAATGTCATTATTGGTGACCGGGCCGGCGATGCTGCTTTGACGGGTCTTGCCAACACCTTTGTCGGTTCTTCGGCAGGTGGCGCGGCTACATCAGCTGTGCACAGTGTCTTTATAGGAAATGCTGCGGGCTCGAGTACGACGACGGGAACTGGTAATACGGCGATGGGGAGCGATGCCCTTCTTTTAAACGTAACGGGACATTCCAATACGGCGATAGGGGGTTCTGCCCTCCGCGCGACAACCGGCTGGTATAACACCGGCGTAGGACACAGCATTATGTCGTCGACTACACAGGGTGGTAATACAGGGATGGGTCGTTATGCCATGCATGACAGTGTAACGGGGGCTGATAATGTCGTCATTGGTCTGGAAGCGATGGAGTACAGTAGCTCCGGTAATAATAACGTAGTGATGGGGTACCGTGCCTTGCAGGGTGTGGATGGCGCTACATCCGGTGTTGCCAATAACGTGGCCATCGGCTATCAGGCCGGGAATAGTATCACAGGCGGTACGGATAACATCTTGCTCGGGTATAACGTTGATACGCCGACACCAACGACGAGCAACTGGCTTAATATCGGCGACAAAATCACCGGTGATTTGACGGCGGCGGGTGTTATTCAGATCATAGGAACGTCAGCTATTCATGTTCCTGCCGGAACCACGGCACAACAGCCAGCAGGCGCGGACGGTATGTTCCGCTTTAACAGCACAACAGATGCCTATGAAGTTTATTCAACCACGGCGGCGGACTGGGTACGGTTTGTTTCCGGCGGCGCTCTTATCGGCGGCGGTGGCGGCGCGATTGATGATCTCTCCGATGCGGCGACGAATTACGCCAGCAACAATATGTTCTTGGGTCAAAATTCTGGCGCAAGTACGACAGGCATCAGCAATACCTTCCTAGGTAGTGCCGCTGGTAACGCCAATACAACAGGGAGCTTTAACACCTTTATGGGGCATGCAGCTGGTGCTACCAATACAGAGGGCGCTAGTAATACCTTTATGGGATGGGATGCTGGTGGTTTGACCACGACAGGAGACTTTAACACCTTTATTGGTACGAATACCGGACTGCAAAACACAACGGCGAACAATAGCACTTATATAGGTACAAATGCGGGTACTTTAGCCACAGGTGCTAACAATACATTCTTGGGAAGTATCTCCGGTAACCTTGCGACAAGCGGTACTGACAATATTCTGATTGGGTATAATACTCAAAAGAGCGTTATTACAGCCAGCAACGAACTCAATATCGGTGACATCATCAAAGGTGATCTGACACAGGCCGGGATTATTTACATCAGCAATAATGGCGGGTTTGTTGTCTCCAAAGGCACAACCGCGCAGGAGCCTGCGGCGAGTGTCGCGCTGAACGGGATGATCCGTTACAACTCTACGACCAATAAGCTCCGCGCGATTGAAAACGGTGCGTGGACCGACATGATTGGCGGCGGCGGCGGTGGCGCGATCAACGATCTCTCCGATGCGTCAACGAATTACACCAGCGGCAATATGTTCCTTGGGGAAAACTCTGTAGGTACTAATGCGGGTGCTGCTATTACAACGGGAACTCTTAACACCGTTCTGAGCGGCAGTGGCGGCACAAAGA
>JAJFGW010000040.1 GCA_021775915.1 Alphaproteobacteria bacterium | reverse complement strand
GAAACTCTGCTGTGGACACGAAAGTCGCTCCGGCGGTTGATTCTGGCATGAACGGCCCCAGCGGCATGGGCGGAAACTAGCGGCAATTAACTTCCCGCACGATATTTTCATCATCAGTGTAAAGATTGATGCGTTCCGGATCATAATCCGCTGTGTACATAGAGCCAGGCGGCAACACACGATAGGGGTGTCCGGTTTCTTTTAAAGCCCCTTCATCGGCCGCTTTTCCAACCCATTCCGAAAAATCACACGCCTGCACCATCGCAGAAATATCTTCCTGTTGTGATTCCTTAAGATTCCTCAGACCAAAGAACAGGGCAAAGCCCAGCACAATAAAACAAACCTGCATCAACAGAAAAATTATAATGCCTCTGCGTTTCATATTGCGGCCTTCAATGTCTCTTCAACATGAATTTTGGTTGTATCAAAAACAGGAATGGGGCTGTCTTCCTGCCCTATCATCACCGTGATTTCAGTACAGCCCAGAATAACGCCCTGCGCCCCGGCGGCGCTAAACTCACGGATAATGCTTTTATATTTCTCGCGGGACTCATCTCTAACCTCACCATGGCATAGCTCATTATATATAATATCACTCACCGCCGTAATATCATCAGCGCCGGGAACCATGACCGTAATGCCCTTATCCTCCAGCCGCTTTTTATAAAAATCCATCTCCATGGTATAGCGCGTACCGAGCAACAGAACTTTATCAAGCCCGGCCTCAACTATACGATCCGCCGTAGCATCAGCCAGATGTAAAAACGGCACGCTAAGTGCCGCCTCAATTTTATCCGCGACCTTATGCATGGTGTTTGTCGCCAGAATAATCAAATCAGCCCCGGCAGTTTCCAGCCTTTTGGCCTCAACAGCCAGCAAGTCCCCTTGCGTGTCCCAGTCACCTGCTTCTTTCAGCTCCAAAAACTCCCCGAAATCAACCGAAGAAATCAGTATTTTAGCCGCACTATGACCGCCGCGAATCTCCCGCGCCCCTTCATTGAGCCACTGGTAATATTTTCCCGTCGATTCATGACTAAGACCGCCAATAATTCCAATTGTTTTCATCCTTTATCCTACAGCTTCTTCTCCGGCAAGGGTTTAACTCCCTGCTCACACACCAGAAGTAGCTTGCGAAGACCTTCAACAGCCTCACGGCTAAAATGAACGGTTCCGGCCTTCTCATCCCAGCCACCGGACATGCCGTGTTCAGCAGGAATATCGCAGGGCTCATAGTGATCTCCTGCCCTTTCAATCATTTTCACCGCCATATAAGCATAGGACAACCCCTCTTCAGCGGGCAGGGTATTCCGGTCACCCGGCTTCTGCTTTTGAACGGTTTCATAACAAGAGCGCATCGTCCGGAAATGATCCTGTGCGGCCATGGCGGCACTGCGTCTCATATCATTCTCCAGCGTTCCGTCACGATAAACCCTGAGGACAAACTCCAGCTGTTGTTTTGCCAGCGGCGACAAAGCATCAGGAACACCTGTTTCAGCAAGGCTCTCTTTCAACCGGGGCAGCGTTTCGTCAAGCATGTGCTTAATACCATTCGCACGGCGACCATTATATACACCAAGATAATCTTCCCGGTTCACTGTGACTGTCCTGTGATAATAATGCAGAGCATCGTTAATCTGCGCGTGAGTATAAAACGTATCAAATTCTGCCTTGCTCAAACCCGGCTCCAGCAGCTCGTAAGTAGCGTCCTGCTCAAGATCAAGCCCCATCTGCTCAAGGCTTCTGCGTATCATATGCAAACAACTGTAAGCGTTGCTTCCATTCGTCACAGCATCAACCTCAACATCAGCCTCTCTCCAGCGCTCCTGAAGCCGCGCCATACTTTCCGGTGTCATATCATTCATAGAAACCTCCCCAAGTTTTCATTGTTATTGTTAAGAAAAAATCCTATCTTCTGGCACAGAAAAAGGCAAATAAAAGCTCTAGTTTGTCAGCACTGCGGCAGACGGTACACTACTCTTCGTATTAGCGATCACAAATTTCTGATAGTCTTCTTTTGTGAAGAACCCGCGTACGGCCTCTATCATTTCCGCATTCATGTAATTCCCGTAAACGCCGACATCCCCCAAAGGCTCCATAGTGTTTTTGTTAATGATAGTATGGACCTGAATTTTCGGATCAAATTTCAACCCGTCTTTTTTCATGCCCGCCGCTATCTGGGCCGCAAGCTTATTAGCATAGCGCTGTATCAAAGACCCCGTGCTCTTAAAAGCCAAAACCGCAGCCTGCATCGCCGCTTTCATATCACCACTGCTGGTCAGTTCTTTATCAAAAGCCTCCAGCATAGGACGAGTTTCGAACTGTTCGTCTAAAGAAAGTATAAATTCAGGTTTTCCGCCTAACATCATCTCTTGGGCAAAAACAATAGACATCATACGGGCATCCGCTTCCTTAAATAACTCATAGGCAACAAAGTCCCAAAGCGGAATATTACCGCCATCTATGTTTGGATAATACTCGCCCTGTCTTTGATGACGCCCCTCATGAATCAGTGTTATGGCCTTCATGGCTTCAGAAATTTTATTATCAGGATTAAGCACTACTGCGCTTTTTCCTCCCTCTGTTCTAACCTGCCCCAGAGTAATAACACCATCGGGATAGGCCTTTGTTAACGCCTTATCAAAACAAAATACGGCCCCTTTCTGCGCGGCATTATTCAATATGTACCTCGCCGTGAGTGAAGGGAAAACACTTTCAACCAGATGCAGAAAATGTTTTTGAAACGATGTCTTAGGATTTTCTATCTGCCGCACAGAAGCACAGCCGTGATCTGAAGAAGGTTCTTCTGCTTCTGCATAACTGCCACCGCCCGGCAGGAACAACATTCCGGCCAGCGTGAAAGACACCGCTTGTTTAATAAATATATCCGTCAGGGAAAAACCCACGACTTAATCCTCTAATTTCAAAATTCAAGCAATACGTAAAATATATTATTTTCCTGTAAAAAGCAACTTCTGCGTCATAACACCAATTAATCATTGCCGCAGGCCGCTGAAAACCCTATCTTCTGCCCCATGAGTAAAAAGTTAGAGCATATCCGCAACTTCGCGATCATCGCCCATATCGACCATGGTAAATCCACGCTGGCTGACCGGCTGATCCAGCATTGCGGCGGGCTGACCGACCGCGAGATGAGCGCGCAGGTTCTGGATAACATGGATCTGGAGCAGGAGCGCGGTATCACCATCAAGGCACAGACCGTGCGCCTGACATACACAGCTAAAGACGGCATTGAGTATCAATTAAACTTAATGGACACGCCCGGCCATGTGGATTTCAGTTATGAGGTTTCCCGTTCTCTGGCGTCCTGCGAAGGCTCTATTCTGGTTGTTGATGCGTCGCAAGGCGTTGAAGCACAAACGCTCGCCAATGTTTATCAGGCACTTGATAACGACCATGAGATCGTGCCGGTACTCAACAAAATTGACCTCCCTGCCGCCGAGCCGGAGCGTATTCGTCAGGAAATCGAGGACGTTATCGGCATTCCGGCGGATGATGCCATCCCGACATCGGCAAAAACCGGCGAAGGTATTGAAGAATTGCTGGAAGCTGTTTGCGCCAAACTGCCGCCACCCCATGAAGGCGATAAAGACGCGCCAACCAAAGCACTTCTCGTTGATAGCTGGTATGACCCCTATCTCGGCGTCATGATCCTTGTCCGCGTTATTGACGGCTATTTACGCAAAGGCATGAAGGCCTTTTTTATGGGCACAAAAGCCGCCCGCGAAATTGACCGCGTTGGTGTCTTTACTCCCAAACACGAGATTGTTGACGAGCTTGGCCCCGGCGAGATGGGCTTTATCACCGCCGCGATCAAGGACATCTCCGACACCCTCGTTGGCGATACCATTACCGAAGAACGTAAACGCTGCACTGAACCACTCAAAGGCTTCAAGCCCTCAGTTCCCATGGTGTTCTGCTCCCTCTTCCCCGTTGATAACGGCGAATACGAAAAGCTGCGCGATTCTATCGGTAAACTAAAACTCAATGATGCCGCGCTTCATTACGAGCCCGAAAGCTCGCAAGCCCTTGGCATGGGATTCCGCTGCGGCTTTTTGGGCTTGCTGCATATGGAGATCATACAGGAGCGGCTTGACCGCGAATTTGACCTCGACCTTATCCCGACCGCACCGAGCGTGGTTTACAAGATCGGCACGACCAGAGGCAAAGAATACGAGCTCTACAACCCGGCAGATTACCCCGACCCTTCCCAGATAGAGTATGTGAAAGAACCGTGGATCAAGGCCACTATCCTCACGCCCGATGAATATCTCGGCGGATTGTTACAGCTTTGCGAAGAACGGCGCGGGGCGCAAATCGATCTCACTTATGCCGGAGAACGGGCGATGGTTATTTACCGCCTGCCACTTAACGAAGTTGTGTTTGATTTCTATGATCGCCTCAAATCCATATCGCGTGGCTATGCCAGCTTTGATTACGAGATTGCTGACTACGAAAAAGGCGATCTGGTTAAAATGGAGATCATGGTCAATGCCGAGCCTGTCGATGCCCTCGCCATGATCGTCCCGCGCGATCAAGCCATTCGTAGAGGCCGGATGCTGTGCGAACGACTCAAAGATTTGATCCCGCGCCAGATGTTCAAAATCGCAATTCAAGCCGCGATCGGCGGCAGCATCATCGCCCGCGAAAATGTCTCCGCCATGCGCAAAGACGTCACCGCCAAATGTTACGGCGGCGATGTCAGCCGAAAACGCAAGCTGCTGGATAAGCAGAAAAAAGGTAAGAAAAAGATGCGCCAGTACGGGAATGTTGAGATTCCCCAGAGTGCGTTTATTGCCGCGCTTAAGATGGGTGATGAATAGTGCTCGAATTTATTTCCGAGAACAGTCAGCTATTAGGCATTGTAACAGTCTCCCTTGCAGGTCTCTTTACATTTATAAAATGGATAGACACTAGAAATAGAGAACTAAAAGAAAAACGCTATGACACCTATATGAATTTAGTCAGCGTCATATCTGGGATGCGCAAAAATGGTCAGGGCGCAAAATTGACCGAACAAATTGCCGCCGTTTGGTTTTTGCTTGAATATGATGAATACAAAAACATTACAAAGAAAATATTCTCAGAAACCAACTTAGAAACCGTTGGTGATGATATTTGGACAGGACACATAGCGCCGCAAATTAAACTTATGCTTGATGAAACTTCAAAATAACACTGGATTGCTTCGCTACGCTCGCAATGACAGGGAATGAAAGCATCGTCACTGCGAGGAATGAAATGACGAAGCAGTCCAGAAAAGTTATAAGCACAGCACTATGAAACAACCTGCTGTTTATATCATGGCCAGTGAACGTAATGGAACGCTTTATACGGGCGTGACGTCGAACCTGCCCAAACGCATTTACGAACATAAGAATGGCGTGACCGACGGATTTACAGCGCAATATAAATGCAGCGCTTTGGTTTATTATGCCGTGTTTGATGATATGACAGCGGCCATTACAGAAGAAAAGCGTATCAAAGGCGGGAGCCGCAAAAGAAAGCTAGCACTTATCGAAACCATGAATCCCGATTGGAAGGATTTATATAACGATATTGTTTAGGACTAGACTGGATTGCTTCGTCGCTACGCTTCTCGCAATGACGCCTATGAACTCCCCCTAGACTCTCCCTCCGTAGGGGCGTAGATTAGCGGTAGGCAACACAAAGGAGAAAAATCATGATTACCAAAGTTACAGGCGATATTTTATTGAGCGGCGCACAAGCCATTGTCCATGGCGTTGCCCCGCATGACCATTTTAACCAGGGTCTGGCCTTAGCGCTGCGGGAACAGTTTCCGGCGATGGCCAAGGACTTTCGCCATTTCTGCCATCAGCAAAACCCTAAATCCGGCGGTGCGTGGCTCTGGGCCGGGCCGGAAAGGGTAATTATCAACCTGATGACACAGGAAGCCGCTGCAGACGAGAGAGCCCATCCGGGCAAAGCCACCACCAGCCATATCAGCCACGCCCTAAAAGCACTGCGTAAAATCATTGAGGATGAGAACATCACCTCCCTCGCTTTACCGCGCCTTGCCACCGGTGTCGGCGGCCTGTCATGGGATGAGGTTGAACCTTTGATTGAGCAGGCTTTAGGTGATCTGGAGATCCCCGTCATTATCTACGAAACATATGCAAAAGGTGAAAAAGCCGCAGAAAAACTGGCAAAGGCCGCATAGCGGTTTAAGCCTGAAAGTAGCGGCAAATAGTATAAATTTGTCATAGACGACACCTTTTGCTATAAAAATGCAGCTTCTAATTTTATAGCAAAGGAAAAGCCCATGAGCAGCACAATCCCCCCGCATGAGTATCAGCGTGATGCGCTTATTAAAGAAAGAGCCAGAATGGGACTTGATCCTGCTGAAGAACAGTGCCCCTTTCTGGTTATCGGCCGCGAATATACGGGTAACTCCGAGCCGCAAAGAGAGCTTATCAATCTGGGAACAACAGATGCAAAGGATGTTACAGCTAAATTAAGTGCTGTTTTTCATGAGGCCGCGACAACAAAAGATTCAGACAACCCGCGCCTGGAAAGAGTTTTTGTGGAGTTCCTGAACGGTATGGACACCAAAACAGGGCTGGCGCGCGAATGGCCGGACGCAAATGGTCATGTCTGGAACATATACGGCAAAGGCATCCATGCCGGCTTCCTCATGGAGGCAATTAACGCCTTTACAGAGACTTCGAATTTTTATAAAAACACATATAGTAATGCCCCCAATATTTAAAAGAAGGGTCAAAAAAATGGGCGTAATCAAAGCCGCACAAGAAGTCGGAGAACAGGCATTTACCCTTAAAATGCTCGGCGCTCTTATGTGCGGGAAAAGCCTCTCTCGTACTATAAAAAGCACATACGACAAGGCAGAGTTCAAAGCTCTGCCCTCCGACTATCGCCGCGCCTTCCGAGAAATTCTGATCCGGCAAATCAAAAAAGAAATTCGAAACCCGGAATGGTTCGATCATTCAGATTCAAAAGCCGCGCTTCTCTCCGTCAAAGAAGCGCTCCATAAAGTAGAGCTAAGGCTTGATAAGACTATAAAAGATGGAATCTGCGAAGCCCTGACAGATAAATGCGGCGACGACATTAAAGAGGCGCGGAGCCATATCGAAGTTGCCGATGCTATCCGCGCAACAAAAAATGGGCTGGAAATAATCGGCAGAGAAATGGATGATACGCTAAAAAGTAAAATTCATGACGTTCTGGGCAGCACCGTAACAAACCACATCAAACAAGCCCCATCAATTCATGGGGCCTGGATCTACGCCCTTTTTATGAATGCTCTAAAAGACATCGACAAAAGCATTAGCGCAAACCTTAAAAAAGATATTCAGGATGCCACTGCCATAAAAATCACAAAAGAAATGAGAGAAAAAGAACCGTTCCCAAATGAACTCAAGAACATGGAGCGCCACGCAGATGAAATTTTAGGCATGGCCGGTGTTTCAAAATTCGATCGATCCGCCCTAAAACTGGATTTAATATTTGCCCGACAAGCCGGTAAAATAGGGCGAGAAATTGATCTTATTATAGAAAGAGCTAAAAAGAATGCTCAGCAGCTCGATGAGCGTATCTCCGAACAATTTGAGGCCCTGCTCTCTCCCGCGCCTCGGTAAATACTACCTAAGCCTATGAAGTAAAAAGAAAAACTACAACTTTCACCGCCCACACGTCCCCACCATAAAATGACGCAGAAAGCTTCCCTAAAGCACTGAAATCGTGTATAATTGTAGGTATAAGATAATATTTTACAGGATGTAGAACCATGACGGCAGGAGCCCGATCATATAGACATTCCCAAACATTTAGCCGCGCTATGCGCGCTTTTTCTGCTGCCTGTAACAACAAAAACAGGAGGGCAGCATGGTAAGTGACGCTGTTCTCTCGGTCGAAGAATTACTGGCGCGCTCTGCCGCCGCCGTTAAGTCCGGCAAATCTACCGCTAATTTAAGCGCGGTTGGAAAACTCCTCGCCGCGCGCGATACACCGATCGAGGACACGGTTGATATTTCTCCCGTCCAGAAGATTCTGCAGGCGCAGGAAGCAGACAAAGCAGCGAAGACAAACTATTTTGACAGCGACGACTTTCTGCGGCTTAAAATTAGTCAACTACGGAGCCAACTGGCAATTTATACGACCGTGCCGGGACTTGATGCCAACGGCGCTATCGTCGGCGGCATCGAAGCCGAAATCAGAGATATTATAGGGAAACAGCAGGCAACCATCCAGGAATCGCTGAGTAAAGCGGATGAAGCCAAAGCCACACTGGATGAACAAGAACGGTTAAAAGCTCTGGCTGGCCCTACACCGGAAGAACTTCTGGCAAAAATTCAAGGCACAGCGGCCAAAGACCCTATAAGTGATGCCGCGCAAAAGCTGCTGGATAATCTCGATATAACAGTCTAAAAAAAACCGCGGAAGATGCACAAAGACATCAACCACGGTTTTCTTGATTATTAAACAATCCCGCTTAAAGCACAGACTCTTTCAAATCTTTTGCAACACGGAATGCGACTTTCTTTTTCGCTGGAATGCTAATGGACTCACCTGTCTGCGGGTTCCGGCCCATACGAGCTTTCATCTGCTTCACTTCAAGAATGCCAAGACCCGGAATGCGGACACGCTCCCCATCCTTCAAATGCCCGACAAAGTTCTCGACCATGCTTTCAAGAAACTCCGTAGCGTCCTTCTTTGACATGTCGTGCTTTTCAGCAAGTTCCGCGGCAACGTTCTTTAATGTAACTGTTGGTGCAGCCATAGTATTTATCCTTTCAGTTTGGTTGTAAAAAGCGATTCTAACTCCATTGTACCCCCAACATCGGGAAATACAAAATCACGCTTTCTCTCTACCCACAAAACGTCGCTAGGCGGCCTCTTTACGCTCCGCTTTACTAATCCAGTCTTTGGCCTGTTCCTGCTCTGACAAACCAAAAACCCGAATAGCACCGGGAAACAGCGGCGCAAACATCGCAGCCACAGCACACATCCAGCCCTCATCCGTCACAAAAGCTATATGACTAATATCACGCCAGTGCTTGATACCATACGCTGCGTCATCCCACATCGCAGCCAACTCAAAGCCATCAAAATCCACGCCGATAACATAAAACATCTTTAACGGACTCTGCTTTTCCAGCATTTCATCACACAAAGGGATAAGCTTATTGACATAGTCATCATGCGTTAACTTGCCGGAAGCTTCTATGCCCAGCACATCTTCAGGAAGTCCCTCAATAATTTTAAACATCGCTATTCTCCTTTTTCTATATATTCACAACTTAAAGGTAGCCCTCCCCTGCAAATAATCAAACCCTGCCCGATCACATTTTGTATCAATAAAATGACGCGCTATGTGCTAGAATAGCGGCCATGATGCTGGAGAATATTCAGGAACGAACGATGGAGCGCTGGATGGCTGTCGCCATGCCGGACCAGCGTATTTTCGGCCTCTATCTTGTTTCTGCTCTGCTGCTGGCCTTTTTATCTTATTTGTATTTTCGCTATGCCGCAAAAACTAAAAAACCGGACAATATGGACAAAAGCTTTTTCGCCTTTGTCTTTGACAGGGATGTTTACACTCACCCATCGGCAAAACAGGATTATCTCTATTTCTTTGTAAACGGCCTTCTTTATGTCGGCATAATATCGCAGCTTCTTATCAGCGTGCATTTCTTCATGCTGTTTTTCTACAATGCTCTGCAAAATAGTTTCGGCATACAGGACACGGCCCTGATGTCGCCGTCCCTCTTGTCTCTGGTGCTATATACGCTTGTTTATACACTGCTTCTTGATTTTGCTGTTTTCATCACCCATTACGCCCAGCACAAAGTACCAATCCTCTGGGAGTTCCACAAAGTGCACCACTCGGCCGAGGTGCTAACGCCAATAACGCTTTACCGCATGCATCCGGTGGATCTCTTCTTTTCCGGGCTGGTGATTGCCCTAATGGCCGGGCTGGCATTCGCAGGATTTTATTACCTGACCGGAGAAACACCAGAAGTCTACAAAGTCATGGGTATTAATATCGCCATATTCCTGTTCTACCTGCTGGGCTACAATCTACGCCATACGCATGTTTGGCTGAGTTACCCTGGCTGGCTCAGTCATATTCTTATTAGCCCGGCGCAACACCAGATCCACCACAGTACCGCCCCCAAACATATCGACAAAAACATGGGGCTTATTTTTGCCTTTTGGGACTGGGCGTTTAAAACGCTTTACACGCCTGCGGGCTATGAAAAGATTTCCTACGGCATCAACAAGAAAGAACCAAACCCCTTTGCTTCCGTCTGGGCTCTTTACATCCAGCCCTTCAAAAAAGCATGGAAGATTATCTGCCCTGATAAAGAATCCCGAGAAAAAGGCTTTATCTTTGCTCTTGTTCTTATTTTTTGTATCGCCAATTACTCTGTTTTTCTGATGCTTGACCAAAGAGCTCAGGCTAAAAGCAACGTTCTTCCTTCCGTTCATATCGAAGATTTGACATGGACTGAAGTGCAGCGCTCTCTGGATCAAGGCTACGACACCATTATCATTCCCACCGGCGGCACCGAACAAAACGGCCCGCACCTTGTCATTGGCAAGCACTATTACGTTGTGCGCCATACCAGCGGCGCCATTGCAGAAAAGCTTGGTAACACTCTTGTTGCCCCGGTTATTTCTTATGTCCCCGAAGATGTGCATATGGAATGGCCCGGCACTATAAGTGTTTCCGAAAGAATATTTGAGGGGCTGCTGGAGGCCGCCGCCGAGAGCTATGTCGCACATGGTTTTAAAAATATTTTATTTATCGGCGACAGCTTTGGCAATCAAAGTGCGCAGGAAAAAATTGCGCACAAACTCTCAAAGAGACGGAAAAAAGATAATGTGACCGTGGTCCATATCAGCGCTTATTACAGCGCCAATAGTCAAACCGACTGGCTTATAAATGAAGGCTACACAAAAGAACAAATTGGCGGCCATGCCGGTATTCGCGATACATCGGAAATGATGTTCATCAACCCGGACGGTGTTAGAAGTCAGCCGGTTATCATCAAAAACAGGGTTACAGGAAACAACGGAGACCCGGCACTGGCAAACGCAAAAATCGGGGAAACCATGACTAACTTAAAAATTGAAGCGGCGCTAAAACAAATCCGCGCTCTTATTCCCGGCAAGAAGACCCTCTCCCCGTCCTCGGAAAAGAATAGCTACTGAAGCCCTTTAATTTTGTGCCCGGCAAACAAATCATAATCCACCGTGACCACAACATAGGTGCGGTAACCGACAAACCTGTCAACGGACAGGGTTTTCGCGCCGGCCACTCTTGCCATGGTCTTGATCCCCTCCGGATTATGACGGAATAAATTAAGGTCCCCCATAACAAAGCGCCCTTCCCGCGTTCTGCCGGGCCGCAGCTTTTTGGCTAGCTTCTCACGCAAAGGGTGGCGTGTCGTCGGCATATAAGTAAAAGCAACCAAGCCGCCCGGACGCGTCACCCGCACCATTTCTTCAATAGCATTCCGGGCATTATCAACATTTTCCATCAGCCCCGCCGCTGCGACAATATCAAACTGGCCATCTTCAAACGGAAAACGGTCCTTTGAAACATCAACGCGGTGCAAATTGTCTGCGACTTTACGCTGCGCGCAAACATCGAGCATTTTGGACGATATATCGACGCCAGACACATGAATATCTCTCTTAAGCGCGCGGCATTTCCGGGATAAAATTCCCGTCCCGATCCCAACATCCAGAATTTTTGCCTGCCCCGGATGCGCTTTAAGGAATGGTTTTATCTTGTCAAAAACACGGTCAGGCGCATGATAACCCCAGCCCATGACATCGCTGTCATATTGCTGTGCCCAATCATCATAATGCATCTCGGGCGTAATAACGCTCTTGAACATAGATTACTCTTTGAATTGTAAAAATTCCGCACAGGATGTACGAAGGAAATAAAGAACTTACAATTTCAGTATGCTGGAAAGGTACGGCAAGCTTAAGCTCCGAGAAAGAGATGTCCCCAGATTTTTGTGATTTAGTGATCAGTGGTTAGCATTAGTGGCTCGCAAGATAATGAAGGAATTCTAACAATTAAAAGCTAATGACCCCTTTTAGGCTGCCAGCCTTCTTTGAAGCCCTGACCGCAAACATCCTCAAACTCTCTACCGGAAGTAACCTCATCGCATAACTGCAAAACGCAACTGGCACCGGTTTTATGTTCACAATCGTCTTGTGTTTTAAAGACTTCGACTGCGTCACCCGCATTTTCATACATGCGCGCTTCCGCCCATTCAAACGCATAGCCCTTGACGTAGAGCATATGTGCCGCCATCGAAATTATGAACACAAAAACCAGGAAAACACCGATTGCGGTGACATCTTTATCCATGCGAACTCCTTAAAACTCAGTACACACAAAAGAATGCCACAGCACACTTCACAGAAATAGATAAAATTTTAAATAAATTCTATCTAAGTAATCGTTCAATATATAAAATTGTATGTAAAATTAAACGAGTATTTACCTGCCTCATATACAGTAAAGCCAATAGTAAATGAGGAAACAATAATGAAAAATGATTTCAACAATACTTCTTCAGAAGAACAAGAGCAGGCGACATCCTCCGATTACGATACAATTTTTGGAAGTCTTCTGTTTGATTGCTTTTGCGGAGGAGCATTGGGGGAATTAGCTGCCGAGGCGATGAACGTACCGGAAATGGCCCGCGAGTTGGACTGGGGAAATGCCATGGAACTCTATGAAGAGTACAGGCACGACCGGACAAACGGGAATTTTAGACTGGGTGTGAATGGGTCTATCAATGGTACGTTCAACCGCCTCGGCATTACTTTCTTTGAAAATGAAGACAATCCGATCCTCATAGCAGCAAAGGGACAGGGATCATATGTAACGGCCCCGGCACCGACCCTGCATTAAAAAACCTTGCAAAACATTAAAGTATTATGATAAAAGCCCCTTACAAAACAAAGGGGATACTTATGAAACTATCATGCCAAAAAATATTCATGGCGGCCGCGATTATGTCTCTGGCCTACCTTAGCCCCACGGCTGCATTTGCTGCAGAGTCAGAATGTGGTGACCCCATTACAAAGATAGAAAATGGAGAGGAACGATTTATATGGAGTCCTTGTGACCCTGAAAATTTTAAGCCGGCAACGCAAGAAGAGCTGGAAGATACAGACAAACTTTACTTCATGAAAATATCCGAAAGAGTAAATAGGGAGGGTGAAAAACAAGAAAGCAAACTCGCCAAAATGCAAAGAATATATGGCGATGGCTATGAGTGCTCCTACGATAGAAAGTTCGGTGAGTTCCTGGGTCCGTATATAAGAGAGCCCAGTGGACCGAGTTTTTACACCCCCAATATGCTAGATACGAGAGAGGGGGGCAGTGGACCGAGACCCTACACCCCCGGTGGGGTAACATGCCGTGAAATAGCTCCATACCCATACTTTCTCTTACCTTAAGGACACAACTGAGCCATCACAATTTCTTACTCAGCCTCGTAATAACAAATACGATGAATAATTAATTCAGCGTTTATTCTTAGTATGTTAGAATCAGAACAGGAATTCTAACCGGCTGGAAATATGTCTGAATTTAACGCTTCATTATTACGGGAAAAATTCGTTATTCATGACGCCGCGCCGGTGGATATGATTGATAATGAGCCCATTGTTGCCTTAAGCAACCGGATAAAATTCACCTTAACAAGCAAGGATAGCGACAAAACCGAGACCTATGTCGTCCGCGCCCAGAATATGCACACGACAGCGCGGCTTTCTGCTCAAATGGCCAAGGATTTCTATGATCACGGCTCTCTCATAGACCGCCCCAAACCCTTTAATTGGGAGCGCGCCTATCTCGCGATCACCAAAGGCTATGAAGCAGACTGGAACCCCAATCGCTGGGTCGCCGTTTATCACAACGGACGCGTTATATTCAAAGGCGGCTCATCCTACCCTCACCCTTTTCTGGATGTGATCGAACAATGCGATGCGCGCAATAAAGAAGACTACGAAAAATCAATAGAGATCGCCAAAGACGCCTTTAAACAAGCCGGAAAGCTCGTCAATATAAACCACGATGCCAATGTGGCCCTTATCATGAAAGTTTCTGATGATGAGGGAAAATGCGGTGTTATCCTGCGCGGCCCGATCAAAACCACGACATTTAACCTAACAGCCTACCCCAAAGGCGGTCGTGATGTTAAACCGTCTCAATGCTTAACCGTTGCGGCAGCGTTTCTGGAAGGTATACAGCTTGCCTTTCTTGTCGGCATGACAAGCCAGAAAATCCGTTACGATCTCGTTGAATCCTCATCCGATGAAGGCCGCAAGGCCGATGCCGCCAGCCGTAAACTCGGCCGCCTCAACGCGGCCATATCACAATTTGATAATTTGTTGGATGTTAATTACCGCCCGGATCGACCCAATTTTGCCGATATGATTGATGAAGCCGAAGATTTCGCCCGGAAAATCCTGGCCAACGAAATCGAGGCCAAAATCGCCAGCGGTGAACTTGATGATGGTCAATGGGTGGTTTAGTTATATGAGCGGCCGACAAAGTGGACGTCACTTTAAGATCCTGCTACTCTGCCTGTAAATAAAAAATAGGGAGAAAAATTGTGGCACAGGAAGAAAACCCTCAAAAAGCAAACGGGCTTCTAATTGCCGCTATCAGGAAAAAGAGCCCGGAATATGTCAGGGCCGCCTTTGATCTGGGAGCCAGCGCCGACGCACATAGCAAAACCGGATTATCTGCTCTCGCTATAGCTACCGGAATAAAACACCTGAAGATAATCACCCTCCTGCTTGACGCCGGGGCAGATCCCAATGACGGCGGAAAAATCCCGGCACTACCACCTTTAGCCCCTACTAACTTTGATAAAACAAGATATTTACCCCCACCAGCCCCTCTGGTCCTTGCTTTTAATAATAACAGCATGGACATTATGGCTTTGTTACTTGAGTATAAAGCAAATCCCAACACCAAAGATTTATCAGGAATGTCGCTTCTTGAAACTGCGGTATGCGAAGAAGACGAGGCAAAAGTTGAGCTTCTTCTGACGTACAAAGCCGACACCCATACTTCAAACAAGCCGCCTTTTACAGTTTTTGACTACGCCAAACTGACCGACAATATAAAGATCATACAGATGTTAAATGATTATGCCGCAGGGCGCTTTATTCCCTCAGCAAACTTTCTTAAAATGGACGCAATCCCGGATTTCAAAACACCCCTGCCGGAGCTTGATGTTAATAGCCTCATCAGCGAATTTAACAAGGACTTCTGGTCTACAAAGCCTTTGCCGGAATTTGACCCTCATCTTTTCAATGCTGAGTTTAAAAAGGAAACCGGGCATTATTTTAACGTTTTTCGCAATAGATACGGCCCCTCATAGATACGCTTGACATAAAATTAATCTCCCTGCTATTATCGGCTTACAAAAAAAGACAGGGAGAAATATTTTGGCACAGGAAAACGCGCCTACAGAAGCAGACAAGCTCCTGATTGCGGCGGTTCAAACTAAACACATAAAAAATGTTGCGGACGCTTTAAAGAAAAAAGCCAATCCCGATGCCTGTGATGGAAACGGTTATTCTGCCATTGCCATCGCTTCTGCCTTAGGGCTTACATACATCGCCGACGTTCTTCTTAGGGGCGGAGCCAACCCCAACAAAGCAGGAAATCAGAAATGCGTGCTACCAGTGCCGCCAGTAGTTCTTGCTCTTGAAAACAACTACTTTAAAATCCTGACTTTATTGCTTGACCATAAAGCGGATCCTAATGCCAAAAGCATAGCTGGAGAGACACTCCTTGAAATCGCTGTTTTCACACAAGATGAGCTAAAAGTTGAAGTCCTCCTGGCCTATGGCGCAAAGGTCACGCCCGGCTGCACAAAAAAGGCGCGCAATAAAAGAATTAAACAAATGCTGGATAATTATGAGGCAGGAACGTTTGTTTCCTCAATAAAACCGGCACAAAAAGAAATAGAGCCCAAACCAAACTTCAAAACGCCTTTGCCGGAGCTTGATGTTAATAGTCTCATCGGTGAATTTAACAAGGATTTTTGGTCTACAAAGCCGTTGCCGGAATTTGACCCTCATCTTTTCAATGCTGAGTTTAAAAAGGAAACAGGGCATTATTTTAACGTTCTTCGAAAAAGCCTCTCGCCCTAATAATTTTATTGACATAATAATACACGTCCTGTAATGTATACCTCAGAAAATGGATAGGCTAATAAAAGGAATAAGCTATGCATAAAGACTTCATGCGCTTAAGCGAAATGGAAAAAAGCGATGCCACAGCGCGGCAACAGCGTGACCGCTGGGACCTTCTCATGAAAGCCATAGAACACCGCAATCTGGGTATTGTTGAAGACGCACTGGAATACGGCGTTAATGTTAATGCGAGATATGGTGACAGAACAGAAATCCCCCTGACGCTGGCGGCAAAAACAGGTGATCTGGCTATCGTGGAAGCCTTAACAGAACACGGCGCCTCTGTAATTTTGCGTGATAATGAAGAAAAAACTCCCCGTGAGATTGCCGCAGAAGCAGGTCACAAAGACATAGAAGACTATCTGGCAAACCAGGAAAGCCCGTTAAACCAGAAAGAAGTTGAGGACTTTGTTACAGACTTCAATAACTTTTTCAATAAGCCTTCACCCTGAAAATAACTCAAGCCACCTTCTGCGCTTTATCCTGCACCAGGCTGCGCAGAACATAGTGCAGAATACCGCCATGACGGTAATATTCCAGTTCATCCAGCGTATCAATTCGGCACAGCACCTTCACGTCCTGATCGCCGCTTTCACCGTGAATGCTCAAGCTCAGTTCCGCGCGCGGCTTTAAACCTTCCGCCACACCGGTCACATCAAAAGTTTCCGCGCCCGTAAGCCCCAGAGATTTCCGCGTTACACCGTCCTTGAACTGTAGCGGCAATACGCCCATACCGATCAAGTTCGACCTGTGAATTCGCTCATAACTTTCCGCCACGACGGCCTTCACGCCCAAAAGTCGCGTGCCCTTCGCCGCCCAGTCCCGGCTTGATCCCGTACCATATTCTTTCCCGGCAATCACAACCAACGCACTACCTTCTTCCTGATAGCGCATGGCGGCGTCATAAATGCTCATCTGCTGGCCACTAGGAATATGAACGGTAACACCGCCTTCGGTTTCCGGCGTCATTTCATTCTGAATGCGAATATTGGCAAAGGTACCACGCATCATCACTTCATGATTACCGCGCCGCGAACCAAAGGAATTAAAGTCTTTTGCGCTAATCTGGTGCCCCTGCAAATAAGACCCTGCCGGGGAATCCTTCTTAATCGCACCAGCCGGGGAAATATGATCCGTTGTCACAGAATCGCCAAGAAGCGCCAAACTATAAGCGCCTTTAATATCACTAACCGGATCAGGCTCCGCGCCCATCCCGTCGAAGAACGGCGGATTTTTCACGTAAGTGGAACCAGCCGCCCAGCTATAAGTTTCGCTGGCATCCGCTCCGCCGATTTCCTGCCACTCTTTCGAGCCTTCAAAGACATTATCGTAACGCTGCTTAAACATATTCGGCGTTACAGAGGCCTTAACAGCATCTTGTACTTCCTGCAAAGAAGGCCATATGTCTTTCATAAACACATCATTGCCCTCTTCATCCTGCCCCAGAGGATCATTATAAAGATCAACATTCATGCTCCCGGCCAGCGCATAGGCGACAACCAGCGGCGGTGAAGCAAGGTAGTTCGCTTTGGCATGCGGACTGATCCGCCCTTCAAAATTTCGGTTTCCTGAAAGTACGCCGCAGACAGTCAACTCGCCTTCTTCAATCGCGCGAATAATTGAATCGGGCAGAGGCCCGGAATTACCGATACAAGTCGTGCAGCCATAACCAACAAGATTAAAACCAAGATTATCAAAGGAGTCCTGCAACCCCGCTTTCTCTAAATAATCCGTCACGACCTGCGACCCCGGCGCGAGTGAGGTTTTTACCCATGGCTTGGTGCGCAACCCTTTGGCCAGCGCATTCCGGGCAAGCAACCCGGCAGCAATCATAACAGAGGGATTAGACGTATTGGTACAGCTTGTGATCGCGGCAATCACGACATCGCCATGTTCCAGCCGGTAATCTTCGCCACTCACAGCGACTTTATTTTCTTCAAGCCCGAGATCGTGGAAAGATTTAACCGCATCAGTAAGCGCAATTTTATCCTGCGGCCGTTTCGGCCCGGCGATCGAAGGTACGACACTTCCCATGTCCAGCGCCAGCGTATCGGTAAAGACAGGCTCGTGCCCTTTCTCGCGCCACAGCCCTTGCTCTTTTGCGTAAGCTTCGACCAGCTTAACCCGGTGCGGATCACGCCCGGTAAAGGCAAGAAAATCAACCGTTTCCTGATCGACCGGAAAAAACCCGCATGTGCTGCCAAATTCCGGTGCCATGTTCGACAAAGTTGCCTGGTCCGGCAGGCTCAAATGATCCAGACCATCACCATAAAACTCGACAAATTTTCCGACCACGCCTTTTTCACGCAGCATCTGTGTCACCGTCAAAACAAGGTCAGTCGCAGTCGCGCCTTCTTTCAACGCGCCGGTCAACTTGAACCCGATCACTTCGGGGATCATCATCGAAATCGGCTGCCCCAGCATCGCGGCCTCGGCCTCAATCCCGCCAACGCCCCAACCCAAAATGGCCAAACCGTTAATCATGGTCGTATGAGAATCTGTGCCAACAACACTATCCGGATAAGCGAGCTGTTTCCCGGTTCCCTCTTCTTCTTCCGCCCAGACTGTCTGGCCGAGATATTCTAAATTCACCTGATGGCAAATTCCGGTGCCCGGCGGTACAACGCTAAAATTATGAAACGCCTTTTGGCCCCAGCTTAAAAATTCATAACGTTCACCATTGCGGGCAAACTCGCGCTCGACATTATTCTGAAAAGCTTGTGGTGTTCCGGATTCATCGACCATCACAGAGTGGTCAATCACAAGATCCACAGAAGTTAACGGATTGATCTTTTGCGGATCGCCGCCAAGGCTCACCATCGCCTCGCGCATCGCCGCGAGATCAACGACCGCCGGAACCCCGGTAAAGTCCTGCATCAAAACCCGCGCCGGACGAAATGCTATTTCCTGATCGACCTTGCCGCCATTATCGAGCCAGCTTTTAAGTGCCTTAATATCATCTTCGCTCACAGAGCGCCCATCTTCAAACCGCAACAGGTTTTCCAGTAGCACTTTGAGTGTAAAAGGCAGCTTTGAAATATCACCTATTTTCTCTTCAATCGCCTTCAAACTAAAATAGTCATAGTCTTTACCTTCTACGGTAAGTGTTCTACGGGTTTGAAGCGTGTCCTGTCCTGTGCGAGCCATGATATATTCCTCTGGTTAGCTTAATAATTCACGAAATAGACCATAGCATGAAGAAAAAAAGATAAAAATGGGTTAACAAAAAATTAACGCCACCGCGTGTAAATTCCCCGAAATAGAACCAATTTGTCCATATTTATGCCATATTTGCAGACCATGATGGTAGGTAGAACAAATGTCTACCTCGGAAGGTTTTCCAGCAAGAAACATCCGAATAAGTTGAAGAAGTCATATTTAAAGTCATAAAAGAGCCGCTGTCATCCTTGCGACAGCGGTTTTTTTATGGGCATTTGCCTTTATTCATGGTTAAAAGAGACCATGATTCCCGAACTTGGACATTTTTCCCTTATTCTCGCGCTTATGGTCGCCGGTCTGCAAATGCACCCTCTGCTCTGCTACCGCGCGGCATTCCTGCAATTCACACTATGCCTGAGTGCTTTTCTGGCCTTAATGTGGGCGTATATCGTTTCTGACTTTACCGTTCTTAATGTTGCCGAAAACAGCCACACGCTTAAGCCCGTTCTTCATAAGATCACCGCCCTATGGAGCAACCACAAGGGCGCGATGCTGCTTTGGCTGCTGATACTTTCATTTTTCAGCGCTCTTGCGGCCTTTAAAAAAACCGACATGAAAATTTTGCGGATGATCAGCGTACTGAGCGTCTGTTTCATTATCTATACGCTGTTTTTCCTAAACCCGTTTGAGCGTATTGACCCGCCGCCTTTTGACGGCATGGCCTCCTATTTACCCGGAGAACCATCATGACCGTTATCATTGCCGTAACCATACTAACCATTCTTATTATTAACATTCTGCTGGCGCCGCTAATGATAGATGCTGGCAAACAAAAGCAAGGCTGGCTCTTGCTCATTTTTATGACCTTATCAGCCATGGGACTGTATCTCTGGCACGGCTCTCCTTACATTCCATCGCAACCCGCCTTATTTGAAACGCAAGGGGTAAACTTTGAAAAACGTGCCTTGGTCAAAAAAGAGCTAACGCTTACACAAGATTTTCTTAAAACACCGGATGACATTGAACTCATGCTGGCACTCGGTAACGCGCACCTTAAAAACGGCAAACTGGATCAAGCCATCGCCCTCTTGAGCACAGCACACGAAAAAGACCCCGCCCATAAGAAAGTAAGTCTCAAGCTCGGCGCCGCCCATTATGCCGCGGCACTCGCCGCTGTTTTTTTGGAAGACGATAAAGCGCGCGCGCAAAAGCATTTCAACAAGGCTTTGGAAATAACCCCTGAGGATGCTCCGTACCGTGAAAAATTATTAAATGACATAAAAAGTTTTCAGGAAGATGAAACCTGACAGGCGCGACTGATACGCGTGTATTCATGCAGCGAGTCGACTTCTTGCTGTTTTTCCTGACGCTCCCGCACCATTTTAGCAAATAAAACTTCAAGCGCCCGTTCAACACCAAACTGTATTTGATACTGCGCCCCGGCCATAGCAGAGGACTCCACCCATCCCGAGCTATAATCCGCCGGCTCCATCAAAATCATATTTAAGCCGTCAGTAAACTGGCCCTCATATTTTTCAATTAACGCCCTGTCAATTTCGACATGCTTTGCTTCATGGAGAAATGTCTGCTTAAACCAGCAAGTCTGATCCTGAAAATCGCTGGCAATATAAATTTTCGGGCGGGTCGTAATCGTAATATTGACCTCGCCCAAAGACACGCAAAAATTCTCCCCAAGCTTATCTTTGTGAAAGCTAAGTCTATGTTCCACCGCCACCTCACCGCTCATCACTCCGCCAACATCGGTATGGTAAGATGACGGATAGGGCGATTTCGTATCAATAGGCACCTGATTTAAATCCTCGATAGACTGGCTCAAATCAAAGGCAACAGGCGTTTCAGACACATGAATATGAATAGCGGGGCGCACCGGCGCGAGCTCGCAAGCCATAACACTTGCAGGCACGCAGACAAGCAGAGCCAGAAGGCCCAAAAGCCTTGGAACATTCCCCATTTAACCCCTCACAAACTATTGAGGAGCGTACCCTAGCAATTAAATATATATATGAAAAGGATTTTTAACATAAATTATTGAAATTGCCCGCCCGAGCAATCCGCTTCTATTTCAGCGTAATATTCCGGCAAATCCATTTCCCGGCGCGTATTGAAAAGTTCCTCTTCCAATGACTCAAGATGCATCTTAATCATATTCTCGATTTCCCGCCTCTTCCAGGAAACGGCCCTGTCAACATTAGTCCCTGCAGGCGCGCGATAACCATTATGTTGTCCAATAGTTTTTCTTAAATTAGCAAGAAATTCATGGAGGTTTTCATTTATGATCTGCTCATCCTGCCGCATGAGCTCGATCTCAAGACCGTAAAGCTCAGTATACATACAGCTTCCTTCATCGTGCTCACTCGCAATCTCGACCTTATTATTAACATAGACCTCAACATCCATACCCCTGACAACAAGACAGCCTGAACCCGCAGGGTTTTCGATATAAACGGAAATATTTGTTCTAAAAGACACGCTCCCCATATTTCCCTGACGCATCGGCATTTTTATACCATATCTACGACTCTTTTCACGGGCGAGCGTAAAAGCTGATTTCTCTTGATTTTGAAAAAGTTCGCCGGTGAATTGCATGACCGATATTGTTGCCTGGCCAAACCCGGTGCACCCATGCCCTCCCTTGAATTCCGTAGGAGCGCTGCTCTTGGAATTCTCAGATTTCTCGGAAGACTCAGAGGGCTGTGCTTCTGCCGTTGCCAAAGAGAAACTCATCAAAGCAACAAGAGAAATCACCAATATTTTTTTTATAGTCACCACTTTTCCGCCTTATCACATATCTTATTAACTCTCTCATATTCCGCGAGGCTGTCAACTTCCGCCTGACGGCGCGACATTTCCTGATGGAGTAAAAATTTTTGGGAATCCACGGCATTATAAATATGCTCGGTCAGCTTCTCCCGCACCCCTTCAAGTTCATGGTAATTATAAGGCCCCATCGGCCCGACCTGATCAACGGCCTGTTTTACTGCCGTGCCAATACCATAGGCATATTGATTAATAAGCAGCCGGTCCATATCAACATGCTTGACCTCATGTTCTACAATAGCGGCGCGACACACAGGGTTATCATGCTCACTGGCAATATATATTTTTGGACTAAGATCAATCGTGACCTTAATCGACTTGTACCATAAACAGGAAACTTGGCGCCCCGGATACGACATGATCCCCCACTCCACTTCCGTAGCAATTCTCGGACGATCGTGCCGCAAGCCTCCCGTTGTCGTATCAGCGCTCGGCGCATAGGGATTAACCGTGTTACTTCGAAAACCATTCAGCTCCGCGCTTGATAAATTAAATTCATACTCAATGGGTGCGGATGACGGCGTAACACCGATCTGCGGTGCCTCCGGCACAGTGCAAACCGGCATATTACCAGCCAAAACGAGCAATCCCGCCAATGTTGTAAAATCAAATCCAAACATAATAAGTTAATAATGGCATATTTCAGTTAACAGCTGGTTGCCATTATGATACAAACGCGTGTCTATTAAAAGTAAAAGAACAGGCTTAACCATATGGAATTCTTAGGAAAAATAGCATTTTTTGTACTAGATGTATATTTCTGGATTATTATTACCAGCGTTGTTATGAGCTGGCTGATCGCTTTTGAAGTCATTAACACGCGCAATCCGCAAGCAAACAACCTTCTTGGCCTGCTGGAAAAGGCCACCGAGCCGGTTTACCGCCCTTTGCGTAAATATATTCCGGCCATTGGTGGAATTGATATTACGCCGATTATCGTGATTTTCGGCATTTATCTGGCCAAGGACCTCGTGGTCTGGCTGGTATATTAAAAATGGAATCAGCAATGTCCCAAAATGAAAATCAAGCCACCATTATCGACGGTAAATCTATTGCAGCAGCCATGCGGCAAGAGATAAAACAAGACGTTATCAAGCTGGGGTTTCAGCCAGGTCTGGCCATGGTCTTTGTTGGCGACGATTCAGGCAGCGAAGTTTATGTCCGCAATAAAGTCCGGGCCAGCGAAGAAGTCGGTATCAAAAGCACCGTTCACCGTCTACCTGAAGGAACGCCTTATTACGCCGTTTCCGGCATTATCCGGGAACTGAATGACGACCCGGACGTCCATGGAATCTTGCTACAGCTTCCGCTGCCTGCCGATATTCAGGATAAAACCAATGAGCTGGTTAATAAAATTGACCCCGGTAAAGATGTAGATGGCCTGACCGTTATGAATATGGGCCGCCTTGTTGCCGGGATGGAAGGGATCGTACCCTGCACACCAGCCAGCGCCCTGCACCTCATTCACTCTGTCGAGAAAAAGCTGCGCGGCATGCACGCCGTTATCATTAGCCATTCACTGTTATTCGGCAAACCAATGGCGCAACTCCTGCTGGCCGAAGATGTCACTGTCACCACGGCTCACGCCGAAACGAGGGACTTACCAGACATTGCGCGCCAGGCAGACATCCTGATCTCTGCCACCGGACAGCCTCACATGGTCAAAGGCGACTGGGTCAAGCCCGGCGCGATTGTCATTGATGTCGGCATTGTCCGCGTTCCGAACCCCGAAGGCGGCAAAGACAAAATTGTCGGCGATATAGAATTTGACGAAGCCGCCAAAATCGCCCGCGCCATCACCCCGGTTCCCGGCGGCGTTGGCCCGATGACCATTGCGTATCTACTAAAAAATACGCTCAAAGCCGCGCAGTTATAAAACCTCACCAAGTTATTCCCGATTAACTGTTTTACTTGCACTTATTCGCAAAGTCATATATTTTATGGAAATGAGTATTGCCCACAAACCACCGGCCGATATTGTAACTGTCTGCCAGAGGATGTCTGCGCAACTGCAAAAGACCGCGCAAGCCCTGAATATAGAGCTAAGCGGCACAAAATGGGTCAATCCGAACCCCCTCAAAGCTGAAATTAACAGCCTGAAAGACCTTTTTGCTCAATTATCCTTCTCTAAAAACTATAGCAAATCGAGCGAAACGGGGCGACAGTGGCTGGCCGAAGGGCTTTGTAACAACAAAAAATTTCGTGACGCGGCAAAAAACTGGGACAAGCTAAAGCCGAATTGCCAGCAAACAATAATCAGAGATATATCTGAAAAGATGCAAAATATATTCAGTCATGAAAGAACGCTTTTTCCGCCTAAAAATATTTTTCTTCACTTTTATGAAAAAGGCCGTCCGGCAGGTAAGGGAACTCATTTTGAACGAGGGCGAGCCACGAACAGTACGATTAACTGGCAATGCAACATTTCAATAAATACACACAAAGACACGGGGTTTCACGATTTTAATAGGGCCATGGACACGGTCTTTCATGAGAACCTCCACGCCATTCATTTTGCCCTCGCGGATTATTTTGCGCAATGCCCAAACCGTGAAAAGCACCTGCTAAAAGATGATATGGATATGCTCCATAAAAGCAGACTAATTGATCTTGAAAAATTCAGCAAAGTGCGGTCTCTATACCACGCAGTCCCATTAGAGCGCGATGCCTTCCGGCAAAGCAAAAAATTCACCCGTGAATTGACAAAAGTACTCGACCGGTACAGCCGGGCGGAATACAGCTCTACTCGCCCTGCGCCACGGTAAAGCCTGGCTCACCATCAAATGTATGAAGCATCACGGCCTTGGTGAAATTCATATCGGCCTCGTTCAAGCGCTGCATTAAGGCCAGAACCTGCGAAGTCTTGACTGTGCCGCCGTCCTTGCCTTTAAAGCGCAGCCGCCAGTTATCGGCGCAAAATGTTTCCGGCAAGCCATTCGGCCAGACTTTTACGCCGCGATTTGAGATCATGGAAAGCGCCAGACCCTCATCTGTGCATGGCAAAATTTTAGTCGCCAGCTCTTCAGAAGACCCGTCCCAGTTCAAATTCAAATCAACACCAACGCGCTCTTTTTTCTCTTTTGCACGTTCTTTTAACGGTGGCAATTTCATGCCACCTGCGGGAACGCCGTTATAATTGGCCGCGACCATTTTGTCCGGCAGTGCGCCCAGCCGCTCGATCACAGCTTTGGCAAAACCGTCCGTGCCGACTTTCTTACGACTTGTCCCGGCGCGGAAAATTTCGCCGGTATGAATACCGTCCTCGATTGTTTTCAGCCACGCATTATGAATCTTGGCAGCGACCTCGCCTTGCCCAACATGAACCAACATCATCACAGCCCCCAGCAACAAACCGGAAGGATTCGCAATTCCTTGCCCTGAAATATCCGGGGCGCTGCCATGCACAGCTTCAAACATCGCGAAATCAAGCCCGACATTGGAAGAACCGCCCAGCCCCACCGAGCCGGTGACTTCGGCGGCAATATCAGAAACAATATCGCCGTATAAATTTGGCAGCACAATCACATCAAACATATGCGGCGCCGAGGCGACCTTGGCCGCGCCGATGTCGATAATCATATGGTCTTGCTCAATATCCGGATATTCTGCGCCAATTTCATCAAACACCTTATGAAACAAGCCATCGGACAGCTTCATAATATTGTCCTTGGTCATGCAGGTGACTTTTTTACGACCGTTGGCCCGCGCATATTCAAAACCATAGCGAACAATCCGCTCGGTACCGGGGCGCGAAATAAGCTTAAGTGCGGCCATCACGTCCTGAGACTGACGATATTCAATCCCTCCATAAAGGTCTTCTTCATTCTCACGGATAATCACTAGATCCATATTCGGGTGATTAGTCTCAACATAGGGTGCATAAGACACGCACGGACGAACATTTGCAAATAATCCCAGTGTCTTACGGATCGTTACGTTAAGGCTTTTATAACCACCGCCCTGCGGGGTCGTAATCGGCGCTTTCAGGAAGATTTTAGTCCGGCGCAAACTGTCCCATGCTTCATCAGGAACACCGCTCGGCACGCCGCCCTCATAGACATCTTTGCCAATTTTTATTTCATCTATATCAAGCGCTGCACCAGCCTCGTCCAAAATACGCAACGTTGCGTCCATTATTTCTGGGCCTATACCATCGCCGTGAGCCACTGTGATTGCTGTCTTGTTTGTCATGCCGAACCCCTCTTACTCTTTGTAATTGTCATCTCAAAATAACGACAATAGCCTATCCTGTTTTGATTGACATCGAAACATAATATGCCAGAGTATATAATAATATATAACCTAGACTTTAAAGGTAATCATAAAAAATGGCCTATAGCGCACTAATTCTACTAATAATGACTCTATTTACACCCGGCATAGCTTGGGCAGCGGAAGGGCATACGACCGCAACTCATTTAGCAGACCTGGTTGATCCGGCAGATGCAATAGACCTGACAACGCACGCCCTGGCGATCTTATGTCTGGTTGTTTTCACCCTGTCTTACATCGCAGTTCTGTTCGAGGAACGCACACACCTGCGCAAATCCAAGCCGGTCATGCTCGGCGCAGGAATCATCTGGATCATTATTGGTTTTATCGCTAAAGATTACGGCATTGACCATCATACGCTACGCACGGCCGTTTTTCACGGGCTGGAAGAATATGCTTCGCTGCTCTTATTCCTGCTCGCAGCGATGACCTATATCAGCGCCATGGAGGACAGGCGGGTTTTTGCCGCCCTGCGGGCTAAACTGGTGCAGGCCGGTTTTAATATTAAACAGCTTTTCTGGATCACGGGCATACTGGCTTTTTTCCTGTCCCCAATTGCCGACAACTTGACGACCGCGCTTGTCCTTGGCGCAGTTATCATGGCGATCGGCGGCAACGATCCTAAATTTGTTTCTCTAGGGTGCATCAATATTGTCTGTGCCGCCAACGCTGGCGGCGCGTTCAGCCCATTCGGCGATATTACCACCCTGATGGTCTGGCAAGCGGAAAAAGCGGATTTTTTCGAATTTTTTGCCCTGTTTCTTCCATCAGCTGCAAATTTTCTGGTGCCGGCAATTATCATGAGCTTTTTTGTCCCCCAGGGCATGCCCTGGGCCATGAAAGAAAAAGAACGGATAAAACGCGGCGGGGTGTCGGTTATATTTTTAGGAATCCTGACCATCACCATGGCCGTCAGCTTTGAACAATTCCTCGGCCTACCGCCGTTCCTGGGCATGATGACAGGTCTGGCGCTCCTTATGATTCACGCTTATGGCGTGCGTAAATTCGGCAAAACCAGAGATGAAGATTTCGATATTCTTGAAACGGTCGCCACCGCGGAATGGGATACACTATTGTTTTTCTTCGGCGTAATTTTCAGCGTTGGCGGCTTAGGCTTCCTCGGTTATCTCGAAATAGCCTCCACAACTATGTATGACGGCTGGGGCGCCAGTGCCACCAATATTGCGATGGGATTTGCTTCAGCAATCATTGATAACATCCCGGTCATGTTTGCCGTGCTGTCGATGGACCCGCAGATGGACCATTTCCAATGGCTGCTCATTACCCTGACAACCGGCGTCGGCGGCTCCATGCTCTCGATCGGTTCTGCTGCCGGGGTCGCCCTGATGGGCGTTGCGCGCGGACAATATACATTTTTCTCTCACCTGAAATGGACGCCGGTTATTTTCCTCGGTTACGCCGCCGCTATCTATACGCACTTCCTGGTCAATGGCCACATGATCGGGCATTAATATATGCTCTGGCACAAAACACACCCGGCCTTAAATGCCATTATCATGGTCACGTTCGGCTATTCTGTTTTTGCTTTTTCCGACACCATCACCAAATGGCTGGCACAGGGTTTTGGCCTGCACCAAATTCTAGCCACAAGCAGTTTGGCCGGACTTCTTATCACAGGCGGATGGGTTTTATCCGTGAAGGGCTGGAAAGGCTTTATAACGCCAAAGATAAAATGGCATTTATGGCGCAGCTTATGCGTCCTGCTCATCTCTTTTTTTGTTGTGAAAGCTCTGCCCTTAATTCCACTGGCAGATTTTTACGGGATTGTTTTCTTGTCACCGCTAAGCGTGCTGCTACTTTCTGCCGTATTCCTTAAAGAAAATATCGGCAGGCACAGACTCTGGGCGATTATTGTAGGATTTGCGGGCGTTATTATATTGGCCGGGCCGCAATTCAACCATATGAATGAAGGACTTTTATTTGCCTTCCTTGCCATGCTTCTTATCTCCACCGGGATTATTCTGATACGAAAAACGGGGCATGATTACCTGCCGCTCTATGGTTTTTACCCTTCGCTGCTTATTTTTATTGTCAATGCGCCGCTGGCTGTTACTTCATTTGAAATGCCGGATATTCATGCCGGACTTATTTTTCTTATATACAGCCCGCTTATCTTGCTAGGACAACTCACAATGTCTCTGGGTTTTGCCCGCGCGCCGGAAACGGCTGTCGTTGCCCCGTTTCATTATATTCAAATGCTATGGGGTGTTCTGTTCGGTTACTTCTTATTTAGTGACATTCCGTCTTTAGCCACCATAACAGGCTCAAGCCTTATTATCAGTTCCGGCCTTTACATCATCTGGCAAGAGCATAAATCGCATATCGCACGCCAGATTCCCGAAATGCAAACCTAAGGGCAAAATACGAACACCCTAACCCTATACTTTTGGCCGCCCCCTCTCTCCCCATTATCAACGATAATGGTTATAAAGCTCTTTGCTAAAAGCCTGATTTTCATCATTTTGCAATTCCACGCCCTATCCCAAAGGGGAAGTGACTGTGAGTTATGGAACATTCTGTGCAATGTTAAAAAGCAGAAACCAGATAAAGGAGATATGCTATGACATCGAACACATTTGAAACAGCACTGGATGGCCTGGGAGCATTCCGCGAAGCTGACCTTATCGTCGTGCCGGTAGCACCGACAAAAGCCATGATTGATATCGGTGCCAGCACGGGCGGCATTGATCTGGAAACGACGAGAATAATTTACGAAGCTATGATTAACGTACATTTCCTTAACCCTATAGAAGATTAAGGAGCGCAAAAATGAAGATAAGTCGCATTATTCTGATCACTGACAAGATTTTGATACTCTGTACCACAATGCATAGTCGGCACAGGGCTATAGACGGAACAAAAGTCAGGTACGGTCATCGAAGTAACGGCGCACCCGCTCACGAAAACGGGAATTAACAGCAACGCGGTTCTGAATCTCATGGGCTTTCCTGTTCGCAGTATTTTGTTTTTCAGCCGCTCGCGCACGCTGCCGCAACGCCCCGCTTTTTCGAACAGCAAAAAGAAGCGCGACCAGCGTGACAATAAAGGCACCCGCACTAAACAACACCACACTAAACATTGTCCTTATTCCGGGCATTACCAATATTCAGCGCGATAAAATTTAGAGCGGCTAGAAGGTACTTTCTGAGTTTATCGTCCTTTTTTGTTGGAGTCAGAGCTGTCAGCGCGCTCGCCGCCGTAACGATTGATGTAATGGCAAACAACCATTGCTGAAGCACGGCTATAAAGCCGGGGGTCGTAAAAATATTTATAATGTTCTCAAACATGATTTTGTCCTTTTGTAAGTTTATAAAAAATGTGATTGCCGATCACGGAAACCGGGCGCTGCCCCTTAATCCACATAGGGTAAATTCCGGCGGCGTGATAATGATCTGCGCCGCCCGTAATATCATCAAGAGCGCCGCAAACGGCACGCTCTGCAATCGACTGTGCCGCAGAGAAATGAATGTCATTTTCATCGACAGATAAAAGCCTTTTGTAATTCGGATCGTCCTTGTTCCAGCTACTAAACTGATAAGGTTTTTGGCAGACCTCAATCACGCTATTACCCCACCAGCCACCGATTTTAACACGGCGCATTACAACATTGGCCACAGCCTGCATCCCGCCCGAACCTTCCCCGCGCGCTTCCCCCCAAAGAGTACGGGCAAGCACATCAATTTCCTGTTCGTTCATTATTTTGTCCTTTCCCAGCCCGCAGCGCCTCGGCCTTCATCGCCGTTTTATCGAGCTTGTCCTCAATGCGCAGCAGGTGCCCGACAAGTCGGTCTTCCAGTTCACGCATATCGCTAATTGAGGCATAGCTTTTGGCCACCTCCAGCTTAAACGCCGCTAAAGCATCGCGGAGCTGGTTATTGCGCGTATCAATAATCTCGCGCAAATGGCGCAGCGCTTGTTCAGAATCGCGGCGCGTCCGCCAGATCAAAAGAAAAAGGCCGGCCATGGCTGGCAAATCAACAACTGTGATCCACCACACCAATTCATTGGAAAATATAGACATTTAAACCTCGAAATCTGTTTTGGCTTCATGGGTTTGGCTGCTGCCCTGCCAATTCTGACGGCTGCCAGCATAATATTTTTTGAGTCGCACCGGTTCCAGAGACAAAGCTCCCGCCACAGCATCAAGCCCGTCATCGCGTCCGCCTTTGCTATCTGGCCGCCATTCTTGCACTTCGGATATAAACGGCGTGTTATAAACCGACGCTTGCACATAAAGCATGCGCGCGGCGAGTACCGTATCAAAAGCCTCCATAATGCGGATGTCCTTAGGCCGCGTGCTGGTAATTTCCTTCACCGCGCAAGGTACATGCGCGCGGGCAAGTTCACGCCTTAATATGTTCGGCAAAAAACGACCAATGCCGTTAATCTCAATTGCGACAGACGGCACATGTAAATCTTTGACGGCCTGCGCCACCTGACGGCATTGTTGTGTTGCCTCATCAAGTTCACCGCCGGGATCATTTTTCAAATAAACAATCCGGTGCAACCAGTAACATCCCGTTTCATCGGTATAAACAACGGCCAGCACGCTGCCATCGCCGCTGCCTTTACCAAAAGCCGGGTCCCACCACGCACTTGCCGATACCATTTTACGGTCGCCAATCTGTAGCAAATTGATTTCCTTCAGATAACAAAGCTCCGCTTCATAGCGTTGAAACGCTGCCGGGTCGAGCCGCCCTTCAGCAATATTTACAGGCTCAAGCATCATCTGTGATGAAAATTTATTCGGCCCGGCACTTTTACGAATTCTTTCTATATCCTCCGGCGCGAACCGTTCCGGCCAAGCGCTCTGTCCTTTTTCATCTACTACTGGAATTTTCAGACGCTTAAACCCGTCAAGAAACGCTCTGTCCTCGGCAATTTCCGTGCGCGGCTCGTCAGCATAAATTGTGTACCAACTATGCGGCGTCCCGATATAAAGCTGCGTTCCACCCGGCACCAAAACATAATTATTTTCTCCCAGCCGCTCACGCAAATTACTGCGCTTGTCTGCCGTATCGCACGTATTGGGCACTTCAACATCATCGCATATAATAATATCAGCGCGGCTGCCGGTAATATTTGCACTAATGCCTTTGGCCAGCATCGACGGGTCACGCAGCTCCGTTTTTCTTTGAATAGTAAAACGATCTGCGCCCCACTGGTCAGCGCGCGCAGGTTTGAGGTGCATGGTCAGGGGGTGACGCTCAATAATCCGTTTAACATTCCGCACCATTTTTCGTGCCAGCGGCAGGTCCGCCGCCAAAACAAGGATACGCAAATCCGGACGCCGATATAAAAGCCACGCCGCGAACAGTCCCGCAATCGTGCTTTTGCCGCTGCTGCGAAAGGCCTGCAATAACAGATGCGTTTGTTTTGTCTCCCACGCATTTTGTAGCCAGTCCGCCATCCGAAAATGAATCTCCGGCGTGTTCATACTCTGCCGCCGGTTCCACAGCGCCACGAATAGTTTGAAATCTATCTTGTCTCTCATTCATACTCCTAAATCTCCACACAATAAAAAGCCCCGCTAAAAAAGCGGGGCTTTAAAACAATAAAAATGACTTCAGGTTAAATTACTTAGGCTCAAAACGAGTACGAGGATTACTATCGCGCTCGGCCATCCTTGTTGTCAGATTAAAAGCCAATGTCCGTTGAAGTGCAGCGAGATCGCCGCTCGCCAAATCAATTGGGCCCTTCTGACTATCTGAAATAACCATGCTGTTAGCCACAGGGTTTATAGCAATAGAATAATTAATATGCTCGCTCTGAATATCAACATGGATAGGCGCCATACCCGGCTGGTCACCGGCATAATGACGTGCTGGTTGAAGCATCGCCGCCACGCCCCGTTTCATACGGTTTGTATTACTTACAAACACATTGACTACACTCAAAAGCTCTTCTCTGCTCTTAGGTTTATGATTAAACTCGCTCTGCATTTCAATCCTCATTCTTCATATCTCAAAAGAATATAAGCTACCTCAATAGCTAGCGTTATGTCAATAACTATTTTTCATTATAGTCCGTCAACTCATCCTGCGCCTCCTGCATCATGGCGGCCAAAACAATCTGATTATTATGATCCTCCGCCTTTGCATCGGGCAGCTCCGCCCATTTTGCCAGCTTTATCAAAAGCTCAATATGCGCCACCGCGGCCTTACACGCAGCATGATTGGCAGCAAATTTTTTGCAGTCTTTTTCCTCCGCATCACTTTTGGTGAACTCGTGATAAGCCGTTAAAGCGCGGGCTATCGCATCAGGCAAAAAACGGGAAATTTGCTGCCGCGTATCATCTTCAATATTTTTATTACTCATTGGTGTCCTTTTTTAACTTACGTATGGGTACTCACGATAAACCATTTTCCGCCGTCCGAAACGACAGTCACGGCATCATACTGGCCGGGAAGGCTGTAGCTTGACTGATCCGGGCCATTACCGCCTTGTTCAGTCACCGTAATCGCATTGGCTGAACTATCGGTTTTTTTCAGCGTAATCGTCCGGCCAATTGCTTCGGCTGCATTGGCAGGAGGAAGGCGCGATGTCATGACGCCGCCAAAACTGGAAAGCAAATAAGTATCAACCGACATATCAATATCAACCGTGCCACTACTATCAATAAAGCGCGTATTCCCAGCCATACGGTTGGAAGAAATAATAAACCACTGCGCCCCGTTAGAGAGCACAGTCATATAATCGCCTTCACCGCCGAGCTGTAGATCAGAGCCATCAGGCCCCGCCCCAGCGCCGGTTTCGCTAACCGTTACAATGTTCTCCGTATTGTCTTTTTTCTTGATAACCATCTCAACGCCGACGGCATTCGCGGCCAATGGCAACTCAATCGTAATCGCCCCGGCTGTGGCATCGACAATATGTACCGAGTGCGATAAATCCAGAAGCGTCGTTCCGGCCGTATTAATGAACTCGGTATCAAACCGCATTAATGTCGCCTTCAAATCCGTTATCGTTGTTTTTCGCAACGTATTTTTGTCCGGTGAACCCGCATTATAGGCATCGTAATTACCGCCCGAATTATCAAAGATCGCCGCGCCATCACTTTGCGCATGAAGATTGATAATAGATGTCTCCACCGACCCGGCATCAAGCTGCACATTCGGCACGGTATTGGTGCTCTCGGTATAAAGATTGACCAGCGCCGTTTTATTCGCGTTCGCGCCGAGCCTGAAACACGCGGTCGCCGTCGGGCCATTGACGTTCGCCTCACAATCGACAAAGCGGTTCATATTGCCGCCATCCTCAATATAAAAGCCGCTGCCCGTCGTTCCCGCACCCTTGGAATAAACCCGTACGGCATAAAAGCTGTTCGCGTTCGGCGTATCACCGGCACCACTTTTGGTCAGGTGAACACCTTGAACTTCTGGCTGCTCGATCAAAATACGATTGAAGTTATTCCAGTAACAGGGGAAGGAGGAACTCGCACCGCCATCAAGCTGAATACCGGTATCACAGCCAACAACCGTGACATCGGCTACGCTGTTCTGCACGCATTCATTCACCCCGCCTGCCAGCGCAATCGCTATTTTTCCGCCTTCTATTTTAAGGTCGGCAATGCGGGTCATGGATGCCGGAACGTCAATCGCGTTAAACAGGTTAGACTGACACTTAATGGCAGAGGCCCGCCCCGCACCAAAAAGTGATTGCCCAAAACCGAGCGTAATCGGCGATGTTATCAGATAGGTTCCCTCTGGCAAAAATACATTAAAATGCGCCGCCAAAGCTTGCTGTATGGGAAGCGTATCATCAGCCACACCATCACCGACAGCACCAAAATCTTTTACCGAAATCAGGTCGGAGAATTTGTCCGTGCTGGAACGCGTTGCCGCGCCCGTACCGCTGGCCGTAAAATCTGGCGAAGCCATAACGCCTTCGGTAGACACTGCCACCGGATCACCGTCACCATCAAAACCGAGCACCATATTTGCGCGAATGGCTTTAGTCGGCAATTCAATTTTTCCCGGCGCTTCATCATCGGTATAACGCAGCATCGGCGCTTGGTCACGCCCGACTTGCTGGATCGCGCCAATCAAAAAATCAAGCTCGTTATTGATCGCCCGCGCGCTAAAATCGCCGCCTTCAAGAAAGTCGGTTAAGCGCTCAAGAGGCATACGCCGTTCGATCATCACGACAATGGAATTTGCCGGCGCCGTGTCAAATGTCACCGTGCCGCCTGTTGTTTCGCCTGCTCCGGCAATCGTAAAGCCGCTAAATTGTTCCGCCCCGTCAAAGTAGATGGAAATATCCTCGTCCGCAAAAATCGGGAACGGATAAATAAATTGCGTCTGCACGCCATCCGCAACATAGCGCAACAATGGCGCCACGTCCGGCATTTTTATATGTTCGGTCGTCATGTTTTCTCCTTTATTTCAAATAACAAAAAACCCGCCGGATGGGCGGGCTTTAATCTAAATTTATATTACGGACTTCAGGACGGTTTCGGTGCCGATTCTTTATACTTACGCCATGTCAAAAACCCTAGATATCCGACAGCACCCATAAGAAATGTTTTCTTAAAAGTATCTAGATTATCTTGACTATCTTGCCATACTTTATGATTAGCACAATGAATAACGTCTCCCGCTTCTCTCATAGGCATTTTATCTCTACCATTCAAAAAATCTTCCCTACATTGTTGAAAATGAGCTATCTCCCTATTATTATCCAGGCTAACAATATTTTGATTAGGAAAAACTTCTGTAATTCTTTCTGGCGGATGATAGGGATCCGCAACAAATCTATAAATCGTTGACTTCTCTTTTTTCGCGTCATGAAGCTTTTCTGCCTCATGCATTCTTCGTTCCTGCTCACTTTCATAGGGAGGTTTTTTCGTTTTCTTAGAATCATCATATATCCCGCGAAATTCATTCCTCATCTGCGCCGAAGGAGACGGGTTTATTAAATCATTAACAATATTTCCTGAAAGCCCGTCTGTAAAAGCCCCTGCTTTCGGTACGGAAGCGCCGCTAAAAACCATAGTCGCCATAAGGGCAATCAAAGGGGCGCTGCATATTTTTTTAAAGTCAGTCATCATATTTACCTTTATTAAATTTACATAACGTAAAAATATAGCATTCTGATGTGTGCCCTGTCAATAAAAAACCCGCCGAGTGGCGGGCTTTCTTTTAATCATTTAAAGCTCTGTCTAATCTAGTCTACGAGAAGGGCTTTTGGTGTTGCAGCGTAGGCTGGATTTTCTGTTCTTTTGCTAGCAATTCCTCAGCCTTGGAATAATGATAAAGAGGCGGATCAAAATTTATGTAACTCGGATGATTATTCTTACAAAGATTTTTCAATGTCTGCACAGACTCTTCGGACGTTACTTTGTCGCGCCCCGGGTGGTTCTCTTCCCATTCCTTCAATATTTTTATAGTTTCTTCAGCTTCACCATAAACAAAGTAATTTGGATAACACTCTTCTTTTATCAGCATACCGCCTATGGTAAGAACATATAGATTGTAGTATACGCCGTTTTTACTACTCTCACCACGTTGAGCCATCATCAACTCATAGGCATCACGCGTCTCCATAGGGTTTGTGCACAACGTTTTCATGTCCTTTACCGTCTTCGGTTGAGACGTAAAAAGAAATGATACGCCTTCTGAAATAAGATTAAATAATTTATTCATTGCCGCTTCCTTTTCATAAAGATTTTTCTACCCGAGACGCTAGCAAAAAACAATAAGCCTGTCTAGTCATACTCCCTCCCCAACCTTTTCCAATTGCTGTCTCTGGCAGAGCTGGCTAACTTATAAATACGCTATCCATACCCCATGAAAACAACCCTTTTTCAAAAGATATGGAATGCTGAAGTTCCCTTATGGAAGCTTTATTGGGTCTGCTGGACGCTGATACCGGGTTTAATTTCAATTGCCTCTTATTTTCAAAATAACTTTGCAATATTATGCCCTTTTTTATTTCATGATATATATCTGGTCTGCTTACCTTACAATCCCGCTGTGGAAAGCCTCTAACAAATATGAGGGCAAAAAAATATGGCCTATACTGGTCAAACTTAGTACGGTTTTTTATCTTGCCTACGAACCTTTAGAAGAGATTATATGGTATTTTCGTAGAGGTACCGACACACCATGGTGGCTTTACAAAGATTTTATAGAGTTTCACGAAGAGCTTATAACGTTTTACGAACTTTTTTCATGAATAGTCTCTACGAGCCTGACTGACAAGGGCCTCTGCTTCATCAACAGATAATTGCAACAACTCTATATTTTGTTGTGTTTTCTTTGAACTAACGTTAAAACAACTCATGTTTTTAAAATTTTTATTTTTATTCATTTCCCTGTTTTTTATCTCGCACCCGGTTATAGCGACCAGTGAGAAAAAGGTCTCTACTGTTTCAGGTTTTACTTGCCCTACAAAAATAGAACTTATCAGCAATCAGAATCTGGTTCGTTATTTCGCATTTTCAGAACTCTATGACCCGGAAGAGTATGTTTGTCATGCAGAGCAACTATGGCAGCGCGGTCTAATAAATGATGCCGATTTTTTTATATCTGCTGCGACCACGGTTAACAGCTTTGCGCCAAAACGGGAAGACCTGGCTGTTTACATCCTGAAAAAATCACTTTCATTACCCGCAAACAAAGTTAACTCATATCCCATGTTCCTCGCGGAAATTCACGAGAATATAAATTCTGAATTTTTTAATCCGGACGAAGCCCTCCACCTCTACCTTCATACAGAAATCATCTCTTACTATACAGGACACAACCCTCAAGAATGCGCCCTCCGCCTTCGCAAAAAAGCGGAAAAACTACAAACTAGCAAAATTCATAAAAACGCCTTACGCGAATTGGCAGAGTGGTGTTTTCTATCTTCCGAAGACCTCTTGGAATTGGCCGAAAACTATCAAAAAGGCACAGGCAATAAAAAGAAATCTGACTATATAGCCTATAGATTATACAGCAAACTCAGAACACGGCACGCCTTTAACGACAATAACAACGAAGCCGAAAGAATTAGTGCGCAAAGACACAAAGAACTCACTCAGTCTTTGAAGAACACAAAATGACTTTGTCCTTGTTCTCAAAGAAAGAACTGTTAAACGCCTCAACATCCATTATCTGTCATTTCTTCTCTAACACTGTCTATCTGTTCTAACGCATTACTTGATACCTCTGTGTAAAAAACAACATCGGATTTTGCCTGTTCATGATCTGCCTTCGCCTCTGCAGTTTTTACTTTAGCCTCATCAACCCTCTGTTTTCCAGATAAAGCAATAGCGCCTACCCCCAAAAATGGAATTTTTCCTTTCCTGGAAAAAGGCGCCGTTGCTACTTCCATAGCAACTTCTCCTTCTATTCTCCGTTGTTCTCTTTCAGCCTGCCTCCACTCTTCTAAAGACGGATTTATTCGAGAGTTCGCATCCTCCAGACTCTCATTAGCACTTTCCAAACTAAGTCGTGCATTGGCTAATTCAATTCCAAGCTCTGCACATCTTTCCCGTTTTTTCCTATCTTCTTCACCATCTTCCGGTGGCGGCGGCGGTTCCGGCTTTCGGTCTGGAATGGGCGGAACATCATCCTTTGGAAAAACCGGCTCGCTCAGCGCATCGTCAATATCATCTTCATTATCAATATCATCCGCACTGGACAAAGGAACAGTATTGAGCGATGAATTTAGACGCCCCATCGCCCGGTTAAAGCCGTCTTCCTGATCGGCGCGGCGTTGCTCCAGTCCCCGCACCAGACCATTTTCAGTTTCGCCGCCGGGGCGTAAAATACCGTCGACTCTCAGGCCGTTATCACGTTGAAAGCCCTTGATCGAGTTATCCAGATCACGGGTGATAAAACCGTTCGGTTCCTCTTCCTCAAAACGATCAAACGATGACAAAGTATCTTTGACATTAAAAACAGCATCTTCATCATTGGTCATGTTATTGCCAACGGAATCGTTAATCAATTCGAACATTTTTTTATCCTTCTGACGCAACTTTTTCGAGTTGCTGTCTTTGGCGGAGCTGGCTGACCTGCAACACGTTCAAATCTTTTTGCGCGTCTGTGCTTTGGTCCAAAGCGCGGTTGCGAATGTCATCAAGGCGCTCGCGTTCAGTGCGGTCTTCGTCGGTTTCATCGAAGATGCCCAAAAGCACCGCGTCTGAAGAACCGCCACTACTTGTAATCCCGCTCGCGCCAAAAGCCGCGCGTTGCCGTGACACCGCCCGGCGCAAAGCGCCCAGACGCTTTGCCTCTGCGGCCTTGGCATCGGCAGCAATTTTCTCGCGGGACAAGGCGGCTTGCTGCGCATCGTCTTTTTCCTGCGCTGCCTGCCGCGCTTTAAGCTGGCCTAAAGCCTGGCTTTGCTGCTGCCGCAAAATTTCTGCGCTATTATCGGTTGGCTGTTGCACGCTTCCGCCAATCCCCTGCACTGTGCCGACCAACGTATCAATGGCCGATAGGGCCGTGGTTAACCCTGTTATTCCCGGT
>JAJFGW010000039.1 GCA_021775915.1 Alphaproteobacteria bacterium | reverse complement strand
GGGGGCTCCCCCCTGTTGCTTGTTCTACCATCAGATCATGCGATCAGGGAACCGGCGCTGCTTTTGGAGGCCGTGGTTAAAGGCGTAGAGGCGGCCAAAGAGGGCTGGCTTGTGACCTTTGGAGTGGAGCCGCACGGCCCGTCACCTCATTACGGTTACATACGCGGCGGGGAAATGCTTGAGGGTAGGGCTTGCAAGGTCGACGCCTTCATTGAAAAGCCCGATAAAAAGACAGCGCGGCACTTTATCAAAGAAGGCCACTATTATTGGAATAGCGGTATTTTTCTGTTCTCGGTTAAAAGTTATCTTGAAAATTTGAAAGCGCAGAACGAGACCATTTACGAAGCATCTCATAGTGCCGTTGCCTATGCTTCGCGCTTGCAAAACTCCATATTTTTGAACGAAAAAATCTTTTCTGCTTGCCCGGCGCTTTCGATTGATTATGCTGTCATGGAAAAAGCGTCAAAATGTGCCGTTATTCCGGTATCTATGGGGTGGCGCGATCTGGGAACGTGGCCGTCATTACTGGCGTCGCTGCTGAGAAAATAGGGAAGGGAAACGAGAATGCAAAATGCAGGATTAAAAGTTTTAAGTGAACACCGCGAAGGTCAGGACAAAGGACTAGCTATGGGCAAACAATCAACAGGACATCTTTTGCTGATAGAACCGGCAGAGTTTTATGCCAACCCGGAAACAATGGATACCAATATTTACCAGGTTGAAGCGCAGGAAAGCCCGGAGGAGCTATTTAAAAAAGCATTGTCCGAGTTCCGGGGCTTCCGCGATATGCTGGTGGAAAATGGCGTGGCTGTGACAACGGTTCTGGGTTCAAAAGGATGCCCGGATCATTTGTTCCCGAACTGGATTTCCACCCATGAAGATGGAAAGATGATTGTCTACCCGATGCGCAATGATAACCGCCGCCGTGAACGCTCTCCGGAAATGATTGCATTTTTTAGCCGTTTTTATGATGTGGCACATGACTTTACTGATTTTGAAAATCAGGGAAAATTTTTGGAGAGTTTAGGCAGCCTGTGTCTGGACCGGACAAACAAAGTTGCCTATGCGACTTTGTCAGGGCGAACAAATGAAGAGCTTGTAAGGCTTTGGGGCGAAAAAACAGGTTTTGATGTTGAGATTTTTGAATCTGATACTCATACCGGCGCGCCTATTTACCATACCGACCTTGTAATGTGGATTGGCACCGAGGTTGTGGCTATATGTGCCGAGTCCATTAAAGAAGAGCATCGGGAAAGGGTTCTTACGCGCCTGAAGAAAACACATGATGTGGTTGAGCTTGGCGCGGAGCAATTAAAATCTTTCTGCGGTAATTCTCTGGAGATTCTGAATGCTGATGGTGACCGGATGCTGGTAATGTCTGAAACGGCGTGGCAGGCCCTGAGCGAAGAGCAAAAGAAAAAATATGAAGGGGTATTTAGCAAATTGCTGTATGCACCGATCCCGACGATTGAAAAATATGGCGGTGGCTCTGCGCGCTGCCTGATTATGGAGCTGTTTTAATCGTCCGTTTTACGCATGGTGATGAAAATAATTTCATTGCCGTATTCTATTTGGCCGGACATCTGGATTTTATCGCCTTTGCGGGCATAACGCAGAACTGTTTCGTAAGTGACAGGCTCGCGGGTGGGGGAGCCGTCCGGGCGGTTTAAGGCAAAATCTCCGGCGGCGTTGCTCGGGTCTGCCACCGAAGTCATCTTGATTTGTTTGTTGTTCATAATGGAAAATTCGCTGGTCCAGATAACTTTGTTATCGTCTGTGCGTGTGGTTTTGCCATCGACAATCTCTGTAATGCCGTCGCTCTTGCGCTCCAGCGGCCCATGGTAATTAGTCACGGTGCTGATCTGGTATGTGCCGTCAAGTTCTGAACTGCTCATTTCTGTCTCCTTGTTTGTCAAAGTAGCTTAACGCACCCCGCCAAAAAAGAAAATGCCGCCTTTGAGGGTATTGTTCCCCGAGGCGGCTAAGTTGGCACGTTTTTAAATTCTGCGTCAGGCGGCTTTTTGATTTCTTTTTCTAAAAGTGATATCGACATAAATAATAGACTTTAGGGGATCTATCATATTTTCAGGGATATCGTCCGCGTGTGTTCTGAAAAAATTGATTTGAGGAGAAACAGGGCCATTGTAGAAGTAGGAAACTAAGTTTTCACCTGTTTTCTTTTGCAACATTTCTGTCATAATCCAGTATCCGGTAATTTTTTCCAAAGCGGATTTTGTGTTCATTTTTAGAAAAAACGGTTTGATATACGAAATAGCGTTTTTGCCTTTTTCTCTTTTGATTTTTCTTTTTAGAAGAGACGCTACATCTTGCTCAATAGAATCGTGGAAATTTTGGTTTTGATGAAAAAAACCATGAGCCTTCACAAGGTACTCTGTATAATTTGGATGGTTCCGTATATCGCTGATCCAGTCTATGATGGTAAGGCTTTTACCTTGTGTAGATGCTTCTTTTTGATAATGCTCAAGAAGCTCTCTGTTGTTTTCTATCCACGCGTTGCCGTGTTCTTTGGCCTTGGTAAGGGCGGTTTCAGCATCGAGCCCCTCTGCCATAAAGCTGTACTGGTAGGGGCTGTAAGTGTTGCTAATAAAAAGATGGTCTGTTTGTTTGTAAATGGCGTGTAGACAGCTATCCAGTTTGCTTCCTGATGTTACGTAAGGCGATCCAGAGCTAATCCCTAGGATGGCAGCGTTGATTGGCTGGTGTTTTCTGTTTTTCCAGCGTTGGTCTTCTGAGCGAAATTCATGTTTGTATTCCCGATACTGATTATCAGATTTTTCACTATAGGAAGGAAATGTAACAATATTACCGCTCATGATATAGCCTTTTCATGGGTGGTTTTTTGAGGGCGTTCCCCATAGTCCCAAATTATATCAAATTCTTTGCGTTTTAATTTGGCAACAGAAGGGTCGTTGATAATAACCACTTTGTCCCATTCGCCGACCATCAAGGCGAACTTATTTTCATAGACAATACATGGGTTGGTTAGATAGTGACCTTTGGGGAGATACCTGTACTCATCAAGCGGGTAGCGCAATTCTGTATCGCCGTAACGAACAAGAAATCGCATGGCGCAACCTGTTTTTCTAATCATCATCTGTCTGTCGATGACGTCATCAGGAGCAAGAGATTGATCTACAAAGCTAAAAAGGATATCGCTGTGGCACCCTTTGACCGTATTAAATATATCGTCCATCAGGCGAAGGTACACATAGTCATTTTCACCTTGTTTTTCTAGTATCGTTAACAGGTCATCACTAAATCGCACGCCTTTTTGCGGTAAAAACTCAATCCCCGCGTCTTCCATCGTTTTTTGAAGAGCGCCTAGCGTTTCCGGGGTTGAATTTATTTTTCCGGTTTCGATGAGTTTGATTGTTGGTTCGGAGACGCTGTCGCATTTCTCTCCTAAAACTTTTTGGCTCCAGTCAAGCATCGCGCGGGCGGCTTTTATTTGTTCACGGCTAATCATTTGGTTCTTATAATGCTGTTATACTAAAAGATCAAGATGTTTATTCTTAAACATTGCCCTTTTAGTATAAAAAAATTACATTTAATAGTTGACATAACCTAAAAACGGGTGTAATGTCCCCCTCAATGCTTAATTGAATTATCGCCGGGGTGCTGCTTCGATTTTGGCTTTATGCCAATCCCCACACACACAAGGGTGGCGCTCTGCGATAAGGACCGGCCTGGAGGAGGAATTTCCGCGGTCCACTAATTATAAAAACCCCACACACAAACTACAGACCCCCGCTTTTCAAGCGGGGGTCTTTCTCTATGAGCTCTGCGGTAAAATAAATCAGGCCGCTTTGGCTTTTTTGCTGATAAGCCCTTCGCGGCGCAACAGGGCATCCGGGTCGGCATCGCGGCCACGGAAGCGGCGATATAAAACGGTAGGGTGTTCGCTACCACCTTTGGAGAGGACTTCGTTTTTAAAGGCTTCTGCCGTAGGGCGGTCATACAGGCCGCGTTCAAGGAATAGCTCAAAAGCATCGGCATCCAGCACTTCGGCCCATTTGTAACTGTAATAGCCCGCCGAATAACCACCGGCAAAGATATGGCTGAAATGGGTCGACATCGGCCCGGCAAGGCGCGGGAACAGCGCTGTGTCTGCTGTCGCCGCATCTTCAAAAGCAGCGACGTCACTAATGTCTTTGGGGTCTTGTGAATGCCAGGCCATATCTAGCGTTGCCAGCCCGACTTGTCTCAGCCCACTCCAACCGACCATAAAATTCTTGGCGTCATTGAGCTTTTGTATAAGCTCCGCCGGAATTTTTTCACCTGTTTCATAATGCACGGCAAATAAATCCAGAGTTTCTTTGGTGTAGCCCCAGTTTTCCTGAACTTGCGAGGGCAGTTCAACAAAGTCCCACAGCACATTCGTGCCCGCGAGCGAGCGATAGGTCACCTTTGAGAGCATGCCATGTATGGCGTGTCCCATTTCATGCAGCAGGGTTTCAACTTCGCCGTGGGTGAGTAGCGAAGGCTTGTCTGCCGTTGGCTTGGTGAAGTTTGTAACAATGGCGATGACAGGACGCTCTTGCTTGCCGTGAAACAAGCCCTGATCGCGGTAGCTTGTTTTCCATGCGCCGTTTTGCTTGCCGGTGCGCGGGTGAAAATCTGCATAAAGCGTGCCGAGAAACGTAGAGTCCGTTTTATCGAATACATCATAAGATTTGACGTCTTCGTGCCAGACGGGATAAGCGCTTGATGCTTTGAATTGCAGGTTAAACAGCTTCGTGAAATGCTCGAATACGCCCTCTATGACGTTGTCGAGCTGAAAGTAAGGGCGAAAATCTTCGCTGGAAAAATCGAAAAGCTTTTGTTTGAGCTTCTCGGCATAATAGCCAATATCCCATGGTTGTAGTTTACCGGGGCCGCCTAGCTCGTTGGTGAAATCCTGCAATTGTTTCAGGTCTTTTTCCGCCGCCGGTTTGTAGGCCGTCTTTAATTGATCCAGAAAGCTTTGCACATTTTGCGGCATTTCGGCCATGCGCCGTTCCAGAACATAATGGGCGTGTGTTGTGTAATCAAGAAGCTGCGCGCGTTCATGGCGCAGGCGGACAATGTCCAGCACGGTCTTGCTATTATCAAGCTCTCCGCCGAAGGCCTGATTGTTGTAGCCGCGCCACATTTGTTCGCGTAATTCACGGTTGTCAGCGTATTGGATAAAAGGGCCAAAGCTCGGCATGTCCAGATTGAAGAACCATTTTCCTTTGTGGCCTTTTTCATCGGCGGCATGAAGCGCGCCTTCAATGGCCGAATTTGGTAGTCCGGCCAAATCGTCCTCATTATCAATGATAAGCTCAAATTCTTCAGCCGATTTTTTGACATTGTTCATAAAGGCGGGGGTCAGCACAGACATTTTTTCGGAAATTTCACGGAAACGCTGTTTTTGCGTTGTATCCAGTAGCGCGCCGCCCCGGACAAAACCTTTGTAAGTGTCATCGAGTAGCATTTGTTGTTCCGGGGGCAGGTTCAGTTCTTCCTGCCTGTCATGCACGACTTTAACGCGGGCGAACAGCTTTTCATCATGGCCGATGTCACTGGAAAAATTCGAAGAAATAGGCCCTATTTTTTCGGCCAGCTCATGTAGGCCGTCGGTACCGTTTGCTGAAAGCTGGTTGTAAAATATGGAGGTGGCAATGCCGAGGGACTCGCTTGCCACTTCCAAGGCAATGATCGTATTTTCAAAATCAGGAGCAGCCTCGTTGTTTTTTATGGCATCTATATTGACGCGAGCCTCTTTGATCGCCTTTTCAATCGCGGGCAAATAATGGCTTTCCTCGATAACATCAAAGGAAGGGGCGTGATTGGGCAGGTTTGAAACCTGCAATAACGGGTTTGTCATGGTATTCGCTTATTCCTTTTGTCCTTCAAGGATAACAGTCGTCGTATCCATACCGGCTTCTTTGGTTATCGGATCAAAGGCCGTGACATGGATGCGGTAGCTGCCGGGGAGGGGTAGTTTCAGGTTGGTGCCATACATGCCCGGTTCATTGGCATAGGGAATATTAATAGAGGTTATGTAGCGGCCATCGAGATAAACATGAGCCTCAACCTCGTAGCGTTCCGGTGCCCATGGAGAGCCTTCTTCAATAAGGCAACCGCACAGCTTCATAACATTAGCCTCAACTGTTATAGGTACATTTGGGTCGTGTTTGAATTTATGGTTGGGCGTAGGACTTATAACGTCAACTGAAAAGCCGGGGACTTCGAGCATAATGCCGTTGCCGGAGGTGTAATCTTTTCCGGGGATCAGGATCATGTCTTCGGAAACTGTGACCATACTTTGTGCTTGTCCCAAAGGCGCTGTAGCTGTAATGGTGACGGGTGTCGGCTCCCAGAACTCAAGTGAGAATGACCATTTAGCGCTGCTTTTTGTAGCAAGAACAGTATCGCGAGCGCGGTCTTCTCCCATGATAAGGGCGGTGTCACCAGTCTCACCATATGTTATGCCGGTAGCAAGAATATCACCGGTGAGCCGGTTTCTGATCACGATTTGCGCGCCACCGGCAGCGGTGCCAATGAATTTTGCATCCCGGGCTTTAACCGTTATAACGAAGTTTGTTTCTTGCCCTGCAAAGGATGGTATTGAAAAACTTACTGCGGTCAGAGCAAAAATGAAGAAAGAAAAAATCAAAATGCGCATGATGGGATCTCCTGAAAAATGTACTTGGGTAAGGATATGAGAGACGGGCTTTATAATCAACGTTTTGACGATATTTATTTTTCTCCGGAAGACGGTCTTGCGGAGACGAAACATGTTTTTCTCGATGGTAATCATTTGCCGGAGCGTTGGAAAGCGCGCGCGAGCTTTGCTGTTGCTGAGACTGGCTTTGGTACCGGGCTGAATTTTCTGGCGGCGTGGGCTTTATTTGAAGAAACGGCGGATGAAAGCCAGCGCCTCGATTATATTTCATTTGAGCTTTACCCCTTGAGTGTTTCGGAGATCAGGCAGGCTCTTGCGGGTTGGCAGGCGGAGTTGGGAGAGAAGCTGGAGAAATTGCTGGCGCTTTACCCTATCCGCACCAAAGGGTTTCACCGTCTTGTGTTGAGTGCCCGGGTAACTTTGACGCTTATTTTTGATGATGTGAATGACGCCTTGCCGGAACTTGTGGTGCCGCGCGGCGTTGATGCCTGGTTTCTTGACGGTTTTGCGCCGGCAAAAAATCCGCAAATGTGGACACCGAAGTTATTTTCCGAAATGGCGCGGTTGAGTGCCAAAGACGCTACGGTTGCCACATTTACAGTCGCGGGGCATGTGCGGCGGGGTTTGGAAGATACCGGTTTCACGGCGGGGAAGGTTCCGGGCTTTGGGCGCAAGCGCGAGATGGTTGTGGCGCAGTTTCGGGAGGGTTGCGCTCAGGATTCAAAGAAAAACAATCCGGATCGTATCGCTATTGTTGGCGGGGGGCTTGCCGGGACTGCGTGCGCTTATGTGCTCGAGCAGCAGGGTGTTAAAGTCACGATCTTTGAGAAAGAGAATAATCTGGCCGCCGGAGCGTCAGGGAATGTAACCGGGCTTTACAATCCTCGTTTGTCGGCGCTGCGGAGTGCGGAGTCTGATTTTTATGTTGCGGCTTATGCGCAGGCGGTGCGGACATTGCGGGAACTTTCCCGTGCGCATGATATTTCTTTTAAAGAGTGCGGCGCGCTGCATCTTGTGAATAGTGCCGATAAGGAAAAGAGATTTCGTTCGTTATATGAAAATTGGGGTTGGCACGAAGAACATATTCAGTTTCTATCTGCTGCGGAAGCTTCCGATCAGGCCGGGGTTGAGCTGGCTTCGCAAGCGATATTTCTGCCGGAAGCAGGCTCTGTTTCGCCGCAGGATATTTGTTCTGTTTATGCGCACGGCGCAGATATCAGGCTGGGTACACAGGTTCAAACGCTTGAGCAGGGTGATGGTGGTGGCTGGCTGGTGAATGGAGAGGGCTTTGATGCCGTTATCATTGCCGGGGCTGTTGCCGCAAAGGATTTTGATATGCTGTCATGGTTACCAATAAAACCCGTGCGAGGGCAGGTCAGCCTCGTTGAAGAAACGTTGTTGTCAGCAAAACTTAAAAGCAATATTTGCTACGGCGGTTATATTTCGGTTGGCTGTAACGGGCAGCACGTTGTTGGCGCGACATTTGAAAAATGGATTGAGGGCACTGATGTCAGGGAAGAAAGCCATCAGACCAATCTGGATAAGCTCGCTTTAAATGTGCCGTCTTTTGAAATGAGCGCGGCAGGAGGTAAGGCGGCCTTTCGTACGGCGTCTCATGACCATTTCCCGATTATTGGCCCCGTGCCGGATGAAAACGAGAATGATTTGCCCGGTTTATATGTGTCTACGGCGCATGGCTCTCACGGTATTGTTTCATCGCTGGCGGGCGCACATCTTCTGGCTGACATGATAGGGGAGCGGCCTTTTAGCTTGCCGGAGAAAAGCGTTACTCTCTTGCATGCGGCGCGGTTTTTAAAAAGGGCGCGGCGCCGGGCAGGGCGTTAAGGTTCTATGACTTTCCAGTCTTTGCCCTTTGATACTTCGCAGGCTTCTTTTTGTCCGATGGCATCAGATCCGATAACGAAAACAGAAAACTTTCCGTTTTTTACGGCATAAATTTCCATTTCGTTTTGTTTCATAGTGCCGCGCGCCACAAGCTTGGCGCTGTCTTCGTCAATTATTTTACGAACGAGGTTTTTATAATCCTCTTCCAGATAGCAGAGGATAGTTTTGTCTTTGTTCAAATCCTCTGTTCCCGGGTAATGCAGCACACTTTGTGGCAGGCTTGTATATTGTCTTGATGCCTCTTTTATTGGCTGTGTTTGGCTCGTGTCCAGTTGCGGCGGGCTATACATGTAGCTGTTCTTTGGTCTGGGATCATCATACAGCCCTGTTAGTGCAATAATCAGGCAGCCGAAGAAAAAGGACAGAGAAACCAATAGCATATATTTTTCTAAAAGATTCATTCTGGAATCATAGCACCGAAATTGAAAAGAGATGAATAATTTTATGGTGTTTATGGGGAAGGCTGTTTAGTAAGTTTTATTGTGGCTTTTGGGACAAAATATTCGACGGCCTCAATATAGAGTTCCGCACGTCTTTTTTCGAGCTTGGAAAGTAAGTCTCCATGGTGATCGAGTACACCTTGCAGGGCGAGGGCGGTGCGCCGGTAATCCGGGCCTTTGATAGTGTCCTTGTTTTTTTCTGCAAAAATGCGGGACAAATCAAAAACATTGTCATTTAATTTTGATAATTCAGAGGCTTTTGGAAGAGGCGTTCCCCGTAATTTAGCATCCAGATAAAGCGCGGCGTTATGACCTGGAAACTCTATTTCTATGCGTCCTGTACGGACAAATTTGTTTGTCTTCATTGCCCGCGCATAAAGAAAGAGCTTGATGATTTCCGGGTTGTCTAGGGCCTCTGCTGCTTTCCACGCACCGCGCGCATCAGCATTTATTTCTGACATTTTACCGGCTTGCCCGTTTTTTCTGTGGCAATGGGCAAATTCATGGAAAGTTACGGCAAGAAAGCTTTCCTTGTCCGTAACGGGGATGGTTCGAATATCTTTTTCGGGGATGTCTGTTACGAAAGAAATCCAGTTTTTTGTCGTTGTTTTTTCTTCATCTTGCAGTGTCATACGGCACCTGTTTAGCTTATCAAAGGAGCCGAACCTGTTCAGGATAATCAGTGGCTCCCGTACAGTATAGGATTGCCCAGGCATGAGCTCTATTATCCCGCCCATAAAGGCGGCCCCGAATATCGTAGGAAGTTCATTTATAGAATGAAGTTTGCCCCAAAAATTCTGTGAGCGAACATGTATTTTCTTGTCTGATAATTGTTGCGCTATCGCAGGATCTAGTCCCTCTTTTTCCAGAAACTCTTCTGCTGTTGGGAAAAGTAGAGCGGTGCTTGATTGTAGAACCTGATGAAGCAAGAGGAGTCCTGCGAAGACGCCTGTGGCACGGGTTACTCTGGCAAATTTTTTCTTAAAACCAAGCCATGAAAAAGGATTTTTCCATCTTGCGGCAAAGGGCCAGAGGTATAGTCCGATTGCTTTACCGCTAAAAATTCCGGCACGGATAGTATTACCTATACCACGCAGCGTTGACGGCAGGATGCCTTGCTCCCCCTTTTTCTGCTCGTTCCAGATTTTTGCCTTACGGTATCCGGCGGCAACAAAATTTATTTTCCTGATAAAGCCAGATGCTCGTTTAAGGGCTTTACCTAGGAAACCATCCTGTTCAGGCATTCTTTTTGCTCTTTTCTGTTTTACATACAGTAAAGAATTGTTATCTGATTATGGCAATATTTACAAGAAAAAAGCCCCTCCGGGAAGGAGGGGCATAGTGATAGGCCGTACAGTTCCAAATCCTGACCACGCTTACCGCTAAAGTCCGCTTGATACAGGCGTTCTGGGTGATGTCTTCCGCGTCTTGCCGCTGGCATATTTGAAGCCCAGAATACTCCTGCAAAAGCGCTTTAAAGGCGCTTTTGTCACCATTTTTGGCCTGTTTTTCTTGTAAAACGTAGCCTAGGTAAGAATTCTTGGTAGAAAATTAGATAAGAATTGTATAAAATTTTATGTAAATTATGAATCCGTTAGTTTTTTATGATATACTTAAACCATAAGCAAATATAAACGATTTCTATGAATGGAATGGAATATGAAGCATCTAATCGCGTGGCTGCAGTGTCAAAAAGGCGTAACCTCTGTTGAATATGGTCTTATTGGCGGCGGCATTGGTCTTACTCTGGTTATTGGTATGACGTTTTTTGGTGATAGCTTCAACACTGTGATGACGACATTTTCCGATTATTTGGGCAGTGTCGACAGTTAATATTCCATCAATTAGAATTCAGAGGTTAAGGTCGTCTTTTGAGACGGCCTTTTATTTTTGAGATTATCTTCTGTCGGTAACCTCTATTTTGCTCTAACCTTGCCCCTGTAATGATGGGAATAATGATCATTCTATTTTTTCTTTCTTTTGCGGCTGTGGCCGTGATGTTGCCGCTTGTCCGAAAATTGGCGATTCATTTTGATTTTGTTGATAGACCGGGCGGGCGTAAAAGACATGAAGATGATGTGCCGCCGGTTGGTGGACTGGTTATTTTTCCGGTCTTTGTGATTTTAAGCTTTTTCTGTGGCATTGATTTTTCTCTCTATGGCCCTTTCTTTTTGGCGCTCGCGTTGCTTTTGGTGACAGGAGCGCTGGATGACTGGAAAGAAGTTCCCGCATGGATTAAATTTGCGGTGCAGTTTGTGGCCGCGATTCTCATTGTCGTTCCGGGGCAGGCGCGGATTGTGGTGCTGGGCGATTTGTTTGGATTTGGCCCTTTTGGCCTGAATTTTATGGCGGTTCCTTTTTCTGTTGTTGCGACGGTGCTGCTGATTAATGCGGTGAATATGATGGATGGCCTTGACGGTCTGGCCGGTGGCAAAGGCTTTATTGTGATGGTCTGGCTTGCTATTGCCTGTGTTGTTGCTGGTGCTTTTGCGCCGCTGGCGCTTGTTGTTATATTGCTGGGCGCGTTGGGTGGTTTTCTGCTTTACAATATGCGCCATCCTTTACGCCGCCGCGCCAATGTTTTTCTCGGTGATTCCGGCAGTATGGCGCTGGGGCTAAGCTTTGCATGGTTTACGATTACTTTGGCCGGTGGCAAAGATTTCGTGATTGCGCCGATTTCCGTGGCGTGGCTTTTGGCGCTGCCGATTTTTGATACTTGTGGCCAGTTTGCCCGGCGCGTTTCCCAAGGGCGTCATCCTTTTGACGCCGATCACGATCATTTTCATCATCATTTTATCTATGCCGGATTTTCGGTTGGACAGGCGACAGCTCTTATTCTCGGCATTTCCTTTTTCACCGGACTGGTGGGCATCGGCGGGTTATGGTTGGGCTTGCCGGAAGCGGCGCTGACCTATCCGTGGACTCTCTTGTTGTTTGTTCATATTTATTTGTCGATGAATCCAGATCGTTTCCGGCGGCTTGTTGCCAGCTTGCGCAAAGGAAACGATGATGGCTGATAAACCAAAACTCATTTTTGTTGTGACCGAAGACTGGTATTTTTATTCCCACCGCCGTCCTATGATTAAGGCCGCGCAGGAGGAGGGCTTTGACGTTGCTGTGATTACGAACGTGGATCAGCACAAAGAAGCGATTGAAAATCTCGGCGTAAAAGTTATTCCTTTCTCGTTTGAACGGCGTAGCCTTAATCCGTTTAAGGCGCTGGGTCAGGTACAAAAACTCGCGGCCATTTACAAAGAAGAGCAGCCGAAAATTGTTCATCATATTGCGATGAAGCCAATTTTGCTGGGCGCGATTGCGGCGTGGCAGGCGCAGGTGCCTTGTGTGATTAATGCTTTTGCCGGGATGGGTTATGTGTTTAACGCGCGGCGGCCTTTGGCTTTATTGCTGCGGTTTGGGTTGCTATTACCGTTTTTTATTCTGCTGCGGCGGAAAAATAGCTGGCTGCTTATGCAGAACCGCGATGATCTTGCGACTTTAAAAAAGCACTGCCTTGTCGTTGATGCGCGGGCGCGTGTTATCAGAGGCTCTGGGATTGATCTGGATGAATATGCGGTGCAGCCGATGAGCATGCCATCGGCTGATTTTATATGCGTTTTTGCCGGGCGGATGATCGGGATTAAAGGTCTTCCCACGCTTAAAGAAGCTTTTGCTCTGCTGGAGACAAAAGCACCGCACGTAAAATTAAAACTCTATGGCAAGCCGGATACAGATAATCCTGGCTCATGGAGTCTTGAGGATTTGCAGGAATGGGATGCTCACAGCGATAATGTCTCTTATGAGGGGCATGCCGATAATATGAGTGACGTCTGGGGCACGGCTCATGTCGCTTTGCAGGTTTCTTATGGCGGTGAAGGCGTGCCGAAATCACTTCTGGAAGCGGCATCCTGCGGCAGGCCGATTATCGCGACAAATGTACCGGGGTGCCGGGAAGTCGTGGACAAGGGGAAAAACGGTTTTCTTATTGCGCCGTATAATGAAGAGGCTTTGGCAAGGACGATAGAAACATTGGCAGGTGATCCTGATTTATGCGTTTCTATGGGCAAAAATAGCCGCAAGATGGTGGAAAGCGATATGTCAGCGGATAGTGTCAAGGCGCAGACGGCGGAGCTCTATCGTTTATGTCTTTCAGATTAAAGTTTGTCGCCGATCCAGTATAGAATATCCAATGTACTGTCGTTGATGGCCATCCCGACAAAGACTATAAACCCGGCCAGCTCCCATGGAATACGTAGAATATAAGCCGCCATGAAAGCCGTGAGCGCGTATGTATATAGCATTAGGCATATCATAAAGGGATAAAGTTCCGCCCATGTATGAATGCCGGCCAGCAGCATCCAGGCGACCGGAATAAATACGATCGTTGCCGGTATAGTGAGCCAGTTGCTGGCGATTACAAATTGGTAAAAATACTTTTTGCGGTCGATTTCTTTGGTGATCCAGTAAACCGCGCCAAAGAAGATAAACCATATGGAGGCCAGACGCAGGCTGTATAGCAGCGAGAGCATATTCGCCGAGTGATGTACGATTTCCGGTTTTGGGTAAAGATAAATCGCCGCTATCGTTAGTGGGAACAGCAAAATAGGAACAAAGAAGGAGCGTATGGCTTCCTCTTTTGTATCACCAAACCGAGTCCGTGCGGCGGGCATAAATAACGCAACTTCCAGGGCACCCTGAAGGTTGCGCATAATTTCTCTTACAATTGAGTCTTGCTTCATGAAGTTGCCCCGACGTCACGCTATGATTTTCTTTTCTATTTCCATTATAACCCTGTGAAACTTAACAACAGATTTACGGATTATTAAAAATAGATAAAATTTTAGCGATGTTGCGAGAGGCTATTTTGCGAACTCGGCAGGGATTTCAAAAGGTGTCTCGGCTATATCATTGATGATTTTATAGTTTTCTTTGGTACGGTTTTCTGCTTTTCGCAGCATATGCGCCGCCCTGCCATAGGCCAGCAATTGGTTGTTATCATTGATAATTTCGCCGAACTCTCCGTATTTCAGCATTTCTTCCCTGTCCAGAATAACCAGCTTTTTAATTTCGTCTTCGGTCATGTCCCGCGCTATGCCGAGCCGTTTAAAACCCGGCCATGTTGCTTCAAGGTCGCTGTTATCATCCGCCGAACCGAGCAAAATTCCGGTTGAGGAGTGCGAGTCGACCCAGAGGATGGCATTGGGAAAGACGCTCTGGAATGTTTTGGCGATTGAGGCGCTGTAACGCGCCGAAATGAGATGGAAGGGAAGCCATTGTGCAATTATGCCATCTTCGCTCATTCTTTCGCGTGCGTGCTGATAAAATTCCTGAGAATAAAGGGCGTTGACGCCTGCAAAATTGGGCGGCATCGGTTCGAGCGTGATTACATCATAGACTTTTCTCGTGCGGCGAACATAGGCGCGCCCATCCATAATTGTTGTTTTGACCTTTGGGTCATCAAGTACGCCTTCATTGGCGGAAAAATTATGCGCCAGCTTCAGGACATTTTTATTGAGATCAACAATATCAACAGAGGTCGCTTTTTCATTGCGGACCGCGTTGGCTGTCTGGCCGGTGCCAAAACATATGATCAGCGCATTTTTAGGATCGGGGTGCAGGATCATCGGCATATGCCCCATCCAGGCCATGTAGTGCTCTGATTTTTGCTGTTCGTCCTGGCCTGACTGCTGGGTGGTGACAAAGCCGTCAATAATAATGGATCGCAGGCCGTTATCATATTCTACGGCGGAAACGGTGGCCTCTGGCCCCTCATAGCTTTCGAGGATTTTGCTCATTTTAAAATCAGAATTATAACTTGTTTGCCCCTGAACGCGCGTTTTGCCGACGCCTGATTCAAAAGTGACGGCAATGAGCAGGGCTATAACGCCGACAGCGCTCAGGACGTAACGCTTTTCACGCGGCGCAATCATAGTGCCCGCGCAGACAACCAGCACGCCCGTGAACCATGCCGTTTGGGCAAAGCCAATTGTGGGCAGAAAAAGCCATCCGGCGCAGATAGAGCCAATGATCGCAAAAAAGGCGTTGGTGCCGTAAAGCACGCCCCAGCGCTTTGGTGAATCCTGTTCGTCCAGTATCCACGGCAACGCGACGCCCAAAAGAAACATGGGTAGGCCGGTGACATAGAGGGTGATGAAAAACCATTGTGCAAATACGATTGATGAAAAATGCGCGACCTGAAAAGTGAAAAGATCAAAGCGCTCTATAACCGGAACAGTCAGAAGGATAAGAATTCCGGCCCAGCCCATTAAATAGCCCAGTGTTACTTTTCTTTTCTTTAGAATAGGAACAAAGGCGGCACCTGCGCCAAGGGCAATCAAAACCGAGGACAACATGATGGCAAACGCATCGGTCGTGCTCATGAAGGCCGCCGTTAATGAACGGAACCATGCGACTTCAAGCATAAAGGTGGAAAAGCCTGTGATGGCCACCAGCACGATTTCTGTGCGTGGCGATAACGTATAGGAGCGCTCTTTTGGAGCTGCTTTTTTTGTAGCGCCGGCTGTTTTGACCGCGCCCGAATCCATTTTCCAGGCTAGTACGCTGACCGTTATATTAAGGGCGGAAACCATAAAAATAACACTGGAAACGCCAAAGAAGGGTATCAGGATAAAGGCCGCAACAAGCGTGCCGATAGCCGCGCCCAGTGTGTTTAAACCATAGAGAACGGCGATGGATGTTTTGCGCTGTTTTGCCGCCAGCCCCAGAACAGGTAGCGTTGCGCCCATACACATTGTCGGCACGGCCAAAACGGTGGCAATGCCGAGCAAATGGACAAGGGCGGCGTTATCAGGATTTATGGCGTAAACATACGTATCCAGAGCTTCAATGGCGTGGAAAGCGCTACCAAGAAAAAGGCCGGCGACCCCGATAGCACACTCCAGTATGGCGTAAATACGAATGGGCCGTACTGTTTTTCTTTTCCTGAGCCCATGTCCCATAAGGATGGCCCCGACGCACATCCCGCCCATGGTCACGGCAAGGGTAATCGCTGTCCCCCAGGCTGAAACGCCTAATGCCAGAGATGATTTTATTTGCCACATCACTTCCCATGACAGTGCCGCCATCCCCGATAGCAGGACAAGAAAGTGGATTTCTGAAAAAAATTTCTTCTTTGAATGTTTCATTGATTCTTTCTGAATTTTTAAATGAATAGAGCCTGGCGCGTTGGCTTTATTGTACCGTAACTTTCGCATTAAAGAATTTAAAAAGAGTTTAAAAGTGAACTTTAAATATGTTTGCGTAATTCCGGGGTGTGGATAAAACGCGCCGGACTCGTGTGGATAAGGCTCGTTTGCTTCATAGGCTTTGTTGACCCTCCTAAGCTCTGTTCATTAGCCTTAAAGAGAGCAAGAATCACCGCGCCATGATTTAAAGGGACTTCGCAATGAAAGCCATTCATCTTATAAGAAATACGTTGTTAACCGGGGTCTGTGTTGGCCTGTTGGCGGGGTGTTCATGGCTTGAAGACTGGCCGCCTAAGGGGTCGGAAATGGCACGAAAGGCAGCGCCGCGGCCACCGCAATCAAAAGTCGTGAAAAACGCCGATAGTACGTGGCTGAAGCCTGCGGGTGACGAGACAACGCTAGCCGGTGCAGGAGGGCAGCCAAGGGGGCTTAGTCTTGATAAGGCGGCAGCGGACCGTATAGCCTCGTTAGAAAAATCAATTGATGAAATTCGTAATGATCTGAAAATGATGATGCCAGCCCTTACTAAATTGGCAGAGGCGCAAGGTGACATTCAAAAAACTATGAGTAATGTCGAACCGGCGGCGGGTGGCAATAATAGGGCGCAAAATAATAATATGACGCAACAGGCCGGGAATTTCCCTGCAGGAAACGGACAGCCTACAAATATTGCCAGCGCTGCAAATTATCAGGCGCAGCCGGGGACTGTCGCCTGGTATGAAAAACAGGAAAAACAGAAAAGGCGGGCGCAACAGCATCAGCAACAACAGCAGCAAAATAATTATCAGCCGCCACCGCAGCAGCAAGCCTACCAACCTCCGCCGCAGCAGAATTATCAGCAGCCTGTTATACAGCAAGCTAACTATGGTGGTGGTTCCGGTGCTTCTATAACCAATGTTCGTTTTGGTGAGCATCCGGATAAGACGCGTCTGGTGTTTGATTCCAGCAACAAAGTCTCTTTTAGCTACGATGTAGATAATAACGAGCGGATTTTGATGATTAGTTTGCCCGGAGCAGGATGGCAGGCTGCCAGAGAAATGGCGATCAGAAATTCGCCGTTGGTGGCTTCCTATAACATTGTCCCTGACAATGCCGGGGGACATCAGGTCATTATGCAGCTCAAGCAGCCGGTCAAAGTCCTCTGGGCGCAGGCCCTTATGCCTGGCGGGCCGCAAGGTCACCGCGTTGTGTTTGATTTAGCAGCGTTGTAAAATTTATTAAACGCAAAGTCACGCTAAGGACGCAAAGTTTTGTCGTGCGTTTGGTTGGATTTTATTTTGCGTTGTAGCTGTTTCCAACCTTTGTCATTGTCTGAATTCACCCCTTGATGAATTCTTTTCTTATGCGCCCGAAGTATAGCTCACGCGACTTTGTCGCTTCGAGCTAAAAAAGATAATCTATCTTTTGCACGGATCGCCTGCAAATTCAGGCGATGACAGCTCACAGTATACTTTGCGTGACTTTGCGAACTTTGCGTTTAGATTGTTTTTGTTTCCTTCACCTCCGGCAGCCATTTTTGCATAACGGTTGTGGCCGTTAAATCGCCGGTGACATTGACTGTGGTGCGGCACATATCCAGAATACGGTCAACGCCGATAATGAGCGCTATGCCCTCTGCCGGAACGCCTATTCCGACCAGTATCGTTGCCAGTACGACGATGCCGACACCGGGCGTTGCCGGAGTGCCAATTGATGCGCCGACCGTTGTCATGAGTAGGAGAATCATTTCGCCAAAGGAAAGCTCAATACCAAAGACCTGGCACAAAAATAGCGCGGCAACGGCCTGATAAAGCGCGGTGCCGTCCATATTGATGGTCGCGCCGAGCGGGACGACAAAGCGGCTGATCTCCGGGCGAATACCGAGCTTTTCTTCTGCGGCCTGAATAGAGACAGGCATCGTGGCCGCCGAACTTGAGGTGGAAAAGGCGATGAGCTGCGCTTCTCTGATTCCGGCGATAAACTCTTTGATGCTATAGCCAGCAATTACTTTTACGATTATCATATAAACAACCATCATAAGGCTGAGCGCTGCTAGCACGGTTATCATATAAAGCCCGACACTCAGCAGCGCGTCCGCGCCGATGCGGATGGTGATGTTACAGAGCAAACCAAAGACGGCATAGGGCGCGATGGTCATGGCCCAGCTAATGATTTTCATCGAAAGAACCTGTCCGGCAACGCATAAGTCCTTCAGCGGTTTTCCGCTTTTGGGTGATACGCCGAGCAAGGCAATGCCGACAAGGATAGAGGCAATGACGATTTGCAGCATGTTGCGGTCTACTTCCGCTTTTGCCGGATTGGTCGGGATCAGGTTGGCAATACGGTCCGGGATCGAAAGATCCGTGAATGTTCCTGCGGCCAGCCGGTCTGATCCTGCGCCGGATTCCATGGCGGCCTGCACCAGCCCTTTGTCGATAAGTGCGCCGGGTTCTATAAGTTGCACCAGAATAATGCCGATTGTAATGGCAATAGCGGTTGTGAAGACAAAGTAAGGGATAATGCGCAGCCCCAGCCGTTTGACTGTTTCCATGCTGCCACTATCGGCGATGCCGAGAATAATCGAGCACATCACAAGCGGAAGAATGACCATCTGGATCAGGCCGAGAAAAATTATACCGGGCAATTTGATCCATTCGCCAAGGGAAAAGGCGGCATCTTCACTGATTATAGCCAGTCCCGACGGTGAAAGAATAAGGCCGACACCTATGCCCAGCGCCATTCCTATCAAGATTTTTAGCCACAAATTTTGTGAAAGTATGAAATCTGTTGATTTTGTTAGACTTTTACCGCGCGGACTTGTCATGAGTATTCTCCTTTTAACATTATTCATCATTGCCAAGAAAAGCGGTAAAGGCAATTATGAAGATGAAATTTCTGCGAAGGATTTTGATCTGATGCTCCGTATAATTATCAAACAGAGCTTTTAAAGGAGAGTGAAAATGAAAAAGACATCTATTCTTATTGTAGCCGGGACATTACTTTGTAGCGGATTCTTTGTGACCAAGGCCGAAGCCGCTGTCTTGGATGCTGTGCCGGGGTATGAATCTTCATTTACGCTGGTGCAGGATCGTGGGCATGGTGGCGATGGACACCAGAAACGTCATGACAATCGTTCCGAGCGCCGCGATAATCATCGTGACAATGTTAAGGGCCGCTGGGAAGACCGCCACGATAATGTTAGCGATCGTAGACAGGAGCGCCGCGAGAATATTCATGGTAAAATCGAAGACCACCGCGAAAATGTTCGTGAGCGCCGCGAGCGTAAGCGTGAGGAGATACAAAAGCGTATAGAAAACCTGCCGCCGGAAGAGCAGGAACAGGCCCGGCAGAGGCTGGAGGAGCGCGATGAAAAACGTCAGAGCATCAAGGATGAACTGAAGAATTTGCCGCCGGAAGAACGGGAAGCCCGGATGCAGGAATTGCGCGAGGAACACCAAAACAATAAGGAAGAGCGTCGCGAGGAATTTAAAGAAAAATTTCACGATCGCTGGGAAGGTTCTTCGGACGAGGAGCGGAAAGAGTTCTGCAGTAATGCGCATCAGCGTTGCGAGCAGGGCGGTAGTCATGCTTGTAGCTTTGCCAAAAAGGCTTGCTCAGATTAATGAAAGCGTCAAAGGCATTGCCTGACAGAACTGATGAAGACCTCATGGACGCTATTGCCAAAGGCGACCATGAGTCTTTTCAGATATTGGCGCAGCGTTATATGAAACTTCTTTATTCTGTAGCGTTTCGTCTGTTTCCGCAAAAACCAGATGCCGAAGATATTGTGCAGGAAGCCTTGCTTCGCATCTGGAGTAAGGCGCATCTGTGGAAACCTGGCACGGGCGCGGCGGTGAGCACATGGCTTTACCGTTTGACTTATAATATATGCATCGATCATAAGCGCCGCAGCAAACAAAGCATGACCGCGCTGGATGAAAATATAACCGATGGCCGCCGTCGCGCAGATAAAAAGCTGCAGGATAAACAGACCGGCGCACTTGTTGCTAAAGCTCTGCAGGGCTTGCCCGAAAGACAGCGCGCTGCGTTTGTGCTTTGTCATTATCAGGGGCTCAGTAATCAAGAGGCAGCCACTGTCACGGGGACAAGCGTAAAGGCCATTGAAGCTCTGCTTGTGCGGGCAAGGCAGGCCCTGCGGGCAGAACTGCAAAAACATAAAGGAGTGTTATAAAATGAAAATAACACAGTTTAAAAAAATGCTGTCGATTCACGGTGCGGACCTAAGTCGCTGGGATGACATAGATCCGGACAGTATTAAAGGTTTTATCGCATCATCCGAACAAGCCGCCGCGCTTTATAAAGAGGCGCAAGCGCTTGATAGTGTCATCGATAGCTTCACGGTGCCGGACGCAGACCCCGTTCTTCTTGACCGGGTAATGAACCGCATTGGAGGCCAGCCGGAAATGGCAGCGGCTACCGTTCATCATATCAAGCCGAAGAAATCAGCGCAGCCTATGATGTGGGGCGGGGCGGCTTTTGCGATGGCGGCGGCGGTTATATTATTTGTTTATTCTACCGCTGTCCCGGTTCCTTCTGTTCCGGACGTCAATATTTTCCTCGCCGAACTCGATAGCATAGCGGCAGAAGACTTCGCCGCGCAGGAAATTATTGGTCTTTGGGAGCTCGCGGAAGCAAAAGTTTTTCAAGACAATGAAGCGCTGGAAAAATTTCTCGATGAACTTTTTGACGAGACGGAAGCAGAACCAGATCTGTGGGAACTCTAGAGAAACACAGGCACGGCGCCTTGTTCCCAGACTTCAAACTTTTCCATGACGGCTTTGAATAGCGCGCTATCCAGATGAGCTTCCAGCCATTTTTGTAAGTGAGGCATGGGTAGCGCATTAAACCAATCTTTATCAACGAAGGCGCATTGGCGAACAAAGGGGAAGAGTGCCATGTCTGTCAGTGTTATCTGATCGCCCCGTAAATATTTGTTTTTCTCGAGCCTGTCATTGAGGTCTTTTAGTATGTCTTCGCAAGTTGATTGCGCGCCTGAACAATCTTCATCTGGATAACGGTTGGGATATTTATAGCGATCCAGCGCTTTTTTAAATTCATTGTCGTTGCGCTTTATTAGAAAGACCTCTTCCATTTCATCTTTTTCCAAGGCCCTTTTCATGATGTCAAAGCTTTCATCAATCACAGTGCCGTCCGGTAATATGAGCACGGGAACGCTGCCTTTGGGCGAGGCTTTCAGCATTTCGGCGGGCTTGCTTTTAAGATCAACTTCGCGCAGTTCTACAGTTTTTCCGGCCTTATAAAGCGCCATGCGGGCGCGTATCGCGTAAGGGCAGCGGCGGAAAGAATATAAAATAGGGTGTTTAGTGGCCACTTGCCAGGGCCATTTGTTTCTGGCGCATACGCAGGGCTTTGGTGCGTTCCGGTGTTAGTTCGCCAATGCAGTGCAGGCATGAAACGCCGGGCTCATATGTTTTAAGTTTGACATCTTCCGGCTCGAGCGGGGCGCGGCAGCCAAAGCATAATTTATGTGCGCTTTCTTTTAGGCCGTGGTCGATGGCAACGCGCTTGTCAAAAACAAAACAGCTTCCTTCCCACAGACTTTCATCCGCCGGGATAGTTTCCAGATATTTTAGAATGCCGCCCTTGAGGTGATAAACATTTTCAAATCCTTGCGCCAGCATATAGCTCGATGCTTTTTCACAGCGAATACCGCCGGTGCAGAACATCGCGACTTTTTTGTCTTTTTTCGGGTCGAGATTTTCTGAAACGTAATCTTTGAATTCGGTAAAGGTGTCAATTTCCGGATCAATCGCGCCTTTGAAAATGCCGATTTTTGTTTCGTAAAGATTGCGCGTATCAACCGTGATGACATTGGGGTCGTTTATCAGGTCATTCCAGTTTTCCGGCTCGATATAGGTGCCGACGGACTTGGTCGGGTCGGCCTCGGGCGCGCGCAAGGTCACAATTTCTTTCTTGAGACGGACTTTCATGCGCGTGAATGGTTTTTCATCGGCGTTTGAAAATTTAACTTCGCCTTTCATGATGCCGTAATGTTCATCAAGAAAACCCATAACTTTATCGAGATTGTCCGGCGCGCCGGCAATAGTGCCGTTAATGCCTTCCGGGGCAATCAGCAAAGTGCCCCAGATGTCATGCGCAAGGCAGAATTCTTTGGTCGCGGCCTGCAATTTCGGCAGGTCATCGAGCACGGTGAAATAATAGAGTGCGGCTACTTTCCAGTTCATGGGACGTTTATAAGGCAAATAACCCCATTTTTGCAAGCTATAGTCTATTGTTCTTATTGTTATTTCTTATGATCCTTCTTTTTGTTCGTCATTTTTGACCGGGGGGGTGGGGCGTGTCTCCTTATCAGTTTGTTTGCACATTTTTTATCGTCGCCCCACTCCCGAACTTGATTCGGAGTTATCCGGGTGATGACAAGTTACAAAAGGGCGCAACTCTTCTGTTGATGAGCCTACCTTACCATAAATAGGAATATATTCCAACAAATTAAATAATGTTTTTTATGGCTTCGACAAGCATTTGAAATTCTTTTTCCTGCGGGTGATTTTTGCGCCATGCGATGCCGATTTGACGCGTAGGTTTTGGCGCGGCAAAAGGGATGATGTCAATGTTTTCTGGTACCATGCCCTGCTGTACGGCCATTTCCGGTAACATCGTCATGCCGTAACCGTGCTGGACAAACTGCACGAGGGTGGACAGAGAGGTGGCGTTAAAGCTGTTTCGTTCGGCTTTTGCCCGAAATTGGCAGGCCGCCAAAGCATGGTCGCGCAGGCAGTGGCCTTCTTCAAGGAGCAGTAATTCTTTATTTTCAAGCTCGTCCATGATGACCGGTACTTTGCCCTGCCATGTGCCTTTGGGGCAGGCGAGGTAGAAGGGTTCTTCAAATAACAATGTCTGGACCATACCCGGCGTGTCATAGGGAAATGCCAGTAGAATAAGGTCAAGTGTGCCATTGCGGAGTTGTTCGGTGATGCGGGCGCTTAAATCTTCGGTGAGCTGCAATAAGAGATTCGGGTGTTTTTCTTGTAATTTGGGTAGAATTTGCGGCAATAAATAGGGCGCAATCGTAGGGATGATACCCATGCGTAAAGGGCCTGTGAGCGGCTTTTCCAAGGCGCGGGCACGGGCTGTTATTTCCCCGGCATGCGTGAGTATTATGTGCGCTTCTTCTAGAATGTTCCGGCCAAAAGATGTTAGCGTGACTTGTTTTCGTGAACGATCAACGACTTTTTGGTTCAGCAGGGTTTCAAGCTCTTTTATTCCGGCGCTTAAGGTTGATTGCGTCACATGGCAGTGCGTTGCGGCCTTGCTAAATGATTGATGCACAGCAAGAGCGGAAAGATATTGTAATTGGCGTATGGTAGGTAAATGACTCATAATCGTATTTCTCTATTGTTTCGCCTTTATAGTATCGATTTTATCGATAATTAGTAAAGAAATTACTTGTTGGCTTTTTGCGCTTGAAAGCGCCATTCTGAAACTATATTCAATGTTTCATTTTAAGTAAGTCAAAGGAGAAAAAAATGTTTGGTGTCGGAGACAAAATGCCTGAATTTGAAGTTGTCGGCGTAAAGCCCAAATTCATGGTGCATGAAGAAAATGGTGAATCTGCGTTTGAGAAAATTACGCAGGATAGTTTTTCAGGGAAATGGAAAATCTTTTATTTCTATCCAAAGGATTTCACATTTGTTTGCCCAACGGAAATTGCTGAATTTGCTAGTCTGAACGATGAGTTTGAAAAACGCGATTGCGTGGTTCTGGGCGGCAGCACGGATAATGAATTCTGTAAGCTGGCCTGGCGTCGTGATGATCCGCTGCTTACAGAGTTAAATCAGTGGAGCTTTGCCGATACGACCGGCGACCTGGTCGATGGGTTAGGTATCCGTGAGGATAGTGGCGTCGCCTACCGGGCTACGTTTATTATTAACCCGGACAACATAATTCAGCATGTATCTGTTAATGCGCTGACCGTAGGGCGTAACCCGCATGAAGCCTTGCGCATTCTCGATGGTTTGCAAACGGGCGCTTTGTGTGCGTGTAGCCGTCCGCTTGGCGGCGCTACGATTGATGCTAGCAAAGAAGCTGAAAAAGCGAAAGCGGCTTAAGTCTTAGAAGGTTTTACTGCGTAAGGAAAAGAGCTCCTCTGGGGGCTCTTTTTTTATGCCACTTTTTTATCGCCTGCGTTATGAATATAGACTTCGCGGTGGGGGTAAGGAATATTGATGTTATTTTCCTGAAAGGCGTCCCAGATCCCTAGCATGACAGCGCCGCGTATGTTGGTGACGCCTTTTTCCGCATCCTTGATCCAGAAACGCAGTTTGAAATTTAAGGCGTTGTCGCCAAATTCTGCCAGGTGACAAACAGGCAGAGGATCCTGGCATATGCGTTTATCGGCAGCGGCAGCGGCTTCTTCGGTAATTCTTTTGACGTCGTGCGGGTTGTGTTCGTAAGAGACGCCGAATGTGACTTCAATGCGAATAAGCGTGCTGCCATGTGACCAGTTTACGACTTGCTGGGTCACAAAATCCTCATTTGGAATCAGGAAGGATTTATTATCGCGGGTAACAATTTCCGTATAGCGCGCGCCCATATGCTCGACCCAGCCAAAGGTACCGTTACCGCCCATGCCGGGCAGCTCAATAACATCGCCGGGTTTGATCGATTTATCCATCAGCAGCAACATGCCTGAAAACAGGTTGGAGATGACTTTTTGCAGACCAAAACCAATACCCAAACCAACAGCACCGGAGAAGACGGCAAAGAGCGAGAGGTCAATTCCAGCCGAGGTTATGCCGATCAACAGCGCGCAGGCGACCAGTGTGACCCGGATAATCTTGTTGATGAGCACCCGTGAGGAAATGGTCAGGCTTGTTGCTGTTTGGACTTTGCGCTCCAGCATGCCGGACAGGAACAGCGCGGAATAAAGCAGAACAAACAGGGCGGCGACCCCTTTGATAACGGTCAGGGCCGAGAGGCGGAAATCACCGACATCCATGCCGACGGTATCGAGCGCGGTGGTGGTTTCATCAAGAATACCGAGGATGGCAAGGGCGGCAACGATCCATATGGCCAAGGCAAACATGTTACGGACAACGTTATTTTCAATGAATTGCACAACCAGCCGGATCATAATCCACGCCGCTAGTAGCGCCATAATGGCTTCGGCAAAGGCAACGTCGATATTTCCTGCCAGATCTGTAGCGGCAATTTGCGTACCGATCAGGATAACCAGAAAGGCCACAATCTGCATAACCAGACGGCAGACATTATTCAGGGTTAGCTTCGTGCGGTAGTGAATTTTCATATCAGAGATAGAGGGCTGAATTTTCGGCAGGAGCTTTTTCCTGACGATCATGCCGATTAGCAAGGCCGCGCCAACTAAGGCCATCTGGATGGCAAAGTCCGTGCTCAGGATATGGCCCTGAAGCCATAAAATACCCTGTTCCAGCAGTTTTTGTAGATTAACAGATTCAAACATGGTTACAGACTAAGCGATTATGGCGCTTATGGCCATGCCGTCTTTTTATTTTTTAAACTTTCAAAGCCAGCAAGGCTTGCGCCGGGTAACTTTCGGCAAAAATATTATCGATGCCGTGTTCTCCGGACAGAACGCGCAGAAAGAGTGGTCCAACCAGCATATCGAGGGCAATCTCTGTGTTCAGTTCTTTTTTGAAGATGCCGTCCGCTTTGCCTTTTTCGATATGATCGTGAAGAGGAGAGACGCGGTCTTTTAGAAATTTATCATATAGTAGATCCAGCACATCGGCGCTGCCCTGACTTTCGGCAATAATACCGGCAATGATACGGCCATTTTGTCCGCGTAGCTGGCGGATCAGGCTTTCAAGTTGCTTTTCTATGGCTTCTTCTGATGTCGCTGTTGTCGGGATTATGTTTTGCACACCGGGTTGTTCGAGGAAGGCTTCCATGGCAATTGCGGCTTTACTTGGCCACCAGCGGTAAATCGTGGTTTTGCCGACTTTGGCTTTTTTGGCTATGGCCTCAATGGAAAGTTCGCTCAACGGCATATGGGTAAGAAGGCGTCTGGTGGCATCTAAAATGGCCTTGCGCGACTTTTCGCTGCGGGGGCGCCCCGGATGAAACTCTTTTTTCTCTTCTTTAATATTAGTATCAATATCAATATTCTCTGCAGGCATAGACATGCGGACACCTCATTCTTAGCTATAATACGAAACGCACTGTTTCTAGCATGCGTATAGGAGGTAATCAAGAAGGGTTTTTTATTTTTTGAGTCCTGTTTTGGTTTTTTGAGCGAATCACGTATACTAGGCTCAACTAATATAAGTTCTTCGGTCTAATATTAATAAGTTCATAGAGACAGTGACGGAATGTCAGGCGAGGGGAACAGGGACGTTAAACATATCTGGGAGAAATGATGTCCGGGGATCACCCGGACATTGTTATTGGGATGATGTCCGAATTTAGCAAAGTTTGCCATTTACAGACAGTTTTAGTAAGTTGTGCGCCGTTATAGACGGAACGCTAATTTTTCAGGATTGAATTTTATGGAAGTATGGATTCTATACGGCGAAGATATTGAATCTACGGCTAATTTGGCTTTTGAAGTCAGGCGCTTTATTGCTGAAGCGGCCAAGATGGATATTACCCTTAAGGTCTTCAAGACCGGGCAGTTTGATTTGCTGGTGACGGAAGAAGACCGGGATTCCATTTTGATTGATGGTGACCCTGTGCCCCTGCCGGATTTTTGCTTCCCTTATTTGCATCATGGAGACAGGAGCTATTTTTCCCTGTCCATCGTACGCCAGCTTGAACGGCTCGGCGTGACCGTCTTTAATACGGCGGCAACGATTGAAATGGTGGCCGATAAACTGCATACCCATCAGGTTTTGGCTGAAAACGGTATGCCGACCCCGTCAACCATGCTGGCGAAGTTTCCGGTTGATATTGACTTGATTGAACGCACGATTGGCTTTCCCGTAGTGGTTAAAACATTGCTGGGGTCGGACGGTAGCGGCGTGTTTTTGATCGAAAATGCCTCGGCTTTTGATGATTTGATGGCGCTGATCGGGGAGACCAACCCCGACATTCAGATTATCTTCCAGAAATTCGTGGCAAGCAGTAGAGGCCGTGATTTGCGACTGTTTGTTGTTGACGGTGAAGTCGTTGCATCAATGGAACGCAAGGCGCGGGACGGCGGTTTTAAGGCGAATTACAGTACCGGCGGCGCGGTGAGTGAATATGTACCGGACGCTGAAGCCATTGAAATGTCTGTGCGTACCGCAGCGCTTCTGGATATTCAGGTTGCCGGGATAGATCTTCTGTTCACTGAAAAGGGTTATACGATATGCGAGGCCAATACATTTCCGGGCTTTAAGGGATTAGAAGAAGCCTGTGATGTTAATGTGCCTCAGAAAATATTTGAAGCCATGTTGCGTCATAAGGACGGCGAAAGCATCAAAACTGTGAAGTTTGAAGATTTGCGCGCGAAGGGAAGTGTTTAATCACTAACTAATAACTAGTGCGCTGAAATGTCGCCGGGGCCGGGTCTACGACTTGAATAGTACCGTTTTGAAATTCGAGAATCGCAAGGCCGCGCTCTATTAGCCCATCAGGGCGAAAGCGGAAAATACCATCAATGCCGGCAAAGCCGTTCGGGTTAATCAGAGCGTCGCGTTCAAAGGACGGACGGCCACTTGTGTAATAGCTCTTTTTCGCAAGCACAGCAGCAAGGGCGGTGGCGTCATAAGATAGTGAAGCCAGACGCGGCGGCTTTTCACCATAAAGCTCTTTGTATCTACCCTCAAAATCACGGCGTAAATCCGGCGAGGGGGCGGCAAACCATGAGCCGTCCAGTGCGGGCTCCGTAGCAAGGCCGTTATCGTCCCAAAGGCCGGTTCCCAGTCTTTTAACCTCACCGGGGCCAAGATCGTAAAAGCTCATTAAGTTGCCGATGGAGCGCGCCTGATCACCACCAACAGGGAGCAGGACGGCCTGAAACGGCAGTTCGCCCCACGTGTCCATTTTTTCAATTTGCCCAAGCTCGATTTTGGCGGCGTAATCATTAGGATTCTGGCGCAGTCTTTCTTCCAGAGGCAGCTTCATTTCTTCAACGGTCAGTGTGCGTTCATCATATTTTGTGAAGCTGCGTATAATTCCGGAAATGTCGCTTTCCCCTGTGGCGTAGCGTACGACTTCGGCGGTGTTCATACCCGTGCGGTAGGCCAGTGAATTATAAGCGGCAATGACCGCGTTGCCGTAATCTGTGTTAGGCGCAAGAATGCCTATATCCAGAAGACCGTTCATGGATGCGTATTCGGCGACTCGCCGGATTTGTGCAAAGGGCAAAAACCCCATGGTATAAGCGTTGCCCCCGGCCTGAGACCAGTCGGTGGAAAAAGAGATCATATTAATGTTGTAGCGATTGGCTATTGGTTTGGCGGCGCGGACAGAATTGGCAAAAAGCGGGCCGAGAATAAGCTGGGCACCATCGGTGACGGCTGATTGTGCTGCTTGAGATGCGCCCTGCGGGGTGCCTCTGGTGTCGCGTGGCATAAGCTCAAAGGAGTCGTACCCCATATCAAATAGGGCAAGCTGCGAGGCTTGTAACATCGCCTGGCCCAGATCAGCATGTTGTCCGCTTAGCGGCAGAAGCAAGGCCACCCGCACTGACGGCAAAACCGGAGCGGGGGTAAAAACTTCGGGTTGTGTGGCCGTGTAGCCGTTCGTTTCCGAAGGAATATAATTATTATTCCCTATCATAACATCAAAATCATTTGGTGCCGTTTGCGTTTGGGGTTGAACCTGAACGCCTTCATGATTGAGAGGTTTATTCACAGTTTGCAGGGTCGGGTCGTAAGCTGTGTAAACTTGTTGCTGTTCTGTAAGGGGAGGAGCTGCCGGCTCTTTGGTCAGGCGGCTGGGCGCATTTTGCGCCGGACGGGAATAGGTCGTTCTATCCCACGGGCTGCCCGTTGAAGCGCAGCCGGATAACGTAAATATGGTGGCAATGACCAAAAGTTTTCTTATCATAGCTTGCATTGGTAGCACAGAAGGCCGTATGCAGGAAACATGAAAAATTTTGAAATAGTGAGCTTACCGTCCGGTCTTTATCTCGTTGCGACGCCGATCGGGAATTTGCGGGATATTACCTTGCGCGCCATGGACGTGCTGGCGTCTGCCGACCTTATTCTTTGTGAGGACACACGGGTTACCGGTAAATTGCTCAAGGTCTATGGCATAGACAAAAAGATGTGGTCTTATAATGATCATAGCGCTTCAAAGCAGCGCGGGCAGATTTTGGAAAAATTAACAGGTGGCGGTTCTATTGCGCTGGTGAGTGATGCCGGAATGCCTCTGATTTCCGATCCGGGTTATAAGCTGGTGCGGGATTGCCTTGATCTGGGGGTTTTTGTGACCACCTTGCCGGGGGCAAATGCGCCGCTGGCAGCGTTGCAGCTTTCGGGATTGCCGAGTGATAAATTTTCGTTTCTCGGTTTTATGCCATCCAAAAGTGAGGCGCGTAAAAACCTTATGAAAGACTGGGCGGATGTGCCGGGCACTTTGGTGGCTTTTGAATCAGGGCCGCGCCTTACCGGATCGTTGCAAGACATGCTTTCTGTTTGGGGTGATCGTCCGGCGGCCGTTGTTCGTGAACTGACCAAGCTTTATGAGGAATCGCGGCGGGGCACTCTTTTAAGCTTGTTGCGTTTTTATGAAGAGGAAGGCCGTCCGAAGGGTGAAATTGTGATTGTTGTCGGCGCGGCGGCGGCGCAAGATTATAGCGAGGATGATTTAAAGGCGCTTTTGGATAAGGCTCTTGAGACTATGGGGATGAAGGAAGCATCTGCTTGCGTGGCATCGGATACCGGAGAGTCGAAAAAGAGACTTTATGAACTGGCTTTGTCTGTGAAAAAGAAAAATGAAGAATAAACAAAATTCATACAAGCTGGGTTTGTGGGCTGAAATTTTTGCGGCGTGGGGGCTACGGCTGCGCGGCTATAAAATTTTGGAGCATCGTTACAAAACGCCCGTTGGTGAGATTGACCTGATCGCCCGTAAGGGAAAGATGCTTGTTTTTGTGGAAGTGAAGGCGCGAAAAGAGTTGTCCACAGCTTTGCAGGCGGTAACATCGCACATGCAAAATCGTATTGTCAGGGCGGCAAACTATTTTGCAGCGCAGAATAGCGCTTTTTCCGGTTATGATATGCGCTTTGATCTGGTGGCGATAGCGCCGCCTTTTTACTGGCGGCATCTGGACAATGCCTGGCGTCCTTCTACATAATAGAGTCTGGTTTGTTCAAACTTTTGATATTCAATCATGAAACGCTTTATTCTTTCAGCTCTTATTCTTCTGGTTTTACCTTCCTGTTCGCCCATTGGTATGGCGGCGGGAGCGGGGGCTGCTCTGGGTATATCCTCGGCGCGCGAGGGAGGAATTAAAAGTACGGTCAGTGATGTGAAAATTAAGGCGCTGATTAGTGACAAATGGTTCAAATACGATCTGGAAACATTTGCCAAACTTAATTTAACCGCTAATCAGGGGCGGGTTTTGGTCACAGGCGTGGTTCAAAATCCTGACCATCGCGTGGAAGCTATTCGGTTGGCCTGGCAGGTCGAAGGTGTGAACCAGGTTATCAATGAGATCAGGGTTGCCGATGGCGAGGGGCTTCCCGGTTATGTTCGTGACCAGTGGATCACGACGCGGCTCAGAACGGAAATGACCTTTGACCGCGATATACAATCTATCAATTACTCCATCGATACAGTTGCCGGTACGGTTTATCTTATGGGTGTTGCGCAGAATCAGGTGGAACTGAACAAGGTGATCGAAAGAGCGCGTGTCTTGCCTCATGTTATGCAAGTTATTAGCTATGTGAAGCAGGCCGGAGAGCCGCTCGAGCCTTACCGTGAATCTGGACAGCCGGAATGGGGGCAGCAGGACGCGGTACAAAGCGAGGGCTCTTCTGCATATTCTCCTCCCCCTTATTCATCCGCGCCGGTTGAAAGTGAATCCATACTCTGGCCGCAATGATGAGCCTTAATCTTGGTGAATCGGCTCTACAGCTCGCGGCGATTTTTCATCCTGATATTGCGCTCGAGCGTTATAAAAACCATCTCACAAAAATTGCCAGGGAAGTCGCGTCTCGTCACGAGGCGTTATTGACGGCGGGGGGTGAGGATGATTTAGAAACGCGTCTTGCGGCTTTAAAGCATGTTTTTGTTGATGTTCACGGTTACGCCGGAGACAGGAAAACCCCGGACCATATTCAAAATGCCGATTTAATCCGGGTGATTGACCGGGGCGCGGGCAATGCGGTGGCGCTGTCTGTCTTGTACATAGAGGTAGCGATGGCGCAAGGGTGGGACGCTTACGGGCTGGACATTCCCGGTTATTTTGCCGTGCGACTGGACAAAGACGGGCAGAGATTGATCTTTGATCCTTTTGAGGGGTGCCGGATATTGCAGGCGCCGGATCTGCGGCGGCTGGTAAAAAGAACTATGGGGCCGCATGCTGAATTATCGGCGGATTATTATGAACCGGCAACGCACAGTGACATTTTGCTCCGGCTACAAAACCATATCAAGCTGCGGCAGATTGAAAATGAGGATTATGATGCGGCGCTTAAAAGCGTGGACGCCATGCGCGATATTGCGCCCGATGAATTTCGGTTATTGCTCGATGCCGGTGTTCTTTACGCCCGTACAAACCAGCCGGAAAAAGCGGCGTTAGTGCTTGAGGATTATATCAGCCGCGCCCCGGACGCAAGGGACAGGCAGGAAGCGGCGCTGCTGTTGCAGGAGATTATAGGACCATCGGTGTGAGTACGCGGTGCCATGCCTGGAATTTTTCTATCATATCGTTTTGAAGTGCTTGTTTTTGTGCCCAGTAACCTTTCACGCTCATGCGTTCGTTTTTTAGCTCCGTGCGTTCCAGAAGCGCATTGATATAAACGGCTTCGGCGGCGTGACATTCAAAGTCGGCGGGGTAATTAGGAACGGGCTCATCTGTAAGAGGGTTGTAAACCGCCTCTTTTTGCGGCAGGTCTATGCGGAATAGTTGTTCTTCTTTGGTCAGTCCATGATCTGCGGGTATAGAGCTTTCATTAAAGAGTTTACAAAGAATTGGCATGGCGAGAATAGGCGTATTTTGTCTTTTTAAATAGGCGGCTATACTGTTTTTTGCTTTATGGTTGCGGTGCTCGTTTCCAATAACATGATCGTCACCACATTGCTGTATCGCGATGCGGGCATTATGTTTTAGGGCAAAGTCTGTTATTGCGGGGGTTATGTGGTGATTACGCGCCTGTGTACCATCAGGCGATGAGAGATGCCTATCGTTTGATAAGCATTCTTTCATAGAATCTGCTGTTGATTGGTCATCAGAGTCAAGATAGTGGCCTTGTCTTGCCGCGTCTGTAAAGCAGACTTTAATCTGGTCGTTGCGCCGTAAATAACGGAACAGGGTGTTCTGGGTGTGGTCGGTAAAGCCTGATTTATAAAAACTGCTCCAGCATTGCAGGGTTAGTTTTCCATCTTGATCGCTCTCTTTTAGAAAAGTCTCTATTGCGGGGGCCGGGCGCAATTTTGTTATATTAAAAAATGTATCGCTGAGCAGATTATGTGGTTGTTCACAGCCAAAAACTATTTCTTCTCCGCTTTTCGTTAGCCCGTCTAAAACCAGCATATGGTGAAGATGGTGCGCGGGCATGGAATGGGATTCACCGGCGAGGACAACAAGAGGGTCGTTTTGTTGTCCCTCACGATCCAGTTTTTCCCGGCGGCCCAGAATGGCAGCCACGGTTTCTGTGGCACTGCGTAATATCGTCGCCGCGTCCGCGTCGATGTCCGCTTGCGTCATATCTATGTCTGCCAGAGAGCTATAATTCATAAGTTTTGTCTTTTGTATAAAAATCCCATGCGCATGAATATAAAACAGAACATATATTATGTCAATCAAATTTAATGGCTCATAACCTAAAAACATCTTGTTTTTGCCGTTTTGTTGACACACTCTCCCTGTCTTTTACGGATATTGATTAACGTGAAGCGGGATGCAAATTATGCGCGTACATGTGTTTTTATTTTTGGGGCTGTTATGTCTGGCTGCCGGGGCTTTGGTTTTTGGCAAAGCGGACGGAGAATTTACAGGCTGGCAGAGGCAGGATGTTTTTGCGAAAATCATCGCCCCCCGGCTTGAAAGGGGGATTGCGGTGGTTGCGGAGGAATCCTTTCGGGAAGATTATAAGGGCGGTGTCTGGCGCGCTGGGACGGACTATCCCGGTAAGCCGGGTGTTAGCATGATTACGGCGTATCATGATACACATGGCTTTGTCCGGCATTTGCAAGCCGGGGATGAGCTGGTTTTGAACATGCGCGGTGGTAAAATAGCACGTTATACTGTTGATGAGTTGCTAGCGCAGCAGGAATCAGAATTGAAAATTTCTACATCAAAGAACGAAAATGTTTTGTTGCTGACAAGTTGCTATGAGCCGGAAAACTGGCAAAATGAAAAAGAGATATGCTTTATTGCGGTGAGCAGGCCCTTGCCTTTAATCGATGCTGTTACCTCTTAGTTGAGGTTTTAGTTGAGGTTAACTTTACCGGATAAAGCCTGCCCCCTTGCATGGGGTAAGTGATAGGAATAATACTAGACCATCGGAGATTCGGCTTCGGTAATGGAAATAAAAACAGGAGTTAAGATAGATGGTCTTCCGCAGCTTTATGATGATGGCTTTGCTGGTTTCAGTGGCAGCTTGTTCTTCAACGAAAGATGGTACGGATGTTGGTGATATTCGCGTGGAGGAACGTCAGGATATTACAGCCGGGCCGCTTGGCGGCACGGAAGTTTATGACCGCTCTCTTCTTGATGGGCCTGCGCCCGGCAGTCAGCAAGATCTGGTTGTGAATGTTGGCGACCGCGTCTTCTTCGGTTATGACCGCTATGACTTAACACCGGAAGCGCAAGGCACGCTGGAACTTCAGGCTGAATGGATGAGACGCTACCCGGCTGTTACCCTGACGGTTGAGGGACATTGTGATGAACGCGGCACGCGTGAATACAACTTGGCGCTGGGCGAACGCCGCGCCAATGCTGTGAAAAGTTATCTGGTCGCGCTGGGCATTGACCCTATGCGGGTCGGTACGCTTAGCTTCGGTAAAGAGCGTCCGGCTGTTCTGGGGTCAAACCCGGCGGCATGGTCTCAAAACCGCCGCGGCGTAACGCTTGTAGATTAACGGGTGGCGCTGGTGATGATGGACAGGTTTAAATACGCACTACTTATTGCTATTAGCCTTGTTTTTACAACACTGGTCCTCTCTCTTCCTGCGCAGGCGCAAGACACAAACTCCCGTTTAAGCCGTATTGAAAATGAAATTCAGACATTAAGCCGTGCCGTGTTTCGTGGTGAGATGCCGCCTGCGGGTGTTGTTTCTGCCGGTGATAACACGAGCGCAGCGGGAACAGAGCTTCGTTTGCAGGAAATTGAAATGGAGCTGCGGAGCTTGACCGGTAAAATCGAGCAACAGCATTTCCAGACAAGACAGCTTCAGGACACAGTGGAAAAAACGATCGCCGATATGGAGATGCGTATTGCCGAACTGGAAATGAGGCTGAGCGATGGGCGGCGTTCTTCTTACCCTTCTCCGGGCAGCGCAGATGTACCATCCGGTCTTCAGGCGAAGACGGTTGAGGGCGCAGGGGCGACGTCTCCTGCCGTGCCGGGTTTTGAAACTAGAATTATCGGCCTTGGTGAACCCCGCAAATCTTCTTCTGACACTGCACCGACCACGGGGCGTTTGGGCACGTTGTCTTATCCTGTGGAGACGGCAGAGGCAAACGAAAGTTCAACAGAGTTACCTTCAGCGGTGTTGGCTGGTGATCCTACGGATTCTTACGAGCGGGCTTTTTCTCTTTTGCGCGACCGGAACTATAGTGCGTCCGGTGATGCGTTTCAGGCTTTTCTCGATCGTTATCCGGGGCACGATCTAGCGCCGAATGCTAAATACTGGCTCGGAGAAACTTTTTATGTTCGCAATGATTTTGAGCGCGCCGCGCGGGTCTTTGCCGAAGCCTACCAGCAATATCCCGATGGGCCGAAGGGGCCTGATAATTTGCTGAAACTGGGCATGGCGCTGGCCGGTCTGGGCAAGAAAGAGGATGCCTGTTTAGCTTATGCGCAGTTGCAAAAAGAGTATCCGAAAGGCGCCGTGCCTATATTGGCCCGTGCTGACAAAGAAATGGATGCGCTGGACTGCCGGTAGTTTTGGGCTGTTGTCTTAACTTTATGATTTTATTAATAAAAACCCTCTTATAATGGGGGGTGATTTGCAAAAAAACATCAATCGTGATATATTTATGGCAATATAAAAGCGGTGTGTTTTTAGATTAGAGCGGTGTGATTAATGGCTAAATTTAAGTCTTCTTCGAAATCTCCTGCGTCATCGCAGTCTTTTTTTAAAAAGGCTGTTGGTAGCATTGGCGGAAAAACTAAATTGTTGGGAGGCGCGGCGTTGATTGCCAGCGGGGCGTATGCGCTGGATCAGAAGTTTAATGATGGCCGTATAACGGATGCTGCTTCTTCACCAGAGGGCTATGGCAAAGCTATAGACTATGCCGGAAAAGGTCTTGGTGTGGCGTGGGATGTCGCTGTGGGGGCCAAAGACGTGATAGCTGATGTTACGGCCAGTCAGGCAGGGAACCCAATTATGATGGCCTTGGCGGCGCTTGGTACGGCGATGCTGGCGTGGAAGTTTTCTCCGATGCTCGCGAACAAGTTAGTTCCCGGTGATGGTATGAAGTCGAGCTTGGCGAGAGGTGGAATTTCTCTTGTTGCTGTTGCTTTGTCCGCTCTTGTCGCTTCTGGTGTTGTTGGTAATTTGAAAGATGATCCGGATCCTGGTGCAAAACAGAGAATGACGACAAGCGCTGTGGAGAGTGAGCAATTGCCGGAACCCCCGAAAAAGATGGATACGCTTACCTTTAGCCCAGGCGGTCAGCCTTAATCTAAACCTTTCTTTTCATGGTAAGACAGAGTTATAAAGGGCTGTTATGAATGACAGCCCTTTTGATATGGAAGAGATTATTGCGCCTTTTTTGCGGGAAGGTGCGCGGGATATTGCTGCCGCTGTGTCTGGTGGGCCGGACAGTATGGCGCTGTGTTATGTGCTCGCTCATTGTTCCAAAGAGCCAGTTCATGTCTTGACGGTCGATCACGGCTTGCGTCCGGAGGCGGCCCAGGAAGCTGCGCAAGTGGCGGATTGGGTCGAAGGGTTGCCGAATACGCGGCATACGGTTTTGAAGCGTGAAATGAAAAATATCGTCACAAGTCGTACGGCATTAGAAGATTCCCCCTCCCTGAGGGAGGGGGTTGGGGGAGGGGGTAGAATGTTAAACTCAAACACCGTAAACCCCCACCTTAATCCTCCCCCTCAGGGGGAGGAAAATAACGCTTCGGGAGGAGTGAGGGGAGGTACGACCCGTATTCAGGAAGACGCGCGGCGTGATCGTTATGCGCTTATGGCGGCCTATTGCGCTGAAAATAATATCGGGCAGTTATTTGTGGCTCATCACCAAGATGATCAGGCGGAAACATTTTTATTCAGGCTGGCCAAGGGGAGCGGCCTTGACGGGCTGGGGGCGATGCGTCCGGTTTATGATTATAATGATGACCTTTCGATTATCAGGCCGTTTCTGGATATTTCCAAAAGTGAGCTGGTTTCCTTTTGCACGGCGCAGGATATTCCTTATATCAAAGACCCTTCCAATGAGGATACGCGCTTTGCCCGTGTGCGACTGCGCGGTTCTTACGAGGTTTTGGAGGAGGAGGGGCTAACACCAAAACGGCTGGCAGTCACGGCAGGGCGCTTGGCGCGGGCGCGGGAGGCTCTGGACTTTTATACTACTAGTGTGTGGGAGGAGGCTCTTTCTACGGCAGAACCAAGCCGTATCGTATTTAATTTCGAGAGGATGAAAAATGAGCCGGCGGAAATTCGTTTGCGCGTTCTGGTTAAGGCGATGGAAATGATAAACCAAAAACAGGGTTATGGCCCGCGTATGGAGAAGCTGGAAAGTCTTTCTGGCCGCGTTTTTGACGATTCTGATTTTAAAAAAGCATCGCTTGGCGGCTGTCTTGTAGGGCTTGACCAGAAAATGGGTTTAATTACGGTTGAAAAAGAGAAAAAAAGCGCTAGTTAATCTTTGTTGATTTATCATTGTATCCTGTAAACTGAATATGTAGGCTGTATTAGTTGTAATACTGGGAAAGGCACGGTTTTTAAGTGGAAAATTTTGGAAGAAATCTTGTTTTTTGGCTGGCCATTGGCTTGATGCTGGCGTTTTTGTTTAATATTTTTCAAAGTGCGCAGACGCAGCCTCAGACCGGGGCGCTGGATGTGCTGGCCTATAGCGACTTTATGGCCGAAGCGGCGGCGGGCCGCGTTTCTGATGTCACAATCAAGGGGCAGGAAATTGAAGGGCATTTTTCCGGCGGTGGTCAGGAATTTGCCACGCTGGTGCCTGAAAATGAGAATGTTGTGAGCCGTTTGAATAATACCGGCGTCCGTATTACGGCGGAAAAAGATAGCCCGGAACAGATCAGTATGCTGGGGCTTTTATTGTCATGGTTCCCGATGTTGTTGTTGATCGGTGTCTGGATTTTCTTTATGCGCCAGATGCAGAGCAAGGGCGGCGGCGGCGCTATGGGGTTTGGTAAATCAAAGGCACGGATGCTGACAGAGAACCAGTGCCGCGTTACTTTTGGTGATGTTGCCGGGGTTGAGGAAGCCAAACAGGAATTGGAAGAGGTCGTTGATTTTCTGAAAGACCCGCAGAAATTTCAGCGTCTGGGCGGTAAAATTCCCAAGGGCGCGTTGCTCGTCGGGCCGCCGGGTACAGGTAAAACCCTGATCGCGCGGGCCGTGGCCGGTGAGGCGCATGTGCCGTTTTTCACGATTTCCGGTTCCGATTTTGTCGAGATGTTTGTCGGTGTCGGTGCGGCGCGGGTGCGCGATATGTTCGAGCAGGCCAAAAAGAATTCCCCCTGTATTGTGTTTATTGATGAGATCGATGCGGTCGGGCGTCATCGTGGTGCCGGTCTTGGCGGCGGTAATGATGAGCGCGAGCAGACTTTGAATCAGCTTTTGGTGGAAATGGACGGGTTTGAGGACAATGACGGCGTGATTATTCTTGCCGCGACCAACCGTCCGGATGTGCTTGACCCCGCTTTGTTGCGGCCGGGACGTTTTGACCGTCAGGTTGTAGTGCCGTTGCCGGACCTGAATGGCCGCGATAAAATTCTTCAAGTTCATATGAAAAAAGTGCCACTGGCGAAGAATGTGGAGCCTCTTGTTATTGCGCGGGGTACACCGGGTTTCTCCGGGGCCGATCTTGCCAATCTTGTTAATGAGGCGGCGCTTCTTGCCGCGCGACGCGGGAAACGCGTTGTTGGTATGGAAGAGCTTGAGCATTCCAAAGACAAAGTCATGATGGGCGCTGAGCGTAAATCCATGGTGATGAGCGATGAGGAGAAGAAACTCACGGCTTATCATGAAGCGGGACATGCGCTTGTAGCGATGCATGAGCCGGAGTCTGACCCTATTCACAAGGCGACGATTATCCCGCGAGGCAGGGCGTTGGGGCTTGTTATGCGCTTGCCTGAGCGTGACCGTATTTCCCTGTCGCTGGCCAAGATAAAGGCTGATTTGGCTGTTGCTATGGGCGGGCGGATTGCCGAGGAACTTATTTTTGGCCCTGAACAAGTGACGACCGGGGCGAGCAGTGATATCCAAATGGCGACTGATATGGCGCGTAAGATGGTGATGGAATGGGGCATGTCGGATAAGCTCGGCCCGCTGCATTATGGGTCAGATCAGGAAGAAGTTTTTCTGGGGCATTCTGTGGCGCAATCCAAAAATATGTCCGATGAAACGGCGAAAATAGCGGATGAAGAGATCCGCCGGATTGTCGAGGAGGGATATTCTCGCGCTGAAAAATGCCTGAAGGACAATATAGACGAGCTCCACATGCTGGCAAAAGCGTTGCTGGAATATGAAACATTGTCCGGTGATGACATTAAGGGTCTTTTGCGCGGTGAGCCTATTATTCGTGAAACCCCGCCGGAAGATGAGGAAGACCAAAAACCAAAATCATCCGTGCCGACAGGTGGCGGGATTGGTGATATTGACGGTGAAGTCCCGCAGGGGGCTTAATTTTTCTTGACATAAATTTGCAATATGGTGTTAGATGCCGTTGATTTTAGGCATCTTAATATTGGTTTATGGAGAGAGAAAATGGACGCGAATTTTTTGAAAGATCATTGGAAAAAACTTGCTGTGGCGAGCTTTGCAGGCTTTGTGATTGGCGGTATGACCTTCGGTGGCGGAGATGAGGGGGAGAAAGCACCTTCTTATGAGGACAAAGTTATTTTTCATATCGACAACCCGTATAACACCGGTAATCGTTATAAGCATCGTGAAGACGGTTGTTCCTTGGATGTTGATTTTAGGAGCAAGATGCTTATAGCAGAGCAGCCAGGTATTATGTCTGAATTTCGTAAGAGAATGCAGGCAGATGATACGGGGGCGTCTGTTGCAGATTATGCATCCGAGGTGAGAGGAAAAGTTGAAGAAGTAAAACTGACTTGCCAGGAACTCATTCCTCCGCCTCCGGTTTCTTCGGGACCTTAATTTACGCGCGGGGCTTTCAAGCAGCGCATATTGATATTAGTTTATGGAGAGAAAAAATGGACACGGAATCTATAGAGAAAAATATATTGTTTGTACGGGAACATTGGAAAAAATGCGCTATCGCGGGTTTTGTCGGGATTGTGTTTGGTGGCACGATGTTTAGTGGTTGCGGCGATGACGAAATAGAGGAAAAACCAACCCATAAAGAGAACATTATTTTTAAGATTGATAATGAATACAGCGTCCAGCGTAACGGTGACCGCTTTCAGTATACAAAAGATAATTGCACATTGAGTGTTAAATTCAGACTCAGGATGGACGAAGAAAAGCAGCCGGTCATAATGCAATCATTTCGTGAAAAAATGGAAGCGGGTGATCTGAGTGTTATTGCAAATTACGCTAACGCAGTTGAGGTCAACCGCAAGCTTGCAAGTGCAAAGCTTGCTTGCCGGGAACTCATTCCCCCATTGCCGGTAGTTTCTCCTTCTCCGGGGGCTTCTTAATTTAGGGTAACAAATGTTTATAGAGTGTCTCGATTTTCGAGATACAGATTGGGTAGTCAGGACGCGAAGCCTGACTATCTTTTTTTCTGTCTTTTTCTGGTGAGACAGACACGTCCTGAATATTGATATCGAACAGGTGAAACAAGTTTTTAAGCTCAGGGTTTTTAAGTAGCGCACCGTATATATTGCTCGCTATGTATTTGTGATCGTCCTTTAGACAGCCGGTTTTACGTTGAAGGCTTTGTTCCTGTAAAACAGGAGTGGCTAGTGTCGCCAAAAAATATTGCATGGCTTTATGGCCCAGCCCCCATTTTTGGTAGGCTGCATTCTTTGGATCAAACTTGAAATTGATGCGATACGTTACAGGCTGTCCGTCCCAGCTTGTGGCGTTAATCAGAGAAGAGCTTTTCTTTTTCGCATTTTCTTTATTAAACGTGCCTTGAAATAAACCAAGCGCTTCTTCCTGTGTCATGCCGGGCGCTTTGACATTGCGAACGTCTATGCTGTTCATTTCAACACCTAAACCCGCAATACTGCCAAGTGTTTTGCGGAGATGGGTATTTAAAATTTGTGTGACGGTGCTGGCGATGGCCGGGGCCTTGTTAGGCAAGTCTTCATAAGGCGTGGCAAGGATGGCAGAGCGATAGTGCCGGGTTCCTTCTGCAACCAGATATTCCTTGATACAAAAGTTATGATACTTATCAAAATCTTGGGCACGGGGGGAGAGCTTGTAATCAAAATGGAGATCGAATGTAAGCGGCAAAAGCTCTTTCGTTGTGGCCGTTACGGTCGTCCATTCGCGGTTTTGCCGGTCTTTGGAAAAGACAGGGTTCTCGGGGCAGGGCTTAGTTGTTGCTTGCGCTATTTCTGGTTCAGCATAAGTAGGCTGAGCCAGCACCAGGCCAAGCCCGCAAGCACCCCAGAACGCCATATTTGCAAAGTCTTTAAGTTTCATAATGGCCGTATATTTACATAAAAATACATTTTATACAAGATAAAAGGGCATGTTTGTGCCCTTTTATTATAATAGTTTTATTTGTTGTTTTTATTTTGGGCCACCAGCGGGGCCTTTGCCTCCTGGGGGAGTTCTGGGCTCAGCAGCCTCTTCCTTGGGGAAAGCAATCTCGTCATTAGTAACTTCTTCGTTGTTTGCTTCTTCGTTTATTTCCAAAATTTCAGAAGCAATGTCACCGAGCTCTGCACCGAGGTTTTGAAGAGCATCGCTTTCTTCTGCCGGAGGTGTAGCTGTCTCTTCCGCAGCCTCATTGGCAAAGATGGCAGAGGCACTTTTTGGAGCGACAGCCGCGTCTTTTGTTTTTAAGTCAGGCGTTAACAGTAGCTTTGCGTCGGCAGCGCCGCCGGTCGCCAATGTTTGCGGCCCAGACCAGCCTCCACCTTTCCAGGCTTTAGTCCATTTTTCATTTTCTGTTAGTTTGCTAATGTCGCCGCCTGCAGCCTCTACTTTTGCTGTAATAACTCTTGCCGCAGCCATACCCGGTTCTTCAATTCTGGCCGCTTCACCTTGCGCTTCCAGAATTGCTTTTTCCTTTTGTGCTTCGGCATCAATAATTGTCTGTCGTTTTATTGCCAGTCTGACCTGAATATTGGCTTGCTCTTCCAAAAATTTGGCTTCTGCCTCGGCAATAGCGTCTGTCGCATCATCATAACCTTTGGTAAAATCAAAGTTGGTTAACATGATTTGGTCAACTTCAACAAGGCCGGCAAGCTCGGTGCCTGTCAGGATTTCGTTTGCGCGGGCGACCATGCGTTTGTTTAAATCAGGCCGTCTTTCCATCAGGTTCTTTTCAGCTTTGGCTTTGTTAGCACTAAGTAATTCGTTTATCTTGTCAAAATCGACAGCTTTAGCCGCATTGCCTGATCCCATAGCCATCATTTCCAGAATTTTGGTGGGATCTAGGTTTGTAATCGTTATTTTACCGAAGACATCTTTGTGAGCATTCAGCATGGCTTTGTAAATAATTTTTTCATATTTTCTATCGTCCGAATCAATGGTGCCATCTTTATTTGTTTTTACGCCTGCTTTAATGTGGAATTTTTTGATGGTGTCATCCATGGCGTCCAGAGTCAGGGCATCGCCTTTAATGTGCCACAGCCCATCCAGCCTGATATCTTCAACAGACTGTCCTTTTTTGGTCGCTGTGGTAATGGGCTCTTCTTTGCTGTTCTTATCAATCTTGACCATCTGCTGACCAATGGGATAGAAGACAGGCTCATCGTGCCAGGGAAGTTTCAAACGATAGCCGGGGTCGGCAACGAAACCCAGTCCATTTAAATTACCACCAAATGTTACAACGGCTCTTTGGCTGGCAGGGACTTTTACAGCAAAACCGGAACGCTCAAGAACGGGGCCGAGTGGTTGCATTGTTCCTTCAAAAGTCTTCCAGACTTTGTCTGAAGCTGTGACAATGGCCTTGCTTGTCTTTTCTAAAGGCTCCGGGTAACCTGCGTAATTAGCGCCATAAAGACCGGCGGTGCCAATAGCGGCGACAAGGAACAGTGCCTTGATATAAGGAACGCCCTTTTTCTTCGCTGGTTTGGGGTCTTCGGAGCCTTTGTCATCATCAAGCAGATCGTTCAGGTCATCGTTTGCCATTGGTTCGTTCCTTCTCGTTTTCTTTTATTTTTTAAAGACACTTGTTAAACATAATTAAAATCCATAACTCCTTTTAAGCATTTCCAGAATATTGTCAAGAAATTTCGTAAAAAATATGGGAAATAATTGTTTTGGTGTCTAGTCAGAGAAATTAGAAAGAGGGCAAAAGCCCTCTTTCCGTGCCAAGGGAGGCACTTTCCAGGTAAAATTTAACCTTCCCTTGGCGAAGTAAAGTTATTTTATCTTTCTAGTTTTCGTGCTGTTCCCTTGCCGCCGGATCCGGGGTGGGGGTTGTTCTGCTCTTTGACAGATTCAAGGCCTGCAATTAAGTCTTCTTTGGTCAAACTGACGCCGCCGGAGGAGCTTCCGCCAGTCCCCATAAAGAACACTTTGTTGTTGCTTCCTGCGGCCTTTTCCTGCACTTCCAGTTCGAGCATTCTCAAGACAATATCCATTGCTTGCTTGGCTGTAATGTTACCGCCGGAACCGTCGACGATTGATTTAGCCTCGGAGGCAATGCCTTGTACTATATTGGCTTTAAATTTAGCGGCACCCTGACCTTCAAGATCACGCCGTTCCATGTCTGCTTCCGCTTTGGCAACAATTTTGATTTTTAATGTCTTTGCTTCTTTTTCGGCGGCCTGTAGTTCCAGGTTTGCTGTTTCAATTCGTTTCTTGGCATTGATGATTTCCTGCGGCGGTTTTGGCTCATCAATAATAATATTTTCTATCTTGATGCCAAGGCGTTTTTCCATGCTGGAGAGCATGTCCTGATCTTCGAGAATGCTTTTTTTGATTGAATCTTTTTCGCCAAACAAATCTTCAACTGACATACTATGAGCTTGTTCACGCACAGCGGCATAAATAATGCTTATCATTTCTTCCCGGGGGTTGTTATTTTCAAATGCAAACCGGTTGGAATCTGAAACAGACCAGCTGATCCTGACAGGTAGTTTGGTGTCATTTGTATCCGTTGTCGCAACATTAAGGTCGTCTGACTCCGTCCTTGTGAAAATGCCGATTTCCGTACCTTTTTGCCAGAAATGTTTATAGCTGAGGCCAGGCTCCCTAATACCCTTGAATTTACCAAAACTGGTAACGAGTGTTTCATGGGCGGGTTCTGTCATGACCAAGCTTCTAGCTATTAGGATAAAGGCGGGAATGCCTATGGCCGCTGCTGTAAATATAGTACCTAAGTCCATTTTGTTTCTCCCTTGGTTGGTTTTAAGCTGTAAATCCATAATTCATACTGGGTCATTTCTAGCCATTGCCAGAACATTGTCAAGAAAATCAGCTGTATTTGCCGTCTAGCTGATATTTGCCACGGGCAGGGGCACAACGATAACGGGTGCTTTGGGAACATGCTGAAAATCGCATGTCGTTCCGTCGCCGAGCTTTACTTGCACTGTGGCGCTTTGTCCGTCTTTTGTGATGTAGGGGTCGGCCTTTTTAGCGAATTCCTGATACATCTGGCAGGCGGTAATGCCGTCCTTTTTTATAAAGTCATCGAGATCAACAGGGGGCTCCGCAGTGTTGTTTAATGTTAGCGCAGCTACAGCCAATATACCAATGCCCGCTCCTACTATGGTTCCCATTAAATCACTTAGGCCATCACTCATAATATAACTCTCCTTTATAAACGGTTTGTGAAACCTGCTTGTCCGACCTTTTTATTATTATGTAATACATATACATATATATTTATATATAGTCAAGCATAATTTTCATATAAAAATTATTTTTTTTAAATCCCTGCTTTTTCTTTGGTTTTCAGCTTTTTTTGCGCTAATAAAATGACCATGGCTGGTTCTAAAAAATATTTCGGCACAGATGGTATTCGCGGCAAGGCGGGCGAGTTTCCGATGACGGCGGACATGGCGCTGAAAGTCGCCATGGCGACGGCGATGACACTCAAGCACGATAATGGCGGCTTGCACCAAAACCGGGTTGTGATCGGCAAGGATACGCGCCTGTCCGGTTATATGTTAGAGCAGGCGATGGCGTCCGGGTTTGAAGCTATCGGCATGGACGTTATTTTTCTCGGGCCGTTGCCGACCCCGGCGGTGGCGATGCTGACGCGGTCGTTGCGGGCAGACCTTGGGGTGATGATTTCTGCCTCACATAATCCTTATGAAGATAACGGGATCAAGCTTTTTGGCGGTGACGGTTACAAGCTTTCCGATGATCTGGAGCTTAGCATTGAAAGCCGTCTTGATGATGAGAGCGCGCTGCCTGTGAGTGAAAGGCTTGGCAAGGCCAGTCGTCTGGATGATGCGTCGGGACGTTATGTGGAGTTTTTGAAAAGTAGCTTTCCGGCAGAGTTAAATCTGGAAGGACTGAAAATTGTCGTCGATTGTGCCCATGGTGCGGCTTATAAAGTCGCGCCGCAGGCCTTAAAGGAGCTGGAAGCGCAGGTCATTGTCATCGGCGATCAGCCGGACGGGAAAAATATAAATGCGGGATGCGGGGCGACCGATACGGCTCTGTTGCAGGAAAAAGTCGTTGAAGAAGGCGCGGATATAGGGCTGGCGCTCGATGGTGATGCTGACCGTCTTATCATGGTTGATGAGCTTGGCCGTGTTGTGAATGGCGACCAGATTATGGCGCTGTTGGCGAAATCCATGAAGGATGCCGGAACGCTCAAGGGCGGGGGCGTCGTTTCGACTCTTATGGCAAATCTGGGGCTGGAGCGCTTTATTGAAGGGCTGGGTCTGAGCATGGAACGCACGGCGGTTGGTGATCGCTATGTTGTTGAGAGAATGCGCGCTGGTGGTTTTAATTTGGGCGGTGAACAGTCCGGCCATATTATATTGTCTGATTTTTGCACGACCGGTGATGGTGTGCTGGCGGCGTTGCAGGTCTTGAGTGTTTTGAAGCAACAGGATGAAAAAGCGAGCGCGCTTTTGCATCTTTTTGACCCCCTGCCGCAGATTTTGCAAAATGTAAAATTCGGTAAGGGTGCGCAACCCCTGAACAATGAGCAGGTTAAGCAAGCTATAAAAAAGGCGGAAGAAACTCTGGTTAGTGACGGGCGGCTTGTTGTTCGCCCTTCGGGAACGGAGGCCCTTATTCGTGTTATGGCGGAAGGCGATGACCTTGAATTAGTAAAGACAATTGTATGTGAGTTATGTGCTATAATTGAAAGAGTCGGTGAGAAAGCTTAGTCTATTAAGCATTGAGAATAGAGGGTAAATATGGTTGCGCAGATTTTATGCATTGGACAATCTGATTCATGTGCCGGGACGGGTATTCAGGCTGACATTAAGACAGCCCAGGCTTTTGGTGTTTATGCGGCGACTGTCGTTACGGCGGTTACGGCTCAGAATACGTGTGGCGTCCAGGATATGCAGGCAGTTTCCAGTGACCTTGTTATTGCGCAGATTAAGGCGGTAATGGACGATTTGGCGCCTGCTGTTATCAAAACAGGCATGATGGCTAATACTGATAACATTAGAGTGGTCGGTGAGTTTTTTGATAGCCTTGGCCCTGACCGGGTTAAAGTTGTTGTTGACCCTGTCATGACCAGTCACACAGGCGATGATTTTCTTGATAAAGAGGCAAGGGATATTATGAAGCGCAGCTTGCTTCTTTATGCCGATATTTTAACGCCTAATATTCAGGAGGCCATGGTTCTGACCGGCATGCAGATCAAGGATATAGATGATATGTGTCATGCGGCAGAAATTTTGCGCACATTGGGGCCCAAGGTTGTTATTTTAAAGGGCGGCGCTCTGTCTATAGAAGGTAATCTCGTTTATGATGTTTTTGCCGATGATGATGGCGTAGAGGTTCATAGTAATGAACGTATGGACACAAAGGCTACGCATGGTGCCGGAACAACGATGTCAGCCGGTCTTGCTGCTTGCTTGGCGCAGGGTATGGATGCGAGGACGAGTTTTGATGTTGTGCGCGCTTATTTGAACGACGCTATTGTCAGTGCGGATGTTATTGGTTCTGGTTTCGGGCCGGTTAATCATAGTGTCTCTGTGCCTGTATTAGAAAAAAGACACACGGCGTAAATTTGACATTTTCCGTAATTTTATATAATGTATCTCTCTGTTGTTAAGGAATTGAGGAGAGGGAAGCCATGTCTAGTTATATTAATCAAGACGTTAATCAGAAAGAATTGCAAAATAGGTTGTGGATTGCGGCGGCGAATGGCGACTGTAAGACAATTCGTGTTCTTACTATGAGCGGTGTTGATATTGATGCGCGTAACGCGGAAGGTTTCACGGCTTTTAATGTTGCGACTCAGCATGGTCACTCCGAGGCAGCAACAACAATTCTGGCAGCACGGGAAATGCAATTCGCGCAAAAACTCGGCGAAGATCCGGCTGAATTTTATCAGGTTAAAACTGAAGGTCAAAAACGCGCTTAATTTTTTTATTTTCAGAATAATATTAGATGGTGTCCTTACCTAATATCCAGAACGGTGGTAAGGAAGGGCATTCAATTCTTGTGAATAGATAAGTTTCATGCTTTCTTGGGTCGTAAGGAATTTCAAAAAAGGAAAATTTTATGGCGAATGTAGCTGTTATCGGTTCCCAGTGGGGCGATGAAGGCAAGGGTAAGATTGTGGACTGGCTCTCCAGCCGGGCGGATGTAGTTGTTCGGTTTCAGGGCGGGCATAATGCCGGGCATACGCTGGTTATTGATGGCACGGAATATAAATTACATTTGCTGCCCTCCGGTATTGTGCGCGGTGGTAAGCTTTCAGTTATTGGTAATGGGGTTGTTGTTGATCCCTGGGCTTTGCTGAAAGAGATCGAATATGTGCGGGAAAACGGTATTGAAGTGACACCCGAAAGTCTGATCGTGGCGGAGAACGCTAATTTGATTTTGCCGATGCATGGCGCAGTTGACAGGGCAATGGAAGCGGCGCGGGGCAAAGGCTCGATTGGAACAACAGGGCGCGGTATTGGCCCGGCCTATGAGGACAAGGCGGCGCGGCGCGGTATTCGTGTTTGTGATTTGGCTGAGCCGGATTTGTTGATGACAAAGATTGAAAAGCTGCTTGTTCACCATAACGCTCTTCTTAAAGGTCTGGGTGCGGAAACTTTTAAAGCGCAGCAGGTCTATGATAGCTTGATGCAGGTCGGCGATACGCTTTTGCAATATGCGGCCCCGGTTTGGAGGCGGCTTGATGAGGCGCGGCGTTCCGGTGAGAAAGTTCTTTTTGAGGGCGCGCAGGGCGTTATGCTTGATGTAGATCATGGGACATATCCGTTTGTGACCTCTTCCAATGTTGTGGCGGCGCAGGCGGCAACGGGCGCAGGCGTTGGGCCGCGTAGTGTTGGCTATGTTCTGGGGATTACCAAGGCTTATACAACAAGAGTTGGTTCCGGGCCTTTTCCGACGGAGCAGGATAATGAGGCGGGTACTCTTTTGGGAGAGCGCGGTCATGAATTTGGTACGACTACAGGGCGTAAGCGCCGGTGTGGCTGGTTTGATGCGGCAATGGTGCGGCAGGCGATTAAAGTCGCGGGGATTGACGGTATTGCGCTGACCAAGCTTGATGTTCTGGACGGGTTTGATGAAATCAAAATATGTACGGGATATAAGCTGGCGGGTACGGATATAGATTATTTGCCTTCATCGCAAATGGCGCAGGAGAGTGTGGAGCCTGTTTATGAGACGATAGAAGGTTGGCAGGGCACCACCCGCGGCGCGCGGAGCTGGGCCGAGTTGCCGGCATCTGCTGTTAAGTATGTGCGGCGTATCGAAGAGCTTATCGAGGCGCCGGTGGCGCTGCTTTCTACCAGCCCGGAACGCGATGACACAATCCTGGTAACGGATCCGTTTCTGGAGTAGCCGGTACATACTTCTTTCCAGCGGTTGTTTTACTTCTTCCGTAAAGAACATTACAATGGGGCGTGCGTCGCGAGTGCTTGCGGCGTTCTTTGTTAATTCTGCTATGGATTCCACTTGATATGATGACAGACGAAATGTCACAGAGCGCTGAAGGTACTGAAGGTGCAGAGGAGCCGCCTCTTCCTGTTGAGGAGGACGGTACTTCTACTGAAAATCCTGATGATAAAAAGGTTAATGAGAGCAAGCCGTCCAATATTGCCGTTTTAAGCGGTGAAATGGAAATTTTGGTCGATAAGCGGATTCCTCATCTGGATAGAGGGCCTTCTCTCGCTTACGCCACTAGAGCTTCTGGCCAGTCTCATGAGGGATGTTTTGCTCTGGTTTGTGAAAATCACTTGGTGCCGCGGTCTGCGGATGCTGGAAAATTTTCCGGCATTATGAGTTCGGGATTAATTAACCTTGTGGCGTCCGGTGTTGTCTATTGGCCCCCTGCGCAGGAGGAAAGATATGTTTTTGTTTATGAGAGCGTATCTGCAAAACCGATCATGAAAAATATTGAAGAGGGCGGCCTGGGTTGGAAGCAGGATGCTGTTATGAATAGCATTGTAGTGCCTATGATTAATGTACTGATGGATTTAAGAGATGTAGATATGGTTCATGGCGCTATTAATCCTATGAATATATTTGGAGCTGGTTCGAAAGATGGTGTTGATCGTGTGATGCTCGGTGAATGTCTTTCGACTCCGACTTCTTATCTGCAGCCCGCCATGTTTGAACCTATTGAGCGGGCGATGGTTGATCCCATAGCAAAAGGGCCGGGGACGTCTGAAGACGATATATATGCGTTTGGTGTAACACTTGTCATGATTTTACGGAGCAAGGATCCTCTCGCTGGTATGAGTGATGAGGATGTTATTCGGCAGAAGATAGAGCTTGGCAGCTATGTATCCTTGACCGGTAAGGACCGTTTTACGGGGTCTATTTTGGAGTTACTTAGAGGCCTGCTATACGATGACAGAGTGCAGCGCTGGACTCTTGATGAAGTTGAGTCCTGGCTGGATGGCCAGCGTTTAAGTCCTAAGCAGAGCGCGAAGAAGCAAAAGGCGAGCAGGCCTATTCATTTTAATGGAGAGCGTTATTTTAGATCGGTATTGCTGGCAATGGACCTTGAAGCTGATCAGTCAGAAGCGATGCAGATGATTGATGATGGTACTCTTGAGCAGTGGATTAGCCGTTCGTTAGAAGATAATTTAGCCGGAGGGCGTCTCGAAAAAGCGCTTGAGGAAGCGCGAGAAGATGGGAGGGGGCCAGGGTATTGGGATCGTTTGCTTCCCCGTGTTTCGGTGGCTTTGGATGTTGACGCGCCGATCAGGTTTAAGGGAATGAGAATTAATCCGGAGGGGTTTGCGGGCGCCCTTGCGGAAACCTACATGTTAAAAAAAGATCTAATGCCGTTCGTTGATATTATTAACCAACAATTGATTATGTTTTGGTTGGGCGTGCAACAGGAAGGAAGGTTTGATGTTGGTAATCTGACTTCAAGATTTGATAGTTGCCGCGCTTTTTTGCGTCAGAATACTATGGGTTACGGTGTCGAGCGTTGTTTGTATTTCCTCAACCCTGAATGTCGGTGTATTAGCGAAAAACTAGAAGGTTACTATGTGCGGAATCCGGAAGATATTATGTATGCTTTTGAGGATATTGCAGAAAAGCCGAATAGGCCTGACTTGTTTATAGATAGGCATATTGCTGCTTTTCTCTCGGTCAAGGACCGGCGTATGATAGATCCTTTTTTTGTAGAGCTGGGCGCCGAGGAATATCACAGAAAGATTCTTGGCAACATCAAGACGCTCGCGACTATTCAAAAAAGATCACGTATGGAGATGTTTCCCGGTATTGCAGGGTGGATCGTTGATATTTTGGAACCGGTTTATGAACATTATCATGACCGTGAGTTACAAGTGAGCATACGTAAAAAAATAGAAAAAATGAAAGAGGAAGGCGATTTAGTCAAAATGATAACGCTCCTTGATAAGAATGATATTAAGCAGCGCGATTTTTTGAATTTTAGAAAGGCCATGGAAGAATATAGAGCGCTTGGTGAAGAGAATTTAGAGCTTAGAAAAAAGATGGAAAACCCTGAAATTTTTGGCAAGGAAACAGGTCAGGAAATTGCGGCCATTGTTTCGGGGGTTTTAGCCGGGATTATTATTTTGAGTTTTGCGTTTATGCATTTTACGGAGGCTGCGATTTTTTAAATGGCGAAGGGCGTAAGAAGAAAAAAAGCTAGTGGTAAAAGCCGATTGATGGGGATCGTCAGTCTGTTTACGGCAGTCATTTTTATGCCGACAACAATTGTTTTGTTGATGGGTATGATCCCTACAGTTGTTGCCGCTGTTGTGGATCGAAGCGGCAAGGGTACGAAGGCCCTTACTGTGGGGGCTATGAATTTAGCCGGGTGCACGCCTTTTTTAATTGATTTGTGGAGTAAGGGTCATACGCCTGACATAGCTGTAACCATTATTTCGGACCCGCGGGTTATGAGTGTTATGTATGCGGCGGCAGGTGTCGGGTATCTGATTAGCTGGGCTATGTCGGGACTTGTTGGAACAATGATGGTTCAACGCGGAGCCATTAGAATTGAGGATATTAAACGGCGTCAGGAAAAGATGGTTGAGCGTTGGGGGGTTGAGGTGACCGGCGAGGTTCATTTGGACGCTTATGGCTTTCCTATTGAAACACAAGACAAAAATGATGCTGAAGAGAAGGCTGATGAAGGTGATGATAAGAAAACAGCGGAATAATCCTGTAAGCATTTGAAATTTAAATAAAATTATTTGTGTAATAAACGCTTCTTTAGGTTTTTGTAGTTACTATTGAAAATGGGTATGGGTGCCCGGCATGTCTCTTTTGAAGGCGTGTTTTTTTATGTTTATAGGTATGGGAGCATTTGAATCAAATGCACATGAAAATGTTTAATAGGTGGGTGAAAAAGGACGATGGGACGACGGCTATTGAGTTTAGCCTGCTTGCGCTTCCTTTTATGCTTAGCTCTATCGCCCTTATTGAGTTAGCTCTTTTCTTTGTTTCGGGGTCACTGCTAGAAGGTGCTGTGGCTGATGCCTCTCGGACCATACGGACGGGGCAGTTGCAGGCGAACGCCGACCCCCTTACTGTTTTTTTAGATGAGCTTTGCGACCATGCCGGGGTTTTTCTTGACTGTGATAATTTTCAATACCAGGTTCAGAAACTTGATGATTTCGATGATGATTTGACGCCGCAAATTGATGCGGATGGCAACATCACTCCCCCCGATTTATTTGAACTGGATCAGATTACCGCCGGCTGTATGGCCATGGTGCGTATTACGTATCGCTTTCAGTTTATAACGCCGTTTTTTGGTGATATGTGGAGCAATTACTCGGGAAATAGAAGATTACAGATGGCAACGGTTGTTTTTCAAGCGGAGCCTTATGATTTTGACGTTACAGATCCTACATGTAGCGTATAGGAAAAGAAAATAATGCTGTGTAATGTAAATTATAAAGTCCAGAGATGGACAACAGACGAAGAGGCTAGTGCTGCCGCTGAGTTTGGCCTTGTTTTTCCTTTGTTGTTTTTGATGATGCTCGGGCTGTGGGATTTGGGTAATGGTATCGTTGCCAACCAAAAGACGCTCGCTGCTTCGCAAATTGCGGCTGATTTGATTGGCCGGCAGTTGTCTGTTAACGATCAGGAGTTGGCGCAAGCCTATCAGGCCGCCCGGCTGGCTTTAATGCCCTTTCCCATTGATACGCTGGTCATTGATGTTGTCAGTGTTACTTTTGATGATGACGGTAATCCGGTGGTGCGCTGGCAGGAAGATAGTGCCGGTGGTGGCGGTGACCCGGATTTGTCCGGCAGAACGATTGGTCTTGGCGGGCCTGGCGGTGGCGCTATAGCTGTTCAGACTACTTATACTTACACGCCTTCTTTTGCCGGGACTATTATTAATGCGATTGATTTTAGCGAAGTTTCATTTGGCCGGGGCAGAAAAACTGCCGTTGTCGGCAGGGATTAAATATTTAAAAAAGAGAGAGGATAGAGTCATGTCTGGGAATATTATAAATAAGGTAGGGCAAAAATTCAGAGATAAAATAAGGTCTTATGTTGTTTGTACAGCAGGGGCGATTGCTGTTGTTTTTGCTGTTTTGGCCCCGGTTTTGGTGGGCTCTACAGGTATGGCGCTTGATCTTGCGCAAAGTTATAATGTGCGCCAGCGCCTTTGTAGTTCTCTTGACGCCTCTGCGCTTGCTGCTGCCGCATCTTCTGCTGATGAAGCTGAGATAGTGGCGCGTGTAACAGATTTCTTTGATGCGAATTATCCGGAGGACGCGCTGGGCTTTACTTATGATCTTAGCGCAGTGGTTGATGCGGATGATGTTATTGTTTCCGCTCATGCGCGATACGACACGTCATTTATGCGCGTTCTTGGCATAGATGAGATGGTTATTTATTGTGAGACAATTGTTCATCGTGAAGTACGCGGTCTTGAAGTGGTTCTCGTGCTTGATAATACCGGATCTATGAGCACGAATAATAATATTGGTGCTTTGCGTGATGCGACCACGAGCTTTGTTAATATTCTTTTTGATGCGACGAGCAATCCTGAATTCGTAAAAATGGGCCTTGTCCCTTATGCTAATTCTGTGCGCATCGGGAATTATGGTCTGGGGCTTAACCCTGATGGTAGTCCGCGCGGTAACCCGGAGGCATTTGTTACTCTGCCGCCTGAGGTTAATTATACGACAGATCACAATAGTGGTGAGGGATGGTACGGCTGTGTTGTGGCTCACCACTCTCAGAATTATGACCCCAATGCCGATCATGTTATAGACCCTGAAAACTCTTATGGTCAGCTCTGGGAGAGCGGCGGTATTTTGGACGGTCATGGCTGGAACGCGACCTTAAGTAACAACGACCCTTATCCAACGGATGTAGAGGATGATTATACCGGGCCGTGGGATATTTACATGTCCGGTGATGTTCAGGAGGAGCGGGTATGTGTCGAGACCTATACTGACTGGAGAGGACGGACGCGCTGTAGGAGATATGAAGGAACAGGGGATTATGAATGGCGTCTTGACCGTGTCCCTAATTACGGCTGCCCTTATGCTTATGTTATGCCACTAACCAGTGATCGTGACTCCTTGTTGTCTCGTGTGGATGACATGCTTGCGCATGGTCATACGCTGGGTAATGTTGGTATGATCTGGGGGCGTCGTCTTATTTCGCCGGAAGCTCCTTTTGATGAAGGCGCTGCGTGGGATGATCCGAAATGGCGTAAGGCTATTATTATGATGACTGATGGTAATAATACCAGACACAGTCAGTACTCATATTTTGGAGATGCGCAAAAAAACCAAATCAATGTTACCGATTATAATGAAAGATTTGTTGAAACCTGTGAGGCTTTAAAGGCACAGAATGTACTGATCTATACCGTTACATTTTACTCCAATATTAGTGATACGACGAAGGGTTATTACAGGAGCTGCGCTACATCGGAAGACCAGTATTACGATGCGCCGTCTCAGGATGATCTGATTAGTGTTTTTGAGAAAATCAGTCGTGAGTTAAGTCAGATTCACATCCGAAGTTAATAGACATAATGTTTTTTGAGGGCGCTATATATTTAAAGTATATAGCGCCTTTTTACTTTGTCACAAAAAAGACATAATTTCTTTTACTTTATAAAATTTTATTTTTTAAAGTAAATATTTTTTTATTTCAAATTATTACTTATTTCCTTAATTTTTTTACAGTAAAAGTGTGCTTTATAAGAGAGGGATTTGATAGTACTGTAGTTTTTCTTTAAAAATTAGTAACAATACTAAATATTTTTAACCTCTCCTTAAAAAATTAGTGTATATAATAGAATTATACGGTTAGGCGCTTTGATTTTTTTATGACTTCCCAAAGTGTTTAAAATTTTTAAACTTGCTGGAAAACACAAACGAAGGAGAAATACTATGAATAAGTTTATCGCAAAAATACAAGCCTATGTTATGGACCAAGATGGTGCAACGGCTATTGAATATGGTCTGATCGCTGGTGGTATTTCACTCGCTATTGTGGCTGCTGTTTTTGCCTTTGGTGATGATTTGAATACTCTGTTTACAAACATTGGTACACAGATGACTGCAGCGGCTGCTCGTGCTGACTAATGCCGCTTTGTCTTAATTTTAGAAACCCACCCGCCACTTACCGGGTGGGTTTCTTTCTGTCTGAACCTTGTGATCTCTGCTAATATTTTTTCAGGAGCTTTGTAATGATTTTGCTGATTGTTTATATGTTTTCTATGATGGTGGTGCTTGGTCTTGGTTTTTTGGCAGGATGGTCTGATTATAAGGGTATGACTATACCCAATTACATCATTGTCTCTGTGTCGGCGCTCTTTTTTGTTAGCTACGGCGCTCTTTATTTCGGAGAAGTTGAAATATTTTCAGACCTTAAATGGCACCTTGTTGCCGGGGTTTTAACGCTGATTATTACATTCTTTATGTTTTCTATAAAAATGATTGGGGGCGGCGATTCTAAGCTGGCGGTGGCGTTTTCTTTTTGGGTTGGTTTAAAAGGTTTGCCAATTTTTCTGTTTTATATGGCGTTTACGGGAGCCTTGTTTGGCGTTGCGGCTATAATTTTAAAAAAGAAAAAACCGTGTAAGGGGCCTGCTGAGGGCAGCTGGATAGCCCGTGTGCAGGCTGGGGAGAGTGTGGTGCCTTACGGTATACCTATTGTAATAGGGGCTTTTGTGGCCTTTGTTCAGCTTGGTTTTTTATCGCCGGGAAACTTATCTCTATTTTTAATGCCAAATTAGAAAAAAGTTTGGTACTATGGTTTGTGGATAAGTTAGGGGATATCTTTTTCTCCTGTTTTTTAATGTTTCTTTGCGCCCGGTGGCGTCAATTCCAAGAGTGCTTCAAGAGGTTTACTGATGAATAGAAATGTCATGATAGTTCTGGCTGGTGGTTTTTTGATTGCCGTGCTTGTTGCGTTACTTGTGCAGGCTAGCTTAAGCGGTGGCAAAGAGGAGCCTGTTGTTTTGAAAGAGGAGCCGAAAGTCCAAATTATCGTCGCGTCTAAAAATTTAAAAATAGGTGCAGAGCTTTCTGATGAAAATATGAAATGGCAGGAGTGGCCTAAAAATGCCGTTTTTCCCGGTGCTGTTTTAAGGAAGGGTGATAAAAAGCCATCAGAGACGCTCGATGGTCGTTTACTGCGGGATATTAAGGAAGGGGAGCCGGTTGTGAAGTCGGCTCTTGTTCCTGAAACGCAGGGGAACTTTCTTGCTGCCTCTCTTGGTGAGGGTATGAGGGCGTTTGCAATAAGTGTTAATGCTTCCAGTATGGTTGGCGGGTTTGTGGGGCCGGGTGATTATGTTGATATTTTGATGACCTATAAGCAAACGATCCGTTATAACGGCCCGGAAAATGTAGAAATAACGAATATGATTGAAAAGAACATCAATAAGCTGGCAACGGAAACCATCCTTGAGAATGTAAAAGTTATGGCCGTTGATCAGACGGCCAGCCGTTCGGATGATGATGAAAAAATTAAAGTGGGTAAGACTGTAACGCTTGAAGTTGATTACAAGGGTGTTGAGGTTCTTGCTTTGGCTTCGAAGATGGGGGAGCTAAGCCTGTCTCTGCGGCGCTTGGGGGATGATGGTATTTTAACTGAAAGGCCTCCGGTCACGACTGACGCGCGTGTAACCAATATATCTGATGAGGTATATGACGAGATGACAAAAATTACTGGCCAAGCGGCCAAGATTGTGCGAATCTATAGAGGTGACGTTGTTGAAGATATATCTGTAAGTCCATAAGTTTTTACCTTTTCTGTTTTTTATTCACAGGGGCATTCGCCCCGTTAATCTGAGTCAAAAGTAAATGTCTGTACTGTTTACAAAGCTATCTCGTTCGAGGATTCTGCTCGCAGTATGTTTGCTGTTGGTGGTGGTGTTTTGTGGTGCTGTGCAGAGTTATGCTTCTAAAACAGACCTTGTGACAATTGCTTCCGATGCGCAAACTAGAGACCCTACTATTTTTCTTATTCAGGGCACCGCCGAAATTATTGATGTTAGTGGCCCGGTCGCAGATATGATGGTCGCCGACCCTTCTATTGTAGATGTAACGGCGCTGCAATCGAACCGTCTTTATGTTGTCGGTGTTAATTTGGGGTCAACAAATTTGATCGCGATTGATGAAAATGGCGATGTTGTTAAGCGGCTTAATATTCATGTCACAATGGATACTAATAGTATACAGGAAACGGTTGACAGGTTTTTCCCCGATGAGGGCGTAAAGATAGAGGCTGTGCGCGGACAGCTTATTCTCAGTGGTAATGTCTCTACTCCTGATGTGGCACAGAAGATTCAGAATCTTGTTACGCATTATGTTCTTGATGTGGAGGGGACGGACGGCACGCCTGATGAGTATATTGTTAATCTTATGAGTGTAAAAAGCAGATCTCAGGTAACGCTGCGCGTTAAGATCATGGAAGTGTCTCGTACGCTTTTGCGGCAACGTGGTTCTGATACTGTGATCGATGACCTTGGTCTTAACCTCAAAGGTAACCTTAATAACTCGGGCCGAATTACAGATGCGGTTGGGGCGAGCGTGTTTGGCGGTGTGATTGATACGGGACTGGCAAACGGTCCTTTTGCCAGTTTTGGGTTGCTTGAAAGTTTCGGCGCTTTTGGCCCTTTGAATACGGTGCTTGACCTTCTTGAAGAGGAAGGCTTGGCTAAGGTTCTTGCCGAGCCTAATTTGACAGCTATTTCCGGGGAACTTGCCAGCTTTTTGGCGGGCGGTGAGTTTCCTGTGCCGTCAGGGCGCGACAATCAGGGCCGTATTGAAATTACTTTCAGAGAGTTTGGTGTGTCTCTGAATTTTACACCGGTTGTTTTGTCTGAAGATCGCATAAGTCTGCAAATGCAGGTCGAGGTGTCTTCGTTGGCGCTGGATCAAAACGTTCAACTGGGCGCGGATACGAATATACCGGGTCTTGATATTCGCAGGGCGGCAACGACGGTTGAGCTGGGAAGTGGTGGAACGCTTATGGTCGCGGGTTTGCTGAAGTCGGAGACGGTAAATGGTATGTCGGGCCTTCCCGGTATGACAAGGACACCTATCATAGGTCAGTTGATATCATCTGAGAGTTTTCAGCGTGACGAGACAGAGCTTGTGGTTCTTGTGACTCCATATCTTGTGCAGCCGTTTGCTGATAGAAATAACGCGAAAGAAGAGGCGCCTATGCCGGCGCGGGAAAAGAATTACCTTGCCTCTGCGTTTTCAAAAAATATTCGCCGTGCATATGGTGCTCTAAAAATATCCGGTCTTTTCGGGGATGATGAGACCTATGGCTATATCCTGGATTAAGGAAGTTTAAAATGAATCAAAACAGCCATAAAAAAATAAAAGTTCTGTTTGTTAGCCTGTCGCTTGCTATGGCAGGTTTTGTCGCCGGGTGTGCTCTGGACTCTCCTACGGCTTTTTCAGGAAAGCGCGCGGAGGTGGTTCAGGAGCTTTATAGTACTGAAATAGAAACGGGAAAGCTTGATGAGGCGATACTGGAGGGAATAGCGCGGCATTATGATTCTAATGGAGCGGGGACGGTAGAAGTTGTCGTGTCCTATAATCCTAGCTCGCGTAATAACTCAGCGATGACGGCAACAGAGAATGCGTCTCGTATCGGTCGTATTTTTGGAAAAAACGGTGTTCATGACATTAAGACTGAAATCTTGCCGATCAGGAATTTAGAAAAGTCTGTTTCTTATTTTAGCTTTAAAAGCTATAGGGCGCAGGCACCTGCGGATTGTAATGTAATTACGGATATTGATGATAGTTCACATCGGAATTACGATGATTACAAGCTGGGCTGTTCAACGGAGACTTATTTAGCAAAACAAGTTGCTAAACCAAGGGATTTACTGGGGCGTGCCGGTATGGATGACCCTGATGGTCGTAGGCTTGGTAATGTTGTAGAGTGGGGCTATAGGACAGGAGATCCTAAAGCTCCGCTTGAAGGTGAGCAAGCCAGTGGGGATTAATGAGCCCCGATCCTACAAATTTTATCTATTATCAATCATTTAGTAATAAAATCAGGTCATTATAACCATGAGGTTTAATGTGTGAGAATATAGGTAAGAGTTACTATGAGTGAGGAGGACAAGTCACATACATCCATTTTGTTGCCGGGCGCGCGCGTTGCCTTGTTTACAACGGATAGTGAAACAAAGGAGGCTTTCCATGCTTTGGAAAGCGACTGGCGTTTTGCGCGTGTTGTGTTGGAAACAATTGAAGGGGATGTGGAAACGGCTATAAAGTCTTGTTCTGCAGGTGAGTCGCCAGATCTCATTATTATTCAGACTGAGGATATTGATGATGGCTTTTCGGATAGACTGGAGGCATTGGCCGGAAGTCTATCCGAACATACCTCTGCCATTGTTATTGGCCCTGATAATGATGTTAATTTATACCGCAAGCTTGTGGCGATGGGGGTTAGCGATTATCTCGTAAGGCCCGTTAAAACAGACATGTTAGGCAATGAAATTGCTTCAACCCTGATAGAGCAGGTGGGGACTTCCGATAGTCGCCTTATCGCTGTGATGGGGGCCAAGGGTGGTGTCGGTACGACGGTTTTGGCGGAAGCTTTAGCATGGGGTTCTGCGAGTGATTTGAACCAAAAAACATTTTTAATGGATGCCTCTGGTGGCTGGTCGACGCTGAGTGTGGGGATGAATTTTGAGCCAAGCACAACGCTGGGCGAGGCTGTGCGTGCTGCTTCGGAAGGCAATGAAGACAGCCTTAGCCGTATGGTTTATCAGGCAGATGAGAAGCTTTTTGTTTTAAGTAGCGGCGGCGATGTTATGCTTGACGATAGTGTTGAACAGGAAAAATTTGAAGCGCTACTGGAATATTTGATGGGGCTTTACCCTGTTGTGGTTGTCGATTTGTCGGGGGGAACAGCCGCACTAAAAAGAACTATTTTAACGCGCGCGCATCTGACTATGCTGGTTACAACGCCGACATTGCCCTCCGTTAGGGCCGCTAGAACATTATTGCAGGAAATAAAAGAATTGCGCGGCGGCGATATCGATGATGTCGAAGTTGTTTTAAATATGCAGAATTATGCCCCTAAATTTGAAGTGCCTAAGGCGCAAATACAGGAAGGCTTGGAAAGGCCACCTTCGGTGACCATTCCTTTTGACCCTGCTATTTTTGTGAGCACAGAAAGCGAAGCCGTTAAGCTCGGGGATCATAATCAGGGCGGCTCGATTGTTGAAAGCCTTCTGGCGCCTGTTCGAAAGCTTTTGGCAATATCTGTTGTTGAGGGGCAGGGATCTGATGTTAAAAAGGGTGGTATAGGTGGAATTTTGACAAAGCTCAAGGCTAAATCTTAGGCGGGAATATTTATGGCTTTTGGAAAAAAATCAGCATCAGGAACAAAGAAAAAGAAACCGGCGGCGGCTCCTTCGCCGAAGGTTGAAAAAACTGCGGATGATGTTAAAAAGCAGGCGCCTAAAAAGGAATCTCCGAAGAAAAAAAATAAAGAAAACTCTCAAGATGATGCTCCTGCGGCGGATAACCAAATGGCTATGCTGCAAGCTATCTCAGAAGAAACAGGGGGGGTAAAAGAAGTCAAGACGGTAGATGAGGACCATACACCCGAACCTATGGGTGATGAGTTGTCGCAGGCCAAAGGGAATAAGAAGCCAACAAAAACTATGGAAGATGATGTCCTTCTTGCGGATGAAGAAGAGGGAGGTGACGGTAAACAAAAGGACAGTATATCTTCCCTGCGTTTGCAAAGGGCGCGTAATCGTATTTGGCTGGATTTAAGAGACGGTATTGATTTGAAGGCGCTGGCGCGTATGGATGCCAAGGCGGCGCGTGATGAGGTGGGGTCTGCTGTTGAGGAGATTGCCCGTTTCAGAAATCTTGATGTGACGCCGGCAGAGTTGGAGCAAATTGCCAAAGAATGTGGTGATGACATGTTGGGTTACGGCCCTCTTGAAACGCTGCTGGAGCAGGATGGTATCGCCGATATCATGATTAATGGACCGGATACGACCTATATTGAAATTGACGGTAAAATTAAAAGGGCCGAGGTTAATTTTCGTGATAACCAACATTTGACAACAATATGTCAGCGTATTGTGGGCGCGATTGGTCGCCGTGTTGATGAAGCTTCGCCGATATGTGATGCGCGTTTGCCTGACGGTTCGCGCGTGAATGTTATTATTCCACCTCTGGCTATCGATGGTTCTTGTATGACCATTCGTAAGTTCCAAAAAGAAAAACTTACATTGGAGACGCTTGTTGGTTTTGGTTCTATGACACCGAGTTGCGCCAAGCTTATCATGGCGATTGGTCGATGCCGGGTAAATGTCCTTGTCTCTGGCGGTACGGGGTCTGGTAAAACAACCATGCTAAACTGTATCACGCGTTATATTGATCCGGGTGAGAGGATTATCACCTGCGAAGATGCTGCGGAACTTCAGTTGCAGCAGCCCCATATTGTGCGTTTGGAAACGCGCCCGCCTAACCTTGAAGGTGTGGGAGAGGTGACGATGCGGGATCTTGTTAAGAACTGTCTGCGGATGCGCCCTGAACGTATTATCGTTGGTGAGGTGCGGGGACCCGAAGCCTTTGATTTGCTGCAGGCTATGAATACCGGTCACGATGGATCTATGGGGACTGTTCATGCGAACAACCCTCGTGAGTCTCTTTCCCGGCTTGAAAACATGATCGCTATGGGTGGTCTTAACCTGCCGATTACTGCTGTCAGAGAACAAATTGCTTCTGCGGTGAATGTTATTATTCAGGTACAACGTTTGCGTGATGGTTCTCGTAAGACAACGCATGTGACTGAGGTTACAGGAATGGAGGGAGACGTTGTAACTTTGCAGGATTTATTCGTGCTTGATATGGATGGCGAAGATGATGACGGCAACCTTATCACAACGCAGCGCTCCACGGGCATGCGGCCTAAATTTTTCGATAAGGCGCGTCAATACGGTGTTGAGCAGCTTGTTCTTGATGCTATGGAGGAGGCTTACGGGTAATGGACACTCTAACTCTTATCATCGCTCTTCTTATTGTCCTGGTTCTTGTTGGTATGGTCGCTGCATTTATGATGAGCAACGAGGCCTCAAAAAAAGCGCGAGCGCTTGCCGTTATCAAAGGGCAGGCGCCGCCGGATGAAAATAGCGGTAAAAATGACAGGGAAGCGCAGGATAAAAGGCGTGCGGAGATAGCGCAAAAACTAAAAGATTCAAATGAAACGGAAGGAAAAAAGGGGAAGACTGTATCAACAAAGGCCAAGCTGAAACAGGCCGGTATGAGTGTTAGCGTTAAACAGTTTTATATCTTTTCTCTAATTTTTTCCTGTGTTTTTACTTTTGTTTTAATGTTTGCAGGGGCTCCTAAAATAGCATTGCCTCTTATTTGGTTTTTTGGGTTTATGGGGATGCCCAAGATATTTGTTGGGCGCAAAATAAAGAAACGGCAGAAAAAATTTCTTTTAGATTTTGGGGATGCCCTTGAGGCCATGGTGCGCCTTTTAAAAGCGGGAATGCCTGTAACAGAAGCGATTGCTATGGCAGGGCGTGAATATGAAGGCCCTGTTGGTGATGAAATGCTGATGATTTATGACGCCCAAAAAGTTGGTGTGTCTCTGCCAGATGCGACGATGGAGGCCGCGGTGCGTATGCCTCTCATGGAAATGCAAATGTTTGCGACAGGGATAGCTATTCAAACGCAAACCGGAGCCAGTCTTTCTGAAGTGCTAACAAATCTGGCCGGCGTTATTAAAGCGAGGTTTCGTTTGAGAAAAAAAGTACAGGCCCTGTCTTCGGAAGCTAAGGCATCCGCGATGATTATTGGTTGTCTGCCGTTTTTGGTGGGGGGGGGCATGTTTCTTATTAACCCGGATTATATCAATATTCTTTTTGAGACGATGACCGGGAATATTATGATAGCCGGAGGGGCGTTTTGGATGTTTTGCGGTGTCATGGTTATGAAGGTCATGATTAATTTTAAAATTTAAAGGGAGCGAAGCTTCGTGTTTGACGGTGAAATGGCAGATACGGTTATTATTATTCTCAGTGCGCTGGCAGCGGCGGGCTCTTTTGCCGCGTTTGCCCTGCCGCTTCTTAATCGTTCCGAGAAAAAGGAACGCTATCAGTCTATCATTGAAAAGCGTCGCAAGGATCTTTTTGAGCAAGCCAAGGACAAAATAAATAATCCCGGCGGAGAGGCTGAGATGACTGCTCAGCAGTCAATGGCAATTTTTTTCAAAGTTGAAAAAATAATGGGTAGCATGGGTGAGAAGGTTAGGGACCAGATGCTGCAAGCTGGTATTCGTAGTCCGACAGCACCACTTAAGTTCATTGTTGCCAGTATTGTTTTGCCGTTGGTGCTGATGGTATTTTCTATGATTATAATATCGTCAGGGGAAGAAGAGGTGGACAGCAGTACAGCTCTTTTGATTTTAGGCGGCGCGGTTCTAATCGGTTACAAGCTGCCTTCGATTATCATTAAAAACCAGATTCAAAAACGGTCCGAAGAGATCAACCTTAGTTTTCCTGACGCTCTTGATATGATGCTGATTTGTGTTCAGGGTGGTATAGGCCTAGAGCAAACGGTAGCGCGGATTGCCGAAGAAATGGCTGAAATGTCAGAAACGCTGGCAGAGGAGCTTGGCATTCTTAGTGCGGAAATGGCCATGCTTAATGACCGCCGTGCGGCCTTGATGGATTTTGCCCGGCGTGTCGGTAGCGGCGCGGCAAAGTCTTTTGCCACAGCGCTTGTTCAGGCCGAGCAATATGGTACGCCCGTTTCAAAGGCCATGAAGGTGATGTCTGAAGAACTAAGGGACTCACGAATGCAGGCGGCCGAAGAAAAGGCCTTGTCTTTGCCGCCGAAGCTGACGGTACCTATGATCGTATTTTTTCTGCCCGTTCTTTTTATCGTGATCTTGGGGCCTGCTATTTTGCAGTTTATGGAGATGTAACTTTTGAAAGCTGGAATTTTAAGTTATTCAGCGGCAGGCTCTTCTTCAACCTCTATAACCTCTACAGCTTCCATGACTTCTATAACCTCAGCAGTGGTCTCTGTCGTTATCGCCGCCGCATCTGGCTTCTTCGACGGTTTAGGCACAAGACGCGTCCCTCTTTTGGGCGGTTGATATTGCAGGGCTGAAACGATGCGTAGGTTACGTTCTATCTCTACGCGGTTTGGCGCTGTATCAAGCGCTTTGCGAAGCGTTTCTATGGCTTCATCAAGAAATCCCTGGGCCGCAAGGTTTAGGCCGATATTGTTAAGGATAGGGCTGGGGTCGCCTTCCCAGTAATCAAGTCCCCTTTCAAAGGCCACTTGTGCTTGTTCGTGATACCCTTGCGCATCAAGAGCAACACCAAGAACGTGGTAGGCCTTTCCTGATTCAGGAGCAAGAAGAACGGTTCTGCGTGCGGCTTCTTCAGAGTCTGTATAATTACCCATGGCGGCCAGCAGGGCAGAATATTCTATAATTAGATCTGCATTTTCGATGTCTTCATCTGTTGCAAAGGGAGCAAGAACAAGAGAGGCTCTGTTGAAATATCCCTCTTCCCGTAGGGCGCGGGCGTATTTCATAGCCGCATCCGGATCGTTGCTTTGCCCTTTATAGAGCTTTTCTAAAATTTCAAGCGATTGCTGTATATTACCCTGACTTTTAGCCTCTGCGGCAGCCCTTTGCATGACGGTTTCTATTTTTGAAGCTCTTTCTTTTTGGCCGGGGGCCGTTGAGCTACAAGCTGAAAGCGATACAGACGTGGCAAGGACAAAAGCAATCGTTAGAATTTTTCCGGAAAATTTCATCATTATTGCTCATCCTCTGGAGCGGCGCCTGATGGCCCACCGATTGGCATGGTTGGCGGTAGGCCACTATTAACATTTTCTTCGCTTGGCGCAGAAGCGATACTTCCACTGAACGCGGTATTATTCTCGCCGATGATAGCAATCTCGTGGCATGCGCCCGGGCAATAGAACATTCTTACGGGCATACAGCCGTCAGCGCCCCTGCATGTTTCTCTTATTCTCACATACTTTTCTTGTGCGCTACCAACAATGGCGTGGCGTTGCATAATGATCTCTCCGTTTTCACCTAGCAGGGTAAAGTGAGTGGCGCCGGGTATGCGAGGCACTACAATTAGTCGCTTCGCTGTATCCATCAGGATATTCAGGTGGGCTTCATTACCAACGATAACGCGTTCGATGTTTTTATCCAGCGTCAATATCCGTGATTTATCAGGTGTCAGGCGCAAGGGCGGGTGTGTCTCTTCTGTAGAAGACAATTCCGAATCAATGGAAATTGTTGCGGCATCCGGTGGAGGCAGTCTGTCCCCGCTCTGAGCTTGTGCTTGCAATGTGCCAGCACAGGTCGCAAAAACAAAAACAGCGCTTATGGCCACACATCTTAATTTTTGAAAAAATGTCATAATGAACCATTATCAAGAAGGAAAACGAGACGTAACAGACTGATTATAACGCTGAAAGATCGAAAGATCACCCCTTTTTTTTGGTGTGCTAGGGGTGCTTTAAAATAAGGTTTAAATGGTGGGCGCGGTAAGGATTGAACTTACGACCCCTTCGATGTCACCGAAGTGCTCTCCCACTGAGCTACGCGCCCTTGTATAAGGATTGTTATCAGTAGACAGTCATCTGGATTTTTTCAAGTTTTTTTTCAGGCCGCCAGAAGATCTTCGACCTGATCCACTAGCTCTTTCAGGTGGAAAGGCTTTGAAAGCACGTGCGTTTCTTTATGTTCGGGGTTGCGCTGCCCCAGAGCAACGGCTGCAAATCCTGTGATAAACATAACTTTAAGGGAGTTGCAGGCATCTGTTGCTTTTTGTGAAAGCTCAATACCGTCCATGCCGGGCATAACAATATCAGCCAACAGCAGGTCGAAATCATTATCTTTTTCCAAAGCTGTCAGAGCACTTAGGCCGTCTTCGCATGATTCAACATCGTGTCCGGCACGTTTCAGGGCCATCGCCAGAAACTGCCGCATTGAGGAGTCGTCTTCTGCTATCAATATTTTTGCCATGATTTTACAAACTCTATCACAGTCCCGTTTCTTCAAGAACCTTTAAAAACTGTTTTGCGACACTAGGCCATGTGTAGTTTTCACGTACATGTTTGTGGCGTTCTTTTTTCTGATCCATAACTTCCAGCGCTTTGTTTGCGGCATGAGCCAGATTATCTTCGTGCAGAGCGCCCAGGTGAGGTGCGGTAATAATATCGCGCGGGCCTGTGACATCGTAAGCGGCGACAGGTAGCCCGGAAGCCAAAGCCTCGGTTAAAACCATGCCGAATGTGTCTGTTTTTGAGGGGAATACGAAAAGATCGGCAGAGCGGTAATGTGCGGCCAGCTCTTCTCCCTCTTTGGTGCCGGTAAAATAAGGATCCGGATATTTATTTTTAAGCTTATCAAAGTCGGGGCCGTGGCCTACAATGACTTTTGAGCCTTTCCAGTCCATTGATAGAAAGTCCTCCAGATTTTTTTCAACCGCAACGCGGCCGACATAAAGCGCGACCGGGCGGGGCATATCGTGAAATAGTTCTACCTCTCCTGGTTTGAAAAGATGCAAGTGGACGCCGCGTGTCAGGCGGTGCATCGGGGTTTTAAAACCCCACTCTTTTAGCTCGTCTTCAAGGCTTTGCGTGGCAATCATCATAGCGGCAGCGCTGCCGTGGAAATGCCGCAGTTTTTTGATTGCAAAATTTCTAACAGGGCTGGCCATACAAGGTGCGAACTTGGCAACACGCCCGGCCACGTAATCTGGAAAATGAGAGTGGTATATCGTTGTAAATCGTAAGTTATTTTTTATGCAGTATTGGCGACCAGCCTGCCCTAGCGGCCCTTCGGTGCCAATATGGATGACATCGGGAGAGAATGATTTTATCATTCTTTGCAGGCGTCCATAGGGGGCGAGCGCCAGTTTTATTTCGGGGTAGCCGGGCATAGGAATACGAAAAGGAAAGTCAGCAGGGCCGATCACATGGAACTCATGCCCTGTTTTTTCCAGTTCATTACCTATATGCTCATAGGTTCTGACTACGCCGTTGACTTGCGGCTTCCATGCGTCGCTGATAATTAAAATTTTCATAGAAATAGGCTCTGGCTCATTATAAACTCAAATAAAACTCAGGCGAATAAAATGACCCGCATTTCAAGATTTCTTTTTATAGCATTCCTTTTCACATTAGTCTTGTTTCCCCATTCATCAAGGGCGCAGATGTGTGACACGCTTTATGAGACTATTGTTACATTGCGGCCGCCAACCTTTGGCTTCCCTACGGTCTGGGACGCTAAATATGGCATTAGAGATAGTATGGTTCAGCTCGGCTCAGGTATTCCGCAGGATGGCGGAACGGTTATGGCTATTGGGCGGCGGCTGTCAAAGGATGATTTTAGGCCGGAGGAAATTGTTCTTGTTGAACTGAACCGGCGTGGACGGGCTTTAAAAGAAACAAGCTTTCCGGCAAAAGATGCTGAAGAGCCCATTAAGATGATTCAGCTTGGTAATGAGTTTGTGGCTATTTCCAACATACGTGGCGGCGCTGGGCGGGCTGAAAAGTGGGCGCGGCTGAGCTGGTATGACGGGGACGGAAATTATAAAAGGGAAAAAATTCTCAAAGACTCTGTTTTTGATTATAAAAGCCTCAGCCTTTCTTCATCGGTGGAACAGCCCGGCTTTATAGCCTTGCTTCATGCGATAAGCCGCGATGATGAAGAGGACCAAAACGGTGTTCTTATGCGCTTTACGCCGCAAGGGGAGTTGTTATGGCGGCGCGCTTACAGGCCCGGTATTCCTAATGTCTTGTATAATTTGATGCCCATTGATGAAAAAAATTACCTCGCGGTCGGGACTATACGTATGGATGACGGGCGTATGGCGGGCTGGGCGATGAAACTGGGTTTTGATGGTGCTGTCCACTGGCAGAGAACATATCCGCGTGGCGCGTCTTCTATTTTTCGTCATGCTGCGATGTCTCCCGGATATACGGTCGAAGGGCAGGGATTTGTTCTGGCGGGGGATTCGGAGCCTTATGATGACGGCCCGGTATCGTCATGGGTTATGGCGATAGATGCGCTGGGTGAGCCGCGCTGGCAGCGTTATTTCCGGCGACCTGATTACGAGCTGACCGGAAACTGGATCGTGACGCAGAAAGACGGGCGTATGGTTTTGATGATGAATGCCAAAGCCACAGAAGATAGTAGTGGTCGTAATCATCTGCGTATGTTGACCTTATCGCCGCGCGGCATATTGATACAGGACGAAGCGTATTACGAAGGGTTGGGGGCAAGGGCAACGGATTACGTTCCCGGCTGGAATGGTGAGCGTATTTTTACCGCCGTTATTGAGGATGATATGGGCGAGCTGGAAGATGAGGAGACGCCTATTGTTGTTGTAGGGCTTGCCGCTACCGAGAAATCAGAGGAAGAAAAGAGTGCGCCGATAGTTCCTTCTGCACCGGTTCATATAGGGTGGGTTTTTGTCGCGACAGCGCTGGACCCTTACGAAGACCCTTGTTTGGGGCGCCGCTGATTGTGAGTGAAAACAGCCTGATATATAGCGTACAAACGGAAGACCACGGCCAGCGTCTGGATAAAATGCTGGCCACATGTTTTCAGGATTTATCCCGCTCCCGTCTTAAAGCCCTTATTCTGGAGGGCCGTCTTCATATTGATAATGAAATTTGTACCGACCCTTCTCTCAAGGTGAAAGAAGGGATGGCTTTGTCTCTGGTTGTACCGCCGCCGGTTGATGACACGCCGGTACCGGAAAATATTTCGCTGGATATACTCTACGAAGATGAAGCGCTTCTTGTGATTAATAAACCTGCCGGGCTGGTTGTTCATCCGGGAGCGGGGCACCACGATGGTACATTGGTTAATGCGCTGCTCTATCATTGTGGTGATAGCCTGTCCGGGATTGGTGGTGTCCGGCGTCCGGGGATTGTTCATCGGCTGGATAAAGACACAAGCGGTTTGCTTGTAGTGGCCAAATCAGACAAGGCGCATCAAGCGCTCTCAAGCCAGCTTTCTGATAGAACGCTGGGGCGGCATTATAGGGCTGTGGTCTGGGGGAAGCCGCGCAATAGTAAGGGGCATGTTGACCAGCCTATCGGGCGGCATCCGGGTAATCGTTTGAAAATGGCGGTAAACCATAGGAATGGCCGTGAGGCAGTCACGCATTATCAGCTTGTTGAAAGTTACGGTGAAACAGCTAGTTTAATGAATTGTAAGCTTGAATCCGGCAGGACGCACCAGATCAGGGTGCATATGGCGCATATACGCTATCCGCTGGTTGGTGACCCCTTATATGGCTTGCAGCGTAATGGGGGGCAATCGTTGCTGAAAAAAGGGGATTATAGCGCGGAAGTAGCGGCGCAAGTCCTTAATTTCCCGCGCCAGGCCCTGCATGCGTGGAAAATGAGCTTTGTTCATCCTCTGACAGAAGAGGTGATGAGCTTTGAGTCTCCTATACCGGATGATATAACCCTCCTGATTAATTGTTTAAAATCAAACACTTAAAAAATAAAAACAATTACCATAAAAAAAGATTTGAATTTACATAAAATTTTAGGTATCATTAAGTATGAGGTGATGAGTTGAGACAGGTGTGTGACTAACGAGGACTTTTTAAACTACAAAATACGGCTAAGGAGGACAACTTAGACAAGTAAGAGAAACAAGAAAAAACAAATAAGGAATAAATTTAGAATTACCCACTTTACCCTTTGACCAATCTGGTATCTGTTCCCTTCCTAAACCGCTCGACGCAAGTCGGCGGTTTCTTTTTTGGTTGTTTTACGTGAGCGGGGTAATAAAAATATCAGAAAATTGTCCGCAGACGACAATATATTACGTAAAAAGCATGTAATCAAAAAGATTAGACTAAACTTCTAAAAATGCTGCGCCATGTCATGCCTTTTTATAAGCATTCCCTTATAATTGTAATTATAGGGCAAAATCAGGCGAAGGTAGAGCTATGGAGTATAATGATCTTGATGCAGCGTTGTTAAGCGGATTCACCGACTATGATAATCACTATAAGGTGCGCCATTTTACGGACTCGGAAACGGGGCTAAAGGCTTACATTGCCGTTCATGACAAAACTCTAGGCCCGGCGCTTGGCGGTTGCCGTATGTATGATTACAAATCAGAAGAAGATGCTATTCGTGATGTGCTGCGTTTGTCTCGTGGTATGACTTACAAAAATGCATTGGCGGGCTTGCCGCTGGGCGGCGGTAAAAGCGTTATTATTGGCGATCCTGCCTCCGTCAAAACTGAAGCGTTAATGGAAGCAATGGGGCGTGCGGTTCATACGATGGGCGGCGATTATATTTCTGCCGAAGATAGCGGTACGAATGTGGCTGATATGGCGCTGATGGCGCGTAGTACGCCTTATGTTATGGGGCTAAAAAGTGAAGACGGGGCGCTGGGCGGTGATCCGTCTCCGGTGACGTCTTACGGCGTGTTCTGCGGTTTAAAGACAGCGGTCCGGCGACGTTATGGCAGTGATAATTTGATGGGTTTGAAGGCCGCAGTGCAGGGGCTGGGCGCGGTCGGATATGATCTGTGCCGCCAGTTGCATAAGCAGGGCGTAGAGCTTTTTGTTACTGATGTACGCGATGATGTTCTGCAAAAGGCGAAGGGCGAATTTGAAGGGCTAGAAATTGTCGGGCTGGACGATATTTTTAGTGTTGATGCCAATATTTTTGCGCCGTGTGCTCTGGGCGCGCAGCTTAACGAGCAAACTGTTCCACAGATGAAATTTGATGTTATCGCGGGAGCAGCGAACAACCAGCTTGCCACGGAAGATATTGGCGATTTGTTGGCGCAGCGTAATATTCTTTATACGCCGGATTACGTGATTAATGCGGGCGGCGTGATTGCTGTGGGCTATGAGTACTTTGAGCAAACCGGCAAAAACCCGTTCTCCCATGATCTGACCCGCGAAAATATGATGAAGCATGTTGAAACGATAGAGAAAACGATTGATGAGGTTTTCAATATTGCGGAAGAACGTTCTCTCGCTCCCGATCGTGCCGCCGATCAAATGGCGGAAGGGGTACTCGCGGGAGTGCCTAAAGTCTCGGATGTGGCGTAAGGGTTAGGCTTTCTCAATACGTTTTTTAAGGGCCATAAGGTAAACAAGAACGAAGTAATATAAATAAAGCTCTTGAAGTTCGCTGACGCGGCCAAAGAGAACTATATCAAATAATTCACCGATTTTTACGGTCAGGCTGGGGAAAATGGCTAAGGCCGCAATAACAGCCATACAAGATGGCGGGTATATGAGCGTGAATTTTTTGGGCAGCCAGTCTTCTTTGTATTTTTTGAGCAAAGGCAGCACTAAACCGCCGACAGCTATGCCTACAATCAGCAAGATACGCGGTTTTTGGTCAAGCCATGAGGTTGTGTTGTGTAGATTGGTTTCGCCCTGATCGTTGACCTGTGCCCATTGTTCCGGGGTTCCCCACCCTAGTATATGTTGGCCCCAGCTTACTTCTTCACCGGCGATGTAGAAACTGCCAAGCGCGGCTATGCTTGTCCATGCCATGACCCAGGGAAGATTTTGATGGCGCAGTGCCCATAGGATGAGCAGAGAAAAGATAAAAGCGCTGCCGATAACCAGAAATTGCGCCTGTTCCAAAATACCGTTTTCGGCATAATAAGGGTCCATAAGCTTTAGAGGCAGAAAAAGCTCCATGATAATCTGCACGGCAAAAACCAAAATCGGTAGCCACAGCCACCATAGTTTTTTTATCTGATCATTCATGTTTCAGTCTCTTTAACTTGTTTCCCGGCGAGAATACAAAAAGCCGTTGCTAAAAACAACATGCCGAGCCACCAGCCTTGCCACATACCATAGCCGGTAGCACTGACAGACAGGGCGGCAATAAATGTTGGCAACATAATTTTGCACTGTTGCGGTGTTAAGTGATGCCGCATAGACCATAGCAGATAAGAGGTAAAAGCACCGCCTGCCAACGCGCCGATAACACCAAATTCTATCCAGAGCTGAAGAGCAAAATTATGGGGGTGCAGAATTCCTTTTCCGGCTTGGTATATTTCGTGCGCATCAAAATCATGAATAGACCGGGTAGCTTCTATGCCAAATCCGTATAAAGGATTCTGTAGCGCATAGCGACTAACATAATCCCATATTTCCATACGGTTTGCGGCGTAAGCTTGATTCATAATGGACATGGAATCGACGGAGGACGCAAACTCGTTAAATGACCAGATCGCAATAAAGGGCGCGGCAAGTATTAGTACGAATATAGAGCCTATAAAATTGTACCATGCCGTTTTTGACTTGTAGGGAAATGCAAACATGAAGATAAGCCCTAGAATAAGCGCGAGCTGCGCTGACTGGCTTTGCGTAATATAAAGCATAGGGAGAAGAGAGGTTGCAAAAAGCGCCTTCCATAGCGGTTTTTTGACAAGCGCCAGCGCAGAGAACAGGCATATAATGACGGTTACAGTCGCCCTGTTATAAACGGCGTGGGAAAAAGACTCGTTATTACTCATTCCCCTTACGGTTCTGTAAAAAGGCTCTCCCGTGTTTTGATCTAGAAAAATCAACAGGGAAGCCGCTGCTATGGAAGCGGGAATGAACCACAGATAGGGCTTTGTTTTGTCAAAAGGCATTGAGTTTATGAGGCTGAGTAAAAGCCCGCCCGGCAATAATACGGCGCTTATCTTTATTGTTCTTTTTAGGGCAAAGTCAGGGTCAACAGCCCACAGGGAGCTGAGCGCGGCCAAAGCTATAATTGCCGCCGCAATAATAAAGGCGGGTTTAAGCAAAGAGACTTTTGCTTTAAATATAAAGGGGTACAAAACAAAAAAGACGGTACCGATGATGCCGGGGCCAAAAGCAAGAAAGCGCGGAATTGAGATTGCCAGAACCGGCATTATCGCCAGCAATGCAATGAGAAGTCCGAAAAATATAGTTTCTTTCTTTTTCATGCCCATAGCTATATTTTGAAACAGATTATAAGACAATAAAAACCTGACTTAAGGATTTGCACATAATGACACAAAATTGCCCGCCTGTTTTTATTATAAATTTGCCGGAAGATACTGATCGGCGGAAAATAATGCAGGAACGCCTAGAGCCTACCGGCGTGCCTTATGAGTTCATTGAAGCAGTTAACGGACGAGAATTCGATCTGGCCAATACGCCTGCTTATAATCGCAAGAAACGCCTGCGTTATTTCGGGCGGGACATGATTGGCGGAGAAATCGGCTGCCTGCTTTCCCATCGCAATATCTATGAAAAAATGGATAGGGAAAACATTCCCTTCGCTGCCATTTTGGAAGATGACGTTGTTTTCGAGCCTGAGTTTAAGGACGTGTTGTGCGCTCTGGTTGAGACTAAAGTCCCGTGGGATGTTGTGCGCTTTTTGGGTAGTAAGAAGGTTTATGCGCGGGGGTGTCGTAAGATTGCGCCGCTTTTGGGGCAATACTGGACAGCGCGTTTGCCGACGGCGCCGGGGGGCGCTCATGGCTATGTTTTGACGCTAAAGGCGGCGCGGGTGATGCTCAAACACATGAAAACAAATTGGGTGCCTATTGATACGCTGCAAGGGCGCATATGGGAAACCGGGCTGGAAACGCTGGTCTTGCATCCTGCGCCGCTTCATATAGATGAGAGCGCGGAAACAACGATTGGCGATAGCCGCCTTGATAAAACCCTACAAATAGAAGGGTGGCAAAAGAAACTGTTTCCGCTTTTTCGGGCATGGTTTAAAATATATGAAAATATAGGGAAGCGCTATGTGTACTGGTCGGCCTGGCCTCGTGATCACAGCAGGTCTTGATTCCAGATTACAAAGGGTTATATTTCTCCCCATGTTTATAGAATTTGAAGAAACGCCCAACCCTGATACGTTGAAGTTTTTGCCCGGTAGGGCAGTGCTCAAGCGTGGTACGCGGGAATTTAAAGGTAAAAGTGAGGCCGGTAGTTCGCCGCTAGCGCAGCGTTTATTTGATGTTGATGGGGTAGGGGCTGTTTTCTTTGCCACTGACTTTGTCTCGGTCAGTCGGACAGAGGAAACGAACTGGGATGATTTAAAGCCGGTGATTCTTACGGCGCTAATGGAACATTTTACCTCCGGCACGCCTGTGGTTGATGAAGAAGAAGTGGCTGCGGTCATAGAGGGTGCCAGCGAGATTGAGCTGCAAATCAGGGAACTGCTGGATACGCGGGTCAAGCCCGCCGTGGCGCAGGATGGCGGTAATATAGAATTCGTGGAATTTTCAGACGGCGTTGTTTATTTGCGGATGGAGGGCGCGTGCGCCGGTTGTCCTAGCTCTTCCATGACCCTAAAGCAGGGCATTGAAAATATGCTCAAGCATTTTATTCCTGAAGTAGAGAGTGTGGAGCCGGTGGAGTATTAGAGTGGTTTACGGGACTGGTAAACTTGATCCTGCTTATATACACGATTTGTAGTTTTATACATTTCATTTAGTTTTGTAAGATCTATTCCACTGAGGCGTTCAACTGTGTCGTTAATGACGTATCCCATGCGTTGTTCCAGGGAATTAAATACTCTGTTCGCTGCTTTATATAACATTGTTTTCTCCTCTGAGTATTTCCGTAATGTATAATATTTCTTGGGAGGGTGCAAGTTTTTTCTTTTCTCTGTTGTCATCCTGAGCGAATGTGAGATTTCTCGTATACGCTTGAAATGGCATTGAAGAGAATTTAATTCCCGGGCTTATCCGGCGCAATAAGCAACATGCCAAACCAGCGCCAGCTTGGGTCTTCGTAGTTATCATCAACTGGCAATGGCATTGTACAATTAACGCGGATACGCTCGGTTTCAAAAGGCTTTTCCAGTCGTAATTCAACCCTGCTTTCGCCGATAATTTCCAGCTCCGGTTTTGCCTGACCGGAGACAAAGCAGCTTATGTTTTTTATCTGCGCGGTTAATTCTTTGTCGACGGTAAAACCGATGGAAGGTTTTTTTGTTTGTAGCAGAGGATCTTTGGGCTGTATCTCTGTCACAGGCAGGGGGAGCGCGTTGACCGTCAAGCGAAAGCGATCAAGGCCGCCATGGCTTTCTGTCATGGTAAAGCGCGGCAGGGCGTAAATGTCGCTGCCGCCATAGGCCGCGCCGGATTGCTGGCCGAGGGCGGCATCAAAGCCCTGCTTTTTCACAAGATCACGATAGGCTTTGCTATATTCACCAAAGGGATAGGCGAATAAGTCAGGCTCTTTTTCCAGTTTTTCTCTGAATTTGGTGCGTGCCTTGTTGAGCTGTCTTGCCATTTCTCCGTCATCTTTATTGTAAAGACGGATATAGCTGGCAGGATGAAGGCCAATGGTTGCAAGTTTATGGCGTTGTAAGCTTTTAAGGCCGCTCCAGCTCATATATTGCGCGGACTGCCTGTCTATATGATCGGTTGAAATAAACAGCGTAAAGGGCAGGTCGTTTTTCTTTAGCAGGGGCACGGCATTATCCAGAATGGATTTATGGCCGCCGTCAAAAGTTAGCGCAACAGTGCGCGGTGGCAGAGTGTCACCGTTTCTAAGCGCTGCGATAACTTCAGGAAGAGGAAGAACATTATAAGCGCCGGAGACAAGTTCCTTTATATGTGCCTCAAATTGTTCGCGTCTGATGTTTGTTTCCGGGTATTGGTCTTCGCCAATGCGGTGATAGGCAAAGATCACCGCCGCATTTTTGTCAGCAGAGATCGTTTGTGCTGTGGCCGAAAAAGGCGACAGAAACAGGAAAAGACAGAACATTATTTTCATGATATGTCTATGCATGGGCTGACTATAGTTCCTCGATGTTAAAAAACCAGTGAAATCGTGCGGATCAGTAAAAGGGGCGTTTTTATGAGCGAAGAGAGTAAAATCATAGATGACCGGGGTATGGACATTTTGTTCCGGGAGGCGCGGAGCTATAACGGCTGGAAAGATGCTGAAGTCTCTGATGTTTTGTTGCAGGCTATTTATGATCTGGTGAAATGGGGGCCGACCAGTATGAACTGTTCTCCATCGCGGTTTTTGTTTTTAAAATCGGATGAGGCCAGAGAAAGGCTCAAACCTCATTTAATGGAGGGTAATGTCGATAAAACAATGGCGGCACCAGTCACCGTTATTATTGCGAATGATATGAAGTTTTACGAGCATCTTCCTAAATTATTTCCGCATAGCCCTGATGCTAAAAACTGGTTTGAGGGCAAAGAGAAATTTATACAGGAAACCGCTATGCGTAACGGCAGCCTGCAGGGCGCATACCTGATGATTGCGGCGCGGGCGCTGGGGCTTGATTGCGGGGCGATGTCCGGTTTTAGTAAAAAAGGTGTGAAGGAGGAATTCTTCTCGGATGAGCCAATAGAGATTAATTTTATTTGTAATCTGGGTTACGGCGATCCGGAAAGCATATTTCCGCGCAGTCCGCGCTTTGATTTCGATGATATTTGCAAGATTCTTTAGATGAAAGTTCTAGCGTTTGATACGGCCCTGTTTGGTTGCTCTGTGGCTCTTTATGATGCGCAGGAGGATTCGTGCGTATCGGAGCAGAAATCGATGCCGCGCGGGCAGGCAGAAGCCTTGGTTCCTGCGGTCCAGCAGGTTCTTGAAAAGGCGGGCGGGGTATTTTCCGATGTTGATTTGATCGCAACGACCGTGGGACCGGGCGCTTTTACGGGGTTGCGTATTGGCTTGTCTACGGCTCAGGCTTTTGGGTTGGCCCTGAAAAAGCCGGTTGCGGGCGTCACAACGCTGGAAATATTGGCCGCTCAATATTTTGCTGACAATGAATTATCAGAACAATTGCTTTGCGTGCTGATTGAAACCAAAAGGCAGGATTATTATTGCCAGTTCTTTAATGCGGACGGCACAGAATATACAGAGCCGCAGGCTTTGGCGGGCGAAGCCGTGCGGGATATTCAGGGAGAGAAAGAGGCTTTGTATATCGGTGATGCCATAAAGCGTTTTTCAGAAGAGCGTTTTGCGGATGATAGTACAAAGGTATGTAAGGGGTATGAATTGCCTGATCCTTGCCTAATCGCTTCTATGGCGCTGGAGCGCTATGAAAAAAATAATATACGGCCACCGGAACCGCTTTATTTGCGCGGTGCTGATGTGAGTTCATCTAAAAAGGAGCAACGGGTAATACTTGAAGAGTAGGGCGGGTAAACCGACTTTTATTGTTTTTTATCTTTATTTTTTCCTTGTGACATCTATATTAGTGTGATTAATACTTGCGCATAGCAGTAACTAAAACAAAGTGTAGAGATTCATTACAATGACTGAACAACCTGATCACGTAGATTTGCTTTCCTTTACAACGGAAATTGTGTCTTCTCATTTATCAAATAATCAGGTTGCTGCCGAAGATATTCCGGCTGTTATTCAAAAAGTTTACAAGACATTGGCGGGTGTTAGTGCAGAGGGCGCTTCCATAACCGAAAGGCCACAGCCTGCTGTGCCGATTAAGAAGTCAGTGACACCTGATTTTATTGTTTGTCTGGAAGATGGTAAAAAGCTCAAAATGCTTAAGCGCCACTTGAAAACGGCTTATGGCATGTCTCCTGAGGAGTATCGGGAGCGCTGGGGGTTGCCTGCTGATTACCCGATGGTTGCGCCGAATTATGCGCAGCAACGTAGTCGTCTGGCCAAGGAGATTGGTCTGGGCACGACCGGTAGAAAATAATTTAATTGCTAAGTTCTTTACTGCGGGCCGTAGCGGCGGCGATGGCCTTATTCAGAATATTTTGAAACTTACCATTCATCAGGACTTTAAGGGCGGCCTCTGTAGTGCCGCCGGGGCTGGTGACATTCTCGCGTAATGTTGAAGCGGCGGTGTTTGATTCTGTTTCGGCAAGGGCGGCGCTGCCTATGACAGTCTGGCGGGCGAGCTTCATAGCAAAATCAGGCGTTAATCCCGCCGCTTCCCCTGCTTCTGCCATGGCCTCTATCATTAGAAATATATAAGCCGGGCCGCTGCCAGAGACTGCGGTTACAGGATCAAGAAGGCTCTCCTCATCCACCCATTCAACAAGGCCAACGGACTTCAGGATGATTTCGGCTTGTTCTTTTTGTTCCGTTGTTACATGGCGGCTGGCTGCGGCAACGGTAATGCCTTTGCCAATGGCGGCGGGAGTGTTGGGCATGGCACGGATGATGGGCTGGGTTTCACTGAATCTTTTTTCAAAAGCAGCAATCGTTTGTCCGGCGGCGATAGATAGGACAAGGGCGCTTTCCGGTATGGTGCTGGCAATTGATTTGCAGGCGGTGTCCATTATTTGCGGTTTGAGGGCAATAACGAAAACATCGGTGTTTGGCTGTGCCTCTGAAAATTGCGCCGCGTTTTTGAAGTGGGTGATTGTATCTTCCGTGTAACTCTCAAATTCTGGGGGAAGACCTTGTGGGTCGAGAGTATAAATTTTGTTTGCAATTCTGGCCGAAAGCCAGCCGCGCAGCATAGCGCCGCCCATCTTTCCGCATCCGACCAATGTTATATTAAGCTTCTCCATCAACGTCAGCCAAAGCCAGGGTCAGGAGGTTGTCATTGAGGTAAAGGTGGCTGGATAGTATATTAAAGGCGCTATAATATTTTTCGCACTCTGCCAAGGCCACTTCGATCAGGTCGGCAATATAGTCTGTGCCGGATGTGTGATTCATGCCCCGGAACAGGGTCGTGTGCCGGAAGTAAGGCATACGGGAATCTTCGGGAACGTCAAAATGGCCGAGCCAGAGGTTTTCGTTAATTTCTCTGATAACTTTGCTGGTCATGTCATGGCGCTCTGCTGGGATTTCAAGGTCGAATTCACAGAAAAACTGCATGGCGCTGTATTCTTCTTGCCACAGGAATGTCATGCGGTAATTACCGTGTTTGCCGGTGATTTGCACCATAAGTTCGTCATCATTGGGCCGTTCAAAAGACCAGTCATGACTGGCCATAACTTCTTCGATGTTATCGAGCGGGTTGCTGACATCTGTATAAAGATCAAAGTTGTCGCTCATGATGCTTTCTTTTTGCTTGGTGTTTTCTTTTTGCCTTCCAGAGCTTTAACCCGTTTTTCCAGAGCATCTATTCTTGATTCGGCACGGTTTACATCTTCACGCGGGACAAGGTCCATCTTGCTTGCCATCTCTTCCATACGGGATTTTATTTCCTCGTGTATTTGTTGCTGCAAGCCGCCGAGAATGTTAACGGCGCCACCGGCAACCCGCGCAATATCATCAAAAATCTTTGGGTCAGGGCCCATAGTTTCTACGCTCTCTAATTATTTGTTTATGAGTTAAACTGAGTAACAGGAGTCGTGTATGCAGGCAAGACGCGGGTTAAAAAAGTTTTGTAGATATCCAGAATGGCGTTATAAAACAGTGAGAGAAAAAGGGGAAATACTATGATTATTGTAACTGGCGGTGCGGGGTTTATTGGTTCCAACTTGATTGCGGGATTGCAGGACAAGGGGCTGAATGACCTTGTCGTTTGTGATTTGCTGGGCAGTGATGACAAATGGAAAAACATCGCAAAGCGCGAAGTTCGTGACATCATCAAGCCGGAGCGGCTTTTAGAATATATGGATAAGCATAAGGATGATATTGAAGCCATATTTCATATGGGGGCGATTTCTTCGACAACAGAGGCGGATGCGGATCTCATAATCGAGACAAATTTTTATCTCTCAAGGGAGCTCTGGAAATGGTGTGCCGAGCATGAAGTGCGCTTTATCTATGCGTCTTCTGCGGCGACATATGGTGATGGAACTCACGGTTTTAAGGATGATAATACGCCGGATGCGCTGGCGCAGTTGCAGCCGCTTAATGCTTATGGCTGGTCAAAACATGTGTTTGATCGCCGCATTAGCCGCATCGTTAGTGATAAGAGCGAGAAATATCCGCCGCAACGGGTGGGCTTAAAGTTTTTCAATGTCTACGGCCCGAATGAGCATCATAAAGGTGAGCAGGCGAGTGTCATCAGTAAGCTATATCCTCAGGTTGAGGTAGGCGCTGCAGCTCGACTTTTTAAATCTCATAATCCGGATTATGAGGATGGCGGGCAATTACGCGACTTTATTTATGTTGAGGATTGTGTTGACGTTATGTTGTGGTTTTATGACCACCCCGATGTTAATGGTTTGTATAATGTGGGCACAGGGAAAGCGCGTAGCTTTAAGGACTTGGCCGAAGGTGTTTTTAAGGCTTTAGATATGACGCCTAAAATTAATTACATAGAAATGCCGGAAGAGTTGAGCCATAAGTATCAGTACTTTACTGAAGCCGACATGAGCAAGTTACGAGAGGCTGGCTACGATAAGCCTTTTACGGAACTGGAAGAAGGTATCCGCCGGTATGTGCAGGACTTCATGGCAATGGATGATTCTTATCGTTAGTTAAGTAGGACATGGCTTTACAATTCCCCGACATAGATCCGGTAGCTCTGGCCCTCGGCCCGCTTGAAATTCGCTGGTATTCGCTGGCTTATCTGGCGGGGTTTTTGCTCGGCTGGCAGTATGCGCTGTATCTGGCTGGGCTTGATAAAGATAAAAAGCCACAAAGCTCCTTTCTTCAAAAAACGGATATAGATGATTTTTTGCCTTGGGCTATTCTTGGCGTCATACTCGGCGGGCGGATAGGTTACGTGCTGTTTTATCAGTTTGGGCTGTATCTGGATGACCCTCTCGAAATATTGAAAGTCTGGCATGGTGGGATGTCATTTCACGGCGGCGCGCTTGGGGTTATTGCGGCGATGATTTTTTATGCTCTCTATCGTAAGCTGCCTTTGCTCCGGCTAACGGACATCGTTTGCTGCGCGGTGCCGATTGGTTTGTTTTTTGGCCGGATCGCAAATTTTATAAATGGTGAGTTATTTGGCCGGGCGGCAGACGTGCCGTGGGCGATGTCTTTCCCGCGCGGCGGGGACGTCTTGCGTCACCCCAGCCAGCTTTACGAGGCGGCGTTGGAAGGGTTTGTGCTCTTTCTTGTGTTGGCTGTGCTCGCGCGGATTGCGACTGTGCGCGGCAGGCCGGGGATACTCTCCGGTGTTTTTCTGATTGGCTATGCTATGGCGCGTATGTTTATAGAGCAGTTCCGGGAGCCGGATGTTCAGATTGGTTTTATTGCGGATACCTTCACGATGGGGCAGCTCTTAAGCGTACCGATGGTTTTAGGCGGCGCGGTGTTGATTATTTTGGGGTTGCGGCGCGGTCATGAGACTTGAAGACACCATAAAGCAGGAAATACAACATAACGGGCCTATGGATGTTGGCGCTTTTATGGCGCGTGTTGTGGCGTACTATTACAATAGTCGTGATCCTTTTGGCGAAGGCGGTGATTTCACAACAGCGCCGGAGATTTCCCAAATATTCGGTGAATTACTCGGTGCGTGGGCGGCGGATTGCTGGACGCAGATGGGCAGACCATCAAAATTTATGTTGGTTGAATGCGGACCGGGGCGCGGGACGTTGATGGTGGATGCTTTGCGGGCGACAGCCAAAATCCCGGGTTTTCACGAAGCGGCGCAAATCCATCTGATTGAAAACAGTGAAAGTTTGAAAGCCCGGCAACGTGATGTGTTGCAGGACTTTGATGTGAGCTGGCATGACGGGCTGGAGGGGGTGCCTGATAATGCGCCGCTCATATTGCTGGCCAATGAGTTTCTGGATGCGCTACCCATCCGGCAGTTTCAGCGCGCGGATGGGAAATGGAAGGAGCGGGTTATCGGGGTGGACGGGGCAGGAAACTTTCATTTTGGTTTAATTCCGACTGCGCAGCCTCAAAATATTGAGGGCGATTTCTATGAAACGTCCCCGGCGTGTGAATTATTCGTCAAAAACACCTGTGAGCGCCTGAAAGCGCAGGGCGGCGCGGCGCTGTTCATAGATTACGGTTATGTTGAGGGGCATGGAGATACCTTGCAAGCGGTGAAAAACCATGACTATGTGCCGGTGCTGGAGCAAGTCGGTGAAGCTGATTTAACCGCGCATGTGGATTTTGCAGCGCTATCGGAGGGGCTCGTTACAACGCAGGGCGAATTTTTGCGTGCGCTGGGAATTAGTCAGCGCGCGGCGATGCTTAAACAAAAGGCGACAGAATCGCAAGCCAAAGATATTGATGAAGCGGTTGGGCGCTTAACTTCCACAGATCAGATGGGCGAATTGTTTAAGGTTATGGCGTTTAGTTCTGATGATATAAATCTGGCGGGGTTTTAAGGTGTTTATCAAAGACAGTCATTTTACGAATGATAATATTACGCACGGCTTTTTTGGTCGCAAGGGTGAGCCTGAGGGTGACATTTCAAAGTTACGTCAGGTGCATAGCGGTAAATGCATCACGGTTATAGAGCCATGGAAATTTGAAGACAGGCCAGAGGCCGATGCCATGGTAACGGATATGCCAGAGTTGTCTCTGGGGATTGTGACGGCCGATTGTGCGCCGGTATTATTTTACGGTGAAAAGAGTACGGGTGAGCCTGTGATTGGCGCGGCGCACGCCGGATGGGGCGGGGCGCTCAAAGGAGTGCTGGAAAGCACTGTCAGCGTTATGGAGCAGCGCGGTGCGGTCAAGGGGGCGTTAAAGGCAACTATTGGCCCTTGTATCAGGCAGGGTTCTTATGAAGTCTCGGATGAGTTTAAGGAACCGTTTTTGGAGCAGGATTTAGCAAATGCGGAGCTTTTTATCCCGGCAAAACGGGAAGGGCATCTGATGTTTAATTTGCCGGGCTATGTGATGCGGCGTTTGATGCTTGCCGGGCTGGCGCAAATCTCTGAAACGGGTATGGACACCTATTTTAACGAAATGGATTATTTTAGTTATCGGCGCAGCACACATCGTAAGGCGTTGGGTAATGAGCCGGATGAGGGACGACAAATTTCAGTTATTTCCATTCAATCCCAATAATGTAGTTGATTTATTTCGCTGATTTTTTATAGTCTTTCCGAATACACACGCAGGAAAAATAACCGAGTAAAAAAATGAAACTCATCTCTGGGAATGCAAACCGTCCTTTGGCACAGGCCATAGCTGATTATCTTAAAACACCTCTGACGGAGGCCAGTATCCATCGCTTCGCTGATATGGAAGTCTTTGCCGAGATCCTTGAAAATGTCCGGGGGGAGGATACTTTTGTTATCCAGCCTACATCCTATCCGGCAAATGATAATTTGATGGAGCTGCTGATTACGATTGATGCGCTGCGGCGCGGGTCGGCGCGGCGGATTACGGCGGTGATTCCCTATTTTGGTTATGCGCGGCAGGACCGTAAAACGGGCGGACGGACACCGATTTCGGCCAAACTTGTCGCCAATTTGATTACGGCGGCGGGTGTTGATCGGGTGCTGACGATGGAGCTGCATGCCGGGCAGATACAGGGTTTCTTTGATATTCCGGTTGATAATCTGGTCATTTCCCCGGTTTTTATGCCGGAAATACAAAAGCGCTTTGAGAGTGAAAAGCTGGTGATGGTATCGCCGGATGTGGGCGGCGCGGTGCGGGCGCGGGCCATGGCCAAGCGCATTGAGGCTGATATTGCGATTATTGATAAGCGCCGCGAAAAAGCCGGTGTTTCAGAAGTGATGCATGTGATCGGCGATGTTCAGGACAAAGTTTGTATTATGGTCGATGATATTGTCGATTCTGGTGGTACGCTGTGTAATGCAGCGGTGGCGCTAAAGGCAAATGGAGCCAAGTCTGTTCATTCCTACGTCGTTCACGGTGTTCTTTCGGGTGGCGCGGTGGCGCGTATCTCGTCTTCTGAGATAGAAGAGATGGTGATTGCGGATACCATTGAGGCAACAGAGGCCGTGCGTACTTCCAGTACCTTTAAACAGATGACGGTGGCCCCGCTGATAGGCGAAGCGATCAAGCGTATTAGCGAAGAAAAATCCATTTCAGCCCTTTTTAAATAAGGGTTTTTCACCTATAAAAAATATCTGGCAGGTAACTTTTGGGAAACTAAAGTGTCTTCAAAATCTTATGAAATACGGCCTTTGTCGTCTGATGAGCCTGATTGCCCGCAAAATGTTACTTTTGTGGAGGTGGGGAACACGACTCATGCGCTCAAGGCGATGTTTAAGGCTGTGCATGATAGTGATGGCGCTGTTAATGCTGCCGTTTGGAAGGACACTCCGTCAAAGACGCTTGATGCGCAGCAAAGGCAGGGTATAGAAGAGTGGTGCAAGCAGTTCGGTTTTAGTCTGGTCCAAAAAGAAATACCCCGGAAGAAAAATTTTAAAGCGCTGTCCCGGCTTTTTAATAAGGTTGCCGGTAAGCGGCCCAAGGGAACAGAAAAGTTATTAAAGCCTTTTGAAAACCATATTAGGGAAAGACTGCGTGCTTTATCTTCTATCTTTCCGGACAAAAGAGTCTTTTTAACCATTCATGCCAGTATTCTGGATACGCAATCAAAATGTGCGCCAGGAGGAAACCCTCATATTGATAAAGGCGTTAGCAGTACGGAGGTGCGTTTCATTGAAACGATAGCTGGCGGCGCGACATGCCTTATTGATGACAAGCAGGTTGTTTTTGGTGCGGGCTTTAACAAAATTCATTTAAAGGAAGAAAAAACAAGGTTCTGGCAAGTGCCGACGGGGGCACTGACATTGCTAACAAATATGAAGAATGCCGAAAAACCTGTGATGCATACGGCGCCTCCGCGCGAGGAGATAGTTGAGGGTGATGTCAGAATTGTCGTTATTTACAATCTTCTGGATAAAAGAAAATCATTTTTATCGCGGTTTTCGAAGCTTTTTCCTTGAAATTCCAGTGGTTTTCTGTTCTATATCGCCTGTTTTGGAGCGGCACCCCTGGAGGCTGCTCCTTTGTAAATCTTGATAAGAGGACAGAGAAATGGCTAAAAACTATGCAATAAAAGCGGAAGCAAGAGAGGTGGCCGGTAAGGGGGCAGCACGATCTTTGCGCCGCGAATATAAGGTTCCTGGTGTAATTTATGGTGATGGCAAAGAAGCCATCAAAATTACGTTACCGGGCAAAGAAATAAATCTGGAATATAACAAGGGGCACATGTTTACAATGATCTGTGAGCTTGATGTGGCTGGCGATAAACATCAGGTTCTGGCTCGTGATGTACAGATGCACGTTGTTAAGGATACGGTAGAGCATGTTGATTTTCTGCGTGTGACGAAGAAAACCAAGATTGCCGTCAATGTGCCAGTGAACTTCATTAATGAAGAGCAATGCCCCGGTTTGATAGAAAAAGGGAATATGAATGTTATTCGTTATGAAGTTGAGCTGGTTTGTCAGGCAACGAATATCCCTGAAAACATTGAAATTGACCTAACGCCGTTTAATATTGGCGATTCTATCAATATCAGTAACGCTGTATTGCCTGAGGGCGCAAAGCCGGTCATTGATGACCGTGACTTTACCATTGCCGTCATTAATGCACCGCGCGCTATGGAAGAAATCATCGAAGATGAAGATGCCGAGGGCGAAGAAGGTGCTGAGGGCGCTGAAGAAGGTGCCGAAGGTGAAGAAGGCAGTGAAGAGAAAGCCGAAGGCGGCGACGATAAGAAAGAGAAGTAATTAGTTTTTAGTGATTGAGTGGTTAGTTGAATTTTTTTCTTTACTAATCACCAATCGCTGACCACTAATCATCTTATGTTACCTTTTCTAAAAAATAATAATGATGATACATGGTTGTTCGTCGGGCTAGGAAATCCCGGCGATGAACATCAAGGTAATCGTCATAATATTGGCTTTATGCTGATTGATGCTCTTGCCAGTGAATATAATTTTTCGTCCTTTCGTTCGAAGTTTCAAGGCCACCTTTCAGAAGGAAAGCTTGAAAATCAAAAACTTATCCTGCTTAAGCCAATAACTTACATGAACAATTCCGGTCAGTCTGTAAAGGCGGCGGCAAAGTTCTTTAAAATAAAACCGGAACGTATCGTTGTGTTTCATGATGAGCTGGATTTAGAGCCGGGAAAAATCCGTATAAAGCAGGGTGGCGGCAATGCCGGGCATAATGGCCTTAAATCTGTGCAGGCGCATATGGGGAGTCCTGGTTTCTGGCGCGTGCGTATGGGGATCGGGCATCCGGGTGACAGGAACAAAGTTCATTCCTATGTTTTAAAAGATTTTGCGAAAACCGAACAAAAGTGGCTGGAGCCGTTATTGGATGCTTGCGCGCGGCATGCTGGATTGCTGGTGCAAGGTGAGGTGAATGATTATATGAGCAAAGTGGTGATGGATATCAAAGCCGCTTAGCTTCTATTTCAGGAATGAGGGCTTAAGCGTTTCCATCCCTGCGCCGTTGCCGCGCTTTTTGCATACGAAGCTATTTTCCAGAAATTTGCTTTTACCACAGAGTTTCGTGTCGTCTACATTGGCGACAATGGCAGAATTCCATGTCTTGCTCAGCAGGCTTTCACCTGTCCATATGTCGTGGACGGGAATGGCGATGATATAAGCTGCAGCAAGGCCTGCAAATAACCCTTTTATACCGGTTATAATTTTTCCGGTGTTATTTGTAATGTCGGTCGCGTCCTTGATAATGCCCATTATTGCTTCTTCCTGTAAAAATTCTTTTATTATTGCAGGCCATTGTGGTAGCACTTTTGACGTCTGAAAAAAAGGGAAACTGTTATGGGCTTTAATTGTGGAATTGTAGGACTGCCAAATGTTGGAAAATCAACGTTGTTTAATGCGTTAACAGCGACAGCGGCGGCACAGGCGGAAAATTTCCCCTTTTGTACGATTGAGCCAAATATTGGCCGTGTTTCTGTGCCAGATGAACGGCTTGAGAAAATCGCGGCGCTGGCTGGGTCTGCTAAGCTCGTTCCGGCGCAGCTTGAATTTGTTGATATTGCCGGGCTGGTCAAGGGCGCGAGTACGGGCGAGGGACTGGGGAACCAGTTTCTGGGTAACATCCGGGAAACGGACGCGATTATTCAGGTTCTGCGCTGTTTTGAGGATGGCGATATTACCCATGTCGATGGCTCGGTCGATCCGTTGCGCGATGCCGATACGATTGAAACAGAGCTGATGCTGGCCGATATTGATAGTCTTGGTAAACAGATTGACAATATTTCCCGTAAGGCAAAATCCGGTGATAAAGAGCTCAATGCCCAGCTTGATTTGATGCGGGAGGCCAAGGTCGTGCTTGATGACGGCAAGCCTGCCCGTATTATTGATGTATCGGAGGACGACGCGAAAGCTTTTAAATTGTTGGGACTCCTGACAAGTAAGCCGGTTTTGTATGTTTGCAATGTTTCTGAAGATGATGCGGCCACGGGCAATGAATGGACGGCAAAGGTCGAAGCCATGGCCAAAGAGCAGGGCGCGGAATGCGTTATCATTAGCGCCAAGATTGAGTCTGAAATTGCCCAGCTATCTACAGAAGAAGAGAAGAAAGAGTTTCTGGAAACAATAGAGTTGGAAGAAGCGGGTCTGAATAAAATCATCCGCGCAGGCTATAATTTACTGGGTTTACAGACATTCTTTACCGTCGGACCGAAAGAGGCACGGGCGTGGACAATGCATACAGGCGCAAAAGCGCCGCAAGCGGCCGGGTGTATTCATACTGATTTTGAAAAAGGCTTCATCAAGGCCGAGGTCATTGCCATGGATGATTACGTTACTCTGGGCGGAGAACAACCTTGCAAGGATTCCGGTAAAATGCGGCAGGAAGGCAAGGACTATACTGTCAAAGATGGCGATGTCGTCCTGTTCCGCTTTAACGTTTAAGAAATTTAGACCATCGTTTTTGGTGTTTCAGGCCCTTGGGAAATATCCGCTTGTGGTGTTTTTTCGGGGGTTTTCGACGGCAGCCCAGCGACTTGAGCCTCAAATTCGGGCCTTATAGGTTTTGCACTGAAACCGTGGTCTGTTGTTGATATTTGCTTAATGGCAGCGGTGAAATCGGCTGTTCGTATCGGGGTTTGCTGTGCCCATAGGGAATTTCCAATATTATTGATGGCCTGATCAAAGCTACCATTTTTCATATGTTTCCAGGTGTCGCTAAAGTCTTCGCGCCAGTTTGTGCCGAGTTGAAAGTTAACGGAGGTGAGTGCCATAGTGAAGTCACTATTATTGCTAACACCAAGTTCGCTGGCTTGTTTAATGGCTGCGTTGTGGGCTTTTTCCACATCTTGTTTCAGAAGCTCTTGAACGCGCTCATCCGATATTACATCACCAAGCTGTAAATTATCTTTTGGTGTTACCAAATGTCCTACGCCAACGTGTAGTTGGTTGGAGGTCTTCTCAGGATAAACATCGTTTCTATATCCTTCGCGGTCTGTTAAGTGGTTAAGAAATTTCTCCCATACTTCGCCATTTATCGAGGCCGGGTTGTAGGACGCCAGTTTGACTTTCGACTGTGTTGCAACAGAGGACAGATTTTCCTGTTCAGGTTTTGGTTCGCTTGTTTCTACCGGAGTTTTAGAAGACTCTGCACTCATTTTCTTGAATTCCGGCGTTAAGTCTATTTTTTGTGGATCTTTTTGTTCGGGTTCTGCGCTTTTCCCACCGGACATAAAATCGTTATATTTTCTTTCTATCGTTGCTACGAGTTCATCTGTAAATTCGTTCCATGCGCCTTTTGGTTCGGATTGTAATTGGATACTATTATCGGTGCGCACTGTTTCTATTTTTGTTTGTTCGAGCGTTTTCTTTTCCATTGTTTCGTGTGGCGGTTCGCTAGCCGTAGCCGTAACCTCAGACTCTTCTTCAGGCGCAGACGGTTTTTCCCATTTTGGGTCTGCTCCCTCGACCTTGTTGATGTCTGCATGTTCTGTTGTTGCGGCTTTGTCGAAATCTTTTTGCCATGAGTTTTGCTCGGTCTTTGTTTCTGGTGCGGGGTTTTTAGCGGCCTCCTCGTAGGCTTTGCCCATGGCCTGTTCTAGATTACTTCTTCTGTAAACGCTGTAGCCAAAGCCGGTCATGGGCCGCATGATATCTTCCTGTTGGACGCTTTCACCGCGGGCGGCTGCCGCTTCTGTTTGCTGCTGAACATAAGCTTTGTCATGTAGCCAGTTGCCCATTTTTAGAATGTCGCTCTGATAGTAGGTATGGTTTTCATCAACAATGGCTCGTTCGGGAACGCCGTTATCTCTGTCAATTTGTGCGCGAATATCTACCGCAGCGCGGGCGCTGGCTGTTGCAGCATCCAGATTGCCGCCTTCGTCTGATTGGTAGTGCCCTATTTTTTGTTCAAGCATGGCACCATAATTTTCCATTCTCTCTGGTTCAATGCCATTACGCACCCAGCCAGCGCGTATGGTGTCTATAGTTGCCTGCGGGGTGACTCCCATATTCTCATAGTCAATGATGGCTTTGTGCGCGTTATCCAGTAACTGGATTTCGTTCGTAAGTTTTTGCAGCACTTCGTTTGTCACGCCTTGCAGGTAACTATCTCCTTCTTTGGGCCCACTATGTCCTTCTTCGCCTATATCTTTCTTGTATTGATTAATCGCTTCTTCGGCAGACAAGCCATCTTCCTGCATGGTTCTCCAGGCAATTTTTGTAGGCTCGCTCATATTCGGCAGCGCATGGGTCTCAATAAAATTATCAGCTATAAGTTCTGGTGTTGGCCGGACACCCTCAATTGAAGCTTCTATGCCTTGTAACTGTTTAATCTGGGGAACGAGCTGTCCACGAATGGCCGCTACATCTATATCGGGAATTTCGGCACCATCATTAGCGGCGCTGTATAGCTCTCCATATTCTTTTAGGTAGCTTTCAATGGCTTCACCTGCGCCAAGGTCTTTGTTTTCCTGCATGTCTTCCCAGACTTTGCGGGCATGGATGCCATAATCGTTCCGGTTTAGCACAACATTATTGATGAAATAGCTGGCGTAATTTTCTGAGGTCGTACTCGGTATTTGAGATTCATTCTGCTCTGCGGTTGGTGTTTGTGTGCTTTCAGCGCTCATAAAATTTTGCAATACCGAGAGGGTATGGGAACCCCATGTGTTTTCAGCGCCGGACCGTGCGATCGAACCTAAGGAACCGTCAACGGTTGTCGCATATTTCTGGTCAAACATGCCGAGAGCAGCCTGCATCATGAAAATATTCATGACGTCTGCGCCGGCAGGATTGCTTGCCATTTCTCCAGCCTTGTTTTTAAGTGCTTGCTCGTTATTTTTGATAGCACCCTGAATAGCGCGGTAGTCACCGGCGCTGTCAATTTCTTCGCCAACCTGGTCTTGCAGCGCTTGCGATGCCAGCCCGTTTTGCTTCAGGAAACCCATAGCATGGGTCGCCGCTTCTTTTTGCATATCAGAGAGAGGGTCTTCATCTTCCATGCCTTTAACGGAAAATGTTTTCGCGCCGCTTTGCAGGGTTTTTGCCGTAGCCTGCGTTGCTTCCTGTTCAGCCGCCGGATCATTGATAAGAACCATCCCGCCATGGCCTTGCAGGGCGTTTCCGGCGCGGAGCATCATGCGCTGTTCTTCGCTTAGAGATGCTGGGTCGCCGGACATTTCCTGTAGCCGGTTTATAACAGCCGGGTCTGATTCCATATCGACGCGGACAGCATTATAGACTTTTTCGAGATAATTCGGATCGCTTGGGCTTATGTCGCCGTTTAAGCCTTTTTCTTCAAGCCATGCTTGCATAGATTTATTTGTGTTGGAGTTCGCGCCGCCCAAACTGCCGTCGATTGAGCTTAACTTTGTGCCCTTCAAAAAGCCGGAATCAGCTTCTTGTTTAAGCTGAAAGAAACTTTGTATTTGCGCTACTATTTGGCCCTGATCATAGTCAGTATAAGCCATCTAAACACCTCTATTACTTATACAATTTACTTTTTATTTGCCTGTTATACAGGTTTTCCTTTTGTACTATTATTACAAAAAGGTTAACATATTGCAAATTTCGTTGCATTCTTATGCTTAAAAGTGGGGAGAGGTATTATCTAAGCGACGTTTTTGGAGGCCGTTTTTTGTCTTGTTAAGTCGGCATAGGCGTCCTGCATTTTTTTGGTCAGGGGGCCTATTTCATAGTTATTGTCATCGATTTTGCCGACAGCTGTGATTTCAGCAGCGGTGCCGGTTACGAATACTTCTTCATAGTCGCCAATTTCATCAGGCATGATGGTGGCCTCAATGGCCTCTATCCCCATATCTTTTGCCATTTTTAGAACAGTCTGGCGGGTAATGCCATTTAGGAAGCATTCAGTGTACGGCGTTTTCATGATTGCGTCTTTGATAAAGAAGATATTAGAGCCGGAAGATTCTGCAACGCGCCCTTTGTGATCAAGCATGAAGGCATCATCATAACCGGCGTTCATGGCCTCGTGTTTGGCCATGGTGCCGATGGCGTAGTTACCGGCCGCCTTGGCATGAACCGGGGCGGTTAGGGGGTCTGGTCTGCGCCATTTCACTGTTTTTAGGGTGATGCCACTATCTTCGCCGCCTTTGGGAAAGAAATATTTTGGCCATTCCCAGCAGGTAAAGGCTATATGGATGCTGGCATTTTCAGCGGACACGGCCATTTCCTCGCAGCCGCGCCAGGCGACGGGACGAAGATATCCGTTAGTGATCTTGTTGGCTTCTAGTACTTCACGGGAGGCATTTTCAATTTCTTCTAGGCTTGTCACAATTTTCATATCAAGCATTTTTGCAGAATCAATCAGGCGCTGCGAATGCTCGCGGAGTTTGAAAACATTGCCGTCATAGACACGCTCTCCTTCAAAAACAGAGCCTCCATAATGTAGGCCATGCGACAGAACGTGAAGCTTTGCTTCCCGCCAGGGGAGCATTTCACCGTCAAGCCAGATAAAACCGTCACGATCATCGAAAGGGGCACTAGTCATAGTATTCACTTTTGTAGTTCATTACGCCTGTAATTCTGATAAAACACTATCAGACTTTGAATCAGGGTTTAAAGCGAAAAAGTGCCATGAAGCAGGTTACACAGGAAAAATTGGTAAATTTACCGCATGTGTTGATTGTTGACGATGATGACCGTATCCGTGAGCTTGTTTCACGGTATCTGCACGAAAACGGTTTTATTGTCAGTACAGCGGCAGATGCGCAGCAGGCAGGTGCTATTTTGCAGCGCCTTGAGTTTGATGTGCTGATTGTTGATATTATGATGCCGGGGCAGAGCGGGTTGGAGTTTACAAAGGAATTGCGCGTGCGTAGCGATATCCCTGTGTTGCTTTTAACGGCGCTGGGCGAGACAGATGACCGGATCGCAGGTCTGGAAATGGGCGCTGACGATTATTTATCCAAACCGTTTGAGCCTAAAGAGCTGGTTCTGCGGTTGCAGGCCATTTTAAGGCGCAGGCCCCGGATACAGGAGGCCCCGGATTCTTTCAAGGTTGGACGCTGGACTTATGACCCGGACCATAATGAGCTGTGCGATGAAGATGAAACCGTAAGGCTGACAAATGTTGAAGATAAGCTGCTCTGCGCTTTGGCCGGTCGTACGGGCGTAGCTGTTAGCCGTGAGGAACTTGCCGATATGTGTGGTATGGAGGCCGGAGAACGCACGATTGATGTTCAGGTTACGCGCTTGCGCCGCAAGATTGAACAAGATCCGAAAGCGCCGCGCTGTTTGCAAACTGTGCGCGGTAAGGGCTATTTATTGCGTATCGAGGAATTATGAACTTTAGTATAAAGAAATTTTTGCCCCGCACGCTTTTTGGTCGGTCGTTTCTTATTTTAGTGACACCGATTTTGTTGATTCAGATCATTACAACGTTTGTGTTTTTTGACAGGCACTGGGGCAGAATGACAGACCGGCTTGCTTTTGCCGTTGCCGGTGAAATTGCTGTGATCGCGGCTAGAATCGAAAAAGATACGGATATTGAAAATATAAAGGAAATCACGAGCTATGCCGGGCAGAATTTACAGCTTCTGACGAGCTATGAGCCTGATATTTTGCTGGCTGAAGAAGAAGGCGATCGTAAGAGCAGTTTAAAAAGCTTTGTTATTGCGGACACTCTCTCCAAGGCGATGGACGAGCAGGTGCGCCGCCCGTACCGGATTAATGTTGATGAACGGGAAAAATGGATTGAGGTAAGCCTGCAACTGGATGAGGGGCTTTTAAGGGTTTCCCTGCCGCAAAGGCGCTTGTTTTCTTCGTCCGGTTATATTTTTCTGCTCTGGATGTTTTCTATTTCCCTTGTGCTTTTGTCTGTGGCCGTCCTGTTTATGCGTAATCAAATTAGACCTATCCGGCGTTTGGCCGTTGTGGCTGAGCGTTTTGGCAGGGGCATGGATGCGCCGTCTTCTTTTAAGCCGGAAGGGGCGCGGGAAGTCAGGCAGGCCTCGCAAGCCTTTCTGGATATGCAGGAGAGGATCAGGCGGCAGATTGGGCAGCGCACGGCGATGCTCTCCGGTGTCTCTCATGATTTACGTACGCCGCTAACCCGGATGAAGTTGCAGGTAGCGATGCTGGAAAATTGCCCGGATATTGAGGCTTTAAAAACTGACATTGCCGACATGGAGCGTATGATTGATGCTTATCTTGATTTTGCGCGCGGTGAAGGCGGGGAGCAGCCTGTTCATACGGATCTGCAGGCCATACTTGAAAGGGTTGTGGCTGGCATAAAACGTCAGGCTGTCAACATTGAGATGGAGGTTGAAGGCGATCTTTCCTTGCATTTACGGCCTGTGGCTTTTGAGCGTGTCTTAAGTAACATCATCAATAATGCTCGTAAGTATGGCGAAGATATATGGGTGTCTGCGCGCAGAACGGATGACGCTCTGGAGATCACAGTTGATGATAACGGCCCCGGTATTCCTGATGATAAAATGGAGGATGTATTCCGGCCTTTTTATCGCGTTGATGAATCGCGGAATGCGGCAACGGGCGGGGTAGGGCTTGGTCTTCCTATTGCGCAGGACATTGTTCACAGTCACGGCGGTGAAATAACGCTACATAAGAGTGACCGTGGCGGGTTGCGCGTTATTATACAGATACCGGTTTAATAGAGCCGTACGCCGTTTGAAATTGGTTGGTCAGGTTCAATCAGCGTTACTTTGCCGTTCTCATCAGGGAAGCCTAGCACAAGAACTTCTGACATGAATTTCCCGATTTGTTTGGGTTCAAAGTTTATGACAGCGGCGATTTGTTTTCCTTTTAAATCTTCAGGGGCGTAGTTGTCCGTTATTTGTGCCGATGTTTTTTTGATGCCGATGTCGTTACCAAAATCGATTTGTAATTTATAGGCAGGAATGCGCGCTTCGGGAAATTTCTGAACGTCAATAACGGTGCCGACCCGGATATCAATTTTTAAAAAATCATCAAAGGAAATGGTCATTATATTCTCTTGCTCAATAAAAAGGCCGCTGACAAGCGGCCTTTTTTAGATAATGCACGGCGTTAAATCAAGCCGCTTTTTTTGCTTTTGTACCGGTTTTTCCCAGCGCTGATTAAACTTCTGTCAGCGAAGCGGTAACGCGTTTGTTAATAATATCCGTTGCTTCCTGATTGGATTTACCCAGCATATCGCTGATCTCTTTCATATTGGCAATAGATTTTTCGTAGTTCTTTTTCATCAAGTCTGCCTGTTTGGCGATTTTTTGCTCTGGCGTACCGTCAGCCATAATTTCATGAGCGATAGCGGAGTTATCTTCTGTCATTTGGGACATAAGCTCGCTTTGTTTTTGCACTATGGCCTGAATTCCTTCCATTGCCTGTTGTCCGGCTTCGGTGAAAGCCTGAAAGTTTTTGCGCTGGTTTTCCGTGAAGGCGTTGATATCTAAAGGAAATCCATTAAAACCAGATAGGTTTTTGGCAAGATCAGGGTCAAAAAATTTCATAAAATCATTCTGTGACATAGTATTCTCCATGTTTGTTTTATTGCTCTGCAGCATAGCTCCTTAATATCAATATTCTCATTGTGGCTTTTTGTCAAGTGCAGTGCAGCATAAAAATTTTTCAAAATTAGCAATTACTTAACTGTAATTGCGCAAATTTAAGAGGGAAGGTTTAGTTGCGTGAACGAAGTTAACGACACAAAATTCATATCTGAACAAAAGATGTCCAGAGGAAGCTGGACGTCCGGCAATATGGCACAGCTTACGGTTTTTTTAACCGGGCTTGTTCTTGCGGTGAGCGCGTATGCCATTTTGAATGTTCTTATTCAGCAAATGATAAAAGATGATTTGCAGCGCCAGATAAACAGTACGCAGCAATCAATCGGCGAAAATCTAGAAAATTTGGGGCAGACCATTAATACGGCTGCAATAATTCTAAGCCTTTCGGCTGAGGAGGCTGAAGCAGAATCAAGAGAAGTTATATTATCTTCTGTTGGCGGGATAAGAGATTTTGACCGTGTTTTCTGGATAAAGCCTTTGCCGGATAAAGAAGGGCAAGCCGTTAGTATTCTGATGCAAGACAGCAGTAGTTTATCTCAAGGCTCGTTAAAGAGCCTTATTCATACGGTTCTTGCTAAAAAAGAGGAGGGGAATGACGCCATTATAGTCATTACAAACCCGCCGGGTACGCAATATTGGCAAGAGAATACCGGTCCTCTCATCAAGGGACAGCCCTTTATCCTGGCAAAAACAATGAGAGTGGGCGGCAAGGATTTGGGGATGATTGTAGGTCTTACTCGTATCAGCCGTGTTCTTGGTAATGAGTGGCTCGGCAACAGAACGGCTATATCGCGTCTTGTTATTCGTGACGCAGAGTCAAAGCAGCGTATCTATTACATGAATCGCGATATGGTAGAAAATGAATATATAAATCTTAATAACACTGGCAGTAATATTCAGTTCAAAATGGGGGGGAGTCAGTGGCTTCTTAATATATTACTGGGTAAAAGCAAGCAAACCGGTTTGCTTGAAAATACGCCATGGTTAATGCTTGTTTTTGGCGTGACCCTAACTTTGATTGGGACGCTATATGTTCGTAATAACCAGCGCCAGTCATATAAGCTGGCTGTTATGAACCGGGAGCTGGCTCAGAAAAATTATGAGCTGGGTAGTGAAGTTTCAGAACGGGAGCGTCTTGACCTGGCTGTTCGTAAGGCCGAAAGGGAGTACCGGGCGATTATTGACTCGGTTAGTGATATTATATTTGAGACCTCCGTTGAGGGTGAGATCATCTTCCTGAATGATACGTGGCAAAAAGTTACTGGTTTTGAAGTTGACCAGGTTACAGGGCGCAACCTTTTTGATTTACTGCATCCGCAGGATCAGGAGGAGCAGCACACAAATTTTGATAAGCTCGTGAAAGGTAAAAAAACGGCATACAGAAGCTTTACCCGGCTTCGTACTTCTGACGGCACTTTTCGTTCTGTTGAACTGGCGATGTCGATGTTGCGGCAGGATGAAAACCAGAATATGCGTGTTGTCGGAACTTTCACCGACGTTGAGCAAAGGCGCCGGGCGGAAAAGGCTCTGAGCGAAGCTGAGAAGAAATACCGGACGATTGTGGAGAATGCTGCGGGCGGTATTTATCAAGTGACACCAGAAGGCCAGTTTCTGAGTGCAAACCCTTCCATGGCTAGAATTTTGGGGTATGAAACGCCGGAACGAATGTTACGAGAAGTTAAAAATGCTCACGATAATTTGTACGTTAGCTCCAGAGACCGAGCCAATTTTATTCGTGATCTTGAGACTGTCGGTGTGGCGCAGAATTTTGAAACAGAGGTCAAAACCAGAGAGGGTGCAAAAATATGGGTCAATGAAAATGCGCGCGCTGTTAAGGATGATGACGGAAATATCCTTTATTACGAGGGTAGCATGGAGGATATAACCTCGCGCAAACGGGCGGAGCTAAGTCTGCAAGAAGCCAAGATTGAGTCTGATCTTGCTAACCGGGCTAAGTCTGAATTTTTAACAAATATAAGTCACGAACTGCGCACGCCTCTTAACTCGATTATAGGGTTCGCCGAAATTATTAAGGATGAAGTTTTGGGGCCATTGGAGAATAAGAAATATTGGGAATATTCCCGCGATATTCATGAAAGTGGTCAAAGGCTCCTGACCATTATTAACGAGATACTTGATGTGTCGCGTATTGAAACGGGAGACCGTCAGATTAATGAAAGCGTTGTTAATGTCGATGGGGTTGTAAAGTCCTGTGTCGATTTCATGGCGCAGAAGGCAGAAGACGGTAACCTGGTGATTGCAAATATGATGAGCGGCAAGGTGCCGAATGTGATTGGTGAAGAAATTGCGATTAAGCAAATTATTGTTAACTTATTGGGCAATGCTATTAAATACACACCGATAGAAGGGCGAATTACTTTGTCGCACGAAATAGAAAATGATGGCCGCTTACGCCTCTCTGTTACGGACACAGGAATTGGTATGGAGGAACATGAGGTTGAAAAAGCTTTGTCTGCCTTTGGTCAGGTTGAAACATCACTTAGTCGTTCCGGGTCAGGAGCAGGACTGGGGCTTACTCTTGTTGATTCTTTGATGACTTTGCATGAGGGTGAACTTGAGATATTTTCCCAAAAAGGTATTGGTACAACTGTAACAATTATTTTCCCGGCGAAGCGTGTTGCCGGTGATGTTGATACGGAAGGTGCGGCACTGTCTGATAATGATAGAGACAGTGGTTCTAGTTCCCACCAGATTCACTAGTGAGTTCTGCTTCTTCCTGATCCATCTCCAGAGCCTGACGTGCGATGTTGTAGCTAAAACCTGCACGCGCCATGATGCCGAGAGATTTTTGAAATTGATTTTCTACCGGCTCTTTTCTTAAATAGGGCCCAATTCTCTTGCGGCGGGCAAGGCGCAGGGCGGCAACAAGCTCTGCATCATTTTCGAGGTGCTCTGCATGATCTTGAAGCGCTTTTTTTATGACAGACTGTTCAAGTCCTTTGGCTTGTAATCTTGTTTGGATCATGCGGCTGGATAGGCCCCGGCGTCGTTGCGAGTGTACGACGCCGCGTGTATAAACCTCATCGTCCAGTAACTTAACATCCTCAAATTTGATGATCAGCTTTTCCAGCAGGGCAATACAATCATCCCTGTTCTGGTCTTTATGAAAGGTGCAGGAACGGTCAATTTTGCGCGTCATAACCGTTTTAAAATGGGCGCTGCTGGCGGCAAAGCGCTGGAGATAATAAAGCCCGGCATTATGCAGGTAGGTTTCTGTTATCTTCCGTGGATTGCGGAGCTTTTTTTCCACCTTGCTATTTTTGTCTTTTGAATTAACTTTAAACATGAACTTAATCGCTTCCTTCAGGTCTTATGATGTCAGATTTAGCAGTAAAACAGCAAGCCCTCCAGCCCAGAAAAATAAAGGGTATTAACGGAAGAGGGCTAATGACGCTGGTTAATAAGGAGGTTGGGCGCTTCTTAAGTGTTTATACTCAGACAATTACCGCGCCGGTTATTACCACATTGCTGTTTTATGCCATCTTTGCGCTGGCATTTGGGGGGCTGACGCAATTTATAGGAGATGTTCCTTACCTTCAATTTCTTGCGCCGGGCCTGATTATGATGACGATGGTACAAAACTCATTTTCCAATACATCGTCGTCTCTGGTTATTTCAAAAATTCAGGGCAATATCGTTGATGTGATGATGCCGCCTTTAAGCGCCGGGGAACTTTTTATAGGTTTTGTCATAGGCGGTATATTGCGGGGCTTGTTTGTCGGGCTGGCGGCATGCATAGCGATGAGCTTTTTTGTGTCTGTTTCTATCCATTCCGTTTTTTATATTATGGCCTCTGCCTTTTTAGGAACCATGATGCTGTCTAGTTTAGGGCTGGCGGCGGGAATATGGTCTGAAAAATTCGATCATATTGCGGCTGTAACAAATTTTGTTGTGACGCCTTTGACTTTTCTCTCAGGGACGTTTTATTCAATTGATCGCTTGCCCGACGCGTGGCAGATGGTGGCTCATTACAATCCGTTTTTTCATATGATTGACGGGTTTCGTTACGGCTTTATTGGGCAGTCTGATGGCAATCCTGCCATAGGGGTAATGTTTCTGGTTGTGATTAATTTCCTTCTGGTTATGCTTTGCCTGTGGATGTTGCGCAGTGGTTATAAAATTAAGAGCTGAGGTTACGTATAAAATGAGTTTATCTAACTATTCTAGGTTTCGTTGTTTTTCTGTTTGCCTGTTAATTTTGGGCAGCGTTCTGGCTCTGGGGGCGTGTTCGTCTTCATCTCCGGAAGGAAAGCCACTGCCGGACATGACATTTGCGCATGTGGAGCCTTTTTCTGTGAATGTCGCTTCTATAGAGATAGAAAATCGTTATGACCCTGCGATAGACGCTCAGGATGTGTCTTCAAGTTTCCCGACACCGCCGGATATTGCTTTGCGGCGCTATGCTGAAAATCGTATCCACCCGGCGGGATCGGAAGGGACGCTTAAATTTATCATTGATGATGTTAATATTCACCATAGCCTGGTGCAGCCGATTGGCAATTTTGCAGGTTGGCTTGGGGTGAAGCGCAAGGATCTTTACGAAGTTTCGATGAAAATCAGGCTTTACACGGTTTCTAATGACGGCGCCCAGAGTGTGCATTCCATTTTGAATATGCGGCGTTCAATAGCCATTCCGCAAGGGTACTCGCTGGCAGAAAAGGAGCAGGAAAAATTCCTGTTTCTTGAGAGCCTGATGAAGGATGTTGATGAGACCGTAGTCAGAACCCTTAGCGAGAAGATGCATTTGCACTAAGAGCTATTTATCAGCCCTGATAGCGATGTCTAATTAACCCTAGAACTGGCGGTTCAAATTTACAAAAAAGCGTGGGTCTTTGTCGCCCTGTGTTTGCGGTGTGTTCCGTAAGGGGAAGGCCATCATAAAGCCCGCTGTCGTTACGTCGCTGAAGTCAGCGCGAATACCAAGGCCGGTTGAAACCAGTGTTTCTTTCTGGGTTGCGCGGGTCGTGGCATCGTCGTTCCAGGTGCGGCCAGCATCATAAAAGCCGTAAAGCTGGTAAGTATCAAGCAAAGAGAGCGCGTAAGGCTCGCTCCATTGTACTTCAAGCTTGCCGGCAATACCGTCATCGCCAATGATTTCTGATGAATCAAACCCGCGACCATAATTCATGCCGCCTACGCCAAATTCTTCGGAACTCAGCAGCGCGTTATTAGACCATTGGCCGGTAACACCAACTAACAGATTTACATCGGATAAGACGCGTTGCAATCTTTGTATTTCAGCGTTCATTTTGAAGAAAGTCGTGTCGGCAGCAGGGCGGCTAACATTTGCCCGGTTTTCGCCGCTAGCGCCGAGAACATCCAGACCTTTTGAAAGCTCCAGATCAAAGACGTTGTAGGCAACGCCCATGAAGTTATCCAGTGTTTCCACTGTTCCGCCAACGCGCAGCGAGCGGATATGGTCTTTTCGCGTTGGATCAACAGGAATGTTGTTCTTTGAGGTGACTTCGCGGTAATCAAATATTGTACGGCCACTTATATTCAAAGAGCGTGAACGGACAAAAGGATGTTCGATTTTCGCGCTTAAGCTAGTGGAGCGGCCTTTAACACCGAACTGTTTTAGTGAAAATCCGGGGTCTGTAATTGTATGGCTAGCAGACAGGCCCAGTGTTGTACCACGAGACCAGATAGGTTGCTCATAGGACAATGATCCGTATAACAGCTCTTTAAAGCCGTCCATTTCCGGTGCCATCACAGCTTGCGCTGTTATTTTCTCATTATTGTCAAAAAATGAGTTCAGCACTGCTGCCGCGCTAAGTTGTACGGGGCCGAGAAAACGTGTGCCGAAGTTATCAACGCCGATTTGGGCATCGTAGCCTTTGCGTTCGACAATAATGATAAGGTCGGCTGTCCCTGATTTATCCGGAGAGGGGTTAAGAACGCCCCGCGCATCGACACCGGCAAGGTCGTTAATCAGGAGCAGGGCGCGTTCCAAATCTTTGGAATTTAGCGGCCCGTTTATTTTTATCTGTGAGGCATATTTACGAATCAGATCGAGCGTTCCGTCTTTTGGCCCTCTGACCTCAATATTATCGACTGTACCCTCAATAACCTTTAAGCGGGCAATGCCACCTTCAATGGTTTGAGGCGGTACAACAACTTGTGTCAGGATATAACCGTCATTCCGGTATTTCCGGGTCAGGTCAGCCGCAACGGCATAAAGGTCGGCCAAAGTAACTGTTTTTCCGATTTGCGCGCCATAAAGCATGCGCAGCTCTTGTTTGGGGTAGGCTGTTGCCCCCTCCATCGTAATGCCGCCAAGCTCAAATTTTATATCTTCGGCACCGGCAGGGGCGCCTTCAATGCGTAGTTTCTTTACTTCGACTTTAGGCGTAACGCGCGGCACAAATTTTTCTTCAAGGAACTGATCCTTCGCCCGGCCCGGGCTGGCGATGCCGGTTTGTTGTGGTGGTGGTACTTGCGCGATGGCCTGTGTGGCCATGCCCATAAAAGCAAGTGAGAAAACTGCACCTTTTAGTGCGCGTGTTAGCACCTTATTCATGGATTTTTTCCTTCTGCCTTCATCTAAAAAACTATTCTGGATGGTGTTGTATGATAAAAACGATTCATTGAAAAGCTTTATATGTGATTTTGCGCTATCTTTTACAAAAAGCCAACAATATTAGTTTTTTCTAATTTGCAGTCAAATACGCAGGTGTTCTTTCATTTTCCGAAACATGTAATAAAACGTGATCTAAAATAGTTTATTTTCCTTAATGTATTTTCTTGCATTTTTCTTTTAAACGGCGTTATAACATCATCATCTAATCTCGGATGGGCATATTTTAAGTCTAATCAATTGAGGATTAAGTGAAGAAAAATAGATACAAAAACGGAAAAAAACATTAGAAGTAACAAGACTTAAAATTTGCGCCGAAAACGCGTGTGACCGCAAGGACGTAAAAGAAAAGGAAGAGTGTTAAAATGACCAAATTCATCACCCCGGATCAAAAAGAAGACACACTTAGATATACGAGCAAAAAGCTCAAGGCGCTCATGGCATCAACTGCCATTGCAGCAGCCGGTGCGGTTTTGCTTTCGGCGAGTCCGGCAAATGCGGATAACTGGGTTCCGGGCACAACAACAGATACGCATGGCACTTCATCAAACACAACGGTTGGCGTTAATGAAACGACACTTGATTGTGTGGGGAGCTCCTGTTCTATCGAGGGTGATTTGGATATTAACGCAGATTGGAAAGTGCGCGTTAACGCCGACAGATTTTACGGAAAAGATACTGAGAATGATCCAACCTTTATTATGGGGCACCTGAGTTGTTCCGGTGAGTGCTGGCTGATGGATCCGAATGGTGTAGTTTTTGGCGCAGATTCAATGGTTGATTCTACTAAATTTGTTGTGTCTACAGGTGAAATTCTCGATGTTCCTGGATTTCTTGCCGGAGCCACCAGTGTTGAAATTGGTAATTTCGGCAGTGGTGAAATTATCAATCGTGGATCGATGACGGTCGCTGATGGTGGTCTTGCTGCTTTTGTTTCTCCGAATGTCGTAAACCGCGGCGTTATTAACGCCCGCCTTGGTACGGTTGCTTTTGCTGCCGGTAACAAAGTGACTGTAGATATGTATGGTGATGGGCTGTACGAAATCGCCGTAGATGGCCAGCTTGCAGAAGCCCGGCTTGTTAATGCTGCTGCCGGTACAATAAACGCTGAAGGTGGTAATGTCTTAATGACGGTCGATGCCGCGAAGGCGATTGTTAATAATGTTATTAACCTTGACGGAGTTGTCGATGTTACCTCTGCCACAGAAGCCGACGGTAAAATCGTCCTGCGCGGCGGCAGTGCCGGTCGTGTTCAGCTTGCCGGTGATATTGACGCCGGTAGCGTTGATGCAAGCGGCGCGTCTATCCGTGTTAAAGCGGGCGCTGATGTAGATGCTGATACCATCACACTGGAAACAGATAGTCTCGATGTTAAGGGCGACATGACAGCTAATTTAGTTGCCATCCTGCGCAGAACCGACGGTGTCATTACTCTTACCGATGCTGATACATCAGCGATAGAGCAGGCAGCGGCAGATGCAGATGCTGCTTTGGCCGCAGCGTTACAAGAAGCTACTGACTCAGGCTTAACTGTGGATCCTGGACTAACGGCAGGTGACGCACAAATAGCAATAGATGCCGCAGATGCGGGGCTGGTGATAGCGCTGCAGGACTTGGCAGATGCACAAGCTATAGGCAACCCACAGGACCGGGCGCTTGCTGTGGCGCAAGCTGAAGCAGATTTGGCGCGGGCGAACATTCGCGTGCGTAGGGCGGAGGCGGCTCTCGGTGTAGTATTGGCGCAGGCCGCATCCGATCAGGCAAGTGCGGAGTTGCTGGCGATGGGTCTTGGTCTTGACCAAGGTGAGCTTGATAATATCATGACAAGTTCTCTTGTTATTGGCTCTGGCGATGCCGGAACTTCAAACACAACTGACATCACTGTCGGCACCGTTGATATGACAGCCTTTGGCACGACAACACTGAACGCGCTGGCCGCTTCTTCCGTAACTTTCTCTGATGCGGCAAGCTTTGGTGACCTTGTTGTGAATACGGATGACATCTTTGTGAATGCGGCGTTATCAACGACGGGTGTTGATTTTACGGCCGACAGCCTCACGGTTCAATCTGGTGCGGGGTCTGTTGATACAAATAATGGCGATGCTGTTATTACAACGGATATTGTTGCCCTTAACGGTGATCTTGATGCTGGGACGGGTACGGTTTCTTTCTTCCGTAAGACGCTTGGCAAGATTGGCCTTGGCACCTCCGGTGTTGGTCTGAACCTGAACCAGAACGAGCTTGATAACATCACAGCCGCTAAACTGGTTGTTGGTAATGCGGATGCGGGAAGCTCCAATACCACAGACATTCATACTTCTTTTGCTGATCTGACACATATTGGTCTGACTGAATTGAACGCTTTGGCGGCCTCTTCGGTTAACTTTGATAATGCATCCAGCTTTGCTGATCTCGATGTTAATACGGATGAGATTAATGTTAATGGCACGGTAACGGCTGACAGTATTGATTTTAATGCACCGGACATCAACCTGAACGCTGATCTTGATTCAGGCGTGATTAATGGTACGGGCACAACTGTTAATGTTCAAAGTAATGCCGCGCAAATCATGGACGGGCTTGCTGTTGCCGGTTCTGGTGTTGGTGCTGTGGTAAATGTAGCAGCAGGCACTTATGCTGAAGCTGTTACGGTCGGCAAGGACGACATTACTTTAAATGGTGCCAATGCAGGTATTGATCCGAACACAGGCGTGCGCAGCGCTGAAACTACGGTTCTCCCGGGTCTGGCCGCTGGCTTTACGGTTACAGGTGATGGCGTCACAGTTGACGGCTTTACCGTTGGTAACGGCCTTGCCGGTGTTGATCTTTCCGGTAGCAACAATGCCACTGTCCAAAACAATATCTTCACAGGCGGCCTCTGGGGTGCCTTTGGTAATGGCGCAACAAATGTCTCATTGCTGAACAACCTGATCAAAAACACTACGGCGCAGGGCGTAAACTTCTCGTTCCTGACAGGTGTGAGCAGTATCAGCAACAATGTTATTGATGGTAACGGTATTTCAACGACAGCGATCGTGCTTACAGATTCTGACGGCGTTACAATTTCCGGTAACACTATCGAGGAAGTACAGCATACCGCGGTTAACATTTCAGACAGCAGTAACGTCGATCTTGATGGCAACTTCATCTATGGCGACAACGATGAAACAGCCGTTGATGTGAATGACGGCAGCAATATTAATGTCACGAACAACACGATTGATGATTTTGAAACCGGCGTTGATATGAACGGCACAACCGGTACGAACAGCATTTCAGGTAACACGATAACCAGCGTTGATTATGGCGTGATCGCAAAGTCCGTTGATGGCTTAAGCGTTGTTGGCAACCATCTGTTCGGTAACAGCGTCACAGGTATCGATGTTGATGACAGTGATTGGATCAAAATTCAGGGCAACGACATCCATGACTTTGCAACCGGCATCTCTGTCAAAAATAGCGATAATATTAGAATCGGCGACGGCGTTCTGGCAGGTGGCAATATAGTCACAGGCTTCAGTATTGTGGGTATCAAACTTGATACTGCTTCAGGTGTTAATATCGGCGCGAACTTCATCGCCCATAACACTGTGCGTGATGCCGTTGCCGGCAGTGATGCGGATGGTATTTTTATAACCAACAGTAACAATGTAGATGTTGGCCTAAACTACGTCGGTACAGACAGCACCGGAACATTTCTTGGTAACAACAATATTGGCGGCGAAGGTATTCACGCTGACAGCGCTGACAATCTTCGGGTATTCAGCAACAAAGTAAGGGGCACCGGATCACACGGTGTAAATGTAGAAGGCAGCGATGATATTTCTGTCACCAACAACAAAATTGATAATACCGGCGCAGATGGCGTCCGTGTTTTAGGTGGCAATAATAGTACTGTGGCTGGCAATAGTGTGGGTGCCTTCGGCTCTGCCGGTAGCATTGGCGGACACGGATTCAATATTGACGGCTCTACGAACGCTACTCTTTTCAGCAACTTTGCTGAAGATACATTGGGCCACGGCTTTTTCGTACATAATGGCAGCAATGGCGCAGAGCTGAGGGGTAACACAGCCAGACAAACAGCTCTGAACGGTATTACTATTGCAGACAGCACGGGTATTACAGTCGGCGGCGTCACGGCAAACAGAGTTTACAACAATACCGGCGATGGCATCGAAGCCACGAACAGCGCGGGTATTATTATCACCAATAACGAGGTTGGTACATTTGGCGGCGTCGACAATATCAAAGGCGAAGGTATTGACGTTAACAATTCCTCGAATGCTAACATCTCTGGTAACGCTGTTAACCAAACCGTTTCCAACGGTATTTCTATTAACCCGAGTTCTGGTACTACTATTTCCGGTAACACAGTTAGCAATGCTGGTGCTCATGGCATTCTCTCAACCGACAGCGATGGGGTAACAATCCAATACAACACTGTAACAAATGCCGCTGTTGACGGCATCCGGGTTGAAGGCGGTGAGAACGCTTACATCTTTGATAATGACGTTGATAACTCCGGTGATGACGGCATCCGCGTTAAAGGCAACGCCAATGTCGAGATTGAAGATAATGATGTCGATGGTGCCGGTGATGAAGGTATTCACGTATCATTCAGCGGCGGCGTAAGCGTCAGCGGCGAAGACGTTAGCATTCACGGCAACCGCGTTCGCGGCACTACGGATAACGGTATCGAGGTTAATGGCGGTTATGACGTCGCTGTCTTTGATAACCAGGTTCGTGATACAGGTGGCAACGGCATTTATGTCGAGAACAGCGATGAGGCTTATGTCAGCTGGAACACTGTTAATGACACCGATGAGAACGGCATTTACCTTTCAGGTAGCCATGACAGCGATATCTTCGGTAACAATGTCAATGGTGCTGACTGGCACGGTATCAAGGTTAATCCGAGCAATAATGTCGAAATTTCCATGAACGAAATTTATGACGCTGGTCAGGACGGTATTAATGTTCTCGGCGGCGAAGACGCTTATATCGATTACAACTACATCGCCGGAGCGGGCGATGATGGTATCGATGTATACGGTAATAATGGCGCAACGATTTCCAACAATGACATTTTCAGCACGACAAATAACGGCATAGTTGTCAGTAACAGCAATGAAGTTGATGTCTATGGCAACGTGCTTGGCGCTGACTTCTTCGACTTTGAATTCGGCCCGATCGGCGGTCATGGCATCGCGCTGAACACTGTTAATAATAGCTATGTTTATGAGAACATGGTCATGTTGACAGGTGGCAACGGCATTGATGTCACCGGCAGTTCATGGATCGGAATTTATGATAACCTTGTCGGGCTTAGCGCCGGGAACGGCGTAAATGTCGGCAATAGCTGGAACGTTGAAATCGCCGGTAACTTTGTAGGCGGCATTCTTGGCCACGGCATGAATGTCAATGGCGGCGGCGATATTGCTATCATTGAAAACCAGATATTCCTGACCGGCGAAGACGGCATCCACGCGGATGGTGTTGGCGAAGATAGTGAATGGGAAGGTGAATTTGAGGGATACGGCGCTGGCCTGAATATCCTCGGTAACGAGATTGCCGCAACGGGCGGCGACGGTATCGAAGTGCTGGACGGCGCGATGACCGTTATTGCGGGTAACGATTTATTCCTGACCGGTATTGGCTTCACTAACTGGCTGGGCGAAGAATTTGATCTTGAAGACGGTTTTGACTTCGGCGATCTGGAAGGCTTATTTACCACACTGGAAAGCTTCTATGACGATGTAGAAGACACAATCACCGTTCCATTCGCGGACGGGGCCGGTATCCGGGTTGAGGGTACCTTCACCGCACAGGACGATTACTCGGTCGTTATTGCTGACAATAATGTAACGGCCACAGGCGGACACGGCATCGAAGTTCTAAACAGCGGCGCAACGCTGATTGAAGAAAACGAAGTTTATACTGCCGGCATCGATTCCATGACATGGGACGCGGAAACTTTTGATTTTGGTACTGTTCTGGATCTGGCCTTCGGTCTTGCTGATGTCATCTTTGATGACGGCAGCCTGACAGAGCTTTTGT
>JAJFGW010000038.1 GCA_021775915.1 Alphaproteobacteria bacterium | reverse complement strand
CTGGATTGCTTCGCTTTGCTCGCAATGACGATTTTAAAAAAAATGACGAACAAAAAGAATAACATTGATTTTTCAAATAAAAACAAGGGGCTACACCTCCTGTTCGTGATAAACTCCTGCAAACGAACTATTAAGGCCTCTATAGGATAATAGAGAGTAGATGATCAGCGTAGGAAGCGCATTATTAACCCCTCCGCAAAATACTACCGGCACAGCGCCGGCTAGTAACAGTGAGCCTGCGTCCAAAAAAAATGAAGTCAAATCAACAACTTCGCCAGAAGAAGTCGGAAAATTAGAACAAGCAACCCAGCCTCTCGCGCCAAAAAGCTTTAATGCCCTGCTGCAATCACAAGAAGAAAGCGATTCTTCGACAGCGGTCGAAGGTGAACTAACCGAAGAAGAGCAAAAACAGGTACAGGAGCTTAAACAAACCGACCGCGAAGTCCGCGCCCATGAAGCAGCCCACAAAACTGCGGGCGGCTCTGTGGCAGGAAGCGTTAGCTTTGAAACAGTGACCGGGCCAGATGGCCGCGAATATGCCGTTGCAGGAGAGGTTCAAATTGATGCCTCCCCCGTTGCCAACAACCCAGAATCAACGATTCGTAGGATGGACCAAGTCATAAGGGCTGCGCTAGCCCCTGCTGACCCATCACCACAAGACCGTGCCGTGGCCGCTCAGGCACAGCAAGCTAAGATACAAGCACAGCAGGAAGTGGCAGAAAAGCGCGCTGGAGAACAAGAAGAACGCAGTAAAAACAACAAGTTAGGCATTCTTTCTCAAGCCGAAGATTTACAACAGGAAGAATCAGGCGTAGAACAATCTGGTTCGGGCGATTCATCACTCGCTTCTTCAACTGAGATTGTTTCCATATTGTTTGGAAATTAGGGCATTTAGTGCTACTATATGGCTATGCAACCTATAAAACAGGATGACACGGCGGCCAAAGCTGATGCTGCCACTATAATTTTAGACCACCTCGTCGCTGCACTGGGGGGCGAGCCTGGCTGCACATTACGCCGGGCTGCTGTTCTTGTCGATATTGACGAAAACCCGGCCACAACAAAGGCCGACATCATGAACCGGGTAGACGTTAATAAATCAGCGCTAACCCGCGATATAGAATGGCTTTACGATTATGGCTGCATTACACGGACACAAGGCGACAATGACGGCAGAACGGTTAGTCTTCACACCTGCGGCTACGCAAAAAAGAACATTGATTTGGCTTTGGCCTACTTCGATTTTAACCACAAAAGCTTGCAAAATTTCCTGTTTAGCCTTATAAATTTATTCGGTCAGCATAAGCCGACCTTGCGGGACGCAAAGATCGTCGCGGTTATCGGACAAAACGGTTCAGTAACACGGCAACAAATTTTTGAAAGTCTCTATAACGCGCCGACAACGACGCAAAACAGGGCCGTCCACAACCTGATTAACTTTGGATTGCTACAGAGAGAAGACAAAAACGATGAGTAACCTGACTTTTACATCAAAGACTGCCGAGCAATACGGTAAAGTTCTTGATACTTCAGGTATCGTTATGGCCCCGGTTAACGAATTTGATTTTGTTGCTCCGACTCCTGTTACTTCGGCCCCTTCTACCTTGGAACCTAAATAAGCTTTATCCTTATATCTATATTTGCTATGAATAACCGTATAGTTATTCATGGAAAGGTCTTGAGATATGAGCAGTATGTCCCTTAAACCCGGCGTTATTAGCGGCAATGATTACCAAACACTTCTGGCAGCTTGCAAAGATGGCGGTTATGCCCTGCCCGCAGTTAACGTTGTTGGCACCGATTCAATCAACGCTGTGATGGAAGCAGCCGCCAAAAACAATGCCGATGTGATTGTCCAGCTTTCCAATGGCGGCGCGCAATTCTACGCGGGAAAAGGCATGCCGGACAGCTTCGAGGCAAAAGTGCTGGGCGCCGTCTCTGCTGCCCGCCACGTTCATTTACTGGCCGAACATTACGGCATCTGCGTTGTCCTTCACACCGACCACGCCGATAAAAAGCTAATCCCGTGGATTGAAGCTCTTCTGGATCACGGCGAAGCGTTTTACAAGGAAACCGGAAAGCCTTTATTCACATCTCATATGCTGGATTTATCAGCGGAAGAGATTGATTTTAACCTGTCCGAATCTGCGCGCCTTCTAAAGCGTATGGTCAAAATCGACATGAGCATTGAAATTGAACTCGGCGTCACTGGCGGTGAAGAAGACGGCGTTGGTTCAGATGAAGTTGATAATGACAAGCTCTACACCCAGCCCGAAGACTGCCTGAAAGCATGGGAGCTTCTGTCCCCTATCGGGCACTTCTCACTGGCGGCCTCGTTCGGCAATGTCCACGGTGTTTACAAACCCGGTAATGTTCAGCTCCGCCCTGAAATTCTTCAGGCCTCGCAAGCGCTGGTGCAAAGCACGCATAACACCGGCGCAAACCCACTGGACTTAGTCTTCCACGGAGGTTCCGGCTCTGAAAAAGCCAAGATAGAAGAAGCCATCGGTTACGGCGTTTTCAAAATGAATATTGATACAGACACACAATTCGCCTTTGCCGAAGGTTCCGGTAAATTCGTGTTTGAAAACGAGAAAGCCTTCAAACACCAAATCGACCCGGAAGACGGCACGCCGTACAAAAAGTTCTACGACCCGCGCAAGTGGCTCCGCGCCGGAGAAGAAGCCATGATCGCTCGCCTTGACGAAGCCTTTACCGACCTCAAATCAACGGGCAAATCTTTGGCTGTAAAAAAAAGTGAAGAATTAGCAGCTTAAGGCACCCTCGTCATTGCGAGCACAGCGAAGCAATCCAGAGAGCCGAAATTACTGGATTGCCGCGTTGGAACTTCGTTCCGCCTCGCAATGACGAATAACAGTCAAGGCTTTCCAGCCCACAATACTTGCTCAATATCATGTACTCCAGTAATTAGCATGACGAGACGGTCAATGCCAAGTGCTATGCCACCGCTTTCGGGCAGGCCATGCTTTAAGGCTTCGATGAAATCCCCATCAATGGGATATTGCTCACCGTAAAGCTCGTTTTTGATGGCCATTTCTTCATGAAACCGCGTCTCTTGCTCTTGCGCATCGGTCAGCTCGCTAAAGGCATTGGCCAGCTCTATGCCGCAGACATAAAGCTCAAACCGTTCGGCAAAACGCGGATCGTCCGGCTTGTGCCGCGAGAGCGAAGCCATGGACACAGGATAATCATATAAAATCGTGGGAACACCCATACCGAGAAACGGCTCGATTTTCTCTGCCATAACACGGAAGAACAGATCGTCCCACCGGTCATCCTCGGCAACGCGGATGCCCTGCTCCACTATGGCTTTTGAGAAACCCTCTTTGTCTTCAAGAAAGGCACACAAATCAATATTCGCATACTGCTCAAAGGCTTCTATGATTGACAGTTTCTGCCACTCCGCAAAAGGATCGCACTCATGACCTTTGTGCTTATAAAGCTGGATATCCAGCTTTATGGCACAAGACCGCAGCAAACCAACGCAGTCGTCCATAATATCATGATAATCGGCCTCGGCGCGATACCACTCGATCATGGTAAATTCAGGGCTATGTAACTTTGAGCCTTCACCATTCCTGAAAACATGGCAAATCTGGTACATGTTCTCTATACCCGCCACCATCAGCTTTTTCATGGCAAATTCCGGGCTGGTATGAAGATAAAGGTCACGGTCTTTCTTAAGGTCAACACCTAGCAATTCCGAAGAAAAAGCATGAATATGCGTGTCCATCACCGGGCACACTTGCAGGATCGGCGTTTCCACCTCATAGAAGCCCTGGTCGTCAAAATAGGCGCGAACAGCCTTGATTGTGGCCATACGCGCTTCAAGGTGCGGCCGCTTTTTAGAAAATTTATGAGGTAACCACCAGTTCATAACACTCACGATGTAATAAAAACCTTGCAATTACGCTCTATTAACGATAAAAAAGCGGCTCGTTCAACAGGAGAATTACGATGAGAGCAGATATTCATCCCGATTACCACGAGATTACAGTCGTTATGACTGATGGTAAAAAATACAAAACGCGCAGCACATACGGCAAAGAAGGCGATGAGCTGAAGCTGGATATTGATTCTGCATCCCACCCTGCATGGCAAGGCGGCACAGCAAGAGTTGTTGAAAAAGGCCAGCTTACCAAGTTCGAAAGCCGTTACGGTGGTCTTTTTGGTGAAGAAGAAGCTCCGAAAAAGGAAGCAAAGCCAGAAGAAAAGTCTGAATAACGACTTTTATAAAGATGACGAAAGAGCTGCCGCAAAAGAGCCGGCGGCTTTTTTTTTATGGTTTACTCAGCTTCATACCTTCAGGGCTAATGGCAACTGTGTAATCAGGCGATTCCTGAGCCGTAGGTTTTCTCTCTTTACCTTGAGAGGGAACAAACACAGGCACGCGCGGCTCATCATAGGCCGGGCTATAGGCTCCATACTGAAAAACGGGACTCACGCGTTTAATTATTATTGTCATAAAAATAACGATACGTGATTAACCGTAAAAAATCAAGCAGCTTCGAGTTGTTTGAGGGCTTGACTGAGTTTGGAAATAACGCCTTCGGCCTCTTCCTTGCGGTGAAGTTGCTCTTTCACAACGTCTTCAGGGGCATTATCAACAAACTTTTTATTATCAAGCTTTTGCTCTATTTTCTTAATGTCACCTTCGAGCTTCTGGATTTCCTTTTGCAGGCGCGCGCGTTCCTGATCAAGATCGATAATATCAGCAATCGGCAAGATCAGCGTTGCCTCGCCTACAACCGTCTGGATTGAGCCTTTGGGCACATCTGCGCTAGCCAGGTTAATTGACCGCAATCGCGCCATCCGGCAAATAATTTCCTCATGGCTCACCAAAAGCCCTTGCGTATCATAGGAAGAATCCTTGACCAGAAGCTCTATTTTAGCACCAGCCGGAACATTCATGTCAGCGCGCACGCTACGAATCTCGGAGATAAAGCGCGTGAGCCAGTTCATTTCAACCACGGAATCGCTCTGCTTCAAGTTCTCAGGATACTCAGGCCATTTGGCACTAATCAAACGCTCATCCGCTCCTCGTTTTGCAAGAGAAGCATAAAGCTCCTCTGTTATGAAAGGCATGAACGGGTTGAGCAATAATAAGATCTGATCCAGAACCCATGCTGTTGTTTTACGAGTTTCATCAGCCATGTCCTTGCCTTCGGCCAGAACGGGTTTGGTAAATTCCAGATACCAGTCACAGAAAGACCCCCAGACAAAATGATAAATCAAGGACGCCGCATCATTGAACTTATAGCCATCAAGCGCCTTTCCTACAGCAACCTGCGTATCCACCAATTCACTAACAATCCATTTGTTTGGCGTATAGGTCACACTGGCCGGATCAAAATCAGGGTCAGGCGTGCACTCATTCATCTGGCAATAGCGCGCCGCATTCCAAAGCTTGGTCGCAAAATTACGGTATCCTTCAACGCGATCTTCGGAAAGTCTGATGTCCCTGCCCTGCGCCGCCATTGCCATTAAGGTGAAACGCAATGCATCGGCACCATATTTATCAACCAACTCAAGCGGATCAATCACATTGCCCTTGGATTTGGACATTTTCTTGCCCTTGGAATCCAGAACAAGCGCATGGATATAAACCTGCTTAAACGGTACTTCGTCCATAAAATGCAAGCCCATCATCATCATCCGCGCCACCCAGAAGAAGATAATATCAAAGCCGGTTATCAGCACATCGCCGGGATAATATTTCTCCAGCTCCGGCGTTTCGTCCGGCCAGCCAAGTGTCGAAAAAGGCCACAAGGCCGAGCTAAACCACGTATCCAGCACATCAGGGTCACGCGTTAAAACGACATCCTGCCCATGCGCTTCCCGCGCCTGCGCCAAAGCCTCTTCTTCGCTTTCCTCAACATAAATCTCACCATTCGGCCCATACCATGCCGGAATCTGGTGTCCCCACCAAAGCTGGCGCGAAATACACCAGGGCTGGATATTCTCCATCCAGTGGAAATAAGTATTCTCCCATTGCTTCGGCACAAACTCAGTCTTGCCACTTTTAACAGCTTCCAGAGCCGGTCCCGCCAACGTCTTCGCATCGACATACCATTGATCGGTCAGGAATGGCTCTATCACCACACCGGAACGCTGACTGTAGGGAACCTGGTTAACGTGGGTTTCAACTTTATCGAGGTAATCAAGGTCCTCAAAATCAGCAATCACTTTTTTGCGCGCCTCAAAGCGATCCAGACCTTGATAATCCTTCGGGCAATTCTCGTTCATTTTACCGTCAGGCGTAAATAAGTTGATGAGCGGAATACCTTCATCCTTATGTCGCTGATAAACTTCAAAGTCATTGAAATCATGGGCCGCCGTTATTTTCACCGCGCCGGAACCAAAATCAGCTTTCACATGCTCGTCTGCAATAATCGGAATAATCCGATCTGCTACAGGCACAACAACAAATTTTCCGACCAAATGCTTATAACGCTCGTCATCCGGATGAACGGCCACCGCGCCATCGCCCAGAATGGTTTCAGGCCGCGTTGTGGCAATTGAAATGTGGCCGCTACCATCTTCATAGGGGTAGCGAAAATGATAGAATTTACCCTTGATCTCGCGGTGTTCTACTTCCAGATCGGAAACGGCCGTCTGTAATTTAGGGTCCCAGTTCACAAGGCGGTTATCGCGGTATATAAGATTTTCTTTATAAAGCTGCACGAACACCTTAAGCACGGACTTAGACAGACCTTCATCCATTGTAAAGCGCTCACGGCCCCAGTCCGGCGTAACACCAAGACGACGCAACTGGTTAACAATCGTGCCGCCCGATTCTTCTTTCCACTGCCAGACCTCTTCCAGAAAAGTCTCACGCCCCAGATCACGGCGTTTTTTGCCTTCTTCTTCCAGCTTCCGTTCCACAACCATCTGCGTAGCGATTCCGGCATGATCGGTGCCCGGCTGCCACAAAACATCTTTATTGTTCATACGGTTATAACGCACAAGAACATCATGCAATGTCGCGTTCAGAGCGTGGCCAACATGCAAGCTGCCCGTGACATTGGGCGGTGGCATCATAACGCAAAAGGGGTCTTTGGCACTTTCCGGATGGGCGGTAAAGTTCCCCTCCTTCTCCCAAGTATCATAGTGCTGTGACTCGATTTTTTCAGGCTGAAATGTTTTTTCAAGCATAGGAATAATCCGCTAACTCGTTGCTGTACAGCTCTTTCAATAACTTAAAATGTAAGTAAAACCAACAGAAAAGGACTTTTCTTTACTCATCTCCAGTAGCTTTTTTGGCTACCTTCCGAAGCTCGTTCTTTACGACCTTCTCAATAAGGGGAGGAAGATGAACGTCCAGCCACTCCCGCAGCATAGGCTTCATAAGCTCCCGAACAATGTCTTCGACCGTTGTGTCCCCGGTTCCCCGACGATCCAAGGCAGCGTTACTTGCCAGAGTGGCAAAGCCCTCATAAGCAGCGCCTTCAGCCGAATCAGTCAATATAGAATCGACCTCATCGTCATCAGTATCCTGTAAATCTATCTCGACTTTTTCAGGCTCAGGCTCAGGAACGTCCTCAGGCTCATCATCAACCTTATCGGTTAACTCAAGAACATCGTCATCTTCTTCTGGCTCAGGCTCTGGTTCAGGAGCAGCTTCTGGCTCAGGCTCTGGTTCAGGCGCGGCCTCAGGAGCGGCCTCAGGAGCGGCCTCATCCTCGTCATCGTCAGAGATTATCTGGCGAATGGAAGACAAGATTTCTTCAATTGATGGTTCCTGTTCAGGATTATCTTCAGACATTTAATGGAAGCCGTTTGAATTCAAAGCATTACACTATTGCTAAGTTTGATATATTGAGAAGAGCTTGTCAAAGGTGGAATAAGATAAGTACCCATAAATTCTGTGAATTATATGTTAAGGCGCATCTTTTTCAAAATTATGGGAACATCCTCCGGTCGCAATATATCATTAAAACGCAAAGGCAGGGACAGGTTCGAAGCCAGACGCATAGGGTGTAGAGGCATCAAAAAGAATTCCAGTGGAAAACTTACCATTATCATCTTTTTCTACCACAGTGATGCGCCCAACAGTCTCGCCGGGCTTTTTAACAACCGCAACAAGACGTCCCTTAGAATCAAGCTGCTCAAGCAACTTATCGGGAATTTCAGCCACGGCGCCATTAATAAAAATTAAATCATAAGGCGCATGTTTCTTGATTCCTTGCTTTTCAGTACCTTTTACGACAGCAATGTTACAATAATCGAGTTCATCCCATATACTGCGTGCGCGCTCAAGAGTACCAGCCGTAGATTCAAGAGTGACCACCGTTGAAACCAGATCAGACAATATGGCCGAAGAATATCCTGTTACGTCTCCAATATTAAGCACAGAGTGCTCTTCATCAGGTGTTGCCGCCTGCACCATACGCGCATGAACGACAGGCTCCATACAAAAACACCCCTCATCCAGCAACAAATCTTCGTCAAGATACGCTGTCCCTTGCCTGTTTTCCGGCAAAAAGCGCTCCCTTGGCACCTTATTAAAAACTTCCAAAATATCCGGCATAACAATGCCGTTAGGCGCAAGCTGACAATCCAGCATATTTTTGCGCGCCTGTACGTAATTCTGCATAATTTAAAGTCCCCATAAAAACAAAATATTGCTCCGGGCAATTCTGGCAGATTTTATATGATTCTTCTACAGAATTTGTCCAATAGATAACGTAGATAACATACTGGATTTTTGTTCTGCAAAATGCTATCTGGTACGGCGAAGCTAAAAAAGGCGCGGTGGCCGAGAGGATAGGCAGAGGATTGCAAATCCTCGTACACCGGTTCGAATCCGGTCCGTGCCTCCATTTTTCCTCTTTTATTCTGTCTTACCTTTATCAGGCTTGCTCTTCTTTTTTGCGGCTTTCGAAATATCTTTTGTTTTGCTAATTGTGCCCATCGCCCAGGTGCATTCGTAGCTAAGAAATCCGAGCACCAGCATTACAAATATAGGGGCCCCTGCCACATCAGACAGGAAGACAGTCCCCGTTAACAATCCGGCTACCCCTCCTAATATTGCAGCATTTCTAGGTTTTATTTTTAATCTCCTCTGTTTAAAGCAATATAACTCTACACAAGAAAATTTGACAGGCACAGCTATTGTAAGATAGATATCTAATAAATTATGAAAATGTGATTTTTGATGAATATTCCAAAGCTGACAAATATTTTTAAAAAAACCCTCGCCATTGGCGGCGTTGTTACTCTGGCTGGCCTCGGAACGGGAACCGTTCTTTTCGTTGGAGCGTTTGCTGCGGGCGGGGCCATGGGGATTGCAGCGGATAATTTGGCCGGGCTACCGCCGGAAACTTACGAATTTTTGTTTGGCGAAAAAGGCTCTGTCCGCGCTCACATGACAGGCTGGGGCATGATCGCCTCCATGGGCGCGGCAACAATGTGGGGCGGCTCATACGCCCTCAAAAGAATTTACAACAACCGCGCAGCCAAAGACCGGCTTCAAGCCATAGCAGAAGCCACCCAAAAAGATGGCGGGATAGAAGCCATGCTTCAAGCCCACGACATCCACTTTCGTAATTTTTTAGAGCGGAAGACCTACGAAGAAGTACCTCCCGGGGACATCCTCAAACAATTTAGCCGCATGGCAGAAAACGATGAATTAAAACGCGTCTGGCTGGAAAAGTTTCTTGTTGGCAGCTTATACAACGAAAAATACAAAGAGACCGCAACATGGCCTTCCTATGAGGAGCGCGGCAAAAAACAGCTGATCGAAGCGCTCAAAGACCTTCGCACAAAGCTTCCCGATACCGGCAACCGCTTAATTAATCTTATATACAAAGATTTCAGACAACAGGACAAACCGCTCTCGAAATGGTTCCAGAAGGAAATACAGGACAAAATCCTGCGCCCTGCTACTCCTTAAAATTTATTTTGGTTTTGGCGGGTTAGAGGCACAGCGAAATCCGATATCATGATAATGATTGCTATCCAGTGCGCTCCAATCCCGCCACCCCGTCTTCATCCCTTTAATATCATCAGACCACGCGCCACCGCGCCGAATCTTGAACTCTCCAATACTGAAGCGAAAAGGAGGCCCCCACGGGTTTTTAAGCGTTTCTGTAGTGTTCGGATAATCTGATACCCAATCAAAAGCCCACTCCCAAACATTACCGCCCATATCGTAAAGACCGTAACCATTGGGCGGGTAGCTGCCCACGGGCGCAGTCTTGTCCTTTAGCTTTAACCCGCCATGCGCCATGTCCGGATCAAAGTCTTTTCCCCATGGAAATTCGTCTGCCGTTCTTGTACCGCCCCGCGCCGCTTTCTCCCATTGAGATTCGGTCGGTAAATATTTTTTAACCGCACGACAATAATTAAACGCATCCGTCCATGTCACACGAGACACGGGCGAATTGTCTCCAGGAGAGAGATAAGATCTCTTATGATCCGGAAAGACAGTTTCAAACTGCTTGTTCGTGACTTCGTATTTATCCATCCAGAATTCATCCAGATAAACTTTATGGGCAGGGGCACCGTGATTAGGGCCGAGCGCATCAGAGCCCATAATAAACTCCCCGGCGGGAATTTTGGCCATATCTTCTGGCACAGGCTCTTCAGCAATCGCTGCTGTCGCACTCGCAGCAACGAAAAACACGCAAGCCAGTGCGAATTCAACACCTTGTTTTATTAGTCCCTGTTTCATTATCTTCTCCCAAGCTGTAAACTATGTAAAATTTTGACAAAAAAGTCAAACTTGCACTCGCTTTTATTAATATGTATATTCTACGAAGAATTTAAACAGGAAAACCATGAAAAAAGAAAATTTTAAAAAAGCATTCCATACTGTTGCCCTCGGAACTCTTGCTTTGTTTTCCGGAGCTCTTATTGGCGACATCATAAATAATCGTCCTATGACAGACAAAGATGTGCTTAAAACAGCCTTTAATCTGGCTGTTGAAAATCATGTTTCCAGGCCAGACCCGGCGAGTTTACGCGGTAAAAATCTTGATGAATTGCTCAAATCTCTTGACCCCCATTCCCTCTATCATCCGCCTGAAGAATATAAAAAAATGCAACAAGAAATGAGTGGAGAGTATGGCGGACTTGGACTTACAGCTGAATTCGATAAAGAACGCAGCCTTATTAAAATTGCTTCGCCCACTGACAATACGCCAGCGTCTCGTGCCGGGATTCAGAAAGGTGATATTATTACGCACCTGAACGGAAAATCAATACAAGGCACCGACCTAAAAGAAGCCGCTAAAATAATGCGCGGAGAGCCCGGCACAAAAATCACACTTACGATAAAGCGGGATAGTAAAGAACTTGATGTTACAATCACCCGCGCCATCATCAAAATACCTTCCGTTGAAAGCAGAATCATAGGCAATGATATTGGTTATATCCAGATAAAAACTTTTAATAACAAAGATGTAGACGCGAGCTTAGGCAAAGAAATAAAAAAAGTTCAGGCTGAGATGGGTAACCGCGTTAAGGGATACATCATTGATTTGCGCAACAATCCGGGCGGGCATCTAAACCAGTCGATGAAGATAGCTGACAGATTTCTCAATCAAGGTGTCATTGTCTCGGTCGGTACAGGCAGCCCGAATGATAAAGAGCACATAGCAACACAAGGCGATATTACAAACGGAAAACCTGTCATTATCCTGACAAACGGCGGCTCAGCTTCAGCATCCGAGGTCGTTGCCGGAGCGCTGCAGGACCATGGGCGCGCTCTTATTCTTGGCACACAAACTTATGGCAAGGGGTCAGTACAACTCATTTATGAACTCCGTAACGGCGGCGCTATCCGGCTGACAACAAAGCATTATTTTACGCCCTCTAAAGATTCTATTCAGGGTGTTGGCATTACCCCAGACACCAGGTTTGTGCCTCTAAAAAAAGCAAATAAAATGAGCAAAGAAGCTGATCTGGAAGGTATGCTCGCTAACCCAAACACAGGGCAAGACAACCACCGAACAACAAAAACCTGCTCTCCCGGACAAAATGTTATAACGGAAAACATTGATCCTGATGCGCTTTTAAGAGATGGAAAGCCTGACTTTCAGCTTTTATGCGCGGTTGATACGCTGCTCGGAACGGCGACTTATACAAATACCGCGCCTGTCCCTGCCCTTATGCCGCAAGGTTAAAAACTACCTTGACATAAATTACCTCCCTCTTTAGCCTACGTTAAATATAAAAATTATACAGGGGAAACAGAATGAAAATAAGTGCCAAAAAAGCCTTTGCAGCCGTTGCGTTCACCGTAGTGAGCAGCCTTATTCCGGCGTCCTATGCCATGGCGACAGAAGAAGATGGCGCCAGCAAAATGGCACTGACAATTGATGCGGCTGAGCCTGCAAACAAAGCCGAGAGCAAAACGATTAAAGATTTCCTGACCGGGGCTAGTGATGCAACACCGACCAGTATCACTGACAGTAATTGGTTTATTAATGATATTACGCTGAATATTCCCAATGTATATGTAGAGGAAACCACCCCCGAAGAACTAAAAGAATATGCACTGGATGGTTTGAAAAAGCTCAGCGCGGACACCACTAGCTATACAATAGCTGATGCAATAGAAGCCGCGCTGGATAGCATTCTGCATACGCTTGACCCTCACTCCGACTATATGACAGCAAAAGAATTTAAAGCAATGAACACCCGAACAAGCGGCCGATTTGCCGGTCTGGGCATACAGGTTTCTTTGGAAAGTCAAAAAGAAGAAGATAAAGAAACAAGCCGTATAAAAATTGTCAACCCCATGGAAGACACCCCGGCATCTAAAGCCGGTATACAGCCCGGGGACATTATCACCCACATTAACGACAAACCCACAGAAGGAATGTCTCTCGCCGATGCTGTTGATTTGATGCGCGGTAAACCGGGCGAAGAAATTGAGATCACAATAAGACGCGAGGGTGAAATCGACCCGCTTGAACTGACGCTCATTCGTGAAATCATCAAAACAAGTCCGGTCACGTCCCATCTTATAGGAAGTGATATTGGCTATATTAATATCAGTAGCTTTAACGCCCTAACCACAGAAAAGCTGGAAAAAGCAGTTAAAGATCTGGAAGACTCTACAAGCGATATCAAGGCCTATATTCTGGATTTACGCTTTAATCCGGGGGGCCTTCTGAGCCAAGCTATTGACGTATCCGACAGCTTTTTACACAGTGGTGCTATTGTTTCCACTGGCAACGCCAAAGGTGTTAAACAAAAGCCTGCACGAGCAAAATTCGGCGATATTATAAACGGAAAACCGCTTATAGTCCTTATTAACGGTGGCTCGGCTTCGGCCTCTGAAATCGTTGCTGCTGCCCTGCAAGACAATAATCGCGCCACCATAATGGGCACGCAATCTTTCGGTAAAGGCTCAGTTCAAACCATCTTTCCTTTCGAACAATATTACGCAGACCAGAAAGGTGCGATGAAGATTACAACCTACCTCTATTACAGAGGAGCTTCCGACCTCACAGTCCAGAAAAAAGGAGTTACGCCCGACATCAGAACGGAGTTTGAAGGAACGGCTTCCGATCCTGCTAACTTCATAAGAAGCGAGGCCGACCTTGAAGGCATTATTGCCAACCCAAATCTTGTTGAAGATAGCGGCACAACAAGTAGTACGTGTAAGGCTTCAAAAAACATCCCTGATGTCGATACGCTGGATAAAATGCTTCTTCTCTTAAATCTAAAGGATGAAAGAAAAGAGGCTGATTACCAGAAAATATGTGCCATTGAATACCTGCGCGGTGATTCCGAGTATACGGCTATCGAGAAGCTGCCGGTTGTGATACCTCAGCCTTAAAACTTACTCCGTAAGAGTAAAGCCTTCTATAGTCGCACCTTCACTTAGATCACGGATATATTGCCGGACAGATCTCTGCCATGCATTGCGGCGCATATGTTCCATGATTTGAGTCTCGGCACTTTCAAAAGGCAACAACCGCCCTTCGGCGCGTTCATGCATCTTGATAATATGAAACCCGAACTTACTTTCCACGGGCGCAGAACTTATGTCGCCTTTTTGCATGTTAAACAGGGCGGCCTCAAATTTCGGATCGGTTTGCCCTTTAGACACCTGCCCCATACGCCCGCCACTCGTTGCAGACGAACACGCAGAACGCTCCTTTGCCAGCACTTCAAAACGCTCCGGCTTTTCCTTTAATTCAAGAAGAGTATCCTTTGCTTCTTTTTCCGCATCCGGACCCGCCAAAAAGAGAATGTGCGAGACCTCAAATAAAGAAGAGCTTTTAAAATGCTCCTGATGTTGTTCGTAATAAGCGCGGCAACTTTCCTTATCAGGTTCAGGAACATTGATCTCGCCCTCCAGCAAAATGCTGATGGTATCTTCTTCCGTCGCGCCCTTGATATTTTTATTGGCCGCGCATTGCATTAGCAATTCACGAACAACCAAGGCCTGCATAGCGGCCTGCTTGCCTTCCTTCAGGCTGGACGCAGGGTGATATTGCACTTCTTCATTGATTTGCGTTTGCGTAATGGCAGAGCCATTTACGGTTATGCGAGACTCTTCAGTC